>NZ_JBQEPC010000005.1:0-337819 GCF_052045655.1 Microbacterium sp. 22215
CAGTCCCCGACTTCGCCGACCGCTGCGCCACCGGCTTCCCCTCCGCACCAGAGTACGTCCGGAACCCCTCCACCACCGACGACCCCACAGCCTGAGACACACTCGTATCCCCCAGGAACAACGTCGCACCCTCCGACGACGACACCCGCAACAACAAGTTGCCGTCAACGTCATACACGTTCGACTGCTCCTCAGCCCCCGCCACCACCTTCGACACCTTGCCGCGTGTGTTGAACGTGATCTCCTGCCCGGGACGACTGACCGCGTTCCCGGACTCGTCATACTCGTACGAGCCCGACCCATCACCCGCCGCACCCGTGATCTCCTGCACCGCATGCGGACGAGCAGCCCCCGCCGCCGGATACTCATACGCCCGAGTCGACGTCGACCCCATCGCAGAATGCGACGTCACACTCGTCCGATTACCCGTGGTCGTGTCATACGCGTAATCCATCCACATCGGAGCCGGACCACCCATCGTCGCCGCAGACGCCGCATCCGCACACGTCGCTGACGCATTCGGCGTCCACGCCTGCGTCAACTGACGCAGACCGTCGTACGTGTAACACGTCTTCTGCGTCTGCGTCTGCGGATGCGTCGCCGACACCGTCGACGACGTCACGTTGCCGACGGCGTCGCGGGTGAACGAGCGATCCGCGACGTAGTGGCCGGCACCGCCGAACACCGCATTGTCCTTGATCGCGAGGACGGCGCCCGTCGCAGGGTCGTACCCATACGTCGAGTAGGCGCTGCTGGCGCTGGTGCCCCGCACGAACTGCGCGAGCTGTCCGATGGGCGAGTAGTCCGTGCCGCCGAGCACCGCAGTGGTTCCCGCGCGGACACTCCCGAGCCTTCCCCAGGGGTCATAGGCGTACCTGATGAGCTCCGTGGGGAGCCCACCGATAGCGGGAACAGACTTCGCCTGCAGCGACGAATCCGAGTTGTAGTACGACGTGACCTTGTACGAGGTTCCGCCGAACGCCGGCGCACCGCTGGGAATCGATACTGTCGTGTCCAGCGGGTTCCCGGCGAGATCGTATGACCCGACCGTCGTCGTGTACGCGGTTCCGGGAGTGCCTGCCGTCGAGCCGGTGTACGACGTCGACGAGGTCACACGTCCCTTCGACACTGTGTCATACGTCCATGCCGAGAGGATCGCACCCGACGCATCACCCGCGTAGATCGCCTTCTTGCGGTTGAGCTCGTCGTACGTGGTCGTCACCGTCTTGCCCCGTGCGTCGGTGGTCGACGTCATGTTTCCGGCGAGGTCATACGTAGCGGTCGATACTCCGGAGTCGGCGTCGTTCTGCGCTACCCGGTTTCCGAGCAGGTCGAACGCCCAGGTCCAGTCGTTGCCAGCCGGATCGGTCATCGATGTCGTGCGGCCAGCACCGTCGTATGTGTAGGTCCAGGGCTGACCTGTGCCCGACACCGCCCCGTTCAGGTACTGCACGAGCTTCGTCTTCTGACCGAGCGAGTTGGTGGTCACGCTCGTCGCCGTACCACCCTGCGGCGGCGTGGTGTCGACGCGATCCGCGCCGGGGTACGCCATGACCGTCTGATTGCGGAGCGTGCCCGAGCCGTTGAGCACGGTCTTGAGCGTGCGGCCGACAGCATCGTAGGTCGTGATCACCTGAGACGGGATGTTGTTCTCACTGTCGGGAGTGAAGAATGACACTCCCGGCGAGATCGACGCCGTCCAGTAGGCGTTGTCGACGAAGTAGGAACGACCCTGGTCGTCATAGTTCGTGGTCTTGATGACCGCGCCGCCGCCCACAGCGGCAGATTGATTCTGCACGGATCGACCGAGACCATCGAAGAGCTCGAAGGCGGTCACGTTGCCGCCACCCGTGAAGGTCGTGGTCTTGATCGCGTTCGGTGCGGACTGCGACAAGGTGTAGACAAAAGCCAATGACGGAGCGTCAGGGTTGGTCGCCTTGGGCTGCAGCGGCAGCCAGACCTTGCTGTTGCGTCCCAATGCATCCACCGAGATCGTGGTCGTCGCGCCATTCGGATCTACGATCGTCGTCGGGGTTCCCGTGGTGGGTTCGAACGTCGTTGTCGTCGCCCACTGGAACGGAGCAGTGTTCTTCGCCACCGTGCTCAGCAGCGGTTGAGTCGCAGCCGGCGTGTAGGCGGTGGTGCTGGTGCGGCCGAGCGCGTCGGTCTTCACGAGCGGGCGCCCCAGAGCGTCGTATGTCTGCGATCCGGCGGCAGCCCAATGCGGCTGACCGTTGTCGTACCGGTCGACGACCTGAGTCGACGTCGCGAGTCCGCGAGTAGCCGCCGCGCCCCACGCCCCACCGTCGTACGTGGTCTTGACATCGCTGACGAGATCCGCCGGGAACTGGGCGGTGCCTGCATCGGAGCACGTCTTCGCCACCGTGCGGACCTGACTGGGAAGTCCGATCACCCACGCTGTCGTGTTCGCAGCGGCGTACGTCGTCGTGGTGCAGGTGCCCGCCGCATCGGAGGGCATCGTCGAAACCGTGAGCGGGTATCCGTAGGTGTCATTGAAAGTCGTGCGTGTCTCGAGCGTGCGGCTGCCGCCGGTAGAGACGGGCTCGGTCATCACGGTCTTCTGCACGTTCGTGAACCGCGCGGTGCGCGTTCCGGATTCCGCCGTGACGGGCGACGCCCACGGGGTGTTCACCTGGGTGCTCACGACAGCTCCGCCCACGCCCTTGAGCGTCTGCTGGCTGTGTGTCTGACCGGCGAACCAGCGTTCGTCCGCGATCGATGTCCCCACGACGTTCACCGGCTTCGTCCCGCCGCTCGGGGCCGCACGATCGCCGTTCATGCCCTGGTAGTAGGTGTACTTCGTCACCTTCTGCGCTGCGGGAGTGGCCGGGTTGCCCTCGCGCACCTCGACCGTGTCGACACCGGAGAACATGCTCCAGGTGCGCGAGTTCGCGATGGTCAGAGGAGAGTCGTTGTATCGCCAGCGCGGGGTGCCGTAGAAGTACTGGGTCTGCTGCGCCTTGTTGAGTGGGCCGCCGGTCACTCCATCGACGATGACCGACGCCACCGGATACTTGTGAAAGAGGTCCTGACGTCCGGGCAACGCGACCGTAGACTCAGGCACCCACCATTCGGGGAAGCACCACTTGGTGTTGTTCGCCAGGTCGGCGAGGATCGCCGGTGCTTGTGCCGCCGTGCACTGCTGGCCCTGATAGTTGACGCTGATGACACCGCCGAGACTGGTCTTGATCGAGCTGAGCCGCCACTTGTCGAGGGGTGCGAGCCCATCGACAACCCACACCCGGTTCTGCATCGTCGTTCCCAAGAAGACGGTTGCAGGTTCGGCGATCGCCGCCTGCGCGGCGGCCGTTCCGGTGCGCTGCACCTGCGTCATCCACAGTGCCGGCGAGGTGCCGTCTCCGGGCGCAGGGTAGGAGTGCGACAGCGCCCACTTGTCGACGTTGGAGTACGCCGTAGAGACAAGCACCTGAGTCTGAACCGTGGCGAGTCGCGCGTTCGTGAAGAACGACGGCGAGATCTGGGCCGTGGTGCAGGTGGCGGCCGTGCACAGCCGGTCCCAGGGGACATCGGGGTACATCGCCGGGTTTGCCGGTTTCACCGCAGCGTCGAGCGTGCCCGTGGTGCACTTCGCTCCGGTCGCATCGCTACAACGCCCCTTGGTGTCGTAGGCGAACAGCACCCGATAGCCCGCGGCGTTCGCCCCGTAGATGTTGTTCGACCGAAGTCCGTACTCGATGCGCGACAGCACGCCGCCGCGCTGATACACAGTGGCGGTCGTCTTGTTCTTGGCGTACTTGTTGGTCTCCGCCGTGTAGTAGAACGTCTCTGCGTTGCCGTGGACATCGACCACGTAGTCGAGATTCCACCGCCAGGCCTGCATGCATGACGAGGCAGCGAACGTCGAGGCGTGACAGGGCTCGCCGACGTCGTTGCCGAACACCGGGACGGTCCATGTCGAGTTCGTGACCGCCTTACCCGTGACCCACCCGGGCAGACGATTGAGGCCGAAGAAGTACTGCGTGCCGTCGGGCGTCGTCATCTTCCAGCAGTCGGTAGAAGCCGTACCGTTCGCCGCGCATCCCTGCGCCGTTCCCGTCAGGTACTCGAAGCGGGTGCCGTCATCGTTGGGGAGCTTCCACTTCCCCGACGCGTCGTCCTTGATGAGAGACCCCGAGTGTCCGCCGAATGACACAGTCGCATTGTTGGTGCGCCAGCAGAGGTCGCCCGATGTGGTCACAGCGCCACTCGCGCCATCGTCTTTGGCACACGGGATGTAGCTGCGCTCGATGAAGCCACTCGCCGACAGGTCCCAGCCCTCGCCGACAGCAGACGGCTGGTTGTTCGTGGATGCGGTCGCACCGTCGACGGCCTGCGAGTTGTACGACAGCGCCAGATCGGGTGAGGGGCCGGCTCCCGCAGCGGGAACCCCCATGTCGTACGCCCAGGTGAACGCCCCCGTCTGTTCGGCGACGTCCCATGTGGACGACGACTTCAGCGGCGTCGCGGCGTATGACCCTGTGCCGTCTGTCGTCGACGCCGCGGCGACCGCCATCAGCATGACCGGTGAGTCAGCGACCGTGGGGGTCAGCACGACCGACTTCTCGCCGGTCGCTCGAGCGACCGAGGTGGCCTTGTCGAGCTTCGGCTTGCCATCGACGAGCGGGACCTGGATCCAGGTCAGCCGATCTGCATAGTTTCCGCCGAAGGAGCCTGCGAGAAGATCGTCGGGGACGCTGACGGCAATCGGCGCTTCGCCCTTCTTATCGTCGGCGCGGTCGAGCGTGATCGCCACAGCAGCCCCGAGCTTCGTGGACGCCTTCGTGCTGAGCACGCCGGCCTCTACGGCTGCCGCAGGCTCGCTGGCATCCTTCTTATCTGCCGCGACCTGTTCTGCGGCCGCGACCTGCACCCCGGAGTCGCCGACCTTCTGCCATTCGCCGGCCACGGTCGCCGGCGAGGTGCCCTTGACGCCCTCGGTCTCGACACCGTCCACGTCAGATGAAGGGAGTTCGACATCCTCCGCCGGCACCTCGGTCACGGCGCGCTCTGCGGGCGCCGGCGCAGTCACCGATGATGCCGGTTTGCCCTTGCCCCCTTTCGCGCCAACGGTCGTACCCGGGACCGGATCGCCGAACACCGGCTCTTCGATCGTGGGGATCGCGTCCTCCGCGATGGCCGGCGATGGCGAGATCGCGACGCCGAGCACCAAAGCGGCGGTCGCTACTGTGGCGAGGATTCCGCGCCGCAGATTCCATGTGGTCATGTTTCGCTCCATCATTCGGAGAAGGGAAGGGAGAGACCCGCCAGCGCTTGAAGCTGAAAATGGTCGACGACTCCGGGAACGATCACTGGATCTGCGATCGAGCCCTTGAACCTGTTGGCGTGCGGAGCAGGAGCGAGCTTGAGCGGCCCGTTCGCCGTCCAATCGCCCGATCCCACGACATGGCCGGCCGCAGCAACCGGCGACACCGACGTGCCACCCATCACGAGCCGAAGCTGCTGATTACCGGCATCCCAGATCCCGGTGACCATCTGCCAGGAGTTCAACGACAGAGATCCACCGGTGGCGCAGCCGCTCACCGGACGCCCGTTGTCATCGCTGGCCGCCGCGCCGGTGATGCAGAAGGCGTAGGCGCCGCCGACGGTGGCTCGCAGACTGACGCTTCCACGACCGGTGCCGCCCTGCGAGGCGATCACCTGGTCGGCGGTAGGAACCGCCGTCGGCCTGACCCACATGCTCAGAGTGAAGCTCTTCGAGGCATCAACAGGTGACGCCGAGGTGCTGAAGGCATCAGCGGTGGAGGCAAGCGATGCCCCGCTGAGCACCGGCGTGGCGACCGGCGGGATCACGACACTGGTCTGATCTGTGGCTGTTCCCGCCGGGATCGTCAGAGCGACAGCGTTCGCTCCGATCCAAGGATTCGAATCCTGAATCGTCGACGGCAAGGGGGACTCGAGTGCGGATAGCTGCCACGCGTGACCACCGTCGATGTTCGCGGCGCCTGCCGGTGCCCCGTTTGCGCTGTTGTCATAGAGCGGGAATCCCACGGCATTCGCCTGGTTGCCCGCACGATCGTACGCCGAGACCCACAGCGTGGAGTACGAGTCCACCGGCGCGACGGTCAGCACGGCGTTTCCGCTGGTGTTCGCGCAGGCCCATCGCACGCTGGCGGAGACGACCCCGTCACACGCCGGCAACGCGCTGGTCTTGCTCACCGTACCGCCCACCGGGATCGTCGGAGCGGGCGAGACGATCGCGCCCGGCGCGACCCAGTACACGTACCCAGCCGCACCCGTCTCACCGTTCACGTCCACCGTCGCTCCCTGTCCGACCGTGAACGATGTCGTCGTGCTCGAAACTGTCGGAAGAACGGGCTTGGTGACATCTACGGTGAAGTAGCACCACCCGCCGTACGCTCCCCACGCGTGGGTGTCGTACCCCCGAGCTCGCCACGCGTAGGTCACACCGTCGGTGAGGCCTGTGAACGGGATGCTCCGAACACCCTGCGCTCGCATGGCTGCACTCTTCGTCTGCACGACCGTTGCGGTCGCCGATGCCTTCGACAGATAGAAGTAGGTGTCGACGTTCCCCGCATCCGGATCGGTCTGATTGACGGAGACGGTCACGTCGGTCGCCGCGACCTGAGCTGGTGCGACAGCGGTGCCGCACGCGCGGGGCGGCGAGACGATTGCCTGTGCGGTCGGCACCCTCGGTGCGGTGTTGTAGGTCACGATGAGCGTAGCGTCGCGGCTGTAGTGACGACGCGAAGGAGCGTTGGGGTTCGAGTACGTGAAGGCGAATTGCATGTTGTCGTCACCGACCTTGTCCTTCACGCCTGCGGTGACGTTCCACCCGACAGCGAGGGGCGCCGCCCCACAATCCGGGCCGTAGAACGGGGCCTGCAGGATCGCGCTCCAGCCGCCGGTTCCTGCGGCGTTCCACGCTTGCTCCTGATCCCAGGTGAAACCGGGCGTCTTCAGCCCATACGTCTGCACTTGGATCGGCTGAACACCGCAAGCGGCCACCGCCACCTGCGTTGTATTCAGACGAGCAGACAAGATCTGCTTACCCGACATCGCGCTGATCGGAAACTGGAAGAACATGTCCGAGCGAAAGTTCTGATAGATCCCCACACGAAGAACATCCGAAGCACCAGCGCTCAAGTAGGACTGATCCGGGTAGGCGGCATCGGTGTACCACGACGACGCCTCGCCCACGCTCCAGTCGGGGTCGATGAAGAGCGGATAATCGAGCTCCCCATCAGCCGGCATGTCCTGCACCTCGCGCTCGACAGACTCCCCCACGTCCATTGCGACGCCGTCATCCGAGAACTCGTGCTCGACTGGCCTCACCGGCGCGGTCAGGCCAGGCTCACGGAAATCTCCGCCGCCCGAGGAGTCCCACCACAACGGCTGGCCAGCGACGACAGTGGCGCCCGAGTCGGTCTCAGCGATAGCGGTACCTGACGCATTCGTATCGAGCATCGCTCCTTCGACGTTCACGCGAAGGTCCGCAAGCTGCGACGAGGCGGCTGCGGCAGCATTCTTCACGACGAAGATGGAGGCCTTGCCGGTACGAGTGGCGACAAGCTTGAGGTCCACGCCTGGAAGCACCTCGGTGTACGTCGCGGTGTCGCCGTCGATGACCGGTGCGGGGAGAGTGCCATGCGGCCATACCTCGGTGATCCACTCCCCCGACTCCGCACGCACTTGGCTCAGCTGATCGCTGCCACCAGTCGAGAACCGCACAGGTACGGCAGTTGCCGCCGGCTCATACCACTGGCCCACCCGCACGAGGCTGAGGTCGGGATCGACCCACGAGCCGTCCTGTTCGACGCGCACCGGACGGCTCGAGATCGCGGTCTCCGTGGTCCCATCGGGCAAGGCCGTCGTGAGCTCGGTGGGAGTGGTGAGCTCGTCGACGACCACGGGCTCGCCCGTCTCGACAGCAACCTGCTGTGCAGCCAAAACCGCTGCTTCATCCGTTGCCGCCGTGACTCGCGGGGCACTGATCCGCCCAACCGTGGCGCCTTGCGCGACTGCAGCACCTGAGGGTGTCAATCCACCCACGAACAGAATCGAGACGAGGACGAACCCCAGAAAAATGCGCGCACGCATAGAGCCCCCAGTTACATGCGCTCGCGCGCTCTCCGGTCGATGCGCATGACGGATGAGCATCCGAGGATCAACCTATTGGGTTCAGGGGATTGATAGGAAGCACCAATGTGACTCCCAGGTAACGGTTTTATCGCGATCCCGGTCGAGAGAACGGTCCCCAACCAATATTCTTCATCCGCCCGTCACACGAATCGGCCCGGCGCTCGCTACGGTCGTCACGTGCCCGAATCACACTCCTCCCTGCATCCGCTCGCCCTCGCTCCCGTGATCGCTCCGCCGAGCACCGCGGATGAGTTCGTGGAGCGCTTCCTGCACAACCTCAACTTCGACCGCGGTGTCGCGCTGTCGGCATCCAGCGCGAATGATCGCTACCTCGCCCTCGCCCACACCGTGCGGGACTACCTGATGGCGCGATGGCTCGAAGACGTGCGGCACCAGAAGGAGGTGCAGGCCAAGGGCGTCTGCTACCTCTCGGCCGAGTACCTGCTGGGCCGCCAGCTCGACAATAACCTGCTCGCGGCCGACCTCACCGAGGTCGCGACCGAGGCCCTCGCATCGTGTGGCATCGACCTCGACGAGCTGCGCGCCCACGAGGTCGAGCCCGGCCTCGGCAACGGCGGACTCGGCCGTCTCGCCGCCTGCTTCATCGACTCGCTCGCCACGATGGCGGTGCCGAGCATCGGCTACGGCATCCGCTACGAGTACGGGATCTTCCGCCAGACGTTCGTCGACGGCCAGCAGGTCGAGCAGCCCGACGCCTGGCTCGCGCTCGGCTCGCCGTGGGAGTTCGCCCGACCCGAAGACGCGCAGACGATCGCGTTCGGCGGCCACACCGAGAAGTACGACGACGCGGGCGTCACCCGCAGCCGGTGGGTTCCCGCGTGGAACGTGCAGGCCGTGCCCTACAACTACATGGTCCCCGGATTCCGGAACGGCCGCGTCAACACACTGCGCCTGTGGAGCGCCGTGGCGACGAGCGCCTTCGACCTGCGCATCTTCAACTCGGGGGACTACGAAGAAGCCGTGCGCGCGCAGACCTACGCCGAGAACATCTCGAAGGTGCTCTACCCCGAAGACTCCACCCCGCAGGGCAAGGAGCTGCGCCTGCAGCAGCAGTACTTCTTCGTCGCGGCATCCATCCACGACTTCCTCGACAACATGCTCGCCGACGGCTTCGACCTCGCGAACCTTCCCGAGCGCGTGATCTTCCAGCTCAACGACACCCACCCGGTGATCGCGGTGCCCGAGTTCATGCGGGTGCTCATCGACGAGAGGCACCTCGAGTGGGATGCCGCGTGGGCGATCACCCGGCAGTGCTTCGCGTACACGTGTCACACGCTGCTCCCCGAAGCCCTCGAGGTGTGGCCGGTCGAACTGCTCGGGCGCCTGCTGCCCCGCCACCTCGAGATCATCTACCGCATCAACGACGAGTTCCTCGTGGCGGTGCGCGAGCGCTTCGGCGACGACGAGATGCTCGTGCGCAACATGTCGATCATCGCCGAGCATCCGGTGCGCTCCGTGCGCATGGCGTACCTCGCGACCGTCGCAGGAGCGAAGGTCAACGGCGTCGCCGAGCTGCACTCGCAGCTGCTGCGCGACAAGGTGCTCCACGACTTCGACGCGTTCTTCCCCGGCAAGTTCACCAACGTCACGAACGGCGTGACACCTCGTCGGTTCCTGCGCCTGGCGAACCCCGAGCTCTCGTCGCTGATCACCGCGGCGATCGGAGACGGCTGGGCCACCGACCTCGAACGCCTGCGCGAGCTCGAACCCTTCGCCGAGGATGCCGAGTTCCGCACCGCGTTCGCAGGCGTGAAAGCGGCGAACAAGCGCCGCCTGAGCGAGGTGCTGCATGAACGAGACGGCGTCGAGATCAGCGACGGTCACATGCTCGACGTGATGGTCAAGCGCCTGCACGAGTACAAGCGTCAGCTGCTGAAGGTGCTGCACATCGTCACGACCTACGAGGGCGTCATCTCGGGGCGCATCGCCGTGTCGGATGTCGTTCCCCGCACCGCGATCTTCGGCGCGAAGGCGGCGCCCGGATACGCGATGGCGAAGCGCATCATCCACCTCATCAACGCCGTCGGCGAAGTCGTCAACACCGACCCCCGTCTCGAGGGTCGACTGAGGGTCGTCTTCCCGCCGAACTACAACGTGACCCTTGCCGAGCGCGTGATCCCCGCCGCCGACCTGTCGGAGCAGATCTCGCTCGCCGGCAAGGAGGCATCGGGCACGGGCAACATGAAGTTCGCCCTGAACGGCGCGCTCACGATCGGCACGGATGACGGGGCGAACGTCGAGATCCGCGAACTCGTGGGGGACGACAACTTCTACCTCTTCGGCATGAGCGAGCCCGAGGTGTCGGAGCTGTCGACTCGCGGTTACCGGCCTCAGGACTTCTACCAGGCCGATGAGGGTCTGCGCCGGGCGATCGACCTGATCGCATCCGGAGCCTTCTCACGCGGCGACCGCTCGGTGTTCGAACCCGTCGTCTCGAATCTGCTCTACGAGGACCGCTTCATGGTGCTCGCCGACTACGCGTCGTACATCGCGGCACAGGAACGAGTGGATGCCGCCTACGCCGACCAGGAGGCGTGGACCCGCTCCGCGATCCTCAACGTCGCCCGTACCGGCTTCTTCTCGTCGGACCGCTCGATCCGCGACTACATCGACCGCATCTGGCACACCCCACCCCTCGTCTGAACTGACTCGGCTCACGGCGCGAGCCCACCCACTTGACAAAGTCGAGATATATCGTGTTACCCTGTCGGAACACGATATATCGTGTTCACTCAACACAGGAGAAGCAGACATGACCGAGAAGTGGCTCATCGCCCCCGGTGAAGAACGTGTGATCGACATCGAGAACGTCACCCGCCTGAAGATCGGTCTGGTCGGCGGCCAGGTCGACGTCATCGCGCACGACGAACCCGGCATCCGCATCGAAGTGCACGGCGTCACCACCAAGGACCTCCGCATCGAGTCGAATGACGGCGAGGTCGAGATCGACCACCCGCAGCTCGGCTGGGACAACTTCCTCGAGGTGTTCCGCAACTTCGGCTCGGGCGGCCCCAAGGCCGAGGTCAGCGTCGCCGTCCCCCGCTCGATCGCCCTCAACCTCGGCGTCGTCAGCGCCGGCGCGCTCATCTCGGGCATCCGCAACGACGCCCGCCTCAACACCGTCTCGGGCGACCTCATCGTCGACACCCTCATCGGCGACCTGACCGTCAACTCGGTCTCGGGTGACGTGCAGGTGCGCGGGCTCACCGGATCGATCAGCGCTAACAGCGTCTCGGGCGACGTCGCCGTCACCGGCACGATCCGCCGCGCGACCGTCGACATCGTGTCGGGCTCGACGCTCGTCGACGCCGCGGGCGACGTCAACACCATCAACGTCAACTCCGTCTCGGGCGGCACGACCGTGCGCCTCGACGAGTCGCTCGCCGCGAACTACGTCATCCGTTCACTCAGCGGCCGCCTGCTTATCGACGGCATCGAGCGCGGCTCGTCCGGCATCAACAACTACACCGGCTCGACCGGTGAGCTCGCCGGTCGCTTCGTCGACCTGCGCGCCAATTCGGTCTCGGGCGGCGTGACCGTTCTGCGCCGCTCGCCCGAGTCGATCACGAATGATGCGGAGTGGGAAGCATGAGTCCCGCAGTCTTCTCGCACGGCGACCTGAGGCTCTACCTGCTCTCGCTGCTCGCCGAGGCCCCGCAGCACGGATACGGGATCATCCAGGCGTTGACCGACCGCACGGGCGGCACCTACACGCCGAGCGCCGGCACCATCTACCCCCGACTCGCGAAGCTCGAGGAGGAGGGACTCGTCACGAAGACAGTCGACGGCCGCACCACGATCTATGCGATCACGGATGCCGGACGCGCCGAGCTCGCGTCACGCGAGGGCGACCTGGCCGGCATCGAGGCAGGGCTCACCGACTCGGTGCGCCTGATCGCGAACGAGGTTCGCCAGAGCGTGCAGGAGGCGATGAAGAGCCTCCGCGCCGACCTCGCCACCGCCGAGAAGGACGACCGCGCGGCATCCAAGTCCCGCCCCCGCACCGCGGGCGACGACGAGCGCATCATCACCCGCGAGGAGATGCACAGGGCGGATGCCGTCATCAACGCCTTCCGCGCACGCGTGCGCACCGACCTGCGTACTCACATCGCGAAGGGCGGCACTCTGCCGGCATCCGTGGTCTCGCAGCTGGAGGACGGACTGGATGCCGCAGCCCGCGGCATCACGACCGCACTGGCGTCGCTCGGGCGCTGACGTCACCCGTCACACGATCCGAAGTCCCTCCCGTCACGCGACGAGAGGGACTTCGGCGTTTCAGGTGGCTGACGATTCCCCGGCGGACGGGGCCGTCCGATCGACGTGATCAGCCGAACGGGAATCGACCAGCCATCCGCACCGACGACGCGCGGAACCTACTCGGTCCAGATCTCGGGCTGCGAGTCGGGTACCGGCTCTTCGAGCGGCACGACCAATACCGAGCGATGCTGACGGTGCGCGAGCCGAGCCGCGACGGATCCGGTGAAGAACTCCCGGATGGACTCGCCGATGCCGCGCTTGCGCGTGCCGACCACGATCAGCTGGGCATCGAGCTTGTTGGCGAGCGCCTTGATGGCGAGCGCCGGATCGCCGACCAGCTGACGCGCCGTCCACGTCAACCCTGTGCCGTCGAGGGCAGCGGCCGCTTCGGACTGCACGGCCTCGAACTCGGCAGTACCGGCCTCGAAGTTGATGTCGATGGGCGCCGAGTGCACGTACCCGTCCGGATCCTCATACGTCACGAAGCGCGTGACGTCGACGTGCGCCACCACGAGCGGCACGCGAAGGAGCCGGGCGAAACGCGCCGCTTCGTCGATCACTCGTTTGGCCTGCCCCGGCTGCATCCCGACGATGACTGCTTTCTGCAGTGTCGCGTTCTGCGCGGCCTCATCCGAGGGCGTGGAGGTGTTGTCGGTCATGATGATCGCTCCCTTCACCAGCGGGCAACGGGCCAGTGCGGTCTAGCCGCGTGCTATTCTGAATGCTACTCTTACCGGCCTTCAGCCGGTGTCGTGAATGACTCGGGCGCTGGTCGCCCGCAGCTTAACTCGTGAGGGGGTCTCAGGCATGGGCCGTGGCCGTCAAAAGGCGAAACACACCAAGATCGCCCGCGAACTGAAGTCGTTCAGTCCGTCGGTGAACTACTCGGCGCTCGAGCGCGAACTCGCGCACCCGAGCGACTCTGAAGACGCATACGTCGACAAGTGGGCCGACGAGTATGCGGACGAAGACGAGGACGAACTCGAAAAGGCCTGACCGCCCTTTCGTTCGTCGTCGACTCCCCCGTGTGACGCACGGGGGTTTCGTCGTGACCAGAATCCTGGAACACCGCGACGTCCTCCCGCACCGACCGCCGCTCCGTTCGCGACCCAGCTGAGAGAATCACCCCATGGCTCACGTCGTCTCGCTCTACCGTCATCCGATCAAGGGCTTCACGGCCGAGTCCGTCGACTCGCTCACCGTGCAGGCCGACGGGAGGATCGCGGGCGATCGTGTCCTGGCTTTCCGCTTCGCGGATGCGACGACCCCGGAAGACCGTGACGGCCTCGACTACTGGCCCAAGGCGAAGGGGCTCTCGCTGCAGGACTTCCCGGCCCTCGCGGCGCTCCGCACCGACTACGACGACGAGCGACGGCGTGTGCGCATCGAGCACGCCGGCTCGATCCTCGTGGAAGCGGGACTCGACGACGCCGGACGGATCGAACTGGCCGACGCCGTGACCGACTTCGTCCTCGGCACTGCGGAAGGCCGCCGCATCCAGCGCCCCGGACGGCTGCCGCTGACCCTCGTCGGCGACGGAGTGACGTCGAGATTCCAGGATCGAGCACGCGGTTATGTCTCCGTGCACACCCGCAGCAGTGTGAGCGCCCTGAGCGACGCCCTCGAGATGGATGTCGACGACCGCCGTTTCCGCTCGAACATCGTCGTCGGCGACGCCGACGCCTGGTCGGAACTCGACTGGACCGGAGAGGTGATCGTCGGAGACATCGCGTTCGACACCGCGGGTCCGATCGTGCGTTGCCTGGCGGCGCACGCGAACCCCGACACCGGGGTGCGCGACGCCAAGGTCTTGAAGACGCTCACCGCCTCGTTCGCCCAGGACGAGCCCACCCTCGGCCGGTTGCTTCTTCCCGGCGCCTCACCGGCCGACGCATCCGGCTCGTGGGCCGGCGGCAGCATCCGCATCGGCGACGAGGTCCGCAGCCGCTGACTCGTCAGGCCGGCACCGCGCTCGCCTCACCAGCGGCCGTGCCGGCGCTCCCAGTCCTCTTCGATCGTGCGGCGCCGCCCGGCGATCCATCCGGCGGGGATCACCGCGACCAGCACGCCGACGAGCAGCCACAGCGGGATCAGCCAGCTGTCGGTCGCGTCGTGCAGCAGGCCGATCAGCAGCGGGAACACGGCGGCGACCGCATAGCCGATGCTCTGCACGAACCCGCTGAGCGCGACGGCGCTCTCGGGCGTGCGGGCGCGGATGCTGAGCAGCACCAGAGCGAGCGGGAACAGCGCCGGCGCGAGGCCGAACAGCGCGACCCACAGCGGCAGTGCCACAGTGGGCAGGAACAGGATGCCGGCCAGGCCGACGAGTCCCGCAGCGATCGCGATGAAGAAGACGGGACGCGTTGCCTGGAAACGCACGATGAGGATCGGCACCAGCAGCGAGCACGGCAGACCCATGAGGCCGAACAGCGACAGCAGCAGTCCGGCGTTCGACGGCGAGACCCCGCCCACATCGATCATGATCGTCGGCAGCCACGAGAACGACACGTAGGCCATGGTCGACGACGCACCGAACACCAGAGCGATCGACCACGCCATCGGCAGACGCCACAGCCGCCCGAAGACGCGGGGGTTCGCAGGCGTCGTGGCGATCGGGCCGGTCGCCATGGACGCGGCGTCGTACTCCTTGGCCGCTGTCTCGGGTGACGCCTGCTCGCCTCGTGAAGGAGCAGCCGCGACGGCATCCGTCCGATGCGCGACGAGCATCGCCACCCAGGGAATGAGAGCGATCGCGGCGAAGACGCCCCACAGGCCGAGCGACACGCGCCACCCCGCCGTGTCGGCGATCGGCACGGCGACCAGCGGCGGCACGAAGGTCGACACCGCCATCGTGGTCGAGTAGACGGTCATCATCAGGCCGAGGCGATCGGGGAAGTACTTCTTGACCAGCGGCGGCAGCAGCACGTTGCCCGAGCCGACCCCCGCGAACACCACGGCGGTCGCGGCGAGCAGCGACGTCGAATCGACGGCGAGGCTGCGCAGCAGCAGACCGGCGGCGATCAGGGCGATCGCGACGACGGCCACCCGTTCGAGGCCGAACCGCCGCTCGAACAGCGGCGTCAGCAGGCCGAACACCGCGAAGCACACGGGAGGTGCTGCGCCGATGAGTCCGACGACGACCGACGAGACGGGGAAGTCCTCGGCGATGTGGTCGATCACCGGAGACAGCGAAGCGACGGCGGATCGCAGCGAGAACGCGACCAGCACGATGCCGACCAACGCGAGCGCGCGTCCGCGCCAGAGCGGCTGCGCAGCTGAGGTCACGAGGTCTGCGACCCCTCCACCCACGCGAGGTACTCGTCGGAGACGGTGCCGGTGACGTACCGGCCGTCGAAGCAGCTCATGTCGAGGTCGCTGAGCACGGATCCCTCGCTGATCGCCGCCTTGAGGTCTTCGACCTCCTGGTAGACGAGGTGGTCGCAGCCCAGCTCCTCGGCGATCTCGGGGATCGTCCGGCCGTGGGCGATGAGCTCGTGACGCGACGGCATGTTGATGCCGTAGACATGCGGATGCCGCACGGGCGGCGCCGCCGAGGCGAACGTGACCGAGGTGGCTCCGGCATCCCGAGCCATCTGGATGATCTGCTTCGAGGTCGTGCCTCGGACGATCGAGTCGTCGATCAGCAGCACGTTCTTGCCCTGGAACTCGGTGGACATCGCGTTGAGCTTCTGACGCACGCTCTTCTTGCGCACGGCCTGACCGGGCATGATGAAGGTGCGACCGACGTAGCGGTTCTTGTAGAAGCCCTCGCGGTACTCGATGCCGAGCTTGCGGGCGACCTCCATGGCGGCGGGGCGCGCGGAGTCGGGGATCGGCATGACGACGTCGATCTTGTCCATCGGCACGTGCTTCGCGATCGTGTCGGCGAGCCTGTCGCCCATGCGCAGACGCGACTCGTAGACCGAGACGCCGTTCATGACCGAGTCGGGACGCGCGAGGTACACGTACTCGAACGCGCACGGCGCGAGCGTGGTCTCGGTGGCGCACTGCTTGGTGTGCAGCTCGCCCTCGCTGGTGATGAAGATCGCCTCGCCGGGCTCGACCTCGCGCACGACCTCGTAGTCGGCGTTCTCGAGCACGAGCGACTCGCTCGCGACGACCCACTCGTCACGGCCTTCGGCGCCGGAGACCGTCGAGGGACGACGGCCGAGGATCAGGGGGCGGATGCCGAACGGGTCGCGGAACGCGAGCAGACCGTATCCGGCGATCACCGCGATGACCGCGTAGGCGCCTTCGATGCGCTCGTGCGTGCGCTCGACGGCTTCGAAGATGCGCTCGGCGTCGAGGTCGACGGTCGAGGTCGTGTTCTGCAGCTCGCCGGCGAGCACGTTGAGCAGCAGCTCGGTGTCACTCGAGGAGTTGAGGTGACGGCGGTCGCGCTTGGCCATGTCGGCGGTGAGCTCACGCGTGTTCGTGAGGTTGCCGTTGTGGATGAGGATGATGCCGTACGGCGCGTTCACGTAGAACGGCTGCATCTCCTCCTCGTTCGAGGCCGTGCCCTTCGTGGCGTAGCGCACGTGACCGAGCCCGACGTTGCCGAGCAGTCCCCGCATGTCGCGGGTGCGGAACGCCTCGCGGACCATGCCCTGCGCCTTGGCGTTGTGCATGACGCCGTTCGCCTCAGCTGTGGCGATTCCCGTCGCATCCTGGCCGCGGTGCTGCAGCAGCAGGAGTGCGTCGTAGATGTCCTGATTGACCGGGGCAGAGCCCACCATTCCGACGATGCCGCACATGGGCTCTTACTTCGCTCCGTCCGCGTAGGCGCCGACCAGGCGCACTGCTCCACCGTCGACGCCCTTGGCGCCCTGTTCGAACTCTCCGGCCGGACGCGCGCCGAAGCCCACGGTTCCGACCTGCCACGCCGGCATGCCCTCGGCCGCGAGGGCCGCGATCGCGGCATCCTTCTTGTCGGCCGCGATGATCGCGAGGAATCCGATGCCGAGGTTCCAGGTGCCCTCGGCCGACTCCAGCGTGGAGCCTGCGATGTCGCTGAGCACGCGGAAGACCGGGCTCGGCGACCAGGTGCTGCGGTCGACCTCGGCCCAGCTCCCCTGCGGAAGCACTCGCGCGAGGTTCGCCGCGATGCCGCCGCCGGTCACGTGGCTGAGCGAGTGCACTCCCCCGCCGAGCTGCTCGATCAGGCGCAGCAGCGGAAGCGTGTAGAGGCGCGTCGGCTCGAGAAGAGCCTCGCCCCAGGTCTTGCCGAAGTCGGCGGCGTTGTCGCCGTAGCCGATTCCGGCGTTCGTGACGATGTGACGCACGAGCGAGTAGCCGTTGGAGTGCAGTCCGCTGGACTCGACGGCGATCACGACGTCGCCGTCCTGCACGCGGTCGGCACCGAGGATGCCGTCGGCCTCGACGACACCGGTCGCGGCCCCTGCCACGTCGTAGTCGCGCGGGCCGAGGAGACCGGGGTGCTCGGCGGTCTCGCCGCCGATGAGCGCGGTGCCGGTGGCGGTGCACGCCTCGGCGATGCCGCGCACGATGTCGGCGATGCGCTGCGGGAAGACCTTGCCGCACGCGATGTAGTCGGTCATGAAGAGCGGCTTGGCGCCCACCACGACGATGTCGTCGACGACCATGCCGACCAGGTCCTGGCCGATCGTGTCGTGCTTGTCGATGGCCTGCGCGATGGCGACCTTCGTGCCGACACCGTCTGTGCTGGTCGCGAGCAGCGGGCGACGGAAGTCGCGCAGTGCACTCGCGTCGAACAGCCCGGCGAATCCGCCGACACCGCCCAGCACTTCAGGGCCGTGCGTCGCGCGCACGGAGGACTTCATCAGCTCGACGGCGAGATCGCCTGCAGCGGTATCGACGCCGGCTTCGGAATAGGGATTGGTGGGGGAGGCAGCCACCCGTCAAGCCTACCGCCCGCCGAGCCCCCCTTTCCCCTCCCTCGATCTCCTACGATGGGGCCATGGCCGACAAGCCGCAGTGGTTGATCCGCGAGGACGCGAGCGTTCCGGTGCTCGTCGCGCTCGCGCTGCGGCAATCGCTCGGCATCCGAGCCCCCGAAGACCTGCCGAGCCTGCGGGATCTGCCCGTCAGAGCGCCCGACGCCACCGAGGTCACTCCCGACCTCGAGAAGCAGTGGCGGGAGTACTGGGACATGACGGTCGAGCCCCGCGCCCACCCGTCGGACGTTCCGCTCGAGCTCGTCGAGGGCTTCGACACGCTCGTCGCCCTGCCGGCATCCGGATCCGAGCAGCTGACCGAGGCGATCACACCGCACGCGGCATCCACCCTGCACTACGCCCGCGTCGCGCACGACCGCTACGTGTCATCGATCCGCAGTTCGATGGCGAGCCGGTCGGGCAACGGCACGATCGGTGGCGAGGCGTATCGCGCCTACGCCTCGGCGATCGCCGAGTTCGAGCGCGACATCGGGCGCCGCGCGCACTCGTTCGAGCTCAACGTGCAGGTGCTGCCGTTCTCGCAGCGCGGCATCTGGTGGATCGGCGCGTTGACGGTGGCGGTCACCGACGGCCTGCGACGCGACGTCGTGTCGTTCGACGCGGCCATCCGGCCGATCATCGCCGAACTGGCGTAGAGACGGAGCGTCGCGGTCAGTCGTTCTCGATGATCGTCTCGTGCTCGACGTGCACGACGCGATCGTGGCGCCGTGCGGTGCGCTCGAGGATGAGGGCGACGATGCTCGCGAGCGCGAAGCCGATCGGCACCGTCCACAGCAGCAGGAATCCGAAGACCTGGCCGGGAGGGTAGACGACGTTGACGGCGTCGGACGGCTCGTAGCTGCCCACCATGGTGAGGATGCCTGCGGCGATGATCCCGAGCACGACTCCGATGCCCATGAACACGCCGAACCGAGGCACGCGTCGGACGGTCGCCTCGACCGTCTGGGAGGAATCGTGAGAGGACATGCATCCATTGTCCCACCGTTGGCTGTGGGTCGCTCCCCCGTCTGCGCAGAGCATCGCCCTCCCCGCGTCCGCTGCGGGGAGGGCGATGCAGTTCTGAAGCGGATCAGACCTCGGTCGTCGTGACCTCGGCGCTCTCGGGCGTCGCCCTGGTGCGGCGTCCGATCAGGACGCCCCCGCCGACGGCGAGCACCACGATCACGAGGCCTCCGACGATCCAGGGCCACACCGGAGCGCCCTCCGAGTCGGTGACAGCCGTGACGGATGCCGCAGCTGCCGTGCCCTCGGACTCGGCGGGCTCGTCCTCCTCGGGCGCCGCGACGCCGCAGTCCTCGGCGACCGGGAGCTGCGCGGTGACAGGGTCGAGCTCCTCGCCGGCGGCGTAGGTGCCGAATGCGGCGGCACCCGCCTCGGTGAGGGTCGTCGGGATCGCGTCGAGCGAGAGCGCTCCGTCGACGACGGCCGCATCTCCGAGAGCGAACTCGGCCAGGCGGACCGCCTTCTGGTCGACGCTCTGGCCGTCCTGCGTGGTGCCGAGCAGGTCGAACACGAGGTACCCCGTGTCGCCGGCGAGCTCGACCCGTGCGTTCGCCAGGGTCGTGTTCAGCGCGCCGCCGTGACCGGTGAAGGTGATGCTGCCTCCGAACGTGACGAGCCCGGTGAGGGTCTCGTCGTCGAACGAGCCGGTGCCGCCCTCCCAGACGTAGTCCGGGTACTGGTACGTGACATCGGTGAGCGTCCAGCCGCCCGCGGCGATGCCCTCGATGTAGGTGCGGAACGACTCCTTGTAGCCCCAGTGGAGCGTGGCACCGTCGACGGTGCACGCACCGATCGCCGCGGTCTCCCGGGCCAGGGTGAACTCGAGTCCCCGAGTGACCGAGCCCTGCAGGGTCAGCGTGTGCGCGCCGTCCTCCAGGCTCGCCGGCAGCGTTCCCGTCCAGGTCGCGACGCCGGCGGCATCCGCCGAGACCGTGTCGAGCAGCACGGGGGTCGAGTAGACGACGACCTTGATGCCCGTCTCGTTCGGCTGGAACCCGGGTGCCGAGAATGTCGCGGTCTTGCCGGACTGCAGTGCCTCGAGCTCGCTCTCGGCGATCTCGATGCCGGTGGTCGCCGGCGGAGTCGACGGAAGTGTCTCCTTGGGCTTCACCACGGCCGCGGCGACGGTTCCGGTCGTACCCGCGGGTGCTGCCGCCACCGAGCCGATCGTGAAGGACACCGGATCGAGGTTCGTCGAGAAGCCCGACAGCACCGTGCTGCGGCCTTCCGCCGTGAGAGCGGCGGGAGCACCCGAGTAGGTGACCGCGCCGTTCGCCTTCGTCACCGTCGCACGGGAGAGGTCGAGCGTCGCGAACGCGACCCGTGATCCGGCGTGGGTGACGTACAGCGTCGCCGCACTCGTGGACGTGACGCTGATCTGCGGATTCGAGACCGTGACGTCGAGCACGCCGGCATGACCGGTGAAGCGCACCGAACCGCGGTAGACGACGCTGCCGAGACCGGTCGACGCGTTGTAGTCGCCGCCGACGGTCTGGCCGAACTGGAAGAGCCCGCCCGAGCGCGTCGCTCCCCCCGACACGTCGATCGCGCCCTTGGCTATGTCGCCGACGACGTACTTCGTGAACGACGACGAGATCGCCCAGCGCAGCGAGCCACCGGGCACGGTGGCCGCAGGCTTGGTCGGGGTCGTCACCGGGGGCTTCGGCGTCGGAGGCTTCGTGCCGAACAGCGCGTCCCACTGCGCATCGGTGATGGCGACGGTCGAGCGTGCCTGGATCGTGTCGGCCGTGGGCAGCGTGTGCTGCTGCCACGCGATGACCTCGTAGGTCTTCGTGCGATCGAGCTTCGCCGCCGCCGTGTTGAGGTCGACCGTGAAGGCCCCCCACGTGATGTCACGGACGTACTGCATCGCAAGGAAGCCGCCGCCGGCCGTGACGTCGGCCTCGGTGCCCTTCTCGATCAGCGCGACGTACGCACCGGTGACGTCACCGAGCTTCGACCCCGCAGCGGTGACCGTCAGGCCCTCGGTCGCGGTGGCGCTCTTGACCGCCGAAGTCACCGCGGCCGTGAGTCCGTAGTTGAGGGCGACGCTCTGCTCCTGGGCCGCGTTGGTCACGCCACCGGCGCCGTAGGTATAGACGCCGTATGAGCCCGGGGTCGCGGCGGAATCCTTCAGCGTCAACGTCGCCTCGAAGGTTCCGTCGGCGGCGATGTCGACCCACTGCGAGCGGATCGCGGCCTGGTACTGCGACGGCACCTGGTTCAGGACTTCCTCCGAGAGCGCCCACATCTGCGACCCCACCGAACGCGTCGAACCGGCTGCTCCCGTCGAAGGCTGCCAGGCTGACCCGAAGTTGCCGAACACCACATACGTGCCCTGCGGAAGGTTCGCCGGGATCGGCACTCCGCGTCCCCCGACGTTCGCCGTCGGGTCGTAGCCGGACCCCTTCACGACGACCTTGTCGCCCGCCTTCAGAGCGGTCGTCCCGGCGGGCGTCGTACCGTCCGCGAGGAAGACCTGGATCGAGGGAGCCGCCGGCGCGGGTTCGATGGCATCCCAGTCGGCATCGCTGATCGTGACGGCGGCGCGGGCGAGGATGGTCTGAGCATTGGGCAGCGTGTGCTGCGTCCAGACGATCACCTCGTAGTTCTTGGTGCGATCGAGATCGGCGGCCTTGGCCGTGAGGTCGACCGTGAACGCGCCGCCGGTCACGCCGCGCACGTACTGCATGGCTGCGAACCCGCTGCTCGCGGTGACGTTCGCCTCGGTGCCTGTTTCGATGACCGCGGCGTAGACGCCGGTGGCCGAGCCGAACGAGGTGCCGGTGACCTTGGTGGTGATGCCGGGATCGCCGGTGGCCGGCGACGATGCGACGGTGATCTTCGGCGCGATCGTGTAGATGAGGGCGACGCTCTGCTCCTGGGCCGCGTTGGTCACGCCACCCGCGCCGTACGTGTAGACGCCGTACGAGCCCGGGGTCGCGGCGGAGTCCTTCAGCGTCAACGTCGCCTGGAACGTGCCGTCTGCGGCGATGTCGACCCACTGCGAGCGGATCGCGGCCTGGTACTGCGACGGCACCTGGTCCAGGACGGACTCGGACAGCGCCCACGCCTGCGACCCCACCGACCGGGTCGCACCGGCGGCTCCCGTCGAGGGCTGCCACGTCGAGGCGAAGTTGCCGAACACGACATACGTGCCCTGCGGAAGGTTCGCCGGGATCGGCACACCACGACCGCCCACGTTCGCCGTCGGGTCGTATCCCGAACCCTTCACCACGACCTTGTCGCCCGCCTTCAGAGCGGTCGTCCCGGCGGGCGTCGTACCGTCCGCGAGGTAGACCTGGATCGAGGGAGCCGCGGGCTCGGCCTCGCCCGGGTCGGTGCCGGGGTCCGTGCCCGGGTCGGTGCCGGGGTCCGTTCCCGGGTCAGTGCCGGGGTCCGTTCCCGGGTCAGTGCCGGGGTCCGTTCCCGGGTCAGTTCCCGGGTCAGTGCCGGGGTCCGTTCCCGGGTCAGTACCGGGGTCAGTCCCCGGGTCCGTCGTCTCGGCGCCGAACACGGCATCCCACTGTGCGTCCGAGATGGCGACGTCGCCGCGGGCGTAGATCGTGTCGGCGTTGGGCACCGAGTGCTGCTGCCAGATGAGCACCTCGTAGACCTCGGTGCGGTCGAGGGATCCGGCCGGAGCGGTCAGCGTGAACGAGCTCGCCCCCGCGGCGACCGCCGGGAACGGCTGCGCGAACGCGGCGTAGCCACCACCGGGGCCGGAGAGTCCGCTCTCGGTGCCCTTCACGATCAGCGCGGCGTAGACGCTCGCGACCTCGGGAAGACCCGAGGCGTCGACCTGCACCGTGACGCCGGTGGTGCTCGCAGAGGTCACGGAGGCGGCGACGGATCCGCCCGCCGCGTGCGCGGGCGGGACGATCACCGCGCCCGCCGCGATCAGGAGGAAAGAGACGAGGGCGGCGACCAGCACGCGTATGCGGCTGCTCCCCGTGGATGCTGTGGCTGTGGCGTTCACGATTCTCCAGACGGCTGCGGGCACGCGAACGAGCGCGCGCCGGCGGTGCCGCTATGCAGTCGGGCGAGAGGGTGATTGTTGGTTAGGCTTAGCTAAGTAAGCTCCATTCCTGAGAATAGAGCTGGCCGTAAGGTCGAGTCAAGTTTTAGGATAGCCTTGCCTAATGCGACGCGTTTCTGCCCTCCTTCTCGCTGCCGCTCTGGCCGTCGGACTCTCCGCGTGCGCAGACCCCGGGGCGTCCGCCGTACCGCAGCAGAGCGACGCGGTCGACGCCTGCCCCCAGGCATCCGTCCCCCTCGCCGATCTGGACCTCGTCGATGACGTGCGCGGCGCGACCGGCGGATCCACGGCCTGCCTCTCGAGACATGCGATCGAGCCGGTCACCGACGACACGGCCCCGGGGCTCCCCGTGACCGTCACCGACAGCGAGGGTCGCGAGGTCGAGATCACCGATGTCGACCGCATCCTGCCGATCGACATCTCGGGCACCATCGCCTCGACCGTCTTCGCTCTCGGCCTCGGCGACCAGGTCGTCGGGCGCGACTCGTCGACGATGTTCGCCGGCACCGAGAACCTGCCCGTGGTCACGAAGTCGGGCCACACGCTGAACGCCGAAGCGATCCTCGAACTCGCCCCCACCGTCATCCTCACCGACACCACGATCGGCCCCAAGGAGATCCGTCAGCAGCTGCGCGATGCCGGCATCGCGATCGTCGTGATCTCGAGCGACCGACGCCTCGACACCACCGACGAGCTGGTCACCGAGATCGCCACGGCCCTCGGCGTGCCCTCGCGCGGTGCCGCCCTGATCGAGCGCCTGGACGCCGATCTCGACGACGCGCTGGCAGAGATCGCCGCCGTCGTGCCGACCGATGTCGACGACCGGGCACGGATGCTGTTCCTGTACGTGCGCGGCAACGCGAACATCTACTACATCTTCGGCGAGGACTCGGGAGCCGACTCTCTGATCGACGCGGTCGGAGGGGTCGACGTCGCGGCCGAGATCGGCTGGGAGGGCATGAAGCCGATGACCGCCGAGGCGCTCGTCGCCGCGAAACCCGACGTGCTCGTGATGATGACCGACGGGCTCGAGTCGGTCGACGGCATCGACGGCCTGATCGAGCGCATCCCCGCGATCGCCGAGACTCCGGCAGGCGCCAACCGTCGCGTGATCGACATGGCCGACAGCGAGATCCTCAGCTTCGGCCCCCGCTCGGCCGACGTGATCGGAGCGATCGCCCGCGCGCTCTACGCCCCCGAGGCCGCGACATCCGAGTCCGCGAAGTGAGCGGCGAGGTCGTCACCCGCACGCCGTCGAGACACCGCGGGCTGCGCTTCACGCTCGTCATCATCGGGCTGCTCGCCGCTCTCCTCGTCACCTGCATCGTGTCGATCACGAGCGGACAGTATTCGCTCTCCCCGACCGACCTCATCGGGGTGCTGCTGCGCGGAATCGGCATCGACACCGCGTGGGCCCCCACCGAGGCGACCGACTACGGCGTGATCTACAACCTGCGCCTGCCGCGCCTCGTGCTCGGACTGCTCGTCGGCGCGGCCCTCGCCGTGTCGGGTGTGCTCATGCAGGCGATCTTCGGCAACCCGCTGGCGGATGCCGGTGTCGTGGGCGTCTCGTCCGGTGCCGCCCTCGGCGCCGCCGCGAGCATCACGCTCGGCCTCGCCTCGTTCGGAATGTGGACCACCCCGGCATTCGCGTTCCTCGGAGGGCTCGTGGCCGTGCTCGCGGTCTACTTCATCAGTCGCTCGGGTGGCCGCACGGAGGTCGTCACCCTGCTCCTCACCGGCATCGCGATCAACGCGATCGCAGGCGCCGGCATGGCCTTCCTCACCTTTCTCGGCACGACGTCGACGCGCGAGCAGATCGTGTTCTGGCAGCTCGGGTCACTCAACGGGGCACTGTGGTCGAACGTGGCCCTGGTCGCTCCGCTCGTGGCGATCGGCATCGTCGTGGCGCTGATCGTGTCGCCCCAGCTCGACCTCTTCGCCCTCGGCGAGCGCACCGCCCGCCATCTGGGCGTCAACGTGGAGCTGCTGCGCATGGTCGTGATCGTCACGGTCGCGGTGCTGGTCTGCGCCGCCGTCGCGTTCGCCGGCATCATCGGGTTCGCAGGCTTGGTCGTGCCGCACCTGATGCGCATGATCATCGGCCCCGCGCATCTGCCGCTGATGATCGCCTCGGCGTTCGGCGGCGCGCTGCTGATCGCGGTCGCCGACCTCGTCGCCCGCACGGCGGTGCCGCTGGCCGATCTGCCCATCGGCATGATCACCTCACTCGTCGGCGGACCCTTCTTCCTCTGGCTGCTCGTGCGCACGCGCCGACGCTCGGGAGGATGGGCATGAGCGCCGCCGACGACGCCGTCCGCCTGCAGGCGACCGAGGTCACCGTGCTCGTCGGCGGCGAGCGCGCGATCCTCGACGACGCATCGATCGAGGTCAGGGCGGGCGAGATCCACGCCTTGGTCGGGCCCAACGGCGCGGGAAAGTCGACGCTGTTCGGCGTGCTCGCGGGCGATGTGACACCGTCGACCGGCGAGGTCACGCTCGACGGGGTGCCGATCGGAGGCATCCGCGCGCAGGAGATGGCGAGAGCACGAGCGGTGCTGCTGCAGGAGAACGCGGTGTCGTTCCCGTTCAGCGCCGAGCAGGTCGTGCGCATGGGCCGGGCGCCGTGGGTACGCACGGGCGCGGCCGATGACGACGACGACATCGTGGCCGCGGCGATGGCGTCGACCGAGGTGCTGTCGCTGTCGTCGCGTGCGGTGACGTCACTGTCCGGCGGAGAGCGCGCCCGCGTCGCACTGGCCCGCGTCATCGCGCAGAGCACCGGCATCCTGCTGCTCGACGAGCCGACCGCCGCGCTCGACCTGAAGCATCACGAAGACGTCATGCGGCTGATCCGCGGTCAGGCCGATGCCGGCATCGCCGTCGCGATCGTGCTGCACGACCTCAACGCGGCACTCGCTCATGCCGACCGGGTCACGCTGCTGTCGGAGGGCCGGGTCGCCGCGACGGGGTCGGCCGCCGACGTGCTCACGGCCGAGCGGATCGAGGCCGTCTACGGACAGCCGGTCGACGTGTTCCCGCATCCGGTGACGGGTGTGCCGCTGGTGGTCGCTCGCCGCGGACTCTGACGCCGTCGCTGCCGCAGCCGCCGTCGCAGCTTTCGAATCGCGTGATTGGCCGCATCCGAGACGTATATGCGGCCATTCACGCGATTCGAACGGCCGCCGACGACTCAGGGGCGCAGCGGCAGCACGTCGGAGAGGTCGGCGCGCGTGCCCGAGGCGCTGATACGACCGGATGCCGCGGCATCCGACCAGTGCTCCGTGCCCGTGGAGACGGCGATCCAGGTCGTTGCGTCCATCTCGACGACGTTCGGCGGGGTCCCCCGCGTGTGCCGAGGCCCCTGGATCACCTGCACCGCGCCGAACGGCGGCACCCGCACCTCGACGCTGTTGCCCGGCGCCTTCTCGTCGAGCAGCTGCAGCAGGTACCGCACGGCGGTCGCGAGATCGGTGCGCTGCGGCTTCTCGCCGGCGGCATCCGCTCGCCGCACCGCATCGAGGGCCGCGCGTCCGTCGATGATGTCGATCTTCCTGGAGGGCATGGGATCAGGCTACGCCCGGCTCATCGGAAGGCTGCCGCCCCGAGCCGTCCGCCCTCACGACTCTGCACGGGCATAGGCTCGAGGCGATGAGCCAGAATCCCGATACCCTGCACGGCGCGAGAGCCGAGCTGCTCGCGGCGACGCAGCGGCATGAGAGCTGGGCGAGGCCGTTCCCGCCCGTCGTGGGCACCGCCCATCCGGCATCCGTGCTCGTGCTGTTCGGCCGGCTCGACGACATCCCCGCTCAGACCGACGAGCTGACCGTCGCCACCGACCTCGATGTGCTGCTGCAGCGCCGCGCGGCGACCCTGTCGTCGCACCCGGGACAGGTGTCGTTCCCCGGCGGCCGCGTGGAGCCCGCGGACGACGACGCCGTCGCCACCGCCCTGCGCGAAGCCGAGGAGGAGACCGGACTCGACCCCTCAGGTGTCGAGGTCTTGGCGACCCTGCCCGAGATCCCCCTCGCCGCGAGCAACCACCTGGTCACCCCGGTGCTCGCCTGGTGGCGCTCCCCCTCGCGCGTCGCGGCCGTCGACCACGCCGAGACGGTCGACGTGTTCCGGGTGCCGGTCGCGCAGCTGCTCGACCCCGCGACCCGGTTCACCTCGACGATCCACCGTATGGGGCGCACCTGGCGCGGCCCCGCGTTCGACGTCGACGGCACGATCGTGTGGGGGTTCACCGCGATGGTGCTCGACGCCCTGTTCGACGCGACCGGCTGGACCTCGGACTGGGATCCGTCGATCGAGCGCCCGATCGAACTCTGAGCCTGTGCGGGTGGAACGCAACCCGCCGAAACCCGCGCGCCCGCCTCGGTAGTCTGGACGGGTGAAGATTCTCGTCCTCGGTTCCGGTGCCCGTGAGCACGCGATCATCCTCGCTCTGCGAGCAGAGAAGGCGGAGCACGAGATCTTCGTCGCCCCCGGCAATGCCGGCATCGCGCAGGATGCGACCCCCGTCTCGGTCGACATGCTCGACGGCGCCGCGGTGACCTCGTTCGCGAACGAGCACGCCATCGACCTCGTGGTCGTCGGCCCCGAGGCGCCGCTCGTCGCCGGAGTCGCCGACGTGCTGCGTGCGCACGGCATCCCGGTGTTCGGCCCCGGCAGGGCCGCCGCGCAGCTCGAGGGATCCAAGTCGTTCGCGAAGCGGATCATGGATGCCGCGGGCGTGCCCACCGGTCGCGCGGTGCGAGCGACCACCACCGCCGAGGTCGAGGCCGCGTTCGACGACCTCGGCGCCCCGTACGTGGTCAAGGCCGACGGGCTCGCAGCGGGCAAGGGCGTCATCGTCACGTCTGACCGCAGCGACGCCCTCGCGCACGCCGCGCACTACCTGCCGTCCGGCCCCGTGCTGATCGAGGAGTTCCTCTCGGGCCCCGAGGTGTCGCTGTTCTTCCTCAGCGACGGCGACACCGTGCGCGCCCTCAGCCCCGCGCAGGACTTCAAGCGCGCACTCGACGGCGACGAGGGTCCGAACACCGGCGGCATGGGCGCGTACTCGCCGCTGCCGTGGCTGGCCGAGCAGTTCGGCAGCGAGCAGGCCTTCGTCGAGGAGGTCACGCGCGACGTGGCGCTCCCCGTCATCCGCCAGCTCGACAGCGAGGGCACGCCGTTCATCGGCCTGCTCTACGCCGGCCTCATCCTCACGCCCGCCGGCGTGCGCGTCATCGAGTTCAACGCCCGTTTCGGCGACCCCGAGACCCAGATCGTGCTGCCGCGTCTCGTGACGCCGCTCTCGGAGCTGCTGCTCGCCGCGGCATCCGGCACTCTCGAGGATCAGCCGGAGCCGGTCTTCAGCGACGACGTCGCGATCACCGTCGTGCTTGCGAGCGAGGGGTACCCCGAGGCCCCGCAGACCGGTCGTCCGATCGAGGGTCTCGCCGACGCCGCGGCGGTCGAGGGAGTCCGTCTCGTGCACGCCGCGACCGCGAGCCCTGATGCCCCCGGGGGATCCCTCATCGCGACGGGCGGCCGTGTACTGAACGTCGTCGCCGTGGCATCCGATTTCCGCACCGCGCGTGACCGCGCGTACGAGGCGATCGGCCGCATCCGCCTCGACGGTTCGCACTTCCGGACCGACATCGCCGCCCGCGTCGCGGAGTAATCCGCCTCGTCGCATTCCTGCCGATTCGAGCAGGGATTCCGCCATCCCTTCGACAACTCTTGACTCTGCTTACTTTCTTCAAGAAAGTAGACGGATGCCGCTCCGCTCAGACTGGTCGACCGCCACGTGTCCGATCGCCCGCGCCGCCGACGTGCTCGCCGACCCGTGGGTGCTGCTGATCCTGCGCGAGATGTTCTCGGGCCGCACCCGCTTCGATCAACTGCGGGATGCCACCGGCGCCGCCGACTCGGTGCTCGCTCGGCGCCTCGCGTCGATGACCGAGGCCGGCCTCGTCGCGCAGGGCGACCCCGGTTACCGTCTCACCGACGCCGGCCGCGAGACCCTGCCGATCCTGCACGCCCACGCGCGGTTCTCGCGCATCACCGACCCTGACGGAACCTGGGGCCTCACGGTCAGCTGTGCGCGCTGCGGCGAGGTCGCGGCATCCTCCGACTGGTGCACGCAGTGCGCCGCACCGCTCGACGCCGACAGCACCCGCTGGGCGCGGCGAAGCATGGGCGGCGAGCCGTTCGACCTCATCACCGGCAGCGCGGCATGACCGCCGAATCCGTCGACGAGCCTGCGGAGTTGTCCGAAGCGGCTCCCGGACAGCGACCGCGCCGCATCCACCCGGCCTGGATCGTCGCTCTCGTCGCACTGATCGCCCTGATCGGTGCTGCCGGATTCCGTGCCGCACCGGGCGTGCTCATGCTCCCCCTGCAGGACGAGTTCGGCTGGACCACCGCCGAGCTCTCCCTCGCCGTGACCGTCAACCTGCTGCTGTTCGGGCTCACCGCGCCGTTCGCAGCCGCCCTGATGCAGCGCTTCGGCATCCGGGCCGTCACCGTCACCGCACTGTTCGTGATCGGCGCGGGCGCCGCCCTGAGCGTCTTCGTCGCCACACCCGCGCAGCTGATCCTGACGTGGGGCGTGCTGATCGGCCTCGGCACCGGGTCGATGGCGCTCGTGTTCGCGGCGACCATCACCGACACCTGGTTCGCGACCAGACGGGGCCTGGTCTCGGGCGTGCTCACGGCGGGCAGCGCCACCGGGCAGCTGATCTTCCTGCCCGTCATCGCCGTGGCAGCCCAGGACATCGGCTGGCGAGGAGCATCGCTCATCATCGCCGGCGGCGCGCTCGCGGTCGTACCCCTGGTCTGGATCTTCCTGCGCAACCGGCCGAGCGACCTCGGCGTGAACCGATACGGTGACACCGGCCCGCTCGTGGTGGCACCCCGACCGAAGGGAAATGCCTGGGGAGCAGCCCGGCTCGCGATCACGACCCTGCGCGACGCCGCACGCACCCGGACGTTCTGGGCGCTGGCGATCGGTTTCGCGATCTGCGGGGCGACGACCAACGGGCTGATCGGCACGCACTTCATCCCCAGCGCGCACGACCACGGGATGCCGACCACCACCGCCGCGGGCCTGCTCGCGGTCGTCGGGATCTTTGACATCGCCGGCACCGTGTTCTCCGGCTGGCTGACCGACCGGGTGAACCCCCGCATCCTGCTCGCCGCGTACTACGCGCTGCGCGGCGTGAGCCTGCTGTTCCTGCCCAGCCTGCTGTCGGCCGAGGTGCAGCCCAGCATCGTCGTCTTCATCGTGATCTACGGCCTGGACTGGGTCGCCACCGTGCCGCCGACCATCGCGCTCTGCCGTGAGGTCTTCGGCGACCGCGGGCCACTCGTGTTCGGCTGGGTGTTCGCGTCGCACCAGATCGGCGCCGGCATCGCGTCGGTCCTCGCCGGGCTGGTGCGCGACCACACCGGGCAGTACACGGTCGCATGGTTCGCGGCCGCAGGCCTCTGCGCGGTCGCCGCTCTCGTCAGCGCGACCATCCGTCGGCATCCGGCCCCGGTCGCATCCGCGGTCGCACCCGACTGACCCGCTGCACGACGAAAGCCCCCACCCGATACCGGATGGGGGCCTTCGACACGGGGTGACCGCTCAGAGCACCTTCGACAGGAAGTCCTTCAGTCGCTCGTTCTTCGGAGCACCGAACAGCTCGGCCGGCGGCGCCTCCTCGACGACGACTCCGCCGTCCATGAACACCGTGCGGCCCGAGACCTCGCGAGCGAAGCCCATCTCGTGCGTCACGAGCACCATCGTCATGCCGCCGGACGCCAGGTCGCGGATGACTTGCAGCACCTCGCCGACCATCTCGGGGTCGAGAGCGCTGGTCGCCTCGTCGAAGAGCATGATCTCGGGGTCCATCGCGAGCGCGCGGGCGATCGCCACGCGCTGCTTCTGACCGCCCGAGAGCGATGCCGGCTTCGCATCCGCCTTCTCGGCCAGGCCCACGCGGTCGAGCAGCGCGAGCGCCCGCTCCTTCGCCTCGGCCTTCGACAGCTTGCCGAGCTCGATCGGCGCCAGCGTGATGTTCTCGAGCACGGTCATGTGCGGGAACAGGTTGAAGTGCTGGAACACCATGCCGATGCGCTGGCGCACCTCGTCGAGCTTCACGCTCTTGTCGGTCAGGTCGACGCCGTCGACGATGACGTGACCCGACGTCGGCTCTTCGAGCTTGTTGAGGCAGCGCAGCAGAGTGGACTTGCCCGAACCGGACGGACCGATGACCGCGATGACCTCGCCGTCGTCGACCGTCAGGTCGATGCCCTTGAGCACGTGGTTGTCGGCGAATGACTTGTGCAGGCCTTTGACCTCGATCTTGCTCATGCGTTGAACTTCCTCTCCAGGCGGTTCGCGAGCAGCGTGAGAAGCGTGATCACGACGAAGTAGATGATGGCGACGATCGTCAGCACCTGCGCCGACAGGTACGTCGAGGCGATGATCTGGCGCGACACGAACGTGAGCTCAGCGAGCCCGATCACGCTGATCAGCGACGTGTCCTTGAGGGTGATGATGCCCTGGTTCACGAACGACGGGATCATGATGCGGAACGCCTGCGGCAGCACGACCTTCTGCATGGTCTTCCAGTGGCCGAGGCCCAGCGAGCGCGACGCCTCGGATTGGCCGGGATCGACGGCCTGGATGCCTCCGCGGATGATCTCGGTCATGTACGCACCCGTGTTCAGCGAGAGCGTGATCGCACCGGCGACGAACGGGTTGAATGTGAGCCCGGGGAACAGCTGCGGGATGGCGAAGAACACGAAGAACGCCTGCACGAGGATCGGCGTGCCACGGAAGACGTAGACGTACGCCGTGGCGACCCAGCGGAACGGGGCGAAGGCCGAGACACGTCCGAAGCCGAAGATGAGGCCGAGGATGAAGGCGGCGACGATCGCGACGAGGGTCGCGAGGATCGTGAGCCAGAGCCCCTCCATGAGAGCGGGCCAGTACTTCACGGCGACGGAGAAGATATCGGTGGCCTGCGTGGTCTCCTCACCGCCGGCGAGGTAGCTGTCGACGATCTTGTCGTACTCGCCGGACGCTTGGAGGTTCTTCAGTCCCTCGTTGAACATCTCGATGAGCTCGGGGTTCTGCCCCTTGTTGACGGCGAAGCCGTACTCGCCGCCGAGCTCCGGCTCGCCGATCAGGCGGAAGCCCGACCCCTGCTGGATGCCGTAGGCGAGCACCGGGAAGTCCTCGAAGTAGCCGACGGCCTGGCCGGCCTTGACGGCATCCACCATGTCGGTGGTGTCCTGATACGGCGTGATGCGGAAGCCGTACTCGTCCTTGTTCTCCTCGGCGAAGGTCTGGCCCTGCGTGCCGGTCTTGACCGCCACGGCCTCACCGTCGAGGTCGTCGAGCGACTGGATGTCGCTCGAGTCGAGCACGCCCAGCTGGATGCCGCTGGTGAAGTACGGGTCACTGAAGTCGAACGTCTTCTCGCGCTCGTCGGTGATCGACATGCCCGCCATGACGGCGTCGACCTGGTTGGCCTGAAGGGCCTGCACCGCGGCGTCGAAGCCGAGCTGTCGGATCTCGACCTCGAAGCCCTGGTCCTTCGCGATCGCTCGGAGCAGATCCATGTCGATGCCGACGAGCTCGCCGCTCTCATCGGTGAACTCGAACGGCGCGAACGTCGTGTCGGTGCCGATGACGTACTTCTCGGTGTCGTCGGCGGCGGTCGCGGCGGAGGCTCCGCCGAGCAACGCGCCGGCCGCGATGAACGCCGTGAGCGCCATCGCCCCGACGGTGCGTCCGAGCGTGCGCAGACGCGCAGACGCAGAAGAAGGATGTGGGATCACGACGGATGCTCCTCGGATCGGATGGGCGACAGGATGCTGCCACCGGGATGGTCGTCGAGAATCCACCCTAACCGGCGACGGCGTGTCGCCGTGTGCCGAGGGCGCTGCGCAGGCTCGTGGCTACAGCGTGATCCAGTAGCGGCGCACCGGGGCGTCTCCGTGCTCGGGCAGCACACGGACGTCCTGCAGCACCCCTCCCGCCCCCTCGATCGTGCGGAAGGAGCCGACGTTGTCGTCGTCGCAGCTCACCATGACCCGATCGAGTCCGATCTCGCGCGCACGGTCGAGGCCGAGACGCAGGGCAGCCGAGGCATAGCCCTGACGACGACGCGACTCCCGCACGGCGTAGCCGATGTGGCCGCCGACCTCACGCAGGTAGTCGTTGAGCTCGTGCCGGAACGAGAGGAAGCCGACGACCTCTCCGTCGTCGACGACCCAGTACAGGTCGTTGTGCACGGCATCCTCGGGCAACTGCGCGGTGGTGTCGGAGAGCAGCTCCGACTTCTCGATCAGGGCATCGAGCGTCGCGTGATCCGGGGTGACGGGTGCCTGGAGACCCGACCCGTCGATGTGACTCTCGCCGAACTCAGCGACGGCCGCCGCCCAGGAATCGAACAGGTCGGTGGTGGGCCTCATGAGCTCGATCGTCATCGCCCGATGACATCACACCGACGCGGCCGTCGCAAACCTGGAAGAGCCGGGCCCTCCGCACGATCGTGCAGAAGACCCGGCTCGTGGTCAGGCGTGGGTCACGCCGCGGGAGCGGAGGCCTCCGCCGGCGCGGATGCCGTGGCATCCGCCTTGTCGTACCGCCCGAGGAACAGCGAGGCCACGAGAGCGACGACCATCACGCACGCGGGCAGCAGGATCGCCTGGGACATGCCGGCAGCGAACCCCTCCGCGACCTGCGGAGGAAGGCTTCCGCCGCTGATGCCCGACGGGGCGTCGGAGAGCCCCGGAAGGTTCGCCTCGAGACGCGACTGCATGAAGGCGGCGATGGATGCCGAGCCGATGACCGATCCGATGGTGCGGGTCGTGTTGTAGATGCCTGCGCCGGCACCGGCCTGGCGCGGAGGCAGCTTGCGGGTCGCCGTCGTCGCGAGCGGACCCCACATACCCGCGTTGCCGACACCCATCAAGGCCGAGGGCAGCAGGAACATCCAGATCGGGGTGTCCATGTTGATCAGCGCCGAGTACCAGATCAGGGCGACGACCACGCAGAGCAGGCCCGGGATGAGGATGATGCGCGGGTCGACGCGATCGAGCAGCTTGCCCGCGAACGGGGCGAGCACACCCGAGAGCACCGCCATCGGGATGAGCAGCAGCGCCGCCTCGGTCGGGGTGAGCCCGCGAGCCGTCTGCAGGAAGAACATCATCGGCAGCGACATGCTCGTCACCGTGAAGCCGACCGCCGCGATCGCGACGTTGGCCCCCGAGAAGTTCCGATCGCGGAACAGCGCGAGCGGCACCAGCGCCTCGCTGCGGGTGCGCGCCTGCTGCACGATGAACAGCGCGAGCACGACGAGGCCGGCGATGATCAGGCTCCACACCGAGATGGGCCCCCAGATGACGCCCCAGTCGAACTTCTCGCCCTCCTGCAGCCCGAAGACGATGAGGAACAGCGCGACGGCACTGAGGATCACGCCGAGGATGTCGAAGCGGTGCGGGCTGGTCTGCAGCTTCGGCACGAGACGCCAGGCGAGCACGAACGCGACGACACCGACCGGGATGTTGACGAAGAAGATCCACTCCCAGCCGAAGCCGTCGACGAGAAGGCCGCCGACGAGCGGGCCGACCAGCGTCGCGACACCGGCCGTCGCGCCCCACAGGCCCATTGCTGCGCCGCGGCGCTCGGGCGGGAACGTGCGTGTGATCACGGCCATCGTCTGCGGGGTCATGAACGCGGCACCGAGACCCTGCACGGCGCGGGCCGCGATGAGCATCCCGAGCGAGTCCGACAGACCGCACCACAGAGAGGCGAGCGTGAAGATCGCCAGGCCGATGAGGTAGATGTTCTTGGGGCCGAACCGGTCGCCGAGACGGCCGGTGATCAGCAGCGGCACCGCGTAGGCGAGCAGGTAGGCGCTCGTGACCCACACGACGTTGTCGAGGTTGTTCGTCGTCGGGTCGAGGGCCGCCTTGATCGCGGGGTTCGCGACCGAGACGATCGTGGTGTCCACGAGGATCATGAAGAAGCCGATGACCAGCGCCCAGAGGGCGGGCCAAGGGCTCGCGGGTCGGTGCCCTGCGGCGAATGTTCCGGTCGAGGGACCGGACGACGAGGATGCCACGGGCGGGCGTCCCGTCGAGGAGGAATCGGTCATTGCTGTGCAGCCTTTCGCTGAGCGAGGTAGCGGTCTGTGTTCTCGAAAGCAGTGGGACCCCAGCCGAACTCCTCGGCTTCGAGGCGAGCGAGCAGAGAGTCGAGCCAGCGCAGCTCGGCCTCGAGCAGCACCTCCTGGCGCTCGAACTCGACGAGCACCTGCTCGGGAACGGCCTTGGCGCGCGCGCCGATCAGTCCATCGCGATGCTGCACATGGCCCTCGTCGAGAGCCGCACGCCGAGAGCGGAGGCAGTCGATCACGTCGGGCCGCTCGAGGTTGTGCGCCTCGGCGAGCGCGATGCGGAACTCGGCCGGGTGATCGATGGTCGACAGCTCGCGTCGGAGCCAGTCGATCAGAGCATCCGTTCCCGCATCCGTGAGCGTGTAGGTGGTGCGCTCCGGGCGGTTGCCGTCGCGGTCGATGCCGACCTCGTCGATCAGGCCCTCCCGCTGCAGCCGACCGACCGTGTGGTAGAGCGTGCCGTTGGTGATGGCCAACAGGCGCTCGTCGCGGCGGGAGCGCATCAGACGCACCATCTCGTAGGGATGCATGTCACCCTCGCGCAGCAGCGCGAGCACCATGACGCCCATCGGGGTCAACCGCTCCACAGGGTCCTTCGACATGTACTCCACCTCAATTAGTCCATGTGGACTATACGCCTCTTCTGACGGTGTGACAACGCCGGTGGCGGCGTACCGCCTCACTGCAGAGCAGCCCCGAGCTGAGTCGAGGTGAGCGGCCGATCCGCGTAGACGAGCCGGATCACCGAGGGGTCGGGGTTGCCGACATCCGGCGCACGATGCACGAGTTCGAGGCCCAGCTTCTCGGCGACGTGAGCGGAGGCACGGTTGTGCTCGACGAGATAGGCGATCACGGGACGCTCCGGAGCGATCTCCCGCGCCCGCGCGACACCCGCTCGCGCGAGCTCGGTCGCCAGGCCGCGGCCGTGGTGGTCAGCCGAGATCCGGTAGCCGACGTTCCAGACCTCGCCGCCGAGCAGCGTGCATCCGCCGTTGCCGACGACCGCGCCGGTGTCCCGCAGACGGGCGACCCAGGATCCGAGACCGGCCTCCGCCCAGCTGCGATCCCACCGCTCCATCATGTCGACGGTCTGCGCAGGATCGGTGTGCCGGAGGATCGGGTAGTGCGTCCACACCCGCGGATCGCTCTGGATCGCGAAGACCTCATCGAGGTCGGAGGGGACAGCCCGCGCCAATCGCAGCCGGTCGGTGAGGAGATCGTCGTTCACGGATTCAGGCTAGGCACCCCCGCCGACACTCGGCGCGGCGAACCGCGGTCACTTCAGTCGCCCAGCTTCCGCAGCGCGGATCCCTTGTGCGCGGCCTTCTCACCGCTCTTCTCCGACTTCACGATGTAGGCCGGCTCGTCCTCCGAAGCCGTGAAGCTCTGTCCGGCGAACCGGAAGTCCTTCGTCCGCTTCTCTTCGACTGTGCCGTGCGTGCGCCCCTGGGATGTGTTCCAGCTCACCCGGTCTCCGGTCGACAGGTCCTTCGTCATGATTCCTCCGCTCCGTCCACTCGAGCGTCGCCGATACGGCGGAGTCATGCCAGGGCTTGACACGGCAGCGGCGCGTCTACCGGGATAATGGGCGGGTGAGCACACCTTCGGACAGCAACGCGCAGACCATCCCCGGCTGGCGCCACATCTACTCGGGCAAGGTCCGCGACCTGTACGCCTCGGATGACGCCGCCGACACCCGCATCCTCGTGGTCGCCTCCGACCGCGTGAGCGCGTTCGACTCCGTGCTCTCGCCGGGCATCCCCGAGAAGGGTGCGCTGCTGACGCGCCTGAGCCGCTGGTGGTTCAGCGAGCTCGCCGACGTCCCGAACCACCTGGCTGAGGGCGAGATCCCCGCGAGCGTCGCCGATCGTGCCATGCTCGCGCAGTCGCTCGAGATGCTCCCGGTCGAATGCGTCGTGCGCGGGTACATCACCGGCTCCGGCTGGGCCGAGTACACCGAGAGCGGCACCGTGTGCGGCATCCCGCTGCCCGCCGGCCTGCAGAACGGCGACCGCCTGCCCGAGCCGCTGTTCACCCCCGCCTACAAGGCGCCGATGGGTGAGCACGACGAGAACATCACCTTCGAGCAGACGGTGGAGCTGGTCGGCGCCGAGCGCGCCACCGAGCTGCGCGACGTCTCGCTGGCGCTCTACACGCGCGCCGCCGCGATCGCCGGGGAGAAGGGCCTGATCCTCGCCGACACCAAGTTCGAGTTCGGAACGGATGCCGAGGGTATCCTGCACCTGGCCGACGAGGTGCTCACGAGCGACTCGTCGCGGTACTGGGATGCCGAAGCGTGGCGCACCGGCTCGACGCCGAGCGAGCGCATGGCGAGCTTCGACAAGCAGATCGTGCGCGACTGGCTCGCCGCCAACTGGGACAAGCAGGGCGAGCCGCCCGCGCTGCCCGCGGACATCGTCGAGCGCACCGCCGCCCGCTACCGCGAGCTGATCGAGCGCCTCGGGGCCTGACCCCGCGCGGTACCCCGCACGCGCAGGGCCGACAGCACACCCAGGGAACACTCAGGAATCGGTAGTGTTGCTCCAGCACTCCCCCTCCCCCCGATACTGAGGAGCCCGCATGCCCCTGTGGAAGACCCACGGAAACGGCCGCACGGTCGAACCCGGCGCCGTCGTCAAGCCCGATGAGCGCCTGAACTGGCCGGCCACGATCGCGATCGGCGCCCAGCACGTGGTCGCGATGTTCGGCGCCACGTTCCTCGTGCCGACGCTGACCGGCTTCCCGGTCTCGACCACCCTGCTCTTCAGCGGTCTCGGCACCCTGATCTTCCTGCTGATCACCAAGAACCAGCTGCCGAGCTACCTGGGCTCGTCGTTCGCGTTCATCGCGCCGATCACGGCTGCCGTCGCGGCGGGTGGCACCGGCTCGGCCCTGGCAGGCGTCGTCGCGGTCGGCATCCTGCTCGCCGTGGTCGGTCTGGTCGTGCAGTTCGCCGGCCTCCGCTGGGTTGACGCCCTCATGCCCCCGGTCGTCGCCGGAGCGATCGTCGCACTGATCGGCTTCAACCTCGCGCCGACCGCGTGGAACAACTTCCAGCTCGACCCGGTCACCGCGACCATCACGCTCGTCGCGATCATCCTGTTCGCGGTGCTGTTCCGCGGCTTCCTCGGCCGCATCTCGATCTTCCTCGGCGTCGCCGTGGGCTTCATCTACGCCGCCTTCACCGGCTCGTTCGATGTGCCCAACGCCCTGCGCGGAGGCAAGACCCCTGCCGAGCTCATCGCGGACGCTCCCTGGGTCGGCCTGCCCGAGTTCCAGCTCCCCGACTTCGTCGCACCGGGCACCTGGTCGACGATCGCGATGTTCCTCCCCGTCGTCCTGGTGCTCGTCGCCGAGAACGTCGGCCACGTGCGCGGCGTCGCGACGATGACCGAAGACCCCGAGATCAACAAGCACACGGGTCGCGCGCTCATCGCCGACGGCGTCGCCACGACGATCGCCGGCGGCTTCGGCGGATCCGGCACCACCACGTACGGCGAGAACATCGGAGTCATGGCCGCCACCCGGGTCTACTCGACCGCGGTCTACTGGGTCGCCGGCCTGTTCGCGATCCTGCTGGCGTTCTCACCCAAGATCGGCGAGGTCTTCAACTCGATCCCCGCCGGCGTGCTGGGTGGCGCGACCACCGCGCTGTACGGCCTGATCGGCATCATCGGCATCAAGATCTGGGTCGACAGCAAGGTCGACTTCTCGCGTCCGGTGAACCAGTACACCGCAGCCGTCTCGCTCGTGATCGGCATCGCCGGGTTCTCGATGCAGCTCGGCGACTTCGCCTTCGGCGGCATCGTGCTCGGCACGGTCGCGGCACTGCTGATCTACCACCTGGGCAACCTCATCGCCCGAGCGCGCAAGACCGGCGCCGACGACCCGAAGCCGCTCGAAGCCGTCGGACCACTCGGCGGCGACCCCGCGTAACTCCAGAATCTGAGACAGATCCCGGATGCTGCAGCGGCGGCATCCGGGATCTGCGCGTTCAGTGGTTCAGAGCTCGGGGCGGAGCGCTCCGGACGCCCTGGTCCTGGCGTCGGGATCGCGCGGGGCGAGGTGCAACGGCAGCGGCGTCACGGGCTCGGGCAGGCCGTACAGCCGGTGCACCCAGCGCCGCGCATCCTCGAGCGGGAACGTGTCGCCGTACACCGCGAACTTCATGAAGATCCCCTCGAGCGTGCTGCGGAGCATGATCTCCTCGAGCGGCGGGTCGGCGGCGCCACGCTCCCGGAAGATCTCGCGCACGGTGTCCTCCGAGAGTCTCGCCTGCTCGGCATGCCGCCCCTCCGCCTCGGCGTACAGGCGGTGAGTGGTCGGCTGCTGCTGCATCGCGAACACGGCTCGCTGCACCGGCAGCGCGTAACCGGTGGCCGTGAGCGCGCCGTCGATGATGCCGGCCAGACGCAGATCGGCAGGGCCGTCGACCTGGGGGATGCCGAACAGCACGTCGAACCAGTTGTCGAGAACGGCCGCGATCAGCTGGTCCTTGCCGCCGAAGTGGTAGTTCGCCAACCCCTGCGCCACCCCCGCCCGACGCGTGATCTCGGCGATGCTCGCACCCGAGACACCACGCTCTGCGAAGAGGTCGATCGCAGCCTGCAGGATGACCTGGCGGGAGCGCTCCCGCGCGACGCGATTCAATTCATCGTTACGCGTCATGCAGGTCCACCTCCCCAGGATTGGACGACTCGGAAAAAGGCTCCGAAACCTATATATTACTGACTGAACGGCTATTCAAGCTTTGCGTGTCGTCGATGCCGCGTCGGAAGGAGTGCAATGCATCCCCTCTCGTGGGTCCTGCCTGCACCAAGGGTCACGACGTCGAGCAGCCACTCCACGGACGATGCCGCAGCGAGTGAGATCGCTCTGGGATACCTCCAGATCCGCACCGTGCCCTCGGGCCCGTGGAACGATCCGACCGCACCGGAACTCGGCGAGGACGAGGGTCGGATGCTCGCCGAGCAGTGGGGGATCCACTCCCGAACGGACTGGCTCGGCATGATCGATCACCTGTGCACCGTGCGACGTCGCCGCCATGCGTGGATGCTCCACCTGGGCGTCCGCAACGATCTCGCCACCGCGCTGGGCCGCGTGCCGACGACGCGGGAGTGGCTCGACGCCATCGCTGCGGACGGCGGTGACGAGCACGACGCGCATCCGTTCGTCGTCGGCATCGAGCACATCGAGCGGGAGGTGCGCAAGCGCGTCGGCAGGGAGGTCGTCACGCCCGACCTCTTCGTCCGCACGCTCGACGCCTATGCCCTCGGCCAGGCCGTGGCGTTGACGACGTGGGGTGTCGCGCTCGGGTATGCCGACGTCGCCGAGGCCCGCCTGATCATCCACCGCATCAGCATCAAAGCCCGACCGTCGTTCGTGTCGTGGGCGGACTTCGGGCTCAGCTACCTCGCAGGACGCATCATGCACTGGAGCGACGGCACTCTCGACGACGAATCGTTCGCGAAGTTCGGAGACGGGTGGAGCGACTTCAAGGAAGCGACGTCGACGAAGCGCAACGGACCGTGGGCGATGCTGCCCTGGCCGGCGGCGATCGAACTCAGGTCGGCCCAACGCATCGGCTGACCGCACAGGATCACGGATGCGGACCCACCTGGAGGGGCGTCGGGTCCGCATCCGTGTCGCCCTTCCCCGTCAGATGCAGGGGTGAGGGCGAGGCTACGACGAGGCCCGCACCACGAGCTCGGTCGGCAGGATCGTGGTGTGCTCGGGGTCGCGTCCGGCCAGCCGCGACAGCAGCACCCCTGCCATCGCCTCGCCCTGCGCGTACATCGGCTGCCGCATGGTCGTGAGCTGCGGATCGGTGCTCAGCGCGACCGACGAGTCGTCGAACCCGACCAGCGCCACGTCTTCGGGTACCCGGATGCCGGCGGCGCGCAGCGCCGTCAACGCTCCTCGCGCCATGAGGTCGCTGGCGACGAAGATCGCATCTGGGCGCCCCGCCGCGAGGATGCGACGTGCGGCATCCGCTCCGCTCGCCTCGCTGTAGTCGCCGGCCTCCGCCGCGAACGGCGTCAGCCCCGCATCCGCCAACGCCGCCTGGAAGCCCTGCACACGGTCGACCGACGACACCATGGTCATGGGCCCCGAGATCGTCGCGATGCGGGTGCGTCCGGTCCCGATCAGGTACTCGGTCGCCGTGCGCGCGCCGGCGACGTTGTCGACATCGACCACGTAATCGCCCTCGCGCAGACGCACCGGACGGCCACCCCACACGACGGGGACCGCGTCGGCGACACGCTCGATGAAGGCGTCACTGGTGTGATGCGACACGATGAGCGCACCGTCGACTCCGCCGTTGCGGACGAAGCTGGTCATCTTGTCGCCGGGGTCGTCACTCGCGATGAGCAGGTTGAGGAGGTAGTCCGAGCCGCGGAGCGCCCCCGTGATGCCCGCCACGATCGCCGCGAAGAACGGGTCGCCGAAGAAGCGGGTGGTGTCTTCGGGCACGATCAGGGCGATCGCGTGAGTCTGCTTCGAGGCCAGCGACCGCGCCGCGCGGTTGGGCACGTAGCTGAGCTCCTCGATGGCCCGCTGCACCGCGACGAGCGCCTCCGGACTCACCGCCGTCGATCCGTTCACGACGCGCGACACCGTCGATCGCGAGACTCCGGCGGCGGACGCCACCTCTTCGATGGTCGCTCGTATCGACACGACTCTCCCTCCGTCCGACAGCGAAGTCGGATGCTCCCCTGTGCCGCCGTCCGGCGTCAGAGAGCGCGAGCGGCGATGATGCGAGCGTACTCCCGACCGGAGTCCTTCAGACTCCGCTCCTGGGTGTCGTAGTCGACGCGCACGATGCCGAAGCGCTTGTCGTAGCCCCAGGCCCACTCGAAGTTGTCGAACATCGACCAGTAGAAGTAGCCGCGCACATCGACTCCCGCGTCCGCTGCGTCGAGCACAGCGCCGAGGTGCAGGCGCAGGAACTCGGTGCGATCCTCGTCGTGCACGCGGGTCTCACCGTCTTCGACGACCGCGACGTCGTCGTAGGCGGCGCCGTTCTCGGTCATGTACAGCACGGTGCCCGCCGGTTCGGCGTACTCGGTCCACACGCGCTGCAGCAGGCGCGTGAGCCCCTCGGGCTGCACCTCCCAGTTCTGCGCGGTGCGCGGGAGGCCGCGCTCGACCGAGTGGATGCCCTCGCTCGACGGGTACGGGCTGCGACCGGGGCGGTCCGTCGCGGGTCCGCCGCTGACCGGCGCGACCTCGGGCGCCGTGCCCGAGACGAAGTCACCGTGGTAGTAGTTCACGCCCTGCGTGTCGATGTGCTGCGCGATCGTCGCGAGGTCTCCCTCGTGCACCGCGTCCTCGAAGCGGGCCACGGCCCCGGCATCCACCACCCGGATGTCCTCGACGATGTCGGCGGGATACTCGGCGCGGTAGATCGGATCGAGGAACCAGCGGTTGAACTGGCCGTCGACGCGGCGAGCGGCGTCGACATCGGCCGGCTTCGTGGGGTCTGCCGGGTCGGCGACCGTGTGGTTCAGGGTGATGCCGAGGTTCAGGCTCGCATCGCGTCCACGCAGCTCGCGCACCGTCTCGCCGTGCGCGAGCAGCAGGTGGTGCGCTGCGAGCAGCCCCTCGGCGACGCTCGTGTGACCGGGGGCGTGCTCGCCGCCCGTGTACGAGAGGAACGACGAGCACCACGGCTCGTTCAGCGTCGTCCACACGTTCACCCGGTCGCCCAGCGCGTCGTGCATCGTGCCCGCGTACTCGAGGAAGCGTCCGACGGTGTCGCGGTTCGTCCACCCACCGGTCTCCTGCAGCGCCTGCGGCATGTCCCAGTGGTACAGGGTCAGCCAGGGCAGGATGTCGTTCGCGAGCAGCTCGTCGACGAGGCGCTCGTAGAAGTCGACGCCCTTCGCGTTGACCGCTCCGCCGTCGGGTCGCACCCGCGCCCACGACGTCGAGAAGCGGTACGTCTGCAGGCCGAGCTCCTTCATGAGGGCGACGTCCTGCGGATAGCGGTGGTAGTGGTCGCACGCCACGTCGCCGTTGTCGCCCAGGATCACCGCTCCCGGCTCGCGGCTGAACGCGTCCCAGATCGATGCGGTGCGCCCGTCTTCGAAAGCCGCCCCCTCGATCTGATACGCCGCTGTCGCGGCTCCGAAGAGGAAGTTCTCGGGAAAGGCGCGGGTCATACGGGTCATCCTTTCACCGCGCCCGCCATGATGCCACTGACCAGCTGGCGTCCTGCCACGACGAACAGGACGAGAAGCGGGAGGGTGGCGAGCACGGCTCCGGCGAGCACGATCGAGTAGTCGATGTAGTACCCCGACTGCAGCTGGCTCAGCGCCGTCTGCAGGGTCGGGTTCTGCGGGGAGAGCACGATCAGCGGCCAGAGGTAGTCGGTCCAGGCCGTCATGAAGGTGAAGAGTCCGAGGATCGCCATCGCGGGTCGGGCGGCGGGGATGCCGACGGTGAGGAACGTGCGGAACTGGTTGGCCCCGTCCATGCGCGCGGCCTCGATCAGCTCGTCCGGGATCACGTCGACCAGATACTGCCGCATGAAGAAGACGCCGAAGGCCGTGACCAGGGTCGGCACGATGACCGCGCCGATCGAGCCCGTCCAGCCGAGTTCGCGCATCAGCATGAACAACGGGATGATGCCCAGCTGCGTCGGGATCGCCATGGTCGCGATCACGAAGATCATCAGACCGTCGCGGCCCTTGAACCGCAGCTTGGCGAACGCGTAGCCGGCGAGCGTCGAGAAGGTCACGACCGACAGCGTGATGATCGCCGAGATGAGGAACGAGTTGCCCAGAGCCAGCCAGAACGGGATCGCGTCGAACACCTTGGCGGCGTTGGTGAAGAAATTGCCGCCGGGGATCAGCGGCAGGGTCTCGCCGCGGGTCGCATTGGTGCCGCTCGCCACGACCACCGACCACCACAGCGGGTAGACGCTGCCGATGATGAACGCGGCGAGCAGGCCGTAGGTGAGGAAGCCGGGTCGGCTGCCGATTCCGGCGTTCCCGCCGACGGCTCCGCGACGCCGACGGATCGTCTCGGGCACGCTGAGTGCCTGGGTGGCGGTCATCGTGCATTCTCCTCGGTGGTGGTGGCGATCGTGGTGCCGGCGGCTGCCGCAGCCGTGGCGGCGCGTGCACGCCGGCGAGCGGCGCGGTTCTGGGGAGCATCCCCGGTCGAGATCCGTCTCGAGATGAGGAAGTTGATGACGCCGATGCCGACGATGAGCAGGAAGAGCAGGATCGCGACGGCGGATGCCTCACCGAGGTCTCGACGGAAGAACGCCAGCTCCCACAGGAACAGCACGGTGGTCTGGAACTGCCGATCGCTGCCGCCGATGCCGCCGGCCGTCGACACGTCGAACAGGCGAGGCTCGGCGAAGATCTGCAGACCGCCGATCGTCGCGGTGATGATGACGAAGATCAGCGTGGGACGGATCGTGGGGATCGTGATCGAGAAGAAGCGACGCGCGGCACCGGCACCGTCGAGCGCGGCCGACTCGTAGAGGTCGCGCGGCACCGCCTGCATCGCGGCGAGCAGGATTAGCGCGTTGTACCCGGTCCAGCGGAAGTTGACCATGACGGCGATCGCGAGGTGCGACAGAGCCGTGTTGTGCTTCCACTCCTGGTCGGCGATGCCGATGAGGTTCAGCAGGTTGTTGGCGAGACCGTCGGCCTCGTTGAAGATGCTCGAGAAGATGATGGCGACGGCCACCGGGGTGACGACGAACGGGATGAGCACGCTCATCCGCCAGAAGGTCGGGGCACGAAGACCGCGGTCGAGCAGGTAGGCGATCACCAGGGCGACGGCCAGCTGCGGGATCGCCGAGAGCAGGAAGATGCTCAGGGTGTTGAAGATCGAGTTCCAGAACATGGCATCGCCGAGGATCTCGACGAAGTTGCCCGCTCCGACGAACTCCCCCTGCCCCTTGAGCAGATCCCACTCGTGCACGGCCACCCACACCGTGTAGATCAGGGGGAACAGACCGACCAGGCCGAACAGCAGGAAGAACGGCGAGATGTAGAAGTACGGCGACGCGTTCTGGTCGAACCGCGAGAGGCGGTGTCGCCAGGGGCGCCTTCCGGCGGCATCCGGCTTCGGCTGTTCGGATGCCGTCTCGCGGCGTTCCGCTGTGAGGGTCATGAGGGTTCTTTCGTCTGAGTCGCGTGTCGGCTCGTCCGGTTCCGGTCGCAGTCCGTGCCGCCCCCGCAGAGGAGGCGCGGCACGAACTGCGAGCGGAGTGGAGGCAGTGGCTGGGTCAGTCGACCAGCTCGTTCAGGAGCTTGATCGCGGCATCCCAGGCGCCCTGGGTGTCGGTCTCGCCGCGGTCGAGCCCGCTGAGGGCCGGACCGAAGACGTTCTCCTGGATGACCGAGTCATCGGCACCCTTGAACTGGGCGACGACACCCTTCGCGCGCTCGGCGAGGATCGCTCCGGTCGGCGCGTCGTTGAAGAACGCGTTGGGCGTCGCCTCGGACGACAGGGTCTCCTGCGCCTTGATCGTCGAGGGGAAGTTGCCGGCCGCAGCGGACTGCTTGACCTGCTGCTCGGGCTGCGTCAGCCAGTCGGCGAGCTCCGCCGCGGCCTCCTTGTGCTGCGAGCTCTCGGGGATCGAGAGGAACGCGCCGCCCCAGTTGGCTGCTCCGCCGGGGAACACGTCGGCGAAGTCCCAACCGGTGGATGCGTCGCCGCCGCCGGCCTCGACCTGACCCTGGACGACGCCCAGCATCCAGCCGGGGCAGACGAAGGTCGCGAAGGTGCCGTCCACGAACGACTTGCCGCCGTTCCAGTCCCACGCCGTCTGTGCGGCGGACTGGCCGCCCTCGGTGGCTGCTCCGAGCAGTTCGAAGCGCTCCTTGAGCTCGGCGTTGTCCTCGACGTTCAGCTCGCCGTCAGAGGTGTAGTACCCCTCGTCGAGCTGGTTGACCATGGCGTTCCAGACGAAGCCGGAGTGGTCGTACCAGGCCTTGCCGGTCTTCTCCGTGTACTCGGCGCCGACGGTGAAGTAGTTCTCCCAGTCGCCGTTGAGGAGCTCGGCGACCGACTCGCGGTCGCTGGGCAGCCCCGCGGCCTCGAACGCCGCGCCGTTGTAGCAGATGCCGCTGGGGCCGATGTCGGTGCCGTAGCCGATCACGCGGCCGTCGGCATCCGTCGCCTGGCCGTACTTCCAGTCGACCCAGTCGCCCTTGCGGTCTTCGATGCCGTAGTCGCGCAGGTCGACGAAGGTGTCGGAGACGTCCATGATGGCTCCGAGCCAGCCCTCTTCGATCGCGACGACGTCGCTCAGGCCCGAGCCTGCGGCGATCTTCGTGAAGGCGTCGGTGCGGGCGTTGCCGCCGGTGTCGATGTTGGTCGCCTCGATCGTGACGTTCGGGTGCGCCTTCTCGTATTCGTCGTAGAGGTCTTCGTAACCGAAGGTTCCGAAGGTCGTGACGGTCAGCGTGACGTCCTCGTCGCCGGCGGCGCCGTCGCCGCCGTCCGCGCCGGTGGAGGCGCAGCCGGCGAGGGCCAGGACGGAGACGGATGCCGCGGCTGCTGCCGTGAGGATCCGGGTGCGGGCACGTGTGTTCACAGTTCACTCCTTTGTGGTGGGTCGTGCGGTGGTGCTGGTGCTTTCGGGGGATGCAGGGATGCTCGTGGGAGCGCTCCCATGCACTGAAGAGTGACTCTATGGGAGCGCTCCCACGAAAGTCAAGCCCCACCGGTGGCGTACCCTTGACCGGTGCCCGACACCGAACTCTCCCCCGCCCTCGTCCGCGCCGAATCGCTGATCCGCAGCATCCCGGACTACCCCGAGGCGGGGATCATCTTCCGCGACATCACCCCGCTGCTCGCCGACGCCGAGGCACTCCAGGCCACCACCGAGGCGATCATCGCGCCGTTCGCGGGCCAGTTCGACGTCGTCGCAGGCATCGAGGCACGCGGCTTCATCCTGGCCGGAGCAGCCGCGATCGCCGCCGGCGTCGGCCTCATCCCGATCCGCAAGGCGGGCAAGCTGCCTCGCCCGGCGGCATCCGTCGACTACGCCCTCGAGTACGGCACCGCGACGATCGAGATGCACGACGACCTGCCCGCCGGATCCCGCGTGCTGCTGATCGACGACGTGCTCGCCACGGGCGGAACCCTGGCCGCCGGACGCGAGCTGGTCGAGCGCCTGGGCAGCCACGTCGTCGGGATCTCGGTGCTCTTCGAGATCGACGGACTCGGCGGCCGCGACGCCATCGGAGACCTGCACACCGTCTTCCACGCCTGACGCTCGCGCTCTCGCTCAAGGCGCCTTCCGCGAGCCGGTAGACTGAGCACGCCCGTCCGCCCGCGACTTCCGGAGCCGTTCATGCCCACCATCGTCGTCGACGTCATGCCCAAGCCCGAACTGCTCGACCCGCAGGGGAAGGCCGTGTCCGGCGCATTCGCGCGTCTGGGCGTCGAGGGCTTCTCCGATGTCCGCATCGGCAAGCGCTTCGAGCTCACCGTCGAGGGCGAGGTCACCGACGAGATCCTCGCCGAGGCCCGCCGCATCGCCGACGAGGTGCTCTCCAACTCCGTGATCGAGGACGTCGTCGGCATCGAGGTCGCCGAGTGACCACGCGCATCGGGGTCATCACCTTCCCCGGCTCGCTCGACGACCGCGACGCGCAGCGCGCCGTGCGCATCGCCGGCGCCGAGCCCGTCGCCCTGTGGCACGGCTCGCACGATCTCGAAGGCGTCGACGCCCTCGTCCTCCCCGGCGGCTTCAGCTACGGCGACTACCTGCGCGCCGGTGCGATCGCCGCGCTCTCGCCGATCATGGCCGAGGTCAAGGACGCAGCAGCCAAGGGCATGCCGATCCTCGGCATCTGCAACGGCTTCCAGATGCTCGTCGAGGCGCACCTGCTGCCCGGCGGCCTGATCCGCAACGACCACCAGCACTTCGTGCGTCGCGACCAGAAGCTCATCGTCGAGAACTCCGACACGGCGTGGACCAACAGGTTCCGCACCGGCCAGGAGATCACGATCCCGCTGAAGAACGCCGACGGCGGCTACATCGCCGACGAAGAGACCCTCGACCGTCTCGAGGGCGAAGGTCTCGTCGCGTTCCGCTATGCGGGCGTCAACCCCAACGGCTCGCTGCGCGACATCGCCGGGCTCACCAACGAGGCGGGCAACGTCGTGGGGCTCATGCCGCACCCCGAGCACGCCACCGAGGCGGGCTTCGGCCCCGACACCGCCGCGGCCATGCGCTCGGGCGTCGACGGACTCGACTTCTTCACCAGCGCGATCGCCGCAGTCGCGCGCGTCGCCGCGTAGGCTGCGGCACAGCGAGAGCACCGGCGGTCTGCGGAGAGCATCCGCAACGGGCCGCGATCAGCGGATGCCGAGCTCCTCGGCGACCACCAGCGCGGTACCGCCGAGCAGGACGATGTCGTCGCCGCGCACCGCCACACGGATCTCGAAGTCGTCGGTCACGATCGCCAGCGCCTCGTGCTCGATCGCCGCGCGCGTCTCGTCGAGGAAGACCCCGCCGACGATGTCGAGGGGTCCGGACAGCACGACCTGCTCGAGCCCGAGAGCGGCGACGACCGGGGTGAGCACACGCCCGAGAGCCCGACCCGCGCGAGTCAGGATCTCGTCGGCGGATGCGTCGGGCTCCGCGAGCAGGCGACGCACGTAGGGCACCGCGGCCACGACCTCGAGGCAGCCGCGTCGGCCGCATCGGCACACCTCGCCGCCCTCGTCGACGAGCACGTGGCCGATCTCGCCGGCAGTGAAACGGTCGCCGGTGACGAGCGCGCCGCCCACGATCACGCCGCTGCCGATGCCCTGACCGATCCGCACGAGCGCCAGGTTGTCGACGCCCGGCTGACCGTAGGTTCGCGCGGCGAGAGCGGCGGCATTGGCGTCGTTCGCGATGTGAACGGGCACGGAGACCGCGGCCGAGAGCGCCGCACCGAGATCGAGCCCATGCCAGTCGAAGGCCACGGCCTCGAGGACGACACCCTCGCCGTTGACGACACCGGGAGAGCCGATGCCCACCCCGAGGACCCGCACGGTCGACCGCTTGACCAGCGCCGAGGCCAGCGCACAGACCTTGTCGACCAGCGCGGCGCCCCGAGCGCCGTCGGTGGGCACGCTCGTCGAATGCACCACCTCGCCGTCGAGGTTCATGATCGCCCCGCTCAGCTCCGCGTAGGCCGAGAGGTCGAGTGTGACCACGTGATAGGAATCGGGGTTCAACGCGATGAGGGTGCTCGGCTTGCCGACCCTCCCCTCGGGGCTCGGCCCGCTCTCGCGCACGACCCCCTCGGCCGCGAGGTGATCGACGATGCGCGACACGCTCACCCTGGTGAGTCCGGTCGCTCTGGCGAGGTCCGCTCGACTCATCGCATCACTGCGGAAGAGCGTGCGCAGGATCAGGGAGCGGTTGACCTGCCGGGTGTGCTCCGGCAGGGCCTTCTCGGTGCCGCGGTTCGTCACGAGATGCCCAGTTCCGCCGAGAGCACCGCGACCAGGGGGCCCTGCAGCGCGAGCAGTCCGCCGTCCGAGCCGATCTCGACGCCGATCGTGCTGGTCGTCGACGGAAGCGTGCGGTCGGTCAGACACCGCTGGGTCCGCTGCGCGAACGCCTCGTCGAGGATGTCTTCCGGGCCGACGAGCACGATGCGGGTCGCACCCAGCATCGAGATGATCGGAGCCACGGCAGCGGCGAGCGCGTCCGCCGCGTCGTCCATGACCTCGTCGCGGTTCTCACCGGCGTCGAGGCGCGCGCGCAGCGCCGGTACTGCGACGATCGCGTCGAGGCATCCGGGGCGTCCGCACAGACAGGTGGTGTCGCGCGTCGGATCCACCACCACGTGGCCGATCTCGCCCGCCATGAAGTCGACGCCGTCGATCAGCGTCTCGCCGATGATCAGCCCCGCCCCCGCTCCACGCTGGATGGTCAGGATCAGGATGCTGCGGCCGTCGTCGTTCTCGCGGAAGGTGTGCACCGCGAGAGCCATGCCGTTGGCGTCGTTGACGATGTGCACCGGGAGGCCGAAGCGCTCACTCAGAGCCCCACGCAGGTCAGCGCCGAACCAGCCGAGATGGGGCGCGAAGCGCACGACGCCGTCACGGTCGACCACGCCGGGGCTGCCGACGCCGATCCCGAGGACGGGAGCGGATGCCTCGGCGAGCAGCTCCTCGATCATCGCGATGACGCGCGCGATCGCGTCGTCGCCGCGCTCGGTGAGCGCATCGACTCGGCGCTCGTGCGACACCTCCCCGCGCAGATTCATGACCGCGCCCCGGAACGACTGCGCGTCGGAGAGGTCGAGGCTGATGATCGAGCGGGAGTCGTCGTCGAGGGCGACCAGCGTCGCCGGCTTTCCCACGCGGCCCTCCGCCGCATGCCCCGCCTCGACGAGGATGCCCTGATCGATCAGCTCGCCGACGATGGTCGAGACGGTGACCTTGTTGAGCCCCGATCCGCGGGCGATGTCCGCCCGACTGCGCGGCCCCTCGTGGAACAGCGTCTGCAGCAGCATCGCGCGATTGCGCACGCGATTGTGCTCGGGGAGCGCCTTGGTCGTGATGCGGAGATCGGCCACAGCCCATTGTCTCCCGCCCGACCCGGGATCGGCATCACCTCGCGGCATGACGACGTCGCAGCAGGGTCGCCCCGACGAGGAGCGCGAACCCGCCGATGCCGATCGCGACGACAGGGGCCTCGGAGCCGCTCTCGGCCAGGACATCGTCGGAGGTGTCGGCGATCGGCGCGACGCCTTCGCCCTCGCCCTCGCCCTCGGGACTCGGGACCGTCGGCGTCTCGGGATCCACCGCGAGGCGGAACGGGTTGTACCCCGTGACCGCGAGGAGGTACCACGCGGTCGCTCCGGTGTGGAGGCTCGAGTAATAGAGGTCGCCGAACCCGGTGTCGAGTCCGTCGCTCGACGACGCGACGATCCCTCGGCCGTCGCCGTTCGCGGCCTGCCGCTGCGCGAGCTCCGCCGAAGCGAGGATCGACTGCGTGTAGTCCGCGTCACCGGCGGAGTCGCGGGTGCGCAGGGCGAGAGCCAGCTGCCCCGACCCCTCGAACCAGACCTTCGACACATCGGCGCTGCTGAACGCGGGCCCCGCGTACGGACCGTCAGTCGCGTGCAGGTTCTCGACCGTCCACGCCAGCGCGGACGCGTATCGGTCGTCGAGCGTCGCGAGGTAGCTCCAGGTCTGAGGGTCCTCGGGGATCGGGTAGTAGTTCGTCGAGACGCCATCCGGATGGGTCCCCGTCCACAGGTGTCCGTCCTCGGTCTGCATCGCGGCGACGAAGCCCGCGGCGACGGCCGCCCGATCCGCCCACACCGCATCACCGGTGAGCGCAGACATCTGCGTGAAGAAAGCGGCGACATCGATGTTGTGCTCGGTCGATTTGAACGTGAACGGGTTGCCGTCGGCATCCTGTCCGCCGGTGTAGCCGAAGGGCGCCTGCTCGGTGTCGGCCGTGTTCTGCTGGATCCAGTCGGCCAGCCGCAGGGCTCCGTCGAGGTACTTCCGTTCGCCGGTGACATCGAAGAGACGGGCGAGCGCCATCCCCACCCACGCCTGATTGCCGGTGTTCGACGCCGAGGATCCGATCTCGACAGCGCCTGCACGGAGGCTCGCAGGCTGATACGACGCCCTGGTGCGCCCGTCGGAGAAGTCCGGGTCGTTCTGCTGCACGAACAGCAGCGCGTCGCCGATCGACTGCGCCCGCCGGATGTCGTCGGGAAGCCCCCTCGCCGCATAGGCCATGACGATCAGCGCGTCGTCGTACAGGAACGACGACGTGAAGTCCCAGTCAGGGGTCGTGAAGAAGCCGCCCTGGTAGCTCCGCGGCAGGCACATGCCGTCTGCGCTGCAGTACTCGTCGACCCGGTCGTCGAGGAACTCGTAGGCCAGCGCCGCCGAGTGCTCGTAGTCGACCGTTCCGTCGGGCGCGACGTACCAGTCCACGGTCCCCGCAGCCCCGGCCGCCGCGGTTCCCGCCGAGGAGGGTGCGGCGAGTGCCGGCTGCGCACCGGCCCCGATCCTCGCCAGGATCATCAGGGTCGCTGCGGTGGTCATGACGACCGCCTTCGTCTTCGGCCGATCGCGGCCGTTCGTCGCAGACATCGGTCAGCCCTTCACGGCGCCGGCGGACATGCCGGTCACCAGGTTGCGTTGGATGATCATGAAGAAGACGACGACGGGGAGAGCGAACAGCGTCGCTGCGGCCATCTGCCCGCCGTAGTCCGTGCCCATCTCGCCGCCGACCGAGACGGTGAAGGAGTTCAACCACACCGGCAGCGTGTAGTTCGCCTGATCCTTCATGAACGTGAACGCGACGATGTAGTCGTTCCAGGCGGCGATGAACGCGAACACGCTGCTCGAGATGATGCCGGGCATCACGAGCGGGAACAGCACTCGGGTGAGCACCTGCCACGTCGTGGCGCCGTCGATGCGGGCGGCCTCGTCGAGCTCGATCGGGATGGCGAGGAAGAACCCGCGCATCACCCAGATCGAGAACGGGAGCACGCTCGCGACGTACGACAGGATCAGGCCCCAGTAGGTTCCCAGGAGTCCCATCGAGTTGAAGATCAGGAACTGCGGGATGAGCAGCGCTGTGCCCGGCAGCATCTGGACGATGAGGATGAGAACCAGGATGGGCCGACGTCCGCGGAACCGGAACCGCGACAGCGCGGCCGCCGCGAACAGGCCGAGCACGATCGCGAACACCACCGCACCGGTGACGACGATCACGGAGTTCTGCAGATAGATGTGGAACTGGCCCTTGCCGATCGCCGTGAAGAAGTTGTCGAGCGTGGGCGATTCGGGCAGGAAGTGCGGCGTGCTGCTGAGCATCTCCGACCGCGGCTTGAACGCGGTGTTGATCATCCAGTACACCGGGAACGCCCACACGATGCAGAAGAGGATCGCGATGCTGCTGCTGACCCAGGGGGTGCGGCGTCGGCGACGCCTGCGTCCGGTGGCGGCCGGCGTGGTCGTGGTCGCCGCGGGAGCCGGGGCGGTGGTCGTCGTGGTCATCAGAGGTCCTCTCCCGACCGCACGAGGTGTCGGATGTACACGGCGCTGAGCGCCGCGAGGATGACGGTCGAGGCCACGGCGATCGCCGACCCCGCCCCGATCTGCAGGTTGCCGGAGAACGCCGTCGTGTAGGTGAAGACGCCGAGTGTCGAGGTCGCCCCGTCGGGACCGCCCTCGGAGATCAGCCAGATCTGGTTGAAGACGTTGAAGTCCCAGATGATCGAGAGCATCGTCACGAGCAGGATCGTCGGTGCGATCGAGGGCAGCACGACGACGCGATAGATGCGCCATTCGGATGCTCCGTCGAGCCGGGCGGCCTCCTTCAGCTCGACCGCGACCTGCGTCTCGGCGGCGTACAGGGTCAGCGCGATGAAGGGGACGGCCTGCCAGACGACGAGCAGCCAGATGCAGACCCACGCGAGCACCGGATCGGACGACCAGTCCTTGCTGGTCATGTCGCCGAAGATGCCGAGCTGCGTGAGCATCCAGTTGATCACGCCGTACTGCGGCTGGAAGAGCCACGACCAGACGATCGACGAGGCGACGTTCGGCATCGCCCAGGCCAGGATCAGCACGACGGTGGTGAGATAACGGATGCCGGAGGGCAGGCGCGTCATGAGATGCGACATCCCCGCGCCGATCGCCACACTGCCCACGACCAGAGCCGCGGTGAAGACGATCGTGCGCGTGAGGGACAGCCAGAACTCGCGGTCGGCCAGCACCGCGGCGTACTGATCCAGACCGACGAAGTCGAAGGCTCCCGTGAACAGCGTCCGCTGGTTGTAGTTCGTGAAGGACGTGAAGACGAGGAAGCCGATCGGCAGCAGGGTGACGAACAGGATCATCAGGCCCGCCGGCGTCAAGAGCCAGAACGGGGCCGTGCTCCGGCGGCTGCTCGCCGTCCGCCGAGCGCGGAGGGATGGGGGACGAGGTGTTCGCGTCTTCACTGACGGCGGTGACACGACGGGTGTGGTGACCACGGGTTCGCCTTTCGGTGGTCGAGGCACCGCCGGTTCACGGGGCCGAGGAAGTACTGGGTGGGAGGATGCCGCGCGTCCGCGATGCGCGGGCGCGCGGCATCCGAAGTGCTACTTGGTGTTGAGCGTCTTGTCGGCCGCGTCGTCGAAGGCGGTCGCCGCCTCGTCGACGGACTTCGAGCCCGAGGCGATCGAGGAGAACAGGTTGTTGATGTCCTTGTTGCTCTCGATCGTGGTCCAGTTGGCGTTGGCCGGCGTGGCCTTCGACCGGAGTGCGGCGGTGAAGAAGCTCACCTTGACGTCATCCAGCGTCTCCTGCGCGAACTCGATGCCCTCCGTGCTGTTCGGGATCCACCCGTCGACGCCGAACACGAAGTCCTTCTGAACCTCGGGGCTGGCGGCGATCTTGACCCAGTTCAGGGCGAGATCAGAGTTCTGCGACTTCACCGGGATCGCCCAGTCGGAGCCTCCGAGCATGACCGGCTGAGCCTCGCCCGAGAGGCCGGGGAACGGGAAGGACCCGAGGTCCGGCTCGAGATCCGGGTTGATCTTCAGGATCGCACCGGTGTTCGTGTTGAGGATCGCCGAGGTCTTGCCGTCAGCGAAGATCTGACCCTGATTCGGCTCGAAGGTGTCGAGAGTCGCGGATGCCGCGGTGGAGTACGTGTTCTGGAACTCCTTGAACGCCTCGAGGCCCTCGAGGGCCTCGTCCGAGCCGAAGCCCGAGGTCCACTCGCCGCCCTTCTCGGATGCGATGTCCCCACCGGCGTCCCAGACGAACTGCATTCCCGCGTAGAAGTACTGACCAGGCAGGTAGAACGGTGAGAAGTCGGGCGTCTGCGCGTTGGCTGCCGCGACCTTGTCGAGGGCCGCTGTCAGCTCGTCATACGTGGTCGGGACCTCGGTGACGCCCGCTTCCGCCCACATCTTCTTGTTGTAGATCACGGCGCGAGCACCGGCGAATCCGGGTACCCCGTAGAGGCTGCCATCGATCGTCGCGGGGTCGACGAGTCCGTCGAGCCAGGTCTGGCCCTGGGCCAGGTCATCCTTGTACGCCGTGAGGTCGAGCAGTCCGCCGTTCGCGGCGTAGCTCGCGATCTGCGTATTGCCCATGTCGATCACATCGGGCGGGGTGTCGGTGGCGAGCGCCGTCGTGACCTTCGTGGTGATGCCGTCCCAGGTCTGCTTCTGGAGGTTCACCTCCGCGCCGGTCTCCTCGGTGAAGCGCTTGTTGATCTCGTCGAGCGTGTCGGGCGTGTAGTCGCCGTCCATGACCCAGACCGTGAGCGTCTCGCCCGATCCGTCGACCTCGGGGACCTTTCCGTCGCTGGGGGCACCGGCGTTGCCGGCACCGGCCGAACCGGAACATGCGCTGAGGGCGAGAGCGGAGACGATGCCGATGGCACCGAACGTCGCCAACTTCTTGATTGCCACTGAATTCTCCTTGGTGGGTGGGATACCGCGAACGGATACGTCGATGTGTCGTTCGTGAAAGTTAGTACACATCTGTTGCATATCCGTTGTCAATCATTATGTTGGCATTTATAGATCTGTTAGGTTTCAGCGTTATGACGGCATTGTTTCGCTTCCGGCGACAATCTTGGCCGTTGAATTAGGTCACTTTATTTACTAACTATTAGGGCATGTAACCAACTAATTCCTGCCCACCCGAAACAATCAGGGAGTTCGCCCGAATGTCGACCCTTCTTCCTCGACCCACGACCCAGATCACGTCGCCCGGCGAGTTCGAGCTCACCGCGGATGCCGCGATCTCGAGCCACCCCGACCTCGCCCAGCCGGCCCTGAGACTGCAGGAGCGACTGCGGGCGGCGACCGGGTTCGTGCTGCCGCTGAACGTGTCCGACACCGCATCGCGCGACGCCGTGAGCATCCGTCTGGATGTCGATCGGTCGCTCGCCGATGAGGCCTTCGATCTCGAGACCGCACCGGCGTCGGTCCGGCTCGCCGCGTCGACCGAGCGAGGCGGACACTGGGCCGTCCAGGCCCTGCTGCAGCTGTTCCCGGCCGCGGTGTACCGCCGCTCGCCCTTCGCGACGGCACGCTGGACCGCCCCCGCCACGCGCGTGCAGGACGCCCCGAAGTTCCCCTGGCGTGGAGCCATGCTCGACGTCGTCCGCCACTTCGCACCGACCCGCGACGTGCTGCGGTTCATCGACCTGCTGGCGATGCACCGCCTCAACACCCTGCATCTGCACCTCACCGACGACCAGGGCTGGCGGGTCGAGATCACCAGGTACCCCCGCCTCACCGAGGTGGGCGGTTGGCGCCCCGAGACCCAGCTCGGAGCGGAACACGGATCCGACACCGACGGGCGACCGCACGGCGGCTTCTACACGCAGGACGACATCCGCGAGATCGTGGCGTACGCGACCGCACGCGGCATAACCGTGGTCCCCGAGATCGAGCTCCCGGGCCATGCGCAGGCGGCCGTGGCCGCGTATCCCGAGCTGGGTGTCGGCGACGCCGACAGCGCACCGACCACCCCGTGGACCCGCTGGGGCATCAATCCGGTGATCTTCAACGTCGAGGAGTCGACCATCCGGTTCCTGTCGGACGTGCTCGACGAGATCGTCGACCTGTTCCCCTCGGAGTACATCTGCATCGGCGGAGACGAGTGCCCCAAGATCCAGTGGGTCGAGGACGAGCGGACCCAGGATCGGATGCGGGAACTGGGCCTGCACGACGAGGAGGAGCTGCAGAGCTGGTTCGTCAGCCGCATCGGCCAGCACCTGGCGTCGCGCGGGCGCAAGCTGCTCGGCTGGGACGAGATCCTCGAAGGCGGGCTGGCCGACGGCGCGACCGTGCTCTCCTGGCGCGGCAATGTCGGCGCTGTCACCGCTGCCCGCTCGGGGCACGACGTGGTCGCCTGCCCAGAAGACACGGTGTACCTCGACTATCGCGAGTCCGATCTCGACTCGGAGCCGATCCCGACCGGCACCGTGACGACGGTCGAGAAGGCGTACTCCTTCGATCCCGTGCCCGCGGAGCTCGACGCCGCCGAGGCGCGACACGTGCTCGGCGGCCAGGCGAACCTCTGGACCGAGCACATCGACTCGATGCGGGGTCTCGACTACCGCGCGTTCCCGCGTCTGTCAGCCGTGGCCGAAGCGCTGTGGACCACGGGTGACCGCGACTACGCCGAGTTCGCTCCACGGTTGACCGAGCACCTGGCCCGCCTGGATGCGGCCGGTGTCGAGTACCGGCGTGCAGACGGCCCGCTGCCCTGGCAGGAGCGCCCGGGAGTCAGCGGACGCACCAGGTCGGCCGAGGAGGCGGCCGCGCATCTGGCCCGGATCACCGCGAACATCGGCTGATCGTTCTCCGCACCTGTTCGGACGGAACCCTCGCCCACGGGAGGACCGCCGACCTTCGGGAGGAGGGATCCTCGAGATCTCTCCTTCCGAGGGCGAGTTCTCCTCCCGAGACACCGCAGGCGCGGAGCGCCGGTCAGTCGACGGGGAGGCTGAAGGGGTTGTCGCCGGCGGCGGCGAGCAGGTACCAGGCCGTCGCACCGGTGTGCAGGCTCGCGTAGTAGAGGTCACCGAAACCCGAGTCGAGGCCGTCGGTCGAGGTCGCGACGATGCCCTTGCCGTCACCGTTCACCGCATCGCGCTGCCCGAGGCGGATGCTGTCGAGCAACGCCTCGGCGCGATCCGCGTCGCCCGCACCATTCCGCAGCTTGAGGGCCAGCGCCAGGTGTCCGCTGCCCTCGAACCACACCTTCGACACGTCGGTGTCGCTGATCGACGGCCCCTGGTACTGACCGTCGGTGGCGATGAGGTTCGCGAGGGTCCAGTCGAGTGCCGCGTCGTATCGGGCGTCGCCGGTCGCGAGCGAGGTCCAGGTCTGCGAGTCCAGGGGCACCGGGTGGGTGTTCACGGTGGAGCCGTCCAGGAGCGTCCCCGTGTCGACGTGGCCGTCCGCGCTCTGCATCGCGGCGACGAAGTCGGTGGCGACCGCAGCACGGTCAGCCCAGACGGGGTCACCGGTGAGCTGCGCGAGCTGGGTGAAGAATCCGGAGATGTCGCTGTTGTGCTCGGTCGACTTCCACACGAGCGAGGTGCCGTCTTCGAGCTGCCCGCCCGTGTAGCCGTAGGGGGCACGGCTCATGTCGGCGGTGTTCGTCTGGATCCACTGCGCGATCCGCACCGCGCCGTCGAGGTACTTCTGCTCTCCCGTCGCGTGGAAGAGCCGCGTGAGTGCCATGCCCACCCAGGCCTGGTTGCCGGTGAACGTGCCGGGGCCGGTGATCTCGACCCGCCCCTGCCGGATGCCGTGCGGTTCGTACGAGGTGCGCACGCGCCCGTCGCCGATCGGGTCCTCGTCCTGCACGAACAGCAGGGTGTCGCCGACCGCCTGCGCGCGGCGGATGTCGTCGGGAAGGCCCCGAGCCGTGTACGCGATGATGACGAGAGCGTCGTCGTAGACGAACGAGGGCGTGAAGTCCCAGGTCGGCAGGTCGGTGAAGAATCCGCCCTGGTAGCTGCGAGGCAGGCAGTGGCCCGCGCCGTCGCAGAACTCGTCGACACGCGCGTCGAGGAACTCGTAGGCCAGCGAGACCGACAGCGTGGGATCGGGGGCGGCGCCTGCCGCGGTCGGGTCGTCCGGCGTCGCATCGCCGGAGGCGGCGGATGCAGCGCCCGCGATCAGCGCCGCTGCAACGAGCGCGGCAGCGATCACCCACGGAGCCGAACGGCGCGTTGAACCCGACATGCTGACCCCCTCGGTCTGAACAGCGGTCCGAGTGCGGGCCCCGCAGGCGACCAGGAGGTCACGAGCAAAATGCTGGCATACCAGGAAGTCTCTTCGGAAGTGGCAAAGGTCTAGATCTTGCCGCTTCTGCGATGTCCGGCATCGCGGGTAGCATCCGGCCATGCCCATCACACTGGAGAACGTCGGCATCGCCGTGCGCGACCTCGAGGCGACCATCGCCTTCTTCACCGACCTCGGCCTCACGGTCATGGGGCGCGACGAGGTGAGCGGCGAGTGGGCCGACACCGCCGTCGGGCTCGACGGCAACCACGCCAGGATCGCCGTGCTGCAGACCCCCGACGGGCACGATCAGCTCGAGCTCTTCGAGTACATCCACCCCGAGGCGATCGAGACCGAGCCGACGCTGCCGAACGAGATCGGGATGCACCGGGTCGCGTTCTCGGTCGACGACATCGACGAGTCGCTCGCCATCGCCGCCCGGCACGGGTGCCGTCCCCTCCGCGGCGTCGCGAACTACCAGGGCGTCTACAAGCTCACGTACCTGCGCGGACCCAGCGGCATCCTCGTGATGCTCGCGCAGGATCTGACGAAGAACCCGGGGATCTAGCCGAGCGCCGGCGGCCACACCCCGATGAGCACCGCCATGACCACGATCGTGACGAGCTCGTGCGCGATGTTCATCGTGGTCAGTGCCGTCGGGCGCCCCTCGAATGCGTCGTGCGTGATGAAACGGGCCGCCGTGAACCCTGCCCACAGCAGCACTCCCGTCACCACCGCCGCCCAGAAGAACGACCCCTCGTAGAAGTGCCAGGCGATGGCGGCTGCCCCGGCGAGCACCCACGACGTGATGAAGCTCACGATCACGGTCGTGATGATCGCCATGGTCGCGCTCGAACCCGGGCGATCCATGTCGACGTTCGCGAGCTTCGACCAGCGGGTGCCGAACACCTTCGGCGAGTACCAGACCGTGCCGACGATCATGCTCGACGCCGTGGCGATGAGGACCGCCCAGTAGTTGATCTCGGGAACCATGACAGCCTCCAGTGCTCGGATGCCCGAAGCATACTCCCGGGCTGCAAGGAGGCCTGAAGCGCCGCGGAATATCGGATGCCCGAATCGATTCGATTCCGGCCCTGGCAATCATGTAAGCGTTTGCACTAATCTGTTGCCATGGCACAGCTTGAGCAGATCGCAGCCCCCGGTTCCGAGTGGTGGCGCAGCGCGGTCATCTACCAGATCTACCCCCGTTCGTTCGCCGACGCCTCGGGCGACGGCATCGGCGACCTGCCCGGCATCACCAGCCGACTCGACTCCCTCAAGGAGCTCGGCGTCGATGCGATCTGGCTGAGCCCGTTCATGACGAGCCCGCAGCGCGACGCCGGCTACGACGTGGCCGACTACCGCGACGTCGACCCGCTCTTCGGCACGCTCGATGACTTCGACACGATGCTGAACGAGGCCCACACACGCGGCATCCGCGTCGTGGTCGACCTGGTTCCGAACCACTCGTCGGCGCAGCACGCCTGGTTCCAGGAGGCCCTGAAGGCAGCCCCCGGCAGCCCTGAGCGCGCGCGGTACATCTTCCGCGACGGCAAGGGGAAGAACGGCGAGCTGCCGCCGAACAACTGGGAGTCTGTCTTCGGCGGCGGCATGTGGGAGCGCATCACCGAGGCCGACGGTACTCCCGGCCAGTGGTACCTGCACATCTTCGACCCCACGCAGCCCGACTTCGACTGGAACAACGAAGAGGTCCGTGAGGAGTTCCGCTCGATCCTGCGCTTCTGGCTCGACCGCGGTGTCGACGGCTTCCGCGTCGACGTGGCCCACGGCATGATCAAGGCCGACGGCCTGCCCGACTACACCCCGCCGGCGGATGCCGACTCGATGGGTGGCGGCGAGGCGAACGTGCCGTACTGGGGCCAGGACGGCGTGCACGAGATCTACCGCGACTGGCACCGGGTGCTCGCCGAGTACGACGGCGACCGCGCACTGTGCGGCGAGGCGTGGATGCCGACGCTGAAGCAGACCGCCCTCTGGGTGCGCCCCGACGAGATGCACCAGACCTTCAACTTCCCGTACCTGATGACTGAGTGGGATGCGAAGGCCCTGGGCGACGTCATCCGCGAGTCGCTCGACGCGTTCGGTGCCGTCGGCGCTCCCAGCACCTGGGTGCTGTCGAACCACGACGTCGTGCGCCACGCCTCCCGCCTCGCGCTGACCGACGACAACCCGCAGGGTGAGGGCATCGGCCCGAACACCCCGCACAAGCCCGACACTGCGATCGGCCTCGCCCGCGCCCGCGCGGCGACGACCGTGATGCTCGCGCTCCCCGGATCCGCGTACCTGTACCAGGGTGAGGAGCTGGGCCTGCCCGAGGCGATGGAGATCCCCGACGCGTTCCGTCAGGACCCGACCTGGTTCCGCACCAACGGCGAGCGCTACGGGCGCGACGGATGCCGCGTGCCGCTGCCCTGGGAGGCCGACGCCCCGGCGTTCGGCTTCAACGAGACCGGCGCTTCGTGGCTGCCGCAGCCGGCCGACTGGGCGTCGTACTCGCGTGACGTCGAGGAGGTCGACCCCGCGTCGACGCTCGCGCTGTACAAGCGCCTGCTCGCCGGACGCCGCGAGTACGGTTTCGGCAGCGGATCACTGGTCTGGGAGGACGCGGGAGCGGATGCAGTGGCCTTCCGCCGCGGCGACGTGCACGTGCTGGCGAACCTGGGCACCGAGCCGCTCCCCCTGCCGGCAGACGCATTCGTGATCCTGCAGAGCCAGCTGTTCGACGGCGGCGCCGTTCCCGTCGACACCGCTGTCTGGTACACCACGGCGTAACGTCGCACCCGTTCCGGTCGCAGTTCGCGCCGCCCACGGCACAGCGTGACGGCACGAACTGCGACCGGAGCGGCCCAGAGAGGATTCCCATGGCGAGCATCGATGAGGTCGCCCGGCTCGCCGGGGTGTCGACGGCCACGGTCTCGCGCGCGCTGAGCGGCCGAGGACACGTGTCGGAGTCCGCGCGCCTTCGCGTGCAGGAGGCCGCATCGGCGCTCGGCTACGTCGTCTCGTCTCGCGCCTCGAGCCTGGCGTCCGGCCGCACACGCAACATCGGCGTCGTCGTGCCCTTTCTCGATCGCTGGTTCTTCAGCACCGTGCTCTCGGGCGTCTCCGCCGCTCTGATGCGCGAGGGCTACGACATCACGCTCTACAACATCACCGCCGACAAAGACGTGCGCCGGCATGTGTTCGACACGTTCCTGCGCCGCCAGCGGGTGGATGCGGTGATCGCGGTGTCGATCGAGCTCGACGACGACGAGACGCAGTACCTGCTCGATCTCGGCCTGCCGGTGATCGCCATCGGCGGACCGAACCCGAAGCTCGACACCCTCACGGTCGACGACGTCGCCGTCGCCCAGCTCGCCACCGAGCATCTGATCAGCCTGGGCCACCACGACATCGCGCACATCGGGGCGAACCCCGAGTTCGACATCGACTTCCACATCCCGACGAACCGTCGTCTGGGTTTCGAGAAGGCGCTGGCGAAGGCCGGCATCCCCCTGAATCCTGCCTTCCTCGAACCCGCCGACTTCACGGTCGAGGGCGGTTATCGTGCCGCGAAGCAGCTGCTCGGTCGTCCCGGCCCTCGCCCGACCGCCGTGTTCGCGGCGTCTGACGAGATGGCCATCGGCGCCCTGCTCGCCGCGCGCGACCTCGGCTTCGCGGTGCCCGAAGACCTCTCGATCGTCGGCATCGACGGCCATGAGCTCGGCGAGTTCTTCCGCCTCACGACCGTCGACCAGTTCCCTCTCGGGCAGGGCGAGCGGGCAGCGGATGCCGTGCTCGCCAAGCTCGCCGAGGGTGACGCCGCCGGCATCCCCGCGGCACTCCCCTACGAACTGAACGTGCGAGGAACGACCGCGCGGCTGGTGTGACCTGCAGCGATCAGACGCCGCGCAGAGCGTCTCCTGCCGCATCGAGCGCGCCGTCCGCGAGCGCGAAGTAGGCCCACTTGCCGCGCTGCTCACGGGTCACGAGACCGGCGTCGGCCAGCAGCTTCATGTGGTGAGACACGGTTCCCTGCGAGAGCCCGACCGGATCGGTGAGATCGCAGATGCAGGCCTCGCCGCCGTCGGCCGACGAGATCAGCGAGAGCAGGCGGATGCGCGTCGGGTCACCGAGCGCCTTGAACAGCCGGGCGATGCGCTCGGCCTCGGCGAGGGGCAGAGCGGATGCCGTGCGCGGCGCGCAGCAGGCCGTGTCTGCGAGGGTCACCGGAAGCGTCATGCCGACATCCTCTCACGCATTGACAATCTTCGATACGTACCGGATGCTTCATATTGACGTTCATCGATTCGAGGAGTAATGGTGCCAGACCTTCCTGTCGTCGTCATCGGAGCGGGACCCCAGGGCCTGGCCGCAGCAGCCCACCTGGTCGAAAGGGACATGGATGTCGTGGTGATCGAACGGGGCGCCGCTGCAGGTACGGCCGTATCGGAATGGGGACACATCCGACTCTTCTCCGCGTGGCCCGAGCTGATCGACTCCGCCTCCCGGCGCCTCCTCGAACCGACCGGGTGGGCCGCGCCGTCCACCGGCTACCCGACCGGGAGCGCCTGGGTGTCGGGCTACCTCGCCCCACTCGCCGAGGCTCTCGGCGGCCGGGTGCGGTTCGACACGAAGGTGACCGGGGTGTCGAGGCAGGGCCGAGACAAGGTCGTCGACAGCGGTCGGCGAGGCCGCCCCTTCGTCGTGCACACACGCGACCGCCACGGAGCCGAAGGGCGGGTCCTCGCGAGTGCCGTCATCGACGCCAGCGGCACCTGGGGAACACCGAACCCGGCCGGCGCCGACGGCTACCCCGCGGTCGGCGAGAGCACGGCATCCGACCTCATCTCGTACCGGGTGCCGGACGACGTCTCGTCCCTCGCCGGGTCGCACGTCGTGGTCGTGGGCGCCGGGCACTCGGCGACGCACGCAGTGCTTCGGCTCACGGATCTGGCCCGACGCTCTCCCGGCACCCGGGTGACCTGGCTGCTGCGCCGCGGCAGTGCGGCCTCGGCGCTCGGCGGAGGAGTCGGAGACGGGCTGCCGGAGCGCGCAGCACTCGGCACACGGGCGCGGCGAGCCATCGATGCCGGGAGAGTCGACGTGGTCACGGGGTTCCGTGTGTCGGAGTTCCGACGCGACCCTGACAGCCTGGTGGTCATCGCGGAGGACGGGCGCGAGATCGACGGCGTATCGCGCGTGTTCGCACTGACGGGATTCCGCCCCGACATCGAGATCCTGCGTGAACTGCGCATCGACCTCGACGCGTCACTGGAGGCGGTCGCCGGGATCGCGTCCGAGATCGACCCGAACATCCACTCGTGCGGATCCGTCGGCGCGACGGGTGCCCGACAGCTCGCCCAGCCAGAGCAGGGATTCTTCATCGTCGGAGTGAAGTCGTACGGACGAGCGCCGACCTTCCTCGCGCTGACCGGCTTCGAGCAGGTGCGCAGCGTCGTCGCCCATCTCGCCGGCGATCACGAAGCCGCCTCACGCAACGAACTCGTCCTGCCCGAGACGGGGGTCTGCGGCGGGTCGGGTGACTTCGACACGGCATCCTCCGGCGCAGGATGCTGCGCGGCACCGTCGGTCCTGCAGATCGGCAGGACACCCACCGCCCTCGACCCCGCCCGCTCGCTTACCCTGGAGACATCATGACCGACAGCATCCCCTCCGTCCTCTTCGTGTGCGTGCACAACGCGGGACGCTCGCAGATGGCGGCCGGGTTCCTCCGGGACTTCGTGGGCGACCGCATCGAGGTGCGATCGGCCGGTTCCATGCCCGCCGATCAGATCAACCCGATCGCGGTCGAGGCGATGAGTGAGCTCGGCATCGACATCACCGCCGAGGCGCCCAAGGTGCTGACGACCGAGGCCGTGCAGGCATCCGATGTCGTGATCACGATGGGATGCGGCGACGCCTGCCCGTTCTTCCCCGGCAAGCGGTACGAGGACTGGGAGCTCGACGACCCGGCCGGGCAGGGCATCGACGCCGTGCGGCCGATCCGCGACGACATCCGCCGCCGCATCGAAGCACTCGCGGGCGAGCTGCTCGCCTGACGCGTCCGGCACCGGCGCACACGTCACGAATGGCTGGGGATTCCCCGCCGGGCCGGTCGATGCCGTGGCATCCGCCGGCCCAGCGGGATTCCGTCAGCCGCATGAACAGCCGACCGGGCGCGAGGGGGTCAGCGGGCGACGATGAGCCCTGCGGTCTTCTCCTGCACGGCCTGGAAGCGGCGCTGCACGTCGGTCCAGTTGACGAGCTCCCAGAACGCCTTGACGTAGTCGGCGCGCACGTTGAGGTAGTCGAGGTAGTACGCGTGCTCCCAGACGTCGAGCTGCAGCAGCGGCGTGACACCGAGCGGCGCGTTGCCCTGCTGATCGAACAGCTGGAAGATCACGGGGCGGCCGCCGACGCTGTCCCAGGCGAGCACGGCCCAGCCGGAGCCCTGCACACCGAGCGCGGTCGCCGTGAAGTGCGCGCGGAAGGCGTCGATCGAGCCGAACGCGTCGGTCAGCGCCGCCTCGAGCTCTCCTTCGGGGTTTCCGCCGCCGTCGGGCGACAGGTTCTTCCAGAACACCGAGTGGTTGATGTGCCCGCCGAGGTTGAAGGCGAGGTCCTTCTCGAGCTTGTTCACGGCGGCGAAGTCACCGGAGTCGCGGGCCGCGGCCAGCTGCTCGAGGGCCGTGTTGGCGCCGGTCACGTAGGCCTGGTGGTGCTTCGAGTGGTGCAGCTCCATGATCTTGCCGGAGATGTGGGGGGCGAGAGCCGAGTAGTCGTAGGGCAGCTCGGGGAGGGTGTACGGAGAGGTCATGCGTGTTCCTTTCGTCGGACTTCGGTTCTGGGTGCGTTCAGTTCTCGTCGTGCGGCAGCGTGTGGAATCGGCGGTCGAGGTAGACGAGCGGTCGACCCGGCCGCCCGAGCAGCACCTCGTCGATCTCGGCGACCACGACGGTCGATGAGCCGACCGCGACCGTCGACATCGTGTGGCCGCGCATCGCCGCGCGCGCCTCTGCGAGGTACGGCTCACCGGTCGGAAGGGTGCTCCACCCCTGTTCGGGGGTGAAGCGGTCGGCGCCGCTCACCGCGAAGCTCTGCGCCAGAGCCGAATGCTCGTCGTCGATCAGGTGCACGACGAACGACTCGGCGTTGAGGATCGAGCCCGCGCTGCCGGTGGCCCTGGTCACCGAGAACACGATCGCGGCGGGGTCGACCGCGACGGACGCAACACTCGATGCTGTCAGCCCGACCGGGCCGGCGGGCGTCATCGCGGTGATGATCGCGACTCCGGCCGGATGCGCGCGGAAGGCGGCCTTGAGCCCCTCACCGACCTCGGAGGGGACCGGCGCTGCGGGATGCTGGTCAGTGGTCATGCGGGTGTCTCCTGGGGCGGAAGTGCGGTGATGATCGGGTGGTCGCGTTCGATGATGCCGAGCTTCGCCGCGCCGCCCGGCGAGCCGAGATCATCGAAGAACTCGACGTTGGCCTTGTAGTAGTCCTGCCATTCGTCGGGCAGGTCATCCTCGTAGTAGATCGCCTCGACGGGGCAGACGGGTTCGCACGCGCCGCAGTCGACGCATTCGTCCGGGTGGATGTACAGCGAGCGTTCACCCTCATAGATGCAGTCAACCGGGCATTCGTCGATGCACGCACGGTCCTTGACATCGACGCACGGCAGCGCGATCACGTAGGTCATCGGGCTCTTCCTGTCGTAGTCACGTGTTCCACGGTAAGACCTCAAGTACGCTTGAGGTCAAATCGAGGGGAGACCTCCGTGACCGAAGAGTCAGATTCTGAACGAGCCGCGCACGGGCCCGACGAGCCGCTGACCATCGGCGAGATGAGCAGACGCACCGGCGTCGCGCCGTCTGCACTGCACTTCTACGAGAGCCTGGGCCTGATCGCCTCCACGCGCACCGCCGGAAATCAGCGCCGTTACGCGCGTCACATGCTGCGACGGGTCTCGCTCATCACGGTGGCGAAACGGCTCGGCATCCCCCTCGCCGACGTGCAGCATGCGTTCTCCGACGTGCCCCTGACCCAGACACCGAGTCACGCGGACTGGCAGCGGGCATCGAGACGCTGGAAGCGCGAGCTCGAGAAACGCCGCGAGGGAATCGAACGTCTCGAACGCGAACTCACCGGATGCATAGGCTGCGGGTGCCTCTCGATGAAGGCGTGCGGCCTGCTCAACCCCGACGACGCCCTCGGCAGTCAGGGCGCGGGGCCTCAGCGCCTGCGTGACGAGGACGACGACTGAGGCGTACATCAACGCATGTTGACGGGCTTCGCGACGAGGAGATCGGTCAGTGGACGGAGCGGCCGGAGATCCTAATCGCTCGCCAGGATTTTGTTTGTCGGCCAGACGCCCTACAGACACGGAGCGAACGAATCCGAGATGCTGAGGCTTCCGGTTCTTCAAGGAGATAAATAATGACAAAGAAGTTCTTGACGGCATTCTCAGGCGGGGCTATGGCGGTGGTGGGCCAGGGCGATCATCAGAAGCATCGAACCCCAGATCACGCAGCACCGCCCAATCCCGATGACCGAGCCGGAAGTGATACATTCCATTTATGACGGTGTGGATCGTGTACTTGGAAAATACTCCTGGTTTCATCGGCGTGTTCGACGTTGAGGATGACGCGTACGAATTCCAAGAGAAGTACGCAGCTGACAGCGGCCACTCAGTTCTGCTCACCCCTGTCACAGTGCCCTATCGGGCCGCAGGAACAAATGCAACTCTCTACTCACAGTAGACGCCAAGAGCGCGCAACGCGATTCAATCGGATCGACTATCTTGAAACAATTTCGACTGATCAGAATAAGGTATTCAAAGATGAGGCACCTTCACGACCGCAAAGTCGGTCTGCTTATCACCGGATCGCTGATCCTCGGGATCATAGCGGCGGGCAACCCGGCCTACGCGGACTCCTCGGGGAGCGATAAGCTCGATCTCCCGTCGCTCACAGCGACAAGTTCGGAGGACGTCCCGGACGAGTATCTCGTTTACCCAGATGGAACGCCACTTCCGGCTGATGCTTCGGTAATGACGGACGCGGAGATGGATGCGCTCGGATCGGACACGAAGATCAGCACTCCTGATTCGACGCCAGGCGCGACTGCGAAAGCGACGGTCGTGGGAAACTGCCATTTCGCGGTGGGAAATATGTGGAAACGATCCTCCGCAAAGGGGCTGCCCTACGGCGGAGCGGGCGCGAAGCCAGCTATTTCTAGTTGTTGGGGAGCGGTCACCAAGACGTACATCAGGTCAATCGTGTTCATGCATAATGGGTGGCTTTGGGTTCCCGTGACCAATGCGTTCGAGAGTTTTGGCACCTGGAACATGGAGCAGAAAAGTGTCCTTTATGCATGCAATGGGACGGGTCAGCATACGTTCCGCGTTGTCTCGTACTTCAAAGCCTCCGGGGCGAAGGATGTCATCGCTGCGGAAGCTCAGCTCAGCTCAGCTCAGCTCAGCTCAGCTCAGCTCAGGCGATTATAGGCTCCAGTGCGGTTAGAGGACTACTCGACTTTATGACGCGTTGAGAAATTGCCGCACAGAACCGGGGTCATTGAACGACAGGTGCGACCCGGGCGTCGTCACCGGACGTAGAGCACAGAACGCCGAGGGCCCTCACGGGTCCTCGGCGTTCTGGGTTTCCCGGCTTCCGCCTGATGAGGTGCACTACGCCGGCACTCGATGCGAGAAGCGCAGCGGCAGAAAGGAGGCGCATGGATGGCGGCACATCCGGCAGCGGGCGTCGGCAGTCAGGGAGCAGGGCCTCAACGCCTCCGTGACGAGGACGCCTGAGCGCCCTCGTCACGGTACTTCGCGGGCGAGCGGTCAGGCGACGGTGAACGCGGCACTCAGCAGCACGTCATCCCGCGAGCTCGGGCCGACGAGCAGCTCGAACGCACCCGACTCCACGAGGCGGATGCCGGCGGCATCCACGATCGAGCACTCTGCGACCGGCAGCTCGAGGCGCACGCGCGCCGACTCGCCCGGTGCGAGGTCGACCTGACGGTAGGTCTTGAGCTCCTTGTCGGCCCAGCTCACGCTCGTGACGGAGTCGCGCACGTAGACCTGCACGGTCTCGCGCGCGGGGCGCGCGCCGGTGTTCGTGACAGTCACCTCGGCGACGATCGTGTCGTCGTGACCGAGCACCTCGGTCGCCAGCGACAGGTCCGAGTACGAGACGGTCGAGTACGACAGACCCTCGCCGAACGCCCAGGCCGGAGACTGCGTGAGGTCGGCATAGCGGTCGCCGTGCTGTCCGCGGATCTGGTTGTAGTAGGTCGGCTGCTGGCCGACGTGGCGGGCGAACGAGATCGGCAGGCGGCCTGACGGCTCGACCGAACCCGAGATGATCTCCGCGAGTGCGCGGCCTCCCTGCATGCCCGGGTTCGCCGCCCAGATGACGGCGGCGGCCTTCGCGGCGGAGGCGGGGAGCACGAGCGGCTTCGAGGCGAGCAGCACGATCACCACGGGCGTGCCGGTCGCGATCAGCGCGTCGAGCAGGGCGTTCTGTCCGCCGATCAGCTCGAGCGTCGCGGTCGAGCGCCCCTCGCCGACGAGCTCGATGCGGTCTCCGACCACGGCGACGACGACGTCGGATGCTTCGGCAGCCGCCACGGCTTCTGCGATGAGCACGTCATCCGCCGGCGCCGGCACGACCACGGAAGGACGCGGCTGCCCGTCGGGGAACTTCGCGCCGCGGGGGTCGTCCTCGAGAGTGAGGATCTCGGCACCGCGGGCGTGCGTGACCGACCATCCGTCGACGCCCGAGAGCCCGTCGAGCACCGTCGTGATCATCTCGCGCGGCTGCCCGTCGAGCCATCCGGCCTGACCCGATCCACCGGCCCAGTCGCCGAGCTGCGTCTGGGCGTCATCGGCGAGCGGACCCACCACGGCGACCTTCAGGGGAGCCGCGGCGTCGAGCGGCAGCACACCGTCGTTCTCGAGCAGCACGATCGAGCGGCGAGCGGTCTCGAGGTTGAGCTCCGCGTGCGCGGCGCTGCCGACCACGGCATCCAGCTCGTCCTGCGGCAGCCGAGGGTTCTCGAACAGGCCCAGCTCGAACTTCAGGGTGAGGATGCGCGCGACGGCGTCGTCGAAGGCATCCTCGGCGAGGAGGCCATTCGACACCGCCTCGAGTGCGCCCTCGAAGAAGCCGGGGGTGTTCATGACCATGTCGTTGCCGGCGGTCACGGCCGCGGCCGAGGCGTGCGCGTAGTCGGGCTGCACATGCTGTTCCCACACCATGCGGCCGACGTTGTCCCAGTCCGTGATGAGCGTGCCGGTGTAGCCCCACTCGCCCCGAAGCACGTCGCTGAGCAGCCAGTCGTTGACCGTGATCGGCACGCCGTCGGTGGTCTGGTAGCCGAGCATGAACGTGCGGCACCCTTCGCGGGCGACGCGCTCGAACGGCGGCAGGAACCACGACCGCAGCTTGCGCCGAGAGATGTCGGCCTCGCTCGCGTCGCGCCCGCCCTGCGTCTCGGAGTACCCGGCGAAGTGCTTGGCCGTGGCGAGGATCGCTGTCGGGTCGTCGAGGCCCTCGCCCTGGTACCCGCGCACCATCGCCGAGGCGAGTTCACCGATCAGGAACGGGTCTTCGCCGAACGTCTCGTCGATGCGGCCCCAGCGAAGGTCGCGCGCGATGCACAGCACCGGTGAGAAGGTCCAGTGGATGCCGGTCGCCGCGACCTCGACCGCGGTGGCCCTGGCCACCTTCTCGACCAGCTCGGCGTCCCACGTCGCGGCCATGCCGAGCTGAGTCGGATAGATGGTCGCGCCCGGCCAGAACGAGTGGCCGTGGATGCAGTCCTCGCCGACGAGCAACGGGATGCGCAGACGCGTCTGGGAGGTCAGCTCGTTCGCCCGGATGATGCGCTCGGGCGAGGTGTGCAGGATCGAGCCGACGTGCTTGCCCAGCACGTGGTCGTCGAGGTCGTCGCGGGCGTCGAGCTGCAGCATCTGCCCGACCTTCTCCTCGACCGTCATGCGATCGAGGAGGTCGGCGACGCGCGCCGCGATCGGCAGTTCGGGGTCGAGGTACGGCAGGGATTCGGTCAGGGTCTGAGAGGTCATCACTCGGCGTTCTGTGTCTTCGTATCGGTCGTCGTCTGGGTCGTCGTCGCTGTCGCCGCGCTCTGCACGGTACCCGAGTCGGTAGTCGGCACGCTGCGCACCGCCGTCACCGGGTCGTTCACGTTGAGGCCCTTCTTCTTCATCGCGCGGGCGCGCTCCCCCGCCGACCGCAGCCTCGGGTTGACGTACTCGTCGATGCCGAAGTTGATGAGCGACAGGGCGACGCCGATGATCGCGATGCAGAGACCTGCGGGCACGTACCACCACCAGAGCCGAGGGAACGCGCCGTTCTGCTGCGCCCAGAACAGGATCGTGCCCCAGTTGAGGTTGCTCACCGGGATCACGCCGATGAAGGCGAGCGTCGTGAGACCGAGGATCGCCGCGGTGACGGTGCCGACGAAGCTCGACGCGATGAGCGCCATGAGGTTCGGCAGCATCTCGACCGTGATGATGCGGTGCAGCGGTTCACCGTTGGCTCGGGCGGCCTGGATGAAGTCGCGGTTGCGCAGCGACATGGTCTGCGCCCGCAGCACGCGCGCGCCCCACGCCCAGCCCGTGAGACCCAGCACCGCGGCGATCACGATGAGCGGCGGGTTCTCGAACTGCGAGGCCACGATGATGATCAGCGGGATGCCGGGGATCACGAGGAACACGTTCGTGAGAGCCGAGAGAGACTCGCTCTTCCACCCGCGCACGTAACCCGCGATGACGCCGATCGTGATGGCGATGACCGTCGCGATGATCGCCGAGAGGAAGCCGACGACGACCACGCCGCGGGTGCCGAAGATCAGCTGGCTCAGCACGTCCTCACCCATGTGGGTGGTGCCGAGCCAGTGATCGAACGACGGCGGCTGCCGCAGGGCCGTGCGATCCTTCTGCGTGGCTCCGTACGGCGCGAGCAGCGGCGCGAAGATCGCGATCAGCACGAACACCCCGAGGATGATCAGGCCGGCGATCGACTTGGGGTTGCGGAACATCGCGAAGGACTGCGCGAGCTGTGACCAGAAGGTCTTGCGGGCAGGCGCCGCATCGCCCGCCGTGCGGAACGTCGCGGTCTCGGGCATCCCGGTGGGGATCGCGCTGCCGTCTGGCGCTGTGGTGTCGGTCGAGGTGGGAACGCTCATGTCAGGCCTCCGTCTGGCGCGTGCGCGGGTCGAGGTATGCGTAGACGATGTCCGCCAGGATGTTGGCGACCAGCACCGACAGCGTGATCACGAGGAACACTCCCTGCATCAGGGCGAAGTCCTTCGCGTTGGTGGCGTCGAGCAGCAGCTTGCCGACGCCCGGGTAGCTGAAGACCATCTCCATGACGATCGTGCCGCCGACGATGAAGCCGATCGAGAGCGCGAAGCTCTGGATCTGCGGCAGCACGGCATTGCGGGCGGCGTACGCCCAGAGCACCCGCTTGTTCGGCATGCCCTTGGCCTGTGCGACGGTGATGTAGTCCTCGTCGAGCACCGTGAGCATCATGTTGCGCATGCCCAGCATCCAGCCGCCGAGCGAGGCGATGATGATCGTCAGCGCCGGCAGCGTGCCGTGGACGATCACCTGGCCGATGAAGTCGAAGCTCCACTCGGGCGACTGGCCCTTGTCGTAGGCGTGCGACGACGGGAACCACTTGAGCGTCGACGAGAAGATCGCGATCGCGATGAGCCCGAGCCAGAAGTACGGGATGGTGTTGAAGAACGTCGTGATCGGGATCAGCGCGTCGAGCCGGCTGCCGCGCTTCCAACCGACGATCGCGCCGCCGACCGTGCCGAGGGCGAACGAGATGATCGTCGCGAGGCCGACGAGACCGAGCGTCCACGGGAGGGCGGACGCCAGCACCTCGGAGACCGGGCGCAGGCCGTGCAGGGTCGAGATGCCGAGATCGCCGCGGAACAGCATGGCCCAGTAGTCGATGTACTGCTGCCACATCGACTTGTCGGTGTCGATGCCGAGCAGGATGCGCAGCGAATCGGCCGCCTCCGGGCTGATGTTGCGGTTGCGGGCGAGGTAAGAACTGACCGCATCGCCCTTCATGAAGCGAGGCAGGAAGAAGTTGATCGTGATGGCGGCCCACAGGGTGAACAGGTAGAAGCCCGCCCGCCCGGCGAAGAAGCGCCACGGCACGATCGCACGGCCCTTCTGCGCGGCGGTCGCCGTGGTGCCGACCTCGAGCGCGTCGTGGTTCTCCTGGTCGATCTGACCCAGATCGGGGGATGCGGTGGTCACTGTGCACCTCCGTGCGAGCCGGCCGTCGCGAAGTGCTTGTCAGGGTCGGGAGAGGCCGCCCGCAGTTCGCGCGTGTAGGGGTCCTGAGGGTTGAGGATGACGTCGTCGGCGTCGCCGTACTCGACGACCCGCCCCTGGTTGAGCACCATGATCTTGTCGCTGAAGTGTCGAGCGGTGGCGAGATCGTGGGTGATGTAGAGCACGCCGAGGCCCTCTTCGCGCTGCAGATCGGCGAGCAGGTTCAGCACGCCCAGGCGGATCGACACGTCGAGCATCGACACCGGCTCGTCGGCGACCAGCAGAGACGGGCGCGAGGCGAGCGCACGGGCGATGGCCACGCGCTGACGCTGACCGCCGGAGAGCTCGTGCGGGCGGCGGTCGATGACGGCATCCGCGTCGAGCCGCACGCGGGCGAGCAGGCGGCGCACCTCGGCCTCGGTCTCCTTCTTCGGCACGACGTCGTCGAGACGGATCGGACGCTCGAGGTGGTACCTGATCGAGTGGTACGGGTTGAGCGAGGCGAACGGGTCCTGGAACACCATCCGCAGCTGCTGGCGATACCTGCGCAGGCCTCTGCCCCGGCGCGGGATGGGCTTGCCGTCGAGCAGCACCTCTCCGGTCGTCGGCGTCTCGAGTTGGGTGAGGATCTTCGCGATGGTCGACTTGCCGCTGCCCGACTGTCCGACGAGGCCGATGGTCTGGCCGGAGTTCAGGGTGAAGCTGACGTCGTCGAGCGCCTTGAGCTGGCCGGCTCCGCGGACGTTGTAGACCTTGCTGACGTGGGAGAACTCGAGAGTGGTCATCGTGTCAGCACTCCTCGCGCGCCGGTGAGACGGGGGAACGACGACAGCAGCGTCTTCGTGTAGTCGTTCTGCGGATTCGTCCAGATCTGCTCGGCCGACGCGAGCTCGACGATCTCGCCCTCGCGCATGATCGCGATGCGGTCGCTGATCTCGAGCAGCAGGGGGAGGTCATGGGTGATGAAGATCACCGAGAAGCCGAACTCATGCCGCAGTTGCGAGATCTGCTTGAGGATCTCGCGCTGCACCAGCACGTCGAGCGCCGTGGTCGGCTCGTCCATGACCATCAGCTGCGGGCGCAGGGCGAGCGCCATCGCGATCATGACACGCTGGCGCATGCCGCCCGACAGCTCGTGCGGGAAGGAGCGGGTGCGCTGTCTACCGACCTTGACGATCTCGAGCAGCTCCTCGGCTTCAGCGCGACGCTGCCGGCGGGTCATGTCCGGGCGGTGGATCTCGAAGACGTCCTCGAGCTGCGACCCGACCGTGGAGACGGGGTTGAGCGCGTTCATCGCCCCCTGGAACACCATCGAGACCTTGTCCCAGCGGAACCTCTGCATCGCATCGACGTCGACGGCGTTGATGTCGACGTCGACACCGGATGCATCGTGGAACGTCACGCTGCCGCCGGCGATCACGGCGGGTGCTCGAAGCAGGCGCTGCACTCCATAGGCGAGCGTGGTCTTGCCGCATCCGCTCTCTCCGGCGAGGCCGAGGATCTCGCCGCGCTGCAGTTCGAGCGTCACGTTCTTCACCGCCTCGACGGGCGGATCGACGTCGTACACGACCGAGAAGTCGCGCACGCTGAGCAGGGGTTCTGACATGAGGGGTCCTTCGTCGGTCGGGAGGTCGGTGGGAGGGGCGGATGCGGTCGCATCCGCCCCTCCTCGGACTGCTTACTCGGCCGGCTTCAGCTTCGTGAGGATCATCACGATGTTCTGCTGCGTCGGGTCACCCGAGGCGTAGGGGTCGTCCTCGGACGGCCATCCCACGTAGTTGCGGGTGTTGTACTCGCCGAGCAGCGGGTGGGCGCCGAGCGGGATCGCCGGCACCTGGTCGACGAAGATCTGCTCCAGCGTCGTGATCGCCTCGGTGCGCACGTCGTCGGACGACGCGTTCGCGTAGGCGTTCAGCGCCTCGGTGGCAGCAGGGTCTTCGAAGCGTCCGAAGTTGAACCCGGCGATGCCCTCGGGCGAGATCCAGCGGGGGTCCATCGTCGAGGTGTAGAGACCGTAGGCCGTGCCGCTGTCCTCGAGCCAGTGGATGATGGCCGAGAAGCTGCCGTCGTCGCGGGGCCCTGCCCAGCCGCCCCAGTCGGGCATGTCGATCTTGACCTCGGCGCCGATCGACTCGGTGATGTCCTCAGCGATGAGCTCCTGCGCGGTGTTCCAGTCGCTCCAGCCCGAGGGCACCGAGAGCGTGAAGGAGACCGGGGTGCCGTCGGGGTCGACCAGCGCGTCGCCCTTCCAGGTGTAGCCGGCGTCTTCGAGGATGCCGCGGGCCTTCTCGGCATCGACCGAGTAGTCCTCGCCCTCGAACTCGGGCTGGATCTCGTCCTCGAGGATCGACGACAGACCGGTCACCGACCAGACGGGCTCGCTGGCACCCTCACGCGCGATGTCGACGTAGGCGTCGCGGTCGATCACCCAGGCGAGAGCCTTGCGGAACGCGACGTCGTCGAACGGCTTCTGCTGCAGGTTCATGAACAGCGTGGCAGAGCCGGTGGTCGGCGCGACGAAGAACTTGTTGTGCTCGGGGTCGGCGTCGAGGAACTGCTCCTGGATCTGCGGGATGAACGCCTGCGCCCAGTCCGCCTCGCCCTGGGCGAGAGCGGTGGTGAGAGCCGTGTTGTCGCCGTACGAGACGTAGTGCAGCTCGGGGACTGCGAGATCGCCGCCCCAGTAGTCGTCGCGGGCTTCGAGCGTGACCGACTCGGTCGACCAGTTCGAGAGCGCGTAGGGGCCGGTGCCGACCAGGTCGTCGCCCTTGACGGGGTCGGTCGCGGGCGAGTCGAACTTCTCCCAGATGTGCTTCGGCACGATCGGCACGTGCAGCACGCGGGCCTGGTTGACGTACTTCGACTCACCGAACGTGAGTGTGACGGCGTCGCCGTCGACCGTCGCACCCTCGAACTTGAGGCCGGCGGTGTCGAGCTCGGGCGTGGAGACCAGCTCGTAGGTGAAGACGATGTCGTCGGCGGTGAACGGCTCTCCGTCGCTCCAGGTGACGTCCTTGCGGGGCACGACGGTGACGGCGGTGTAGTCGTCGTTCCACTCGATGCTCTCGGCGAGCCAGGGCGTGACCTCTCGGTCGCCGGTCTGGTTCACGAGGCCGAGCGTCTCGAAGATGACCTTGCCGTAGCCGTACTTCGACGCGGACGAGTCGCCGACATACGGGTTGTTCGACTCGGTGGTGATCGCACCGTCGGGCTTGGCGATGGTCAGGGCTGCACCGCTGCCTCCGCCGTCACCCTCATCGGATCCACCGGCGGCGCAGCCGGCGAGGGCCGAGATGCTGAGGGCGGAGATCGCCGCGACAGCGATCAAAGACTTTCTGAGCTTCATTGCTTCTCCTTGGGCACGGGTCATTGTGCTGTGTGGTCGTCGGCTGCTCGGGCATCCGACCTGTTTTAACTTACTGGCGAGAAAGTAAGCTGGTGCGAGGTTACTCGTTGGTAAGTAGAGTTGGCAAGTACGATCCAGTGCAGGATTCCGTGCAGGAGAGGAGGGACCATGGCGAAGGATGCCGTCGCACACGCGACCGTCCGCCCCGCGACACGTGAGAAGCGGGAGCAGATCCTCAAGGCCGCCGTCGAGATCTTCGGCAACAAGGGCTCGACCAACGGCACCCTCGCCGATGTCGCCGAGCAGGTCGGCATCACGCACGCCGGCGTGCTCCACCACTTCGGCTCGAAGCAGAAGCTGCTGCTCGAGGTGCTCGCCTACCGCGACCAGGCCGATGTGGCCGAGCTCGCCGAGAAGCACATCCCCGGCGGGCCAGAGCTCTTCCTGCACCTCGTGCGTACGGCGATCGCGAACGAGCGGCGCCCCGGCATCGTGCAGGCGTACACCGTGCTGTCGTCCGAATCGGTGACCGACAACCACCCCGGACGGGAGTACTTCGAGGAGCGCTACACGACGCTGCGCCGAGAGGTCACGGATGCATTCACCCTGCTGTGCGCGCAGGAGGGCGTGACGGACACCGGCACGATCGCGATGGCCGCGGCCAGCATCCTCGCCGTGATGGACGGCCTGCAGCTGCAGTGGCTGCTGCACCGCGACGTCTTCGACCTGGGCGAGGCGAGCGAGTTCGCGATCCGCGCGATCGTGAACAGTGTCCTGAACCCGGGCCCCGCGCTGGAGTCGTACCGCCGCGACTAGGCTCGGGGCCATGACGATCGACCTCGAAGCGCTCTACATCGACCTGCACCAGCACCCCGAGCTCTCGTTCCAGGAGACGCGCACCGCCGGCATCGCCGCCGGCCACCTGCGCGATCTCGGCCTCGAGGTGCACGAGGGCGTCGGCGTCACCGGCGTGGTCGGAGTTCTGAAGAACGGCGACGGACCCGTCGTGTGGGTGCGCGCGGACATGGATGCGCTGCCCGTCGGCGAGGAGACCGGCCTCGCCTATGCGAGCACCGCGACCGGCATCGACCCTGCAGGCAACACGGTTCCCGTCATGCACGCGTGCGGCCACGACATGCACGTCACCGCCATGATCGGCGCGGTCGAGAAGCTCGTCTCCGAGAAGGCGGACTGGTCGGGCACCGTGGTCGTGCTGATCCAGCCTGCCGAGGAGTACGGCGCCGGCTCCCGCGCGATGCTCGACGACGGACTTCGCGACCTCGTGCCGCATCCCGACATCGTGCTCGGACAGCACGTCACCCCTCTTCCCGCCGGCACGATCGGCGTGCGACCCGGCACGCAGATGGCGGCATCCGACGGCCTGACCGTCACCCTTCACGGCCGCGGCGGACACGGCTCGCGCCCGCACTCGACGATCGACCCCGTCGTCATGGCCGCGGCCACCGTCATGCGCCTGCAGACCATCGCCTCCCGCGAGGTCGACCCGCGCGACGTCGCCGTCGTGACCGTCGGCTCGATCCACGCCGGCCTCAAGAACAACATCATCCCTGCCGAGGCGAAGCTCGAGCTGAGCCTGCGCTACCCGAACGACGAGATGCGCGACAAGGTGCTCGCGAGCGTCGAGCGGATCGTGCGCGCCGAGGCCGCGGCATCCGGCGCCGAGCGCGAGCCCGAGATCCGCACCGACCACACCCTGCCGCCCACGATCAACGACGCGGATGCCACGGCACGCGTCACGTCGGCGCTGCAGCGCGCACTCGGCGAGGCGTCGGTCATCGATCCCGGCATGTTCACGGGCAGTGAGGACGTCTCGTGGTTCGCCCGCGACACCGGAGCGCCGCTCGTCTTCTGGTTCTGGGGCGGTGTCGACCCGGCGACCTTCGCGGCATCGGCCGCCGCGGGGACGCTCGACAAGGACATCCCCACGAACCACTCGCCGTTCTTCGCGCCCGTGATCCACCCGACCATCGAGGTCGGCGTCACCGCGCTCTCGTCGGCCGCGCGGGAGTTCCTCGGCTGAGGGTCCTCGTTCGCCGTTTACAATTCAGCATGAACGTGCGCGACCGGACCAGATTCGCACCCTGAGCGCGCGGAACGCACGTTCTCTGCTGAGTTGTGAACGCGGGAGTGCGGAGACTCAGCCGCCGATGGCGTTCATGCCGCGGGCGGGCTGCAGGAACGACGGGTCGTTGATGGCGTGGCCCGGCAGCTTGCCGTGCACGCATGAGCGCAGCATGGCACCGATCCCCTCGGCACGGTGATCCGCATCGGATGCCGCGTCGCCACGAAGCACGTCGATCAGGTCGTACTCGGCGTTGGAGAACAGGCAGTTGCGCAGTTGGCCGTCGGCGGTCAGGCGCAGTCGGTCGCACGCGCCGCAGAAGGGGGCGGTGACCGAGGCGATGACGCCGACCTCGTGCGGCCCTCCGTCGATGCGCCATTTCTCGGCCGGTGCGCCACCGCGTCCTGGAACGGGGTCGAGGCTCCACCGAGCGCTCAGCTTCTCGAGGATCTCCTCGCGCGTCACCATCGAGGCGCGATCCCACGTGTGGCCGGCGTCGAGCGGCATCTGCTCGATGAAGCGCAGCTGTGCGCCGACCTCCATCGCGAAGGCGACCAGGTCGGGCAGCTCGTCGTCGTTCACGCCGCGCATGGCGACGGTGTTCAGCTTGAGCGGGCGCAGTTCCGATGCCGCCGCTGCCGCGATGCCTTCGAACACGTCGTCGATGCGGTCGCGGCGCGTGAGATCGGCGAAGCGCTGACGGTCGACCGTGTCGATGCTGATGTTCAGTCGGGTGAGGCCCGCGTCGATCAGGTCGGGCAGATGCTTCGCGAGCGTGATGCCGTTCGTCGTCATCGCGACCTCGACGGGACCCTCGTCGCCCTCGATCGCCGAGACACGTCGCACGACGTCGACGATGTCGGCCCGCAGCAGCGGCTCGCCGCCCGTGAGGCGGAAGGTGCGGATGCCGAGCGATGCGGCGGCCTGTGCCACTTCGACGATCTCGTCGGTCGACAGGATGCTCGTGCGAGCGAGCCATTCGTTGCCCTGCTCGGGCATGCAGTAGGTGCAGCGCAGCGAGCAGCGGTCGGTCAGCGAGATGCGCAGGTCGCGGTGCACGCGACCGTGGGTGTCGACGAGTCCCTGCGACGCGGGCGCGGCGGCGTCGAGGACTGCGGCGCTCGGCGCGCGCATCCCGATCACGACCGGCACAGCCGTCATCGCTCGTTCCCTCTCCCCGACATGTTCCGAGACTACCCGCGCCTCCGGCACCGAGGCTCATGCAGGCACGACGACCGGCATATTGCCAGGTCACTGAGCCGGTCGGCTCCGGCGGGACCGGTTGGCTGAGACTCCCCCGCCTGGCGGCATCCGCGGCGGCATCCGATCAGCCATCCGGGATCCCGTCAGCCATCCGGGATCCCGTCAGCCATCCGCTACGGGGGGGTGGAGTCAGCCGACCCCGACGAACCGCACCAGCGCCGGGTCCACCCGCAACCGGATCCTGTCGCCGACCGCGAGCCCCCGCGCAGCGGCCAGCGACAGGTCGACCGCCCCGACATCGGTGTGCACGCGCACGCCTCCCAGTGTGGGATCGATACGCGCCACCACAGCCGGCCACGACTCCGCGGAGGCGTCGGCGAACCGCACATCCCCCGGACGGAAGACCGCGGCGAGCGCTGCCCCGTCTGTCGCAGCGAGCGCACGCGACGCCGGATCCTCGCTGGTCAGCAGCACCTCACCGCTGCGCCACGCGCCTCCGCTCGCCACACCCACCAGGCGATTCACCCCGGCGATCGAGGCCACGAAACCGGATGCCGGGGCGGCGAGCACGTCGCGCACCGGCCCCTCCTGCGTCACGCGGCCAGCCTCGACGACGATCAACCGATCGGCGAGCGCGACGGCATCCGCGGCATCGTGCGTGACCGCGACGGTGGTGGTCGAGACGAGCTGGTCGCGCAGCATCCGCCTGATGTCTCCGGCCGTCTCGGGGTCGAGGGCGACGAGCGGCTCATCGAGCAGCACGACGCGAGGGGATGCGGCGAGCGCACGAGCGACCGCGACACGCTGCTGCTCGCCTCCGGACAGCTCGTGCGGCATCCGCCCTCCCGAGCCGGGGAGCCCGACCCGCGCGAGCCAGTCGTCGGCGCCGGCTCGCGCCGCACGAGCCTCGACGCCGGCCGCACGCGGCCCGAACGCCACGTTCTCGCGCGCCGACAGATGGGGGAACAGCCGCGGTTTCTGCCCCAGCAGCACGACACCGCGGCGCATCGGTTCGGTGCGCACCCGTGGCTTCGCGACCCGGTCGACGACCCGTCTCTCGACGGCGATCTCTCCCCCGCCCAGCGGCTCGAGCCCGGCGAGCGCCTGCAGCAGCGTCGACTTGCCCGCACCGCTCGGCCCCATCACCGCGACCGTCTCCCCCGCCTGCACCTGCAGCGAGACATCGACCGTGAAGTGCTCCCGAGGCACGACCACGTGGGCGCGCAGGCCCTCGACGGCGCTCATCGAGCAGCCCCCGGCCGCCATCCGCGCACGAGCAGCAGCACGAGGATCGCCGTGGCCAGCAGCAGCAGTGCGAGGGCGACCGCCGCGCCCTGCGTGACGCCTGCACCGTTGAACGCGGTGTAGATCGCCAGCGGCATCGTCTGCGTGACGCCGGGGCGGTTACCGGCGAAGAGTGCAGTGGCCCCGAATTCACCGATCGCCCGCGCGAAGCACAGCACCACGCCGGCCACGATCCCCGGGGCTGCGAGCGGCAGGGTGATGCGGCGCAGGATCGTCCAGCGCCCCGCACCGAGTGCGGCGGCGGTGCGCTCGTACTCGACCCCCGAGGTGCGCACGGCGCCCTCGACCGCCAGCACCAGGAACGGCAGCGCCACGAAGGTCTGCGCCAGGATGACCGCCGGGGTGCTGAACGACAGCCCGAGTCCGCCGAACCACCCCGCCCGCCCGAACAGGTAGAGCAGGGCGACGCCGCCGACCATGGGCGGCAGCACCAGCGGAACCGTGACCGCCGCGCGCAGCACGGCTGCCAGCCGCGGCCCTGAGCGGGCGATCGTCAGCGCCAGGGGCACGCCGATCACGATGCACAGCAGCGTGGCGATGAGACCCGTGCCGAGCGAGAGCAGCAGCGCCGAGCGTGCGGCCTCCGACGTCACATCGGCGATGAACGTCGACCACTCGACACGGGTGACCAGAGCCGCCAACGGAAGAATGAGGAACGCGAGACCGATCAGGGCGGGGATGGCCAGTGCGCGCGGCGTGTATCCGCGCGCTCCGGCCGCACTCACGGTGCTCCGAACCCGAAGTCGGCCAGGATGCTCTGGCCCTCATCCGAGAGCACGAACGTGACGAACGCCGCGGCGGCCGCCGAGTTCGGAGCCTCCGACAGGGCCGCGATCGGATAGTGGTTCACGACCTCGTCGGCACCATCGGGGACGATCACCTCGACGTCGTCCCGACCGATCACATCCGTGGCGTACACCAGTCCGGCGTCCGCCTCGGAGGCGGCGACCTTGGTCAGCACCGCGGTCACGTTCTGCTCGAGGCTCGCCGCCTCGACCGTGACGCCGGCGTTCGAGAGCAGCGTCGCCGAGGCGGCACCGCACGGCACCTCGGGGGCGCACAGCACCGTGGTGACGTCGGCCAGGTCGTCGAGGGTCTTCACGCCGCCGGGGTTGCCCGTCGGCACGGCGATCACGAGAGTGTTGGAGGCGAACAGGGTCGGATCGACCGCGGCATCCTCGAGCTTGTCCATGTTGGCCTCGTCGGCTGAGGCGAACACGTCGGCCGGGGCGCCCTCGAGCAGCTGGGTGACCAGCGTCGACGATCCGTCGTACACGCCGCTGACCTCCACGTCGGGGTTCGCCTCGGTGAAGGCCGCGCCGATCTCGTCGAAGGCCGTGGAGAGCGAGGCGGCCGCGTAGACCGTGAGCTCACCGCTCAGAGAGCTCTCGGCCGCATCGTCGGTGGCGGTCGGCGCCGGGGACTCCGCGCCGGCAGCGCACCCGGTGAGGGCGAGCGCTGCGGCGGTCAGAGCGATCGTGACGGTGCGGCGGAGGGTGCGGTTCATGTGTCAGTCCTTCGGTACTTCGACCACGACGTTGGTCGCCTTGACGGATGCGCTGGCGAGCGAGCCCACCTCGAGCTGCAGCTCGCGGGCGGCCTCGGCCGACATCAGCGAGACGACGCGGTGGGGGCCGGACTGCAGGTCGACCTGCGCCATCACTCCGTCGATCTGCACGCGGGTGACGATGCCGACGAAACGGTTGCGGGCGCTCGAGAGCGCGTGATTCGACTCCTGCGCCTCCTCGGCGAGTTCCACAGCACGGGCGGCGAGCGCGTCGCCGGGGATCTCAGCGGGCACGGCGTCGGTCGTGGGCAGCAGCCCCTGATCGATCCATCGCCGCACGGTGTCGTCGCTCACCCCGAGCAACTGAGCGGCGCGGGAGATCCGAAAGCTCTGCATGAGGAAACAATACCGCAGATGCGGATGCTCGAGCAGGAAAAAGCCGCATCAGCGGAAGTGCGATGCTCGCCGAGCATCCGCCGCCTCCGAACTCCCAGCGAATCCCCGTGCGTCCGCCGTAACGGCGAGCCCGGGGCATAGCCTGGTGCCATGCAGCCGCTCGTCGCTCCCATACCCGCTCTCGACCCGGCCGAACTCGTCCGTACCGCCAGGCACGCGGTGCTCGCCGGCATCGGCGAGGAGGGGCAGCGTCGCCTGGCGGCGGCCCACGTCGCCGTCGTCGGCGCCGGCGGCCTCGGCTCGCCCGCGCTGCTCGCACTGGCCGCGGCAGGAGTCGGCAGCATCACCGTGATCGACGACGACATCGTCGAGCTGACGAACCTGCAGCGTCAGCTCGCGCACCGCGTCGAAGACATCGGCAGACCGAAGACCTCATCCGCGGAGCGCGCGATCCTGGCGCTGTCGCCCGGGGCGGAGGTCGTGACGGCGGCCGAGCGACTCGACTCCGAGAACGCCGAGCGCCTGTTCGCGGGCGCCGACATCGTGGTCGACACCAGCGACTCGTTCGCGACGCGTCGTGATGTCGCCGCCGCAGCGGAGGCCCTGGGCATTCCTCTGGTCTGGGGCGCCGTGCAGGAGTGGCACGCGCAGGCGACCGTGTTCTGGTCGAATCCGCCCCAGGGCCACGCCCCGGTCGTGCTCGCAGATCTCTTCCCCCTCGGCACCGAGGGCGAGCCGCCGAGCTGCGCGCAGGTCGGTGTCCTGGGTGCGCTGTGCGTGCAGGCGGGCGGGATGCTGGCGGGCGAGGTCGTGAAGCTCATCACCGGCGCCGGAGATCCGCTGCTCGGTCGCCTCGCCATGATCGACGGGCTCTCCGCACGACAGCACGAGATCGCGATCCGATCGGCGGTGGCGGCATGAGCGGCGCGGGCGCGAACCGCCGGACGGTCGAGGAGCAGCTCGCGCTCGTCCTCGACGCCGTGCGCACCCTCCCGGCCGAGAGCCGTGCGATCCGCGACGCCGCCCACCGCACCCTCGCAGAGCCCGCGACGGCAGCCCACGACATCCCGCTCTTCGACAACTCCGCGATGGACGGCTTCGCGGTGCGTTTCGCCGATGTCGCTGCGGCATCCGCAGACGACCCGGTGGTGCTGCGCGTGGTCGCCGACCTGCCCGCCGGAGTGTCGGACGACCCACCCCTCGGCCCCGGCGAAGCGGCCCGCATCATGACCGGATCGCCGGCCCCGACGGATGCGGATGCGATCGTGCCCTTCGAAGACACCGCGGGCGGCCTCGCCGACTCGCTCGGCGAGGTGCAGGTGTTGCGGGCCCCGGCGACACCGGGAGCATTCGTCCGCCGTCGCGGCGCCGACCTGCATGCGGGGGATGCCGTCGTGCACGCCGGCGAACGCCTCGGCGCCTTCCAGCTCGCGGCCGCCGTCGCCGCGGGCGTGGAGTCCGTCTCGGTGACCCGTGCGCCGCGCGTCGCCGTGGTCTCGACGGGCAGCGAGCTGCTGTCACCGGGTGAGCCGGCAGCGCGTGGCCGCATCCCCGACTCGAACGGTCCGCTGCTCGAGCTCCTCGTCGCGGACGCCGATGCCGAGGTCGTTCTCGTCGCGCGCGTCACGGACGACGCCGAGGCCGTGCGGACCGTCACCGCGACGGCGGTCGAGCGCGGCGCCGATGTGATCGTGTTCACGGGTGGCGTCAGCGCGGGGGCCTATGAGCCGGTGCGCGGCGCCTTCGACGGACAGGGTGCCGTCGAGTTCGCGAGCGTCGCGATGCAGCCCGGCAAACCTCAGGCGTTCGGCGCTCTCGACTCCGGCGCCCTCGTGTTCGGGCTGCCGGGAAACCCGGTCAGCGTCGCGGTCTCGTTCGAGGTCTTCGTGCGGCCGGCGCTGCTCGCCCTGCAGGGTCGCTCCGAGATCCACCGCGCTCGTGCATCCTTCACGGCGGATGCTGCGTGGACGACCCCGCCCGGACGCCGCCAGTACCTCCCCGCCGTCGTCGACCTCACGGCCGGCACGGTGCGCCCAGCGACCTCCGGAGGCTCGGGGTCGCATCTGGCCGGTGGTCTCGCGCGGGCACGCGCGTTCGCGATCGTCCCCGCCGAGGTCGAGGCCGTCGCCGTGGGCGACGCGATCGATGTCATGCTGGTCGAATGAGTTTCACGCACCTCGACTCGGCCGGTCATGCGCACATGGTCGATGTGACCGCCAAGCAGCCGACCGTCCGCACCGCGACCGCTCGGGGCTTCGTGCGCTGCAGCGCCGAGACCATCGCGGCCCTGCGTGACGGCACGGCGCCGAAGGGCGACGTGCTCGCGGTCGCCCGCATCGCCGGCATCCAGGCCGCCAAGTCGACCCCCACGCTGCTGCCCCTCGCCCACGTGATCGGCGTGCACCGCGCGAACGTCGAGCTCGACATCGTCGATGACGGTGTGCACGTCGAGGCGACCGTCGGCACCGCCGACCGCACCGGCGTCGAGATGGAGGCGCTCGCGGCCGTCTCGGTGAGCGCGCTCGCGATCGTCGACATGATCAAGGGCATCGACCGCTCTGTGGTCATCGAGGACGTGCGCATCGTGGCGAAGTCGGGCGGACGCTCGGGCGACTGGGTGCGCGAGGGAGAGACCCGATGACCGCGCACCTGACCACGACCGTCCGCGTGCGCTACTTCGCCGCCGCCGCCGAGGCCGCGGGAGTCGACGCAGAGCAGCGTGGCGAGATCTCGCTCGAGGAGCTCCGCGCCGCGGTGATCGCAGACCATCCGGCGCTCGCCGACATCCTGCCGCGCTGCGCGGTCATGGTCGACGGCGTGCGCAGCGACGATGACCGGTCGCTCGCCGACGCACAGCTGATCGACGTGCTCCCCCCGTTCGCGGGGGGCTGAGCAGCAACTCGCCGGGCTCGGCTCAGCCGCCGATGCCCTTCCACGACGTCGATCCGTCGGACTCGACCTGACGCTTCCACACGGGCAGCGAGGTCTTGATGTCCTCGATGACCGCGCGGCACACCTCGAACGCCTCGGCGCGGTGCTCGGCGGCGACCGCGATCACGACGGCCGCATCGCCCACGTCGAGTCGTCCGATGCGGTGACTCACGGCCACCGCGACGCGAGCCTCGCCCACGGCATCCGCGGCCGCCTGCTCGGCGATGCGCCGCAGCGTGGCCTCGGCGTCGGGGTGAGAGCTGTACTCGAGCCCGACCACCGGGGTCGTGGCATCCGGGTCGTTGTCGCGAACCCGTCCGATGAAGGTCGTCACACCGCCCAGCGCCGGATCCTCAACGGCGGCGAGGTGCGCGTCGAGGTCGAGACGCCGGTCGGAGATCGCGGCGATCCGCACCTCGTTCATGCGTGGTCACCGCCCTCGACCTGGTCGACGACGTGTCTCGCGACGGTCAGCACCACGGGGACTCCGGATGCCACGGCACGCGTGGAGCCCGGGAGGTTCACGACGAGCGCTCCGGCCGGGTCGACGACACCGGCGAGGCCGCGGGACAGCACCGACAGCGGGGTGTCGGCGAGGCCGCTGCGACGCAGCTCTTCGGCGATGCCCGGCACCTCGCGCGTGATGACCTTGCGGGTGCCCTCGGGGGTCTCGTCCCGCGGGCTGACGCCGGTTCCGCCGGTGGTCACGATCAGTCGCACGCCGCGCGCGACAGCTCGGCGCAGCGCGTCGGCGACGGAGGCCGCACCGTCGGGGATCACCTCGGCGTCGGGGCAGTGCCACCCCGCCTCCCTCAGCAGACCGACCGCGATCGGACCGCCTCTGTCTTCGCGTTCTCCGGCGAACGAGCGGTCCGAGACGGTGATCACGCAGGCGGGGAGCGACGTCATGGCTCCACCCTAGGTCCTGCCCCACGCAGACGCACGAGCATCATGCGACGCGGATGAGCGACCGCTGCCAGCCCGACGATCCGTTCGGAGCGATCGGTGCGCGCTCCTCGATCTGCATGTCGCCGTTCTTGTTGATCGCTCGCACCGCCACGTAGTGCGTGCCCGGTGTGGCATCCCACTCCATGAACCACTGCACCCAGGTGTTCTCGTTGATCGGGGCCGACAGCGTCGCAGGCATCCAGTCGCCCTCGTCGATGCGCACCTCGACCCGCTCGATGCCCACGGTCTGCGCCCACGCGACGCCCGCGATCGGGATGCGACCGGCCTCGACGGCCTGGCCGACCTTCGGGGTGTCGACGCGCGAGGCGAACTTGATCGGAGCCTCGGCGCTGTATCCACGCGGAGTCCAATAGGCCTCGTCCTTGTCGAACGTGGTGACCTTGAGCTCTGTGAGCCACTTCGTCGCCGAGACGTAGCCATAGAGCCCCGGAACGACCATCCGCACCGGGAAGCCGTGCTCGAGCGGCAGCGGCTCGCCGTTCATGCCCACCGCGAGGATCGCGTCGAGATTGTCATCGGTGAGGGCCGACAGCGGCGTGCTCGCCGTGTAGCCGTCGACGCTCTTCGACAGCACCATGTCGGCGCCGGACTTCACTCCGGCCTTCTTCAGCACGTCTCGCAGCGGCACACCCAGCCACACGGCGTTGCCGACCAGGCCGCCGCCGACCTCGTTCGAGACGCACGTGAGCGTCACCGCGTACTCGTCGAGCCCCATGTCGAGGAGGTCCTGGAAGCTCATCTCGACGCGCTGGTCGACCATGCCGTCGATCACGAGACGCCAGGTCTCGGGATCGATGGTCGGCACGGTCAATGCGGTGTCGACGCGGTAGAAGTCCTTGTTCGGAGTGATCAGCTTGGTCAGCCCCGGGATGTCGAGCTCGGCACCCTTCGGGACGGTCACGGTCGATTTCGGGGCGGGAAGCTTGAGGGCGTCACGGATCGACGCGACCGATGCGACCGTCATGCTCACGGTGCGCGAAGCGATGCCGACCACGACCGCCGAGACGCTGGCGATGCCGGCGAGGATGAAGAACTGCCTGCGACCCATCGCCTTGGCGGGCTTCGCGTCGGATGCCTCGGCATCCGCGATCTCGGCATCCGCGGTCTCGCCCTTGCGGTCGACCATCGCGACAGGAACCACGGATGCCTTCCACGCCCTGAGCCGACGGATCAGCAGCACGATGATGATGGATCCCGCGATGGTTCCGAGCACGGGGGGCAGGAAGGCGAGGGCCGTCACTCCGGCCCTGGTCACGATCGCCGCGGTGGAGAGCGCGCCCGCGACCACCAGGGCGATGACGCCGAGCGGGGGACGGAGCAGCTGCAGGATGCCGGCGATCGCCGACGCGATCACCACCGCGAGACCGAGACCGACCAGCAGCGCGATCTTGTCGTACTCGCCGAAGGTCGCGATCGCGAACTCCTTGAACGGCTGCGGCACGATGTCGATCACGAATCCGCCGACGGCGAGGATGGGGCTGGCCGAGCGCGCGAAGATCAGCGCGAACAGCTCCGCCGTCGCGAGGAAGACGAGTCCACTGATCACACCCGAGAGGGCGGCCCAGAAGAAGAACCTCTTACCCCTGCTCGGCCGTTCGCTCGTGTCGCGCTTCTCTGCCGTGCTGCGCTGTGCCATGGTCTGCTCCTTCGCACCGAGGACGGTGTGGTCTCGGGTTGTTCGGAGCGGACGCGAGAACGGATGGTCACGGCATCGGATTCGAGCGGCTCAGGATGCGGCGGGATCAGAGGCGACGTGCGGTGATGGTGTCGCGGTCCTGCAGTTCGCGCAGCGTGCGCAGGCACCTCGAGCAGAGGATCTCGACGCGACGCGGGTGGTTCTCTCCGCACACGCAGTCGACCGACACCCGCCACTTCGCCTTGCGTCCGCACGCGGCATACGCCTCGTCATCGCCGTGGTCGCACTCGCACAGCTGACGACCCCGGTCGAGTCCGGGGAGCTCCGCGAGGGTGCGCTCGACATCCGAGACCGGGGGCAGCTGCGTCTTCACCACCTGTCGATGCTCCCAGGGCCGTGCGGCCCCGCGCAACACCGCGCCGGGTGGCGGGTCGTCGGGGCGGGTCAGACCTGCACGACGTGCGGCGGGGGCGGCGGGGCGAGCTGGCGCTGCGGCACGCCATGCGCCTCGCGGTGCAGACGCTCCATGCGGCTGTCGAGCTCGGCTGCGGCCTCGGCGGCATCCGTCAGGCTCTCGACGAGGTGCGACGGCACCTGGTTCGAGAACTTGTAGTAGATCTTGTGCTCGAGGCTGGCCCAGAAGTCCATCGCGATGGTGCGGAACTGCACCTCGACCGGCACCGACAGCGCCCCGGTCGACAGGAACACCGGCACCTCGATGATCGCGTGCAGGCTCTTGTAGCCGTTGGCCTTCGGAGTGGCGATGTAGTCCTTGACCGTGACGACGGTCACGTCGTCCTGAGCGGTGAGCAGATCGAACAGGCGGTAGACGTCGGCGACGAAGCTGCAGGTCACCCGCACGCCCGCGATGTCGGTGATCTCGGTGCGGATGCGCTCGAAGTCCGGCTCGGCGATGCCCTTCCGGGCGATCTTCTCGACGATGCTGTCGGGCGTCTTCAGCCGGCTCTTGACGTGCTCGATCGGGTTGTACGCGTGGTGGTGGGTGAACTCGTCACGAAGGATCGAGATCTTCGTCTCGACCTCCCGCATCCCGAACTCGTACTCGCGCAGGAAGCGCTGGAACTCATCGCGGAGCTCACGAGTCTGCTGGATGGCGTCATCGGTGACCTGAAGGGACGTCATGCATCCGACGTTACGCGTCTGTGATCGGAAGTGGCTGTGCATCGTCGATGAGAAATCGAGTCGCATCCCGTTGACGATGTCGGAACCCGGGTCTAGAACGGAGGACATGACCAGCGCAGGCGAGAAGTGGACCGAAGCGTACGTCGAGGCCTGGAAGTCGAACGACCCTCAGCAGATAGCGGCGCTCTTCAGCGACGACGCGATCTATCTCACCAGCCCCGACTCCGAGCCGCGCGTCGGCAGGGCCGACATCGTCGCAGGGTGGCTCGAGGATCTCGACGAACCGGGCACGTGGACGTTCGACTGGTGGATCGTGCGCGAGGACGACGAGTTCGTCGTGGTCGAAGGGCGCACGAAGTATCCGGCCGAGCGCGACTACGTCAACCTCTGGATCGTCCGGCTGGATGCCGAGGGCAGGGCGACCGCCTTCACCGAGTGGTACATGCCCCGCCCGCATCAGGACTGAGCGGTTCGCGGGCGCGCGGCGGCCGTGAGGATTCCGTTAGGGACGTTCGACACGCCGTAGGGATTCCGTGAGGATCTCGTGAGGGAAGCGTTCGCGGGCGTAGAGTCGCCCGACGTGTCAGATGAAACTCGGGACAACACCGATGCTCCTCCCCGCGCCAAGCGCATCCTGATCGGCGACCCCCTGACGAGCGAGCAGGTCGACGATCAGCTGCTCCCGAAGAAGATGGCGCTGCCGATCTTCGCGTCGGACGCACTGAGTTCTGTGGCCTATGCGCCGCAGGAGCTCGTGATGATCCTGCTCATCGGCGGACTCACGTTCCTCTCCTTCACACCGCTCGTGGCGATCGCGGTCGTGGTGCTGCTGATCGTGGTGGTGCTCAGCTACCGCCAGCTGATCAAGGCGTACCCCTCGGGTGGCGGCGACTACGAGGTCGCCTCGAAGAACCTCGGTGAGATCCCCGGCGTCATCGTGGCCGCCGCTCTCCTGGTCGACTACGTGCTCACGGTCGCCGTGTCAGTGGCATCCGGTGTCGACAACATCATCTCGGCCGTACCCGGACTCGACCCGCTGCGGGTCGAACTCGCCGTCGGCTTCGTGATCCTGATCATCATCGTGAACCTGCGCGGTGTGCGCGAGGCGTCGCTCGTGTTCGCGATCCCCACGTACGTCTTCATCGCCTCGGTCGGCTTCATGATCGTGACGGGACTCATCCGCACGTTCCTCGGTGATGCGCCGGTCGCATCCAGTGCCCAGTTCGCGGTGGACGCCGAGAACCTCGGTCAGGCCGCGGTCATCCTCCTGATCCTCCGCGCCTTCTCGAGCGGATGCTCCGCCCTCACGGGCGTCGAGGCCGTCTCGAACGGCGTGCCGGCCTTCCGCACGCCGAAGGTGCGCAACGCGCAGTCGACGCTGGTGCTCATGGGCTCGATCGCGGCCTGCCTGTTCGCCGGCCTCACGGCGCTCGCCCTGATCACCGGCGTGCACTACGCCGAGAACCCGTGCGACCTGATCGGCTTCGACTGCTCCAACCCGCAGCCGAGCCTCATGGCGCAGATCGCGTCGGCGACGTTCGGCGGCGGCAGCATCATGTTCTTCATCATCCAGGCGGCGACCGCGTGCGTGCTGCTCCTCGCGGCCAACACCGCGTTCAACGGATTCCCGCTGCTCGGCTCGGTGCTCGCCCGCGACGGCTACGCGCCGAAGTCGCTGAACACCCGCGGTGACCGCCTCGTCTTCTCGAACGGCATGATCGTGCTCGGCATCGCCGCCATCGCCGTGCTCGTGATCTTCCAGGCGAAGCTCACGACGCTGATCCAGCTGTACATCATCGGTGTGTTCGTGTCGTTCTCGCTGGGGCAGATCGGCATGGTGCGGCACTGGAAGCGCGCACTGCGGGGTCCCGTCGAAGACAAGGCGGGATCCGGGATCGACGGAGCCTCGGCATCCGATCGCCGCTCGGCGAAGATGGGCCTGATCATCAACTCGCTCGGCGCCGCGATGACGGTCACGGTTCTCCTGATCGTGACGATCACCAAGTTCACCCACGGCGCGTACCTCGTGTTCTTCGCGATCCCCGTGCTCGCGTTCCTGATGATGGGCGTCAAGCGGTACTACCGCGACGTCGAGCACGAGATCGCGATCGACGACACCACCAAGTTCGGTGCGACCGGCGACCTCGCGATCGTGCTCGTGAACCGGTTGCAGAAGCCGGTCGTGAAGGCCGTCGACTATGCGATCGCCGCCAAACACGGCAAGACCCTCGCGGTGCATGTCGCCGTGGCATCCGACGATGCCGCCCAGCTGCAGAAGGACTGGGCCGACCACCTCGTGCCCATCCCGCTCGTGATCGTCGAGTCGCCGTACCGGTCGTTCGCCCAGCCGGTATCGCAGTTCATCAAGCAGTACCGCGCGAAGCACGGCTCATCGGTCGTCACCGTGTACCTGCCGCAGTACATCGTGGGGCACTGGTGGGAGACGTTCCTGCACAACCGTCGCTCGCGTCGCCTCGCCAACCAGCTGATGCTCGTGCACGGGGTGTCGATCACGCTCGTGCCGTGGCTGCTCGACTCGTCGGAGCTGATCTACGGTCGACGTTCGCGCCCGCTGCCCGGGCAGGAGCGCGCAGGCCGCCCGGTCGTCGTGAACGGACGCCGCGCACACCGGCCCGAGGGCCCGCCCGAGGAGTGAGGCGGGGCGGCGCTCCCGCGCCGCGTCTTCGGTTTTGGTCGCAACTCGTGCCGCCTCTGAGCTTCGTCTTCGGTTCCGGTCGCACTTCGTGCCGCTCCTGAGCGATCTCGGCGGCACAGACTGCGACCGGAACGCGCAGGAGACGGATGCTGGCTGCGAAGAGGCTCAATAGGCTGGGGCGATGACCGCTACGCCGCACACCGATGTCTGGCCCGTCCGCACCGAGCGCCTGCAGATCCGGCCGATGACGGCACCCGACATCGATGCGATGTGGGAGTGGCGGCAGCTGCCCGAGGTGAACCGCTGGCTGGGACTCGCGCCCGACACGATCGAGGCGTTCCGCGAGCGCTACCTCGACCCTGAGCGCCTCGCCTCGATGTACCTCGTCGAACTGCTTCCACACGGCGGCGAGCCCGCCGTGCCGATCGGCGACATCATGATCAGGATCGGCGACGCGTGGGCGCAGCTCGAGGTCACCGACCTGGCGAAGGGTGTCGAGGCGGAGCTCGGCTGGGTGCTCGATCCGGGATACACAGGACGCGGGTATGCGACCGAGGCGATCCGCGCGGTGATCGGCGTCTGCTTCGGCGCGCTGGGGCTGCGCCGGGTGCACGCCGGATGCTTCGCCGACAACGAGCCCTCGTGGCGCCTCATGGAGCGGCTCGGGATGCGACGGGAGGAGTTCAGTCGCAAGACCGCGCTGCACCGCTCGGGCCAGTGGCTCGACGGCATGAACTACGGCATCCTCGCGGAGGAGTGGGCGGTCACGGATTCCTGAACACGTGGTCTCCGATGCGACGCCACTGGATCCGGGGTTCGTCGTCGACGGTGACGATCTCGAACGTGGCGCGGCCGTCGGGCGAGGAGAATGACCACGTCATCTCGAGGATGCCTGGCGCGGCGCGCATGGACTTGACCCTGAGCGACGCCGGCCAGGGCGTGGTCGGTTCTTTCGCGAACGCATCGCAGGCCGGGATGAACTTCTCACGCAGCACCTTCCGGAACTCCGCGAGATGGGACGACTTCAGCCTGCGGACATCAGCGTCGAAGCTCGGGGTCGTCTCGAACTTCACTGTTCGGGCTCGACGGCATCGAGGCTCTCGAGGAAGGCCTCTCCGCTGTCGAACGTGGACACGCGCCCAGCCGCCACATGCTCGTCGACCTCGCGCTCTCGTTGCTGCCACCTCTCGGTCCAGAACCACGCTTGCTCGGCGGGCACAGGCACGGCGGCACGCAGCTCGACCACCCCATCCGCACGCTCGGTCACCTCGAGCTGGGTTCCTGGCTCGTTCAGACGCAGGCGCTCACGCACGCTCGCTGGCAGGGCGATGAGACCCCGGCTCTGCACGCCGACGTATCCGTGGAACTCTGCGGTGGACATGCATCCATGGTACTGCCGTGCAGGCAAGCGGGGAAGCTGCTTTGCAGCATTGCAGCAGGCCACCTCTCACATGCGACCGGTCAACCCGAGACCAGCGCGAGGACGAGTGTCGCGACGAGCACGGTCGGCACCGCCACGATCGCACCCCAGAACATGAGGCTTCCCCGGCGGATCTCGACGCCGAGCGACACCACCCGGTGGTGCCACAGCAGGGTCGCGAGAGATGCCCAGGGCGTGATGAGCGGGCCGAGGTTCACGCCGATCAGCAGTGCCATCAGCGCGACCGGGTCGCCGGCTGCGGGTTCGAGGATCAGGTAGGCCGGCAGGTTGTTCACGCCGTTCGCGGCGAGCGCGCCCGCGGCCGAGAGGCGCAGCAGTTCGGCGGGTGCGTGCCCGCTGGTGGCCAGCACCGACAGGAAATCGAGGAGGCCGTTCGCGTGCGCCGTCTCGACCACGACGAACAGAGCCGCCGCGAGAGCGATCGCCTGCCATGGCACGAGCGACAGTCGCAGCACATGCCGACGACGGATGCCGAACAGCACGATCAGGATCACTGCGGCGACCGTGGCCGGGATCCAGACGTCGTGCGTCAGTGCGAGCAGTGGCATCAGCAGGAGCAGCACCGCGGAGGCTCCCCAGAAGAGCACCCGATCAGACGGCTGTCCCCCTGACGGCACCCGGTATCCACCGAAGAGCGTGCGCCGATGGCGCAGGGTGAGGATCAGCACGGGGATCAGGATGCCGACGAGGGTCGGCGCCCAGCTGAGAGCCAGGAACGACAGAGGGTCGTCGCCGATCGCCCGCGCTGCCAGCAGGTTCGTGAGGTTCGAGACGGGCAGTGCGAGGGACGCCGTGTTCGCGAGCCACACGGTCACGAGTGCGAAGGGCAGGGGCGGGATGCCGACGCTCTGCGCCAGCACGACGACGACCGGCGTGACGATCACGGCCGTGGTGTCGAGCGAGAGGAACACGGTGCTGATGACCGCGAGCACCACCACCGACACCCACAGCAGGATGACCCGTCCGCGGCCCCAGCGCGCGAGGCGCTGCGCCACGACGTCGAAAACGGCCGCATCCCGCGCCAGCTCGGCGACGATCGTGATCGCCACGACGAACCCGAGCACGGGTGCGATGCGGGCACCGAGCGCCCCGGCATCCGAGCGCGGAAGGATGCCGGTGACGATGCAGACCACCGCGACGACGACGAGTGCCAGGACGATGATCGTCCCCGCTCCCAGCCGTCGTCGCGTTGCACTCACTCGCTGAGTGTAGATCCGGTCGGACCCTCGCGCGTTGGTTCCGGTCGCAGTCGGCGCCGGGTCGGGCGCGTGTGGGCGGCTCCACTGCAACCGCAAGGCGGGAGCCCGAGTTGTGAGCATCCCGCATGCATCCCGCACAGCCGCGTAGGCAAAGCGTGAGGATCGTCATATTCCGGTCTGCACGGGAGTTGTATCGAGTCTCGTGCTCGACATCATCTACATCGCGCTGACTCTCGCGCTGTTCGCCCTCGTGTCCCTGGTCGCGAAGGGGGTGGAACGACTGTGATCGTCTTCGAGATCATCGCCGCCGCCCTCGCCGTGGCCGCCGTCGTCTACCTCGTGGTGGCTCTCGTCGCCCCGGAGAAGTTCTGATGGGCGCCGGTGCGAACCTGTGGTTCGGCATCCTGCAGGCCGCCGTCCTCATCGTCGCGATCGTGCTGCTGTACCGGCCGGTGGGCGACTACATGGCCCACGTCTTCAGCACACCCCGTGACCTGAAGGCCGAGAGAGGCGTCTACCGCCTCATCGGCGTCGACCCGGCATCCGAGCAGACCTGGCGGGCCTACGCCCGCAGCGTGCTCGCGTTCTCCGTCGTCGGGCTCCTGCTCGTCTACGGCCTGCAGCGTCTGCAGGGCTTCCTGCCCGAGTCGCTCGGACTCCCCGCGGTTCCCGAGGGCCTGGCGTTCAACACCGCCGCGTCGTTCGTCGCGAACACCAACTGGCAGTCGTACTCTCCCGAGCAGACCATGGGCTACACCGTGCAGCTCGCCGGTCTCACGGTGCAGAACTTCGTCTCCGCCGCCGTCGGCCTGGCTGTCGCCGTCGCTCTGATCCGCGGACTCGCCCGTCGGGGCTCGACCACGATCGGCAACTTCTGGGTCGACCTGATCCGCGGGCTCGGACGCATCCTGCTGCCGATCGCCCTGATCGGCGCCATCGCCCTGATCGCAGGCGGCGTGGTGCAGAACTTCGCCGGCTTCACCGATGTGACCACCGTCTCGGGTGGCACGCAGACCATCCCGGGCGGACCGGTCGCGTCGCAGGAGGCCATCAAGCTGCTCGGCACGAACGGTGGCGGCTTCTTCAACGCCAACTCGGCGCATCCGTTCGAGAACCCGACAGGCTGGACCAACCTCCTGCAGATCCTGCTGATCCTCGTGATCCCGTTCGCGCTGCCCCGCACGTTCGGCCGGATGATCGGCGACAACCGCCAGGGCTACGCGATCGCCGCCGTCATGGGCACGATCTTCCTGATCTCGACCTTCGCCCTCTCTGCCCTCGAACTCGCCGGCCGCGGCAGCGCCCCTGAGCTCGCGGGTGCCGCGATGGAGGGCAAGGAGGTGCGCTTCGGCATCCTCGGCTCGACCCTGTTCGGAAGCGCCAGCACGCTGACGTCGACCGGCGCCGTGAACTCGATGCACGACTCGTACACGGCACTCGGCGGCATGATGCCGATGCTCAACATGATGCTCGGCGAGGTCGCCCCCGGCGGCGTCGGCACGGGTCTCTACGGCATGCTCGTGCTCGCGATCATCGCGGTGTTCGTCGGCGGACTGCTCGTCGGCCGCACCCCCGAGTACCTCGGCAAGCGCATCGGCCCGAAGGAGATCAAGCTCGCGAGCCTCTACATCCTCGTGACGCCCACCCTCGTGCTGGCAGGCACCGCGCTGAGCTTCGCGATCCCCGGCATCCGCTCCGACGTCGAGTCGACCAGCATCCTGAACCCCGGCGTGCACGGCATGAGCGAGGTGCTCTACGCCTTCACCTCGGCGGCGAACAACAACGGCTCGGCCTTCGCCGGACTCACCGCGAACACCCCGTGGTTCAACACCGCACTGGGAGTCGCGATGCTGCTCGGCCGGTTCATCCCGATCGTCCTCGTGCTGGCCCTGGCAGGGTCTTTCGCCGCCCAGCAGCGCGTGCCGGAGACCACCGGAACCCTGCCCACGCACCGCCCGCAGTTCGTCGGGCTCCTCACCGCCGTCGCGGTCATCATCACGGCACTCACCTACTTCCCCGTGCTCGCACTGGGACCCCTCGCTGAAGGACTCGTCTGACATGACACTCATCACCACCTCCTCGGAACAGCAGGATGCGGCGTCCGCCCCCGCCACCTCCGAACCGCCGCGCTCGTTCGGCTGGGCGCAGCTGACCCAGGCACTGCCCGGCGCACTGCGCAAGCTGAACCCGGCATCTCTCGTGCGGAACCCCGTGATGCTGCTCGTCTGGGTCGGCGCCGCGTTCACCACCGTGCTCGCGATCGCCGAACCCTTCCTCGGCGGCCCCGCCGACTCGGGCGGAACCCCGGTGCCCGCGCCGTTCACGTGGGGCATCGCGATCTGGCTGTGGCTGACCGTGCTGTTCGCCAACGTCGCCGAGTCGGTGGCGGAGGGCCGCGGCAAGGCCCAGGCCGCGAGCCTGCGCAAGACCCGCACGAGCACGATGGCCCGCAAGGTCGTGCGCTACGAGGCGACCTCGGATGCCACGGCAGAGCGCACCGAGACGGTCGACGTCTCCTCGGCCGAGCTTCAGCGCGACGACATCGTGATCGTCACGGCGGGCGAGCTGATCCCGGGCGACGGCGACATCGTCGCGGGCATCGCCACCGTCGACGAATCGGCCATCACGGGTGAGAGCGCCGCGGTCATCCGCGAATCCGGCGGCGACCGCAGTGCCGTCACGGGCGGCACGCGGGTGCTGTCCGACCGGATCGTCGTGCGCATCACCTCGAAGCCCGGCGAGACGTTCGTCGACCGCATGATCGCGCTCGTCGAGGGCGCGAGCCGTCAGCGCACACCCAACGAGATCGCGCTCAACATCCTGCTCGCGAGCCTGTCGATCGTGTTCGTCGTCGTGGTGCTCGCGCTCAACCCGATCGCGTCGTACGCGGCGTCACCCGTCAGCATCCCGGTGCTGATCGCCCTGCTGGTGTGCCTCATCCCGACCACGATCGGCGCCCTGCTCTCGGCCATCGGCATCGCCGGCATGGACCGTCTCGTGCAGCGAAACGTGCTCGCGATGTCGGGCCGCGCGGTCGAGGCCGCGGGAGACGTCACGACCCTGCTGCTCGACAAGACCGGCACCATCACCTACGGCAACCGCCGCGCCCATGAGGTTCTGCGCCTCGGAGGCGTCGACGCCGACGAGCTGCTGCGTGTCGCCGCTCTCTCGTCGCTCGCCGACCCGACCCCCGAGGGCGCATCGATCGTGGAGTTGGCCCTGAGTCGCGGCATCCGGGTCGACGAGCCGGCGGATGCCGTCGTCGTGCCGTTCACCGCGCAGACCCGCATGTCGGGTCTCGACCTGGCCGACGGCACGCAGATCCGCAAGGGCGCCGGCTCGGCCGTCAGCGCCTGGCTCGGGCTCGAGACGGATGCCGAGCTGACGTCGCTCACCGACGGCGTCGCGTCCAGCGGCGGCACCCCGCTGGTCGTCGCCGTGAAGCACGCCGGCGGCGCCGGTGAGGTGCTCGGCGTCGTGCATCTGAAGGACATCGTGAAAGACGGTCTGCGCGAGCGGTTCGAGGAGCTGCGGAGCATGGGCATCCGCACGGTCATGATCACGGGCGACAACCCCCTGACCGCCGCCGCGATCGCGAAGGAGGCGGGGGTCGACGACTTCCTCGCCGAGGCGACCCCCGAGCAGAAGCTCGAGCTGATCAAGCGCGAGCAGGAGGGCGGCCGACTCGTCGCCATGACCGGCGACGGCACGAACGATGCCCCGGCCCTCGCCCAGGCCGATGTCGGCGTCGCGATGAACACCGGCACATCGGCCGCGAAGGAGGCCGGCAACATGGTCGACCTCGACTCCGATCCGACCAAGCTGATCGACATCGTGCGCATCGGCAAGCAGCTGCTCATCACGCGCGGAGCGCTCACGACCTTCTCGCTCGCGAACGACATCGCCAAGTACTTCGCCATCATCCCGGCGATGTTCATGGGCGTGTTCCCCGGGCTTGCGGCGCTCAACATCATGCAGCTGCACTCGCCGGCATCCGCCGTGACCAGCGCGATCATCTTCAACGCGATCGTGATCGTCTTCCTGATCCCGCTCGCGCTCCGCGGCGTGAAGTACCGGCCGGCGAGCGCCTCGCAGATCCTGCAGCGCAACCTGCTCGTCTACGGCCTGGGAGGCGTGATCGCGCCGTTCCTCGGCATCAAGCTGATCGACCTCGTCATCACCCTCATCCCCGGTTTCTGACCGCGCATCGCGCTCCGCTCGCTCACCGACAATCCTGAAAGTCAGGCCTCCCATGTCCTCCTCCCGCACCGCCGCTCGCACCGCCGGTGTCGCCGTCCGCGCGATGCTCGTGCTCACCCTCGTGCTCGGCGTCGGCTACACGCTCGTCGTCACCGGTATCGGCCAACTGCTGCTGCCCTTCCAGGCGAACGGCTCGCCGCTCGCCGACGACAAGGGCAGCGCTCTGATCGGGCAGTCCTTCACGGATGCCGACGGCGAGGCGCTCCCCGAGTACTTCCAGTCGCGTCCGTCGGCCGCCGGAGACGGCTACGACGGTGCCGGCTCGAGCGGCAGCAACCTCGGCCCGGAGAACCCCGACCTGGTCGCGGCGATCGACGAGCGCAAGGCCGCGATCGCGGAGCGCGAAGGGGTCAGCCCGGATGCCGTTCCCGCCGACGCCGTGACGGCATCCGGATCCGGTCTCGACCCGCACATCAGCGTCGCCTACGCCCTGCTGCAGGTGCCGCGCGTGGCAGCCGAGCGCGGCGTGCCCGAGCAGGAGGTGCGCGACCTCGTGGAGTCTAGAATTCAAGGGCGGGATCTGGGATTCCTCGGCGAAGAACGCATCAACGTCGCCGAACTCAATCTCGCGCTCGATGAGCGGGAGGGCGAATGACGGCAGAGCGCCACGGCAAGCGCGGCCGCCTCCGCGTCCTGCTCGGTGCGGCCCCCGGCGTCGGCAAGACCTTCGAGATGCTCGCCGAGGGCAAGCGGCTGCTCGACGAGGGACGCGACGTCGTGATCGCGATCGTCGAGACACACGAGCGGGCGGCGACGGCAGCGCAGACCATCGGCATCCCCGAGGTCCCGCGACGTGTCGATCAGCATCGGGGCGTGCCGCTGAGCGAGATGGATCTGGGTGCGGTGCTGGCACGGCATCCCGAGATCGCCCTCGTCGACGAGCTCGCCCACACGAACACCCCCGGTTCGCAGAACCCGAAGCGCTGGCAGGACGTCGAGGCGCTGCTGGCGGCGGGCATCGACGTCGTCACGACGGTCAACGTGCAGCACATCGACTCGCTGAATGCCGTGGTCGAGAAGATCACCGGCATCGCGCAGCAGGAGACGATCCCGGATGCCGTGGTGCGGGCCGCCGACGAGATCGAGGTCGTCGACCTCGCACCGCAGTCGCTTCGAGACCGGCTGTCGGCGGGGCTCGTGTATCCCGCCGAGCGGATCGACGCCGCCCTGTCGAACTACTTCCGGCTCGGCAACCTCACCGCGCTGCGTGAGCTCGCCCTGCTGTGGCTCGCCGACGAGGTCGACAGCGCGCTGCGCAGCTACCGCGCCGACCACGGCATCGAGGGCACATGGCAGGCACGCGAACGCGTGGTCGTGGCGCTCACGGGCGGACCCGAGGGCGAGACGCTGCTGCGCCGCGGCGCGCGGATCGCCGCCCGCTCCGCCGGTGGCGAGCTGCTCGCGGTGCACGTCGCGGCGCAGGACGGCCTGCGCGATGAGACCCCGGGCGCTCTCGCCGCCCAGCGCTCCCTGGTCGAGTCGCTGGGCGGCAGCTTCCACCAGATCATCGGCGACGACATCCCCGGAACCCTCGTCGAGTTCGCACAGGGGGCGGATGCGACCCAGCTCGTCATCGGGGTCAGCCGTCGCGGTCGACTCGCCGCCGCGATGACGGGACCAGGCATCGGCTCCGAGGTCATCCGCCGCTCCGGCGACATCGACGTGCACATCGTCACGCACGCCGCCGCAGGTGGACGCGTCGCACTCCCCCGGATCACCGGCGGTGCTCTCGGCTGGCGGCGGCAGGTGCTCGGTTTCGCGGTAGCCCTCGTCTTCGGGCCTCTGCTGTCGTGGGCGATGTTCGCGTTCCGCAGCCCCGAGTCGATCACGGTCGAGGTCCTGGCGTTCCAGCTGCTCGTCGTGATCGTGGCGCTCGTGGGAGGGCTCCGGCCGGCGGTCTTCGCCGCGGTGCTGTCGGGCGTCACTCTCGATTTCCTGTTCGTGGCTCCGCTGTTCACCATCACGATCGCCCACCCGCTGCATGTGCTCGCGCTCGTGCTGTATGTGGTGATCGCCGTGCTGGTCAGCATCATCGTCGACCAGGCGGCCAGGCGAGCGCGCACGGCTCAGCGCGCCGCCGCTGAAGCGGAGCTGCTCGCCGCGGTCGCCGGCAACGTGCTGCGCGGAGACAACGCCGTGCTCGCCCTCGTCAGCCGCACCCGCGAGGCGTTCGGGCTGAGCGGAGTGCGCCTGCTCTCCGCCGACGGCGAGGTGCTCGCGAGCGACGGCGAACCCGTCGCCGACGGCCGCGCCACCTCGGTCCCCGTCGGCACGGACGGCGCGTCACCCGCCGTGCTCGAGCTGCACGGCGAACCCCTCGACACCCCCGCGCGCCGCCTGCTCGACGCGATCGTCGCGCAGCTGGCCGCCGCGATCGAGCACACCGATCTGCGGGCCACCGCCCGCGAGGTCGCCGCCCTCGCTGAGACCGATCAGGTGCGCAGCGCGCTGCTCTCGGCGGTCAGCCACGATCTGCGCCGCCCCCTCGCCTCAGCGGTCGCCGCGATCGGCGGACTCCGCGGTGCGCACCGCCTGTCGGCATCCGACCGCGAGGAGCTGCTCGCGACCGCCGACGAGAGCCTCGCCACTCTGTCGTCGCTCGTCACCGACCTGCTCGACGTCAGTCGCGTGCAGGCCGGTGTGCTCGCCGTCTCGCGCATGCGCCTCGACGTCGCCGGCCCCGTGCTCGCCGCCGTGGACGAGCTCGGCCTCGGTCCGTCCGATGTCGAACTGGCTCTCGACGCCCGCCTGCCCGCGGTCTCGGCCGACCCCGTGCTGCTGCAGCGTGTTCTCGTGAACGTCGTCGCCAACGCGAATCGGCACTCGCCTGCCGACGCCCGTGTGATCGTGTCGACGAGCACCCTCGGCGACCGGGCCGAGATCCGGGTCATCGACCGGGGCAAGGGCGTTCCCGTCGAGAAGCGCGACCAGATCTTCCAGCCCTTCCAGCGCCTCGGAGACACCGACAACACAGCAGGCCTGGGACTCGGGCTCGCACTGTCGCGCGGGTTCACCGAGGGCATGGGCGGTACCCTGACACCCGAGGACACCCCCGGCGGTGGGCTCACCATGGTCATCTCGCTGCCGCTGGCGGCCGACCCCGACTTCGATCAGGAGGAGACGGAGTGAAGCTCCTCATCGCCGACGACGACCCGCAGATGGTGCGCGCACTGCGCATCACCCTCGCCGCCCACGGGTACGAGGTGGTCGTCGCCCCCGACGGCGCCGCCGCCGTCGCCGCCGCCGCGCAGGCCCATCCCGACATCATCATGCTCGACCTCGGGATGCCCCGGCTCGACGGCATCGAGGTGATCCAGGCGCTGCGCGGCTGGACGAACGTGCCGATCATCGTGGTGTCGGGTCGCACCGGATCCGCCGACAAGGTCGAGGCGCTGGATGCCGGAGCCGACGACTTCGTCACCAAGCCGTTCCAGGTCGACGAGCTGCTCGCGCGGCTGCGCGCCCTGTCTCGTCGCTCGGTTCCGGCCGGTGGCGAATCGACCGTCGGGTTCGGCGACGTCGTGGTCGACCTCGCGACGAAGACCGTCACCCGTGCGGGATCGCGGGTGCATCTCACCCCGACGGAGTGGCGCATGCTCGAGCACCTCGCCCGGCATCCCGGAGCCCTGGTCACCCGACAGGATCTGCTGAAGGAGATCTGGGGCAGCGAGCAGGTGTCGGACTCGGGCTACCTGCGCCTCTACATGTCGCAACTGCGCAAGAAGCTCGAGGCCGAACCGAGCGCACCGGCACACCTGCTGACCGAGTCGGGGATGGGTTACCGGCTCGTCCTCTGAGCCCTACCGCCGTCGAAGCCTGTGCGGAATTACGAACGGAGCGATCTGTCGACGACGGCCTCGGCGATCTCGAGAACGCGGCGATCCACAACGGACTCGTCCTCGACCGAAACCGAACTGTCCACCATGTCGTAGTCGTCGTCCAGTTCCGCCAGGACCTCGATCTCCATGCAGTCGCTCCGATGACCGAACTGCGCATGGATCCATGCGGTCAGTTGTCTAGGACTCATCTCGTCGCTGAGTACCGCGCGACACTTGCTGCGGATCGCGATCGACTCTGGCGCATCGGAGAGCGCATGGTGAAGGTCCAGCTCGACGACGACTCGTGAGACGAGGTCGTCGACCACGAATGGGTTGTCACCTGCGGAGATCCCGGCCAGCTCCGCGAGAGCCTCGCCCCACTCGCCCGCAGCCAGGACGTCTGCCGCCGCATACGAAAGCGCCGCTCGGGCGTCGTCGAGACCTACTCGCCACCATGAGATGGCCTCGACCAGGCGATCGGACGGGCTGAGAACTGTCACGTCATGATTCTGGCCCAGTCTGGCGCGCGCTTCGTCATCTCGCACGCCGTTCGCTGATCTGCGAATGCGGACGATGCAGTGCTCTACGCGGCCGTGGTGACCTGAGGCCGACGCAGCACTCCCCAGACTCCGGCTGCGACGAGGGCCACCGCGACGACGATCCCGGCGATTCCAGTGACGGTGCTCTCGGGCTCTCCGGTGAAGCGGCCGACCGCGAGCCAGCCGAGACCCCACGCCGTCGCGAGGGCGGGCGCGATGCGCTTGGTGGCGAGGGCACTGGCGACACCGATCACGAGCACGACGGCGAGCACGGCGACCGCCCAGATCTCAGCCTGGTCGGCCCAGCTCTCGGGTGCGATCTGCGTGAGCCAGGCGGTGACATTGGCCACGGTCGCGATCGTCACCCATCCGAAGTGCAGTCCGTTCGCCCCATCGACGACGATGCGCTCAGGCCAGGTACGGGCACGGCTGCGCCCGAGGATCACGATGACCCGGGCGAGGGTCGCGAGCAACAGCGCGATCATCAGGACCGTCAGGGGAAGAGTGAGGAACTGCGCCGTGACGAGCCACAGTCCGTTGAGGATCATCGACGCGGCGATCCATCCCCCGACCGCGCGCTGGCGCTCATCGGCCCGCTGCGCCGGGAGCGACTGCCACACCGTGTAGGCGATCAGGCCGATGTAGATCAGCGACCAGATCGAGAAGGCGGGGCCGGCCGGGGCGAGGTACGACCCCTGCGCCGACAGCGCCCCGTCTTGCAGCTCGCTGACCGAGGTGCCGCCGAACGCGCCGGAGCCGACAGCCGCGGCGATCAGCATGAACGTGGCCGAGGCGATGATCACTGACTGACGGGCGATGTCCTGCGTCCGGGATTCCATGCTCGCAACTTACGCGCGAGCGGGCGGGTGCGCAGGAGCCTTGACACCGGCATCCGAAAACGCTAGCCAGGCTAGCTAAATCCTTGGCTTCACACTGAGATCAGGCGGCGACGGCCGCGTCGATCAGCACCTCGGCGGCGTTGCGCGCCTGCACCGCGACCTGCGGATCGGCGGCGATGGCTGCTGTGCTCTGGGCACCCTCGGCGAGGATCGACAGCTGCGCGGCAAGGGATGCCGGGGCCCCGGCATCCACCACGAGACCCGACATGTACTGCTGGAACGATGCCTTGTGGTCACGGACGATGGCCGCGACCTCGGGGTTCGTGCCGCCGAGCTCCCCGAACGCGTTGATGAATGCGCAGCCGCGGAAGTCGTCGGCGCAGAACCAGTCCTCGAGGTATCCGTACACGGCGAGCAGCCTGGCGCGGGGGTCTGCACCGGCATCCGCCACCGCGCCGGTCAACCCGGCCTCCCACTCGGCGTGCTTGCGCGCGAGGACAGCGGTGACGATGTCGGTCTTCGAGGGGAAGAGGGCATAGAGCTTGCGCAGCGAGACTCCGGCCGCTGCCCGCAGCTCATCCATGCCGACAGCCGCGTAGCCCTTGCGGTAATACAGCTCATCGGCCGCCGCAAGGATCTGTTCACGCACTGTTCCATCGGTCATGATCCCAGTGTACTTGACACGAGAACGACCGTTCTCTACAGTGGGAGACATCAGGTGAGAACGATCGTTCTCACCGAACCGAAAGGATCAGGATCATGGGTTACATCAACGTCGGAAACGAGAACAGCGCCCCGATCGAGCTCTACTACGAAGACCAGGGATCGGGTCAGCCCGTCGTCCTGATCCACGGTTACCCGCTCGACGGACACAGCTGGGAGCGCCAGACCCGCGAGCTGCTCGCCCAGGGCTACCGCGTCATCACGTACGACCGCCGCGGCTTCGGCGGATCGTCGAAGGTGAACGCCGGCTACGACTACGACACCTTCGCCGCCGACCTCAACACCGTGCTCGAGACCCTCGACCTGCGTGACGTCGTGCTCGTCGGATTCTCGATGGGCACCGGCGAGCTCGCCCGTTACGTCGCGAAGTACGGGCACGAGCGCGTCGCGAAGCTCGCCTTCCTCGCCTCGCTCGAGCCCTTCCTCGTGCAGCGCGACGACAACCCCGAAGGCGTGCCGCAGGATGTCTTCGACGGCATCGAGGCCGCAGCCAAGGGTGACCGCTTCGCCTGGTTCACGCAGTTCTACAACGACTTCTACAACCTCGACGAGAACCTCGGATCGCGCATCAGCCAGGAGGCCGTCACCGGCAGCTGGAACGTCGCGATCGGCAGCGCGCCCGTCGCCGCCTACGCCGTGGTCTCGTCGTGGATCGAGGACTTCCGCGGTGACGTCGACGCCGTGCGCGACGCCGGCAAGCCCACGCTGATCCTGCACGGCACGAAGGACAACATCCTGCCGATCGATGCGACCGCCCGCCGGTTCCACCAGGCCGTGCCCGCCGCGACCTACGTCGAGGTCGAGGGCGCCCCGCACGGCCTGCTCTGGACCCACGCCGACGAGGTCAACGCTGCACTGAAGGACTTCCTCAGCAAGTGATCGGTGACTCGCGCGAGAGCCCGGCATCCACCTCAGGATGCCGGGCTCTCGCCCTGTCTGCTCCGGTCGCGGTTCGTGCCGCTCACGGGTCGCAGTTCGTGCGACTCAGCGATGCTCCCGTCGCAGTTTGTGCCGCTCGGCCCCGGTCCGGTCGCAGTTTGTGCCGTCGCGCGATGCTCCGGGCNGGCGGCACGAACTGCGACCGGAGCGCCGAGCGCCGAGCGCGGGCGGCACCAACTGCGACCCAAGCACCGAATTCGAGCTGCACGAATTGCGACCGGAACGAACGACCGCACCCACGCACGGCCGCAGCCCTACGATCGGTCGAGCACCTCGCGGAGCTTCGCCGCGAAGGCTTCGGGCTGGCCGGCGTAGCCGAATTCGCCTCCCATGAAGCCGCCGTGATGACTGGGGAAGACCGTCGCCTGCTGGCCGAGCGCCTTCGCGAGGGCGATCGACGTGCGTCCGGTGTAGACCTTCAGCGACTCCTCCCCGACGGCCACGACGATCCTGGTGGGCGACGCCTTCAGCGCCTCGAGGTCCGGCGTGTAGAGGGGCACCGCCCACGAGAGCTCGGACAGCAACGGATCGTCCCGTGTGCCGTCATCATCGGTCGGCATCCCGAACGCCGCGGGGTCGGGAGCCGGCCGCGAGAGGAACTCGTCGGTGACCTCGCCCTCCCAGGAGGTCATCGCGACGAAGGCGGCCATTCCGGCGCCCCAGCCCCTGTCCTGATACGCCCGGGTGTAGGCCACCCGCGCTCGATGCACCGCGTCGGCATCCGGCAGCACGCTGTCGATCGGCGGCTCGTGCGCGACGAGCGTCGCCACGTCGTGCGGATGCGCCGTGACCAGGGCGAGCGCGGTCACCGCGCCACCGCTGCTCGCGAGCATGTCGACGGGTCCCGCCGCGAGAGCCTCGATGATCGCGTGCACGTCCTCGGCCTGGACCTCGGGTTCGTTCGTGACGCCGCCGTCCTTGCGGGTGCTCCGACCCAACCCGCGTGGGTCGTAGGTCACGACGGTGCGGTCGTCGAACAGCGTCACCTGGGCCTGGAATCCGCTCGCATCCATCGGCTGGCCGATCATCATCAGCGGAGGGCGACCATCCGCCGTCGGCAGCGGCCCCTGCACGTCGTAGACGAGGTCGACTTCGGGGAGCTCGAGTGTGTGCTGCGTCATCGGGGCCTCCTCGCCGGCGAACGATTCCACTGGGATGCTACGGCGCGGCCTCCGCGTGCGCCAGCGGTTCGGTCGTCGTCCGCGTCGGCGCGAGCGCATGCGACGACTCAGCCGCGCATGGCGACGCCGCGGCGCCAGTAGCCCATGAAGGCCACCTGCCCGCGATCGATGCCGAGATCCTTCACGAGGTGGCGACGCAGGGTCGTGACGACGCCGCTCTCGCCGGCGATCCAGAAGTAGCGCTCGGCCGGAGCATCCGCCGCCGCGATCTCCTCACCGAGACCCGAGTAGTCGGGTGTCTCCCAGAGCAGATCCTCGGACTCGATGTCCTTCACGTCGATCTCGTCACCGGCATCCGCATCGCCGAGGTACGCGAGCACGCCGGGAATGAGCCGCACGCCGTGGGCCTCGCCGATGTCGCGAGGCAGCCAGTGCACCTCGACGCCCGACGGAGCGTCGATGCGCAGGATGTCGGCGGGTGACGGCACCTCGAGGAACGCCACCCCTCGCAGAGCGCGCGGGGCGTCTTCGAGGATGCGTGCGATCGCGGGAGCCGCCGTCTCGTCACCGGCGAGCACCACCGAGGTGGCCGTCCCCGGCTCGTACTCTGCGCCGCCGTGCGCGGCTGCCGGCACGCCGCGGCGCGGGCCGACGATGAACAGCTCCTGGCCGACGGCGGCCGCATCGGCCCAGCGCGACGCCGGTCCGGTGAGACCGGGGGCGAGATGCAGGACGAAGTCGACGTCGAGCTCGGTCCCGGCATCCGTGACCCGCAGCTCGCGCACCGAGTACGTGCGCATCGAGCCGCGCTCGTCTTCGGGCACGGCGAGGAACGAGCCCCACCAGTCGCCGGTCGAGCGGTCGAGATCGGGGAGGATGCCGGATGCCGGCGGGAAGACGATCTTGATGCGCGAGTCGTAGACGTCGCCCGGCGTGCCGAACTCGAACAGGTCTTCTCCGCCGAACGTCACGCGCACGAAGTTCGGCGAGACACGTTCGACGCCGCGCACCTCGGCGCGAGCCAGCACGTAGGTGGGGCGTTCGGTCGTGGTCTCAGCGGACATGATGCCTTCCGATCGGGGTGACCATCGGCTTGCCCGAGACGGGGTCGATGGTGATCTGGTTCGCGAGGCCGAAGACCTCTTCGACGTGCTGCGCGGTCACGACATCCTGCGGAGTGCCGGTGACGTGCACGCGCCCGTCCTTCATCGCGACGAGCTCGTCGGAGTAGCGCGCCGCGAGATTGAGGTCGTGCAGCACCATGACGATCGTGGTGCCGCGCGAGACGCTCAGGTCGGTGAGCAGGTCGAGCACCTCGACCTGGTGCGCGACGTCGAGGAACGTGGTCGGCTCGTCGAGCAGCAGGATGTCGGTCTCCTGCGCGAGCGCCATCGCGATCCACACGCGCTGACGCTGGCCGCCCGACAGCTCGTCGACACTGCGGTCGGCGAGCTCGGTGGTGCCGGTCGCCGCGAGAGCATCCGCCACGACCTCGTAGTCGTGCGCGCTCCAGCGGGCGAGCATCTTCTGATGCGGATGCCGGCCGCGACCGACGAGGTCGGCGACGGCGATGCCCTCGGGCGCCACCGGCGACTGCGGCAACAGGCCGAGGATGCGCGCGACCTCCTTGGTCGGGCGCGCGTGCACCGACTTGCCGTCGAGCACGACCTGACCGGCGGTGGGCGAGAGCAGGCGGGCGAGCGAGCGCAGCAGCGTCGACTTGCCGCATCCGTTCGCTCCGACGATCGTCGTGATCTTGCCGGGGGCGATCTCGAGATCGAGGTTCTCGATGATCGTGCGGTCGCCGTAGGCGAGGGTGACGGCGTCGGCCGTCAGAGTGTGCGCCTCGGTCACAGGGAGCCTCCCGAGCGGTTGGTGCGGATGAGCAGATAGATCAGGTACGGAGCGCCGAGCACACCCGTGATGACGCCGACCGGGTAGCGCTCTCCGAACGCGAACTGGCCGATCAGGTCACCGCCGAGCACCAGGACCGCCCCGATGAACGCGCTCGGGACGAGCAGGTTCGCGCCGGGGCCGGTGATGCGCGCGGCGATCGGGCCCGCCATGAAGGCGACGAACGCGATGGGTCCGGTCGCGGCGGTCGCGAAGGCGAGCAGCGCGACCGCCCCGAGGATGAACAGCAGGCGGGTGCGGTTCACCCGCACGCCCAGTCCGGATGCCGAGTCGTCGCCCAGCTGCAGCGCTCCGAGCGCCCTGCCGTTCGAGAGCATGAGCGGCAGGATGACGGCAGCGGCGATCGCGAGAGGGAGCACGCGCTCCCACGAGGCGTTGTTCAGGCTGCCGGTGAGCCACTGCATCGCCGTCTGGATGTCCCAGCTCGCCGCGCGCGACAGCATGTACGAGATGATGCTCTGCAGCATCGCCGCGACGCCGATGCCGATCAGGATCAGCCGGGTGCCGGCGAAGCCGTTCTTGATCGACAGCAGGTAGATGATCCCTGCGGTGAGGATCGCGCCGCCGAGTGCCATCAGCGAGACGACGGGTCCGTTGAGCGAGAGCACGACGATCCCCACGACAGCGGCAGCCCCGGCGCCGTTCGAGATGCCGATGATGTCGGGCGATGCGAGCGGATTGCGCAGCAGAGTCTGGAACGAGACACCCGCGATGCCGAACGCGAAGCCCGAGAGGATCGCGAGCACGGCCCGCGGCAGCCGCAGCTCCCCGACCGTGAAGGATGCTCCGGGCACCGTCTGACCCAGGATGACGCGGATGACCTCGTCGAGCGGGTAGAACGTGTTGCCGATCATCAGTGCGACGGCGAACAGGACCACCAGCAGCGCGCCGAGCACGATCGTGGCGACCGCGTGGCGACGATGGCGGGAACGACGGCCGGCGATGATCGCCGCGACCTGGTCGCCTCGACTGTCGGATGCCGACGGGGTCTGGGCCGCAGCCCGGTCGATGGTGCTCACAGCTCACGCACCTTCTGACGACGGACGATCCAGATGAAGAACGGAGCGCCGATGATCGCGGTGATGATGCCGACCTGGATCTCCTCCGACGACGGAGCGATGACACGGCCGACGATGTCGCTCGCGAGCAGCAGGGCGGAGCCGGCCAGAGCCGAGAACGGCAGCAGCCAGCGGTGGTCGGTGCCGATCAGCATCCGGCACACGTGCGGGATCACGAGACCGACGAAGCCGATGGGCCCGGCGATCGCGGTGGCGGCACCGGCGAGGATCACCGCGCCGACCGCCGAGACGAGGCGCGTGCGGAAGACGTGCTCCCCCAGCCCCTTGGCCATGTCGTCGCCGAGCGCGAGGGAGTTCATACCGCGGGCGCTCACGAAGCAGATGAGTGCGCCGAGCGCGAGCACGGGAGCGGTGATCGCGATGCGCGGCCATTCGGCACCGCCGACGCCGCCGATCTGCCAGGACTGGAAGGCCTGCAGCAGGTCGACGCGCGGCAGCATGACCGCGCTGATGAGCGAGGCGAACGCCGCCGAGGTGGCGGCACCCGCCAACGCGAGCTTGAGGGGGGTCGCGCCACCGCGTCCGAGCGAGCCGACCGTGTAGACGAAGGCGGCGGCGAGGGCGGCGCCGATGATCGCGAGGGCCATCTGGCTGTACGCATCGGTCAGACCGAGGAAGGCGAGACCGAGCACGACCGCGAGCGACGCGCCGTTCGAGACGCCGAGGATGCCCGGGTCGGCGATCGGGTTGCGGGTGACCGCCTGCATCGTCGCACCCGAGAGCGCGAGAGCGGCACCGACGAGGATCGCGAGCACGGTGCGCGGGAGCCGCTTGATGATCGCCGCCTGAGCGAGCGTGTCATCGTGCCCCGCGAGTGCGGCGAAGATGTCGTCGATGCTCACGGCTCGCACGCCGAAGCAGATGGAGAGGATGCAGAGCACGAGCAGCACGCCCACTCCGACGAGCAGCCAGAGCGAGCGCGCCCACGCCGGGCGCCGCAGGTCTGCGGTGCCCGGCGTGGGGATGGTGACAGCGGTCACGGGAATTCAGTGCGCGAGGGTGACGCCGAAGGTCACTTCGCGGCGAGCGGTGCTGCCAGCAGAGCGAGGTAGTCGGAGAGACCCCACGGGATCGACAGCGGCGACGGGTTCGCCGACGCGGCAATCGGAGTGGCATCCGGGAGGATCGCGATGCGACCCTCGGCGATGGCCGGGATCTTCGACAGCAGCGGGTCGGCCTGCAGCGTCGCGATGAGCGACTCGTCGCCGTAGGTCACGAACACGTCGACGTCGTCGAACTTGTCGGCCTCTTCAGCGCTGACCGTCAGGTAGAACTGGTCGCTGTCGGCGTTCTCCTCGACGATCGACGGCAGCGGAAGGCCCAGGTCGTCGTGCAGGTATCCGGGACGCGTGTCGATCGCGGTGTAGTAGCCGACCTGGCTCAGGTCGCTCGGGTCGACATACGCGAACAGGACCTTCTTGTCCTTGAGGACGCTGTTCTCTTCGAGGGCGGCCTCGGCATCGGCGTGCAGGTCCTCGATCAGGGCCTCACCCTCGGCCTCGAGGCCCAGCGCCTTCGAGTTCATCTCGATCATCTCGTCGACCGGGGTGCCCCAGGCGACCTCGGGGTAGGCGACCACCGGTGCGATCTTGGAGAGGGTGTCGTACTCCTCCTGCGTCAGGCCGGAGTAGGAGGCGAGGATGACGTCGGGGTTCGTGTCGGCGACGGCCTCGTAGTCGATGCCGTCTGACTCGTCGAAGAGCACGGGCTCGTCGCCGCCGAGCTCGTCGAGCTTCTCCTCGACCCAGGGCAGGATGCCGTTGTCGTCGTCGTCGCCCCACGTCGCCTTGCTCATGCCGACCGGCACGATGCCGAGTGCCAGGGGAACCTCGTGGTTCGCCCAGGCGATCGTCGCGACGCGCTCGGGCTTGGTCTCGATGGTCGTCTCGCCGTACACGTGCTCGATCGTGACGGGGAAGGCGCTGTCGTCGGCCGGGTTGCCGCCGGCCGAGTCGGATCCGTTGTCGGCGGCGGGCGTCGCGCAGGCGGTGAGGCCGATGGCGAGGGCCGCGGCGACACCGGCGGCGATGAGACGAGAGGTGCGCACAGGCATTCCCTTCGGGTTGGGATTGGGGGTGCGGCGCAGAGGGCGCCTGGGCTTTGGTAAGCCTGGCCTAATCTAACAGAAAGTTAGGCAAGCCTCATCTCGAGATGCCTCATCGGGTGCCTCCCGGGTACGCAGAAAGCCGGCCGGATCCGTGAGGATCCGGCCGGCTTCAGGAAGTCAGCGCGCGCTCAGAGAGCGCGGATGTTCGCCGCCTGCATGCCCTTGGGGCCACGCTCAGCGTCGAATTCGACCTTCTGGTTCTCGCGGAGCTCCTTGAAACCGGAGCCGGCGATTGCCGAGTAGTGGGCGAAAAGGTCGTCCGTGCCGTCATCGGGAGCGATGAAGCCGAAGCCCTTTTCCGCGTTGAACCATTTCACAGTGCCAGTGGCCATGTGTTTTCTACTTTCTGTTTTCAACGGCCGCTTGCGCGGCCTGCGCCGTGACGGAACGTCCGACACACGCGCTCGCTCAACGTATCACGACAGGCTGACCGAATGCCGCGAACTCCGACTTCTGCTGCAGAACCGCCGCTTCTGTGCGCGTGCTGACACCGAGCTTGCGCAGCACGGCCGACACGTGCACGCTCACCGTCTTCGCACTGATGAACAGCCGCTCACCGATCTGCCGGTTGCTCAGGCCCTCGGCGATCAGCGCGAGAACCTGCCCCTCGCGCGCGGTGAGGGGATCGGCCTCCTCACCCTGACGAGCGGGATCGGATGCTGCAGAGAGGCCGGCCGCGACCGAGAATGCTCCCACGGCCTGAGTCAGCGGCACGTGCCCGAGCCGCTCCGCTTCGGCGAGTGCGTGAGCCAGAACGGCGGCCGCCTCGGTGCGCTCTCCCGCGTCGACGAGCAGACGGGCGAGCTCGAGCCGGGTCGTCACCCGGACCGTCACCGGCACATCGTCGCCGTCGGCGAGATCGACAGCCGCACGCAGTGCGGGGATCGACGGAGTGAGCAGCGCGTCGAGGATCGACCACCAGGTGTCGCCGAGCAGCTGGGACGGCTGCGCCGACCAGGCTGCTCGCACCTCACCGACGGCCTCACCGACATCGACGCCGGATGCGCGGAGTTCGGCGATCATCCATCCCGCCTCAAGGAGAAGCCGTCGCTGGTGGAGGAACACCGGCCCGCCGTCGGCGAGCATCGCCCTGACCTCGGCGAGCGCGCGTGCGTGATCGTTGCGCCCCTCGGCGACGGCGACCCGCATCATCACCTCGTCGTACCAGATCTGCCGTTCGACGCGTCCGGTCTCCTCGAACGACGGATGCCATTCGCGCACGATCTCGGCCGCCTGCTCGTGCCTGCCCCGCCACGACAGCACGCGGACGCGCGTCATCGTGGAATACATGTGCGAGATGCGCAGCGTCCGCTGCGAGAGCTCGCGCGCCAGCATCCCCTCGACGCGGTCGATCTCACCCATCTCGAGAAGGGGCACCGCCATGTTCTGCGTCATCAGGGCGCCGGTGGTGCGCTCGACGCCGAATGCGCGCGCCGGAGCGAGGCCGTCTTCGGCGACCTGCACCGCGTCGCGGTAGCGCCCGAGCAGCCCCAGGAGATCGGAGTAGTTGACCCGGTACCGCATCTCGGCGTTCGTGCCCTTCGCCAACCGCAGCGCGAGAGCGTACTCGCGATGCCCGGCCTCGAGATCGCCGAGGTGCGCGCGGGCTCCGCCGCGGACGTTCGCCGCGATGGACGCCTCGTCGTCGGATCCCGCTCTCTCCGCACGCTCTCCGGCCTCGATCGCGAGCGTGATCGCCTCATCGAGCCGCCCGGCGATCATGTATCTGCTCGCCAGCTGATTGAGGATCGACGCGCGCAGCCGATCGTCGTCGACCCTGCGGTCGAGGACCGCGAGCGCCTGCTGCAGCAGCGGGATCGATCCCTCCCGCCCGAGGTTCATCAGGTAGTAGGCCCTGTCGCGCAGCAGCCTCGCGTGGGTGCGCGGGTCGACCGTCTCGGGATCGACCTCATCGAGCGCGAGGTTGACCACCGCCAGCGCACGCTCACCGTCGCCGGCATTGCGCAGCACCGAACCGAGGGTGCGCAGCAGCTCGAAGCGCTCGACCTCGACGACACTCGCCGCGTCGGGAACCCGGATCCACAGATCGAGAGCGAGCTCTCCGAAGCGCGCGGCGCTCGCGAAGGCGAACCGCGACTTGGCGTCGAGCATCGCGGTGACAGCTGCGGCGAGCGCGCGCCGGTCGTCTTGCGCGAGCTGCCAGTGATACGCGAGCGCGGCGGGATCGCCGGTGTCGCTGCCTGTGCAGTTCTCTTCGAGGGTCTCGGCGTAGGCGCGATGCAGGCGTGCCCGCTCACCGGGGAGCAGGTCGTCGTGCACGGCCTCGCGCAGCAGCGCGTGCCGGAATCGATAGTCGTCGTCGACCACGACGAGGATGCCGCTGAGCGTCGCCTCGCGGATCGCCTCATCGAGCCGCGCCTCGGGCAGGCCGGCGAGCTGCGTGACCAACGGATGCGTCAGAGGACGCTCAGCCCCGGACACGACCTGCACGACGCGTCTCGCATCGTCGCCGAGCCGGTCGAACCGGGCGAGCAGCAGATCGCGCAGGCTGCCGGGAAGCGGGCCGGCCGAGCATCCGGCGATCTCCTCGACGAAGAACGGCACGCCCTCTGCGCGCTCCTGGATTCGCTCGAGCGCGGTGTCGCTGAGCGGCTCTCCGGTGATCGCTTCGGCGAGCTGCCGCACCGATGCCGTCGCGAGCCTCTCGACGGCGACGCGCTCGAGGAGGCGCGCGCGGGTCGACTCGCCGACGAACCGGCTCACCGCGTCGCCACGGCGGACGTCGTCGGTACGGCAGGTGAGCACGAGCAGGATGCGCCCCCGGGCGAGCGTGCGCAGCAGGAAGGAGAGGAGCGCGAGAGTCGACTCGTCGGCCCAGTGCAGGTCTTCGACCACCAGCACCTGCGGAGCCAGTTCTGCGGCGGCCTCGATGAGCGATGCGATCGCGTCGCGCAACCGGTCGGGACTGGTCTGCGAGCGCTCGGTGGGGTTGAGCTCGGGCAGCAGCATGCCCAGCGCCTCGACTCCGACGCCGAGCTCGTCACGCACACGATCAGCGCCCATCCGCGCGACGATCGAGCGCAGGATGCCGGTCAACGGTCCGAACGGGGTGCGCGATGCCCCGAGGTCGAGACACCAGCCGACGTGGACGTCGGCCCGGTTCGCGACCTCGGCACCGAACTCGCGCAGCAGACGCGACTTGCCGATGCCCGCCTCGCCCTCGACGAGCACCGCGATCGGGACCCCTTCGACCACCTGGTCGAAGAACCCGCGCACGATCGCCAGCTCGACCTCGCGGCCGACCATCGTGGCGCTCGGGGCGGATGGGGGCATGGATTCATCGTCCCACCCCCGTCCGACATTCAGGGGTCTGTGCGCGTCTGCCGTCGGCAGAGTGGAACTCACCTCGCCACGACGGGTTCGCACCGCAAGGTGGCATCACGGTCGGCGGATGCGGCAGCCTGCCGGTCGGCAGGCACGTCAGCCCGCCGGTCGGCCGGTGCGGCGGCATCCGGAGCAGCGGCGCGTGCACCGATGATCGCGCGCAGCATCCGCTCTCCGAATCGTCGGACCGGGCCCGCGGCCCGAGGGACGATCTGGTCGGCGTGCTCCGCGAGGAAGCGTCGCCGCTCGGCGGCCCTCTGGATCCGCTCCTGCTCGTACTCGGTCACCGTGTAGGCGAGATAGGGGTGCTCGTACATGACATCTCCTCGGTCGGGATGTCCCTACACTCCGCTCTGAGGTGCCCGGCCGACATCGGGAGGATGCCCTATCTTTGCGAGTCCTCCGCCCACCGGGGACAGAGCGATGCCCGGGTGGCGATGGGGGCATCACCACCCGGGCACCGGGTCTCGGGGTCGATCAGGCGTCGACGTCGCCGCGCCATGCGCCGGTTTCGGCGCCGCGCTTCTCCATGAACTCCTTGAAGTTCTTGAGGTCCTTCTTCACCGCGTGCGAACCCGCGCCCACCAGCGCGCCGACCTTCTCGAGAAGGCCCTCGGGCTCCCAGTCGATCTGCACCGTCACGCGAGTCGTGAGGTCCTCGATCTTGTGGAACGTCACGACGCCGGCATGCTCCGTGTCGCCGCCGACGCTCTTCCAGGCGACCCGTTCGTCAGGGTGCTGCTCGGTGATCTCGGCGTCGAACTCGCGCGTCGCGCCGCCGACCTTCACGGTCCACCGGTTGTGGGTGTCGTCGATCTGGCGGATGGACTCGACCTCGTCGAGGAACTTCGGGAAGCTCTCGAACTGCGTCCACTGGTTGTAGGCGACGTCGATCGGAACGTGGACGTCGATGGTCTCGATGATCTGCACCATGTGATGCTCCTCACTGCTCGTCGTTCGTGTCATCCCATTCACCTGCATGCGGTCCCGATGTGCGACGGGGTTGACATCGCCGTCGAGCAGGGGCACTTCCCGAGTAGCGTGGGGCGCATGCGCATCCATGCCGCAATCCGCGCCTCCAAGCGCTCACCCCTGCTGCAGGTGGTGAAGTCCGCGGCCGCGACGATCGCCGCATGGATGCTCGCGGGCTGGGTCGTGCCGGGACAGCTGCCGGTCTTCGCCGCGATCGCGGCCCTGCTCGTCGTCCAGCCCAGCGTCAACCAGTCTCTGTCGAAGGCGCTCGAGCGCAGCATCGGCGTGATCGCCGGTGTGATCATCGCCGTCCTGCTCGGGCTGCTGCTCGGATCGCCGAGCTGGATCGTGCTGCTCGCGATCGTCGTGGCCATGCTCGTCGCGTGGGCGTTGCGGGCGACGCCGGGCACCGGCAACCAGGTCGCGATCTCGGCGATGCTCGTGCTCGCCCTCGGATCGACGCCCGACTACGCCCTCGCTCGCATCGTCGAGACCCTGATCGGGGTCGTCATCGGCATCGTCGTCAACGCGCTGATCGTGCCGCCCGTGCTCGTCGCCCCCGCTCGGCGCGACCTCGGCCTGCTCGGCAGCGAGCTCGCCGCGAGCCTCGACCGCCTGGCCGACGCCCTGCCCGAGCCGCAGAACGCAGCGAAGCTGCAGGAGCTCATGCTCGAGGCGCGACTGCTACGCCCGATGAAGGATGCCGCGGAGGCGTCGATCGAGGCCGGCGAGGAGTCGCTCACGCTCAACCCGCGCCGTTCCACCCACCGCGAGGAACTCGTCGAGATGCGCGCGCTGCTCGAACGGCTCTCGCCCATCGTGACGCAGACGATCGGCATGACCCGCGCCTACTTCGACCACTACGACGACTCGATCGGCCAAGAGCCCGCGGTCACGGCGATCGCCGAGCAGCTGCGTCGAGCGGGCCACGATGTGCGCCTCGCGGTGCAGATCGCGGATGTGGCGCCTGAACCCGAGACCCTCACCTCCGCGATCCCCGCGCTCACGGCACCACTCGTGATCCGTCCCCCCGCCTCGACGCACTGGATCCTCATCGGGTCGCTGATGGAAGACCTCCGTCGCATCCGCGGAGAGCTCGTCGACGAGGACTGAGCACGGCTCGAGGCCTACCCTGGAGGCATGTCTGACATGACCGTCGCCGACGCGCTGGCCGAGCTGGCCTCGATCGAGGATCCGAAGATGCGCGCGGCGAACGAGAAGCGCGGCGACGACCATGGCATGAACCTCAGCCGGCTCCGCGGGGTGGCCAAGAGCATCAAGACGGATCAGCGCCTGGCGAAGGAGCTGTGGGCGACCGGCGAGACCGGCCCTCGGCTGCTCGCGCTGCTCATCTGCACGCCGAAGCAGTTCACCGCCGACGAGCTCGATGCGATGCTCCGCGAGACGCGGCCCCCGAAGGTCAACGACTGGTTCGTGAACTATGTCGCCAAGAAGACGCCCCTCGCCGAAGAGCTGCGTCTGCGCTGGTTCGACGACTCCGACCCGACGGTCTCCGCCGCGGCGTGGTCGCTCACAACCGTCCGCGTCGCCAAGGACCCGAAGGGCCTCGATCTGGAGCACCTGCTCGACCTGATCGAGCGCGACCTGAAGGATGCACCGAAGCGCCTGCAGTGGTCGATGAACGAGACCCTCGCGAACATCGGCATCTTCCACCCCGAGCTGCGCGCCAGGGCGCTGGAGATCGGTGAGCGCCTGCAGGTGCTGGCCGACTACCCCACCGCTCCGGGCTGCACCTCGCCCTTCGCTCCGGCGTGGATCGGCGAGATCGTGCGGCGACGCGAGGGCTGAGCATCCTCATCAGTGTCGTCACTACGCTGATTCCATGAGCACGCACATCGCCGCAGAGCCCGGTCAGATCGCCCCCATCGTCCTGTTCCCCGGTGACCCGCTGCGCGCGAAGTGGATCGCGGAGACGTTCCTGGAGGACGCCGAGCTGTACTCCGAGACCCGCGGGATGCTGGGATACACCGGCACCTGGGAGGGCCACCGCGTCTCGGTGCAGGGCTCGGGCATGGGCCAGCCGTCGATGGCGATCTATGCGAACGAGCTGTTCGAGGAGTACGACGTGCAGACCATCGTGCGCGTCGGATCGTGCGGTGCGCTGACCGAGAAGCTGAAGGTCCGAGACATCATCATCGCCAACGGCGCCTGCACCGACTCGGGCATCAACCGCGTGCGCTTCCACGGTCTCGACTACGCCCCTGTCGCCGACTTCGGTCTGCTGCGTGCGGCGGTCGAGGCGAGCGAGTCGGAGCCCCTCGACTCGGCCGTGCACGTGGGGCTGCTCTTCTCGAGCGACCAGTTCTACAGCACGCGCCCCGAGCTCACCGAGCCGTTCGTGAAGCACGGGGTTCTCGGCGTCGAGATGGAGGCCGCGGGTCTGTACACCCTGGCCGCCTACTACGAGCGCCGCGCCCTGGCCATCTGCACAGTGTCGGATCACATCGTCACCGGTGAGGAGACGACCGCGCAGGAGCGCGAGCAGACGTTCGGCGACATGATCCGCATCGCCCTGCGCGCCGCGACCTCGGTCTGAGGCGTTCACAATTCAGCATGAGATCGTGCTGACCGCTCGAATCCGGTGATCTCGGCCGCATCGGACGATTCCCTGCTGAGTACTGCACGAGGTTCGTCCGTGCCGGAGGTGGGATGATCGACAGACCATGCCTGCGATCCTCGACCCGACCACACTGACCGACGGATCCGATGCGGATGCCGTCTACACGGCGTTCGTCGAGTGGGCGGAGTCGACGGGCATCAGCCTCTACCCCGCGCAGGACGAGGCGGTCATCGAGATCGTCTCGGGCAACAACCTGATCCTGTCGACGCCCACCGGCACCGGAAAGTCGCTCGTCGCGGTCGGCGCGCACTTCGCCGCACTCGTCGAGGGCCGCCGCTCGTACTACACGGCCCCGATCAAGGCCCTGGTGAGCGAGAAGTTCTTCGCCCTCGTCGACGTGTTCGGCGCCTCCAACGTCGGCATGATCACGGGCGACTCGTCGGTGAACCCGGATGCGCCGATCATCTGCTGCACGGCCGAGATCCTCGCCAACCTCGCTCTGCGCCAGGGCACGGATGCCGCGGTGCACCAGGTCGTGATGGACGAGTTCCACTTCTACGCCGACCCCGACCGCGGGTGGGCGTGGCAGGTGCCGCTGCTCGAACTTCCTCAGGCGCAGTTCATCCTCATGTCGGCGACCCTCGGCGATGTGTCGCAGCTGTCGAGTGACCTGACCCGCAGGACCGGCCGCGACACGGCATCCGTCACGGGAGTCGAACGCCCCGTGCCGTTGCACTACTTCTATGAGACGACGCCGATCCACGAGACGATCGACGACCTGCTCGGCACCGGTCAGTCGCCGATCTACGTCGTGCACTTCTCGCAGGCGGCGGCGATGGAGCGGGCGCAGGCCCTGTCGAGCACCAAGGTCGCCACGCGGGAGCAGCGCGATGAGATCGCGGCGCTGATCGGCGGATTCCGTTTCACGACCGCGTTCGGCAAGACCCTCTCACGGTTCCTCCGCGCGGGCATCGGGGTTCACCATGCCGGGATGCTGCCGAAGTACCGCCGGCTGGTCGAACAGCTCGCGCAGCGCGGCCTGCTGCGCGTGATCTGCGGCACCGACACCCTCGGCGTCGGCATCAACGTGCCGATCCGCACGGTGCTGCTCACGGCGTTGACGAAGTTCGACGGCACGCGGATGCGCCACCTCAGCGCCCGCGAGTTCCACCAGATCGCGGGACGAGCGGGGCGGGCGGGCTTCGACACCGCGGGCACCGTCGTCGCGCAGGCTCCGGAACACGAGAGCGAGAACGTCGCCGCGATCAAGAAGGCCGGCGACGATCCGAAGAAGAAGCGCAAGATCGTCCGCAAGAAGGCGCCTGATGGCTTCGTCTCGTGGGGGGAGCCGTCGTTCCGCAAGCTGATCGACGCCGAACCCGAGACCCTGACCTCGCACATGCAGATCACGAGCGCCATGATGCTCAACGTCATCGGGCGCGGTGGCGACGTCTTCGGCAACATGCGCGCGCTCGTCTACGACAACCACGAGCCCCGCAAGAGGCAGCGTGAGCTCGCACTGCGCGCGATCGGCATCTACCGGACTCTGCTCGAGTCGGGCGTCGTCGAACAGACCGCAGACGGCGAGATCCGCCTGACGGTCGACCTGCAGCCGAACTTCGCCCTGAACCAGCCGCTGTCGCCGTTCGCCCTCGCGGCGTTCGAGCTGCTCGACCCCGACCCCTCGGCCGGCACCGGCACCGGGTCGTACGCCCTCGACATGATCTCGATCGTCGAATCGACGCTCGACGACCCGCGCGCCATCCTCGGCCAGCAGGAGTTCCAGGCGCGCGGCGAGGCGGTCGCCGTCATGAAGCGCGAGGGCATCGAGTACGACGAGCGCATGGAACTGCTCGAGGAGATCACCTACCCGAAGCCGCTCGACGAGCTCCTGAGCGCGGCGTTCGAGACCTTCAGCGCCGCCCAGCCGTGGATCCGCGACTTCGAACTGCATCCGAAGTCGGTCGTGCGCGACATGTACGAACGCGCGATGTCGTTCGGAGAGTATGTCGCCTTCTACAAGATCGCGCGCTCTGAGGGCGTGGTGCTGCGCTACCTCTCCGATGCGTATCGCGCGGCCTCGCAGACGATTCCCGAAGAGCTGAAGGACGAGGACCTCCGCGACCTCATCGAGTGGCTCGGCGAGCTCGTCCGCCAGGTCGACTCGAGCCTGCTCGACGAGTGGGAGGAACTCGTCAACGGAGTCCTGCAGGACCCCGACGAGGAGCCGATCGTGCCGCCGGCGCCGAAGCGTCTGACCTCGAACGTGCGGGCGTTCCGCACTCTCGTGCGCAACGAGCTGTTCCGCCGGGTGCAGCGCGCGGCGCGCGAGGATGTCGCAGCGCTCGCCGAGCTCGACCCGTCGTTCGGCGCGGATGCCTGGTCTGACGCGCTCGACGGCTACTTCGCCGATCACGACGAGATCCTCACCGGCGCGAACGCCCGCAGCTCCCAGCTGCTGCTCCTCACTGAAGGTTCCGGCGAGTGGACCGTGCGTCAGATCCTCGACGACCCGGCGGGCGACCACGACTGGGGCATCTCGGCCACGGTCGACCTCGCCGCCTCCGACGAAGAGGGCGCCGCCGTCGTCACCGTGACGGGCGTCGACCGGCTCTGAGGCGGCCGGATGGCTGATCGTCGCCCGCCCGGCTGACCGTTGGCGCCTGCGGAGTCAGCCGCCCGGGCCTCAGCCAGCCATCCGGGCAGCAGCCACGCGGTCGACGAGACGCAGCGGGTCGAAGAGCACCCCGAGCCCCACCCGCACGAGCGCCGCGTGCACCGCAAGACAGATCGCGATGACGACGGCCGTGAGCGCGATCGGCCAGACGACCTCGAGCGCCGGGGTCGTGACCCAGCCCGCCCGGCGAAGCGCTCCGTCGATCAGAGCGAGCGGGATCATGTGGATCACGTAGATCGGCAGCGTCCGTTGCCCGATCCACCGCAGCGGACGGGCGATGACCGACACATGGCGATCGAGCAGCGCGCACCCCGCGACGCCGAACGCGACAGCGACGACCGCAAGCAACGGCCAGACCCCGGGCCACTGCCGCATACCGAGCACCCCGACGGCACCGATCGCGGCGACATATGCCGCTCCGAGCATGAGGGTGCGCAGGAGCCCGGATGCGGTCGCGAAGCGCTCGATCATCGGGCGCAGCCGGAGGCCGGCGAGGAAGAAAAAGAGGTTCTGCACGAGCTGCCACAGGTTGCCCAGGTCGGGAATGAGCCCCGCGGCCGCGACCGCCGCGATCGCGAAGGCGACCGGCAGCACCATCGCAGTCGACACATGACGCAGCAGACGAGCGACGACCAGATACACCGCGAGTGCGAGCAGATACCAGAGGTTCGTCGGGCTGATGGTGAGCTGCGCGAGCAGCTGCCATCCGTTCTCGGCCCTCGCCGTGTCGAAGTCCGGCGTCAGCGCGAGCACGAACGTCTGGATCACGACCCAGATGATGTAGACCGCGGCAAGGCGCCCTGCGCGACGCCGCCACGACGACCCGGCCGGCGCATTCACGGCGCTTCCCGCGAACATCCCCGAGATGAGGAAGAACAGGGGCATCCGCAGGGGCAGCAGCTGCGCGTTGAGGGTCGCCCACGCGTCGGTGATCGGCCCCGCCCCCTCGACCTCGATCGCGTGCTTGGTGACCACATGCCACAGCACCACCAGGATGATGCAGACGCCCTTCGCGACATCGGGCCAGCCGACGCGAGCCCTCACCGCCCCGGCACCTCGGCGGCACGCACCAGGCGCGACACCAGGTCGACGTACGACACGTCGGCCGCCGCGAACATCCGCGGCACCTGCGAGGCCGCAGTCAGACCGGGCATCGTGTTGACCTCATTCAGCACCGGCCCCTCTGCCGTGAGGAAGAAGTCCATCCGGGCGACGCCCGCGCAGCCGAGCGCGTCGAACATCGTCAGGGCGGCCCGGCTGAGCGCGGTCGCCTCGGCGTCCGAGAGCTTCGCCGGCACCGTGAACCGTGCACTGCCGTCGTACTTCATGGCGGTGTCGAAGAGCCCGGCCGCATGGATCTCGAGGGGCGGAGCCGCCCACCGCACCCCGCCGGCCTCCCGGATCACGGCGACGTCGATCTCGCGTCCCTGCACGATCTCCTCGACGAGGATGCGGTGATCGAAGCGCGCCGCCTCGCGCAGCGCCGGCCCGAGCTCGCCCTCGTCGCGCACGAGCGAGACCCCGTAGCTCGACCCTGCCGACACCGGCTTCACGACCACGGGGCCGTCGAACTCGGCATCCCCGCAGTCGGCGGATGCGATCAAGCGCCCCCGAGCCGTGCGCAACCCTGCGGCCTCGGCCACGAGCTTGGTCGCCCACTTGTCCATGCCGATCGCCCCCGCGCGAGGCCCTGACCCGACCACCCGCACGCCCGCCAGTGCGCACAGCGCCGCGAGCGCACCGTCTTCCCCGAGCGCTCCATGCACCGCGGGGAATACGACATCTGCCCGCGCGATGAGCGGCATCGCGAGGGCCAGGGAGTCCGCGGCGGTGGCACCCTCCGAGACGCCCGCCACCTCCCAGATGCCCTCGCGTGAGATGGTCACCGCGCTCACCTCGTGTCCCCCGACACGCAGCGCCTCGGCGACCGCCGCCGCCGACGCGAGCGAGACCTCGTGCTCGGCGTTCTGCCCTCCTCCGACGACCAGCACCCTCACGCGATCGCCCTCTCGACCCGTGCGCCGATACCTGTGACGATCGTGTGCGGGATGCTCCCCGCCCACCGCGCCCACTCCTGCGCGCTCGGCACCGCCCCGCCCTCGGGACCGAACACGACGGCGGTCGCGCCCCGCGGTACGAGCGCATCCCCCGTGTCGACGACGATCTGATCCATCGACACCCGTCCCACGATCGGGCAGCGGATGCCGTCGATCGCCACCGCCGCGCCCGCGGCGATTTCGCGAGGGATGCCGTCGGCGTATCCGACCCCGACCACGCTGAGACGGGTCGCGCGCTCGGTCACGAACGCACCGCCGTAGCCCACGGGAGTCCCGGCGGGCACGATGCTGCTGTGCACGACGGATGCCGTCAGCCGCGCCGCCCCGTGCAGCGCCACCGTCTCGGACGGATCGATGCCGACGAGCCCTGCGCCGACGCGAACCAGGTCGAAGTGGGTCGCCGGATCGGTCAGCGTGCCCGAGGTCGCGGCGAGGTGCACGAGGAGCGGGCCGAAGCCGGCGCGCAGCACGGCATCCCGCGCCTGCCGCATCCGCAGCACGGCGGGCGCGTTCAGCGCCGGGTCGGCCGCATCGGCGCCCGGCAGGTGCCCCATGACCCCGACCACATCGATGCGCCCTCGGCCTGAGCGCGCGACCCGCAGCAGCTCCGCCCAATCGCCGAGTGGCACTCCACCCCGCGCCATGCCGGTGTCCATGTGCAGGTGCACGCGGACCGGTCCGGCAGCGAGAGCAGTCGCATCAGCGACGAGCTGTCGCAGCTCCTCCATCGATCCGACGGCGATGTCGACGCGATCGGCGACAGCCCGCGCGACGTCGACTCCCGAGGGGTTGAGCCACGCGAGGATCGGCACGTCGATGCCCGCGGACCGCAGCTCGGCAGCGTCCTCCGCATCCGTCACGCCCAGCCATTCCGCGCCCGCATCGACCGCCGCGCGAGCGACCGCGACAGCTCCCAGACCGTAGCCGTCGGCCTTCACGACCGCCATGATGCGTGCGTCGGTCGCCGACCGCATCCGCTCGACGTTCGCCGAGACCGCGCCGGGGATCGTGTGCAGAGTGGGCGCGTGCATGCGCGAGAGCGTGAGGCGCGGGGCGCTCAGTGTCGTGGTCATCGCTGGGTCCTCGGATCTGCGGTCGGGTCGTCGTACATGAGGGGGCAGCCGTTGGCGACGGCCGCGGGGCGCAGTTCGAAGTGCCAGCGCTCGTTCGCGTAGATCTGGCAGAGCCCGAACTCGGCGCCGTTGCGAGACAGCCAGTCCTGAGCGGCGACCGGCCCGAGGTCGACGGCGTCGCCCGACACGTGCTCGGAGTTCTCGGGAGTCGCGACCCAGCGCGCTGCTTCCTCCTCGGAGCCGTACTCGGCGACCGCGTTCTGCCGCAGTACCTGCTGGTACGCGGCCGAGCGCCACCCGCTGTTCACGTGCACGCGCACGCCGTCGGCTTCGGCCGCCGTGGCCGCGGATCGCACCGCGGCGAGCAGATCGGAGTCGAGGTTGGTCACGGCCGGTGTCTCGTCGAACACCGACACCGCACCCTCGTCACGGATGACGCCGTCGGCCTCGGTGAGCGACGATGCGGAGAGGGTCGGAGGAACGGATGCCGACGCCAGCGATTGCTGGCCGATCAGCACGACCGATCCGGTGATGGCCGCAGCGAGCAGCGCGGTGCCGATCAGCGCGGTGAGGCGTCGCCGCCTGAGGGTGGTGCGTGTGTTCATGTCCTCAGTCAAGGCAGGCGCGTGTTGCGAGGGCGTATGCGCTTTTGCATATGCTCCCGATATGCCCGGGTGCGTAAGCTCTGAGCACATGGGAGCTGTGCCGTGCGTGTGCTGATCGTCGAGGACGAGCCTTATCTCGCCGAGGCCGTGCGCGATGGGCTGAGGCTCGAGGCGATCGCCGCCGACATCGCCGGAGACGGAGACACGGCGCTCGAGCTCCTGAGCGTCAACTCCTACGACCTGGCGGTGCTCGACCGCGACATCCCCGGTCCGTCGGGCGACGACGTCGCCCGATCGATCGTGGCGTCGGGCAGCGGCATCCCGATCCTCATGCTCACCGCGGCCGACCGTCTCGACGACAAGGAGTCGGGCTTCGAGATCGGCGCCGACGACTACCTCACCAAGCCGTTCGAGCTGCGCGAGCTCGTGCTGCGCCTGCGCGCCCTCGACCGCCGACGTCAGCGCGTGCGCCCGCCGGTGCTCGAGGTCGCCGGCCTGCGGCTCGATCCGTTCCGCCGCGAGGTCTTCCGCGACGGCCGGTACGTCGCGCTCACCCGCAAGCAGTTCGCGGTGCTCGAGGTGCTGATCGACGCGGGCGGCGGGGTCGTGAGCGCCGAGCAGCTGCTCGAGCGCGCATGGGATGAGAACGCCGACCCGTTCACGAACGCCGTGCGCATCACCGTCTCGTCGCTGCGCAAGCGACTCGGGGAGCCCTGGCTGATCCTCACGGTGCCGGGCGTCGGATACCGCATCGGGACGGATGCCGATGACTGATCCGGTGCGCAAGCCCCGGCGCCGCGGCATGAGCGCCCGCTGGAAGCTCACCCTGAGCTATGCGGGCGTCGTCGTCGTGTCGGGCATCGGTCTGCTCGCGGCTGTCGCCCTGTACCTGCTGCGGTACGTGCCCGACGTGGCGATCATCGCCGACCGTTTCGTGCCGAATCGCTCCGACCTCATCCGCGCATTCGTCCCGGTCGCGATCGTCATGATGCTCGTGCTGCTGGCGATCGGACTCGGCGGCGGATGGCTCATCGCCGGACGGATGCTGGCGCCCCTCGACCGCATCGGCAAAGCCGCACAGCTCGCAGCTCAGGGGTCGCTCTCGCACCGCGTCGCCCTCGAGGGTCCCCGTGACGAGTTCCGAGACCTCGCCGACGTCTTCGACTCGATGCTCGAGCAGCTCGAGGCGCACATCGCCGAGCAGCAGCGGTTCGCCGCCAACGCCTCGCACGAGCTGCGCACCCCGCTCGCGATCTCGCAGACCATGCTCGAGGTCGCCCGCAACGACCCCGACCGCGACGTCGACGCGCTGATCGACCGACTGCACGAGGTCAATGCGCGGGCGATCGAACTGACCGAGGCGCTGCTGATGCTGAGCCGCGCCGAGCGTCGCACGTTCACGCGCGAGCCGATCGACCTCTCGCTGCTGACCGAGGAATCCGCCGAGACCCTGCTCCCCCTCGCCGAGCGCCGTGGCGTGACGATCGACGTCGGCGGCGACACCGCGAACGTGCTCGGGTCTCCCGCGCTCTTGCAGCAGCTGATCACCAACCTCGTGCACAACGCGATCGTGCACAATCTCGCCGAGGGCGGCACCGTCACGGTGCGCACCCACGTTCTTCCCGAGGCCGTCGCGCTGGTGGTCGAGAACACCGGCGAGGTGCTGCCCGCTCATCGCGTCGCGACTCTGGCGGAGCCCTTCCAGCGGGGAGCCGAGCGCACGCGCGGCGACGACCACGTGGGCGTCGGGCTCGGACTCGCGATCGTCCAGCGCATCGCCCAGGCACACGACGGTTCGCTCGTGCTCACCGCCCGCGAGAGCGGCGGATTGAACGTGACGGTGTGGCTGCCGCATCCGTTCCCCCGGCCATTGGCTTGAGGCCGCACCGGGGTCGGTCCCGGCCGGACACCTGCATGCTCGAATCACAGATGCAGGCCGAGGAAACCTGTTCTCGGCCTGCATCCGTGATCTGGGCATGCATCTGCGGGGGTGGGACCGACGGGCCGCACCGGATGCCGGGTCAGGCGACCTGGTCGCCCCGGAGTGCGGCGAGCTCGCGACCGTAGGTGCGAGCATCCGTCTCGGCGTTCTCCTTGAGCTCGCGGGCGGTGTCGGCGAAGGCATCCAGTGCCGGGTTCACTCCCACGAGGGTGAACGGACGCTCGACGATGCGCAGGTCGAGACCCCAGACGTCTTCGAGCACGCGGCGCAGCCATCCGGTGGAGTGGTCCCAGCCCTCCTTGGGGGTTCCGGGGGCGTAGTTGCCGCCGAGAACGGTGACGAGGGTCGCCGGCTTGCCGCGCAGCGCGGTGCCTTGCGGATCGATGCGCGGGTCGGTGTACGCCAGGTCGAACCAGGTCTTGAAGTGCTGCGAGACGCCGTAGTTGTAGAGCGGCACGGCGAAGAGCAGTGCGTCGGCGCCGATCAGCTCGTCGGCGAAGGTGGTGCCGAGGGCGCGCGCGGCTCGTTGGGCGTCGGTGCGCTGCGCCTCGTCGACGAATCCGCCGGTGACGGCATCCGCCCAGGCCGTCGCAGGCACGGGGTCGGCGGCCAGATCGCGGCGCGTGATCGTGGAGTCGGGGTGGGATGCGGTCCACTCGGCCTCGACGAGGTCGGCGAGCGAACGGCTGGCGGACGACGCGGGAAGGATGCTGGCGTCGAGACGGAACAGGGACATGGGGTGCCTTTCGTTTACGTAGTCACTCTGTTTTTCTTAGCGACTCGCGTTAACGTAGCACAGGTATGATGGGCGCATGGCCGAGATCGACGAGGAGCGTCACGTGTGCGACGCCGCCGTCACCCTGGCCTTCAGCGTGCTCGGCAAACGGTGGAACGGCATGATCGTGTCGTCCCTCGGCGGCGGCCCGTCGACCTTCGTCTCACTGCGGCGAGCGGTCGTCGGCATCAGCGACACGGTGCTCTCCGACCGGCTCGCCGAACTCGCCGAAGCCGGGCTCGTCTCCCGCGCCGTCGACGCCGGGCCTCCCGTCGCCGTCTCCTACGCCCTCACCGACAGCGGCCGCGGACTCCTGCCGATCCTCGACCAGCTCGGCACCTGGGCGTCCGAGAATCTCGAGATCCGGGCCCGATGACAATCTCTCAGGCACGACGACCCCGCCGCGCCTGGTGGATCCTGCTGCTGCTCGGCGCGCTCATCCTCGCCGGCGCCGCCGCACTGGCGTTCAGCCCCGGTTTCCGTCTCGCACCGCCCGCCGCCTTCGGCGAGGAGCTCGCGGTCGACCTCAGCGAGGGCGATCACGCGATCTACGTCACCCCGTCGGATCAGTGGAGTGAGATCGAGTGCACCGGCACGTTCCCCGGGGGCGGCGTACTGCAGCTGCGGCCGGACATGACGCAGCAGGGTCTGCTCATACCGGAGGCTTGGGATGCGCAGGGGAGCTTCTCCGTGGGCATCCCCTCCCCCGGAACGATCACGTGCGACGGCCCGGTCGCCGACGGTCGGTTCACGGTCGGACCGGTGATGACGTTCTTCACGGTCATCGGAGCCGTGCTGCTCGCGATCCCCGGCATCCTTCTGGTGATCGCCGGCGCGATCGTCGGGGCTGTGCAGGCACGGCGCCCGTAGGTCACGCCTCGTCTCCGATCCGTCGAGTCCACCGGCGGATGCAGGGTTTCGAATCGCGCACTTTGCCGTTCTTCGACCGCGAATNCGAAACCCGGGGGCGGCAGCGCCCGACTCACCAGGGGCTGGGCTCGTAGTCCTTCAGGAAGACGCCGTGGATGTCGTCGCCGGCCTCGCCGCGGACGATCGGGTCGTACACGCGGGCCGCTCCGTCGACGAGGTCGAGCGGGGCGTGGAAGCCCTCCTCGGCGAGGCGCACCTTCGTGAAGTGGGGACGCTCATCGGTGATCCAGCCGGTGTCGACGGCGGTCATCAGAATGCCGTCGGTCTCGAGCATCTCGCCCGCGCTCGTGCGCGTCAGCATGTTGAGGGCGGCCTTCGCCATGTTCGTGTGCGGATGCCCCGGGCCCTTGTACCGGCGCGAGAACTGACCCTCCATCGCCGAGACGTTCACCACGTACTTGCGATGCGCCGACGACGCGGCCATCGAGGCGCGCAGACGGCTGATCAGCAGGAACGGCGCTGTCGTGTTCGCGAGCTGCACCTCGAGCATCTCGAGCGGATCCACCTGATCGATCGACTGCACCCAGCTGTTCGATGTGTTCACGTCGGGCACGAGTCCGCCGGCGTCGATCGCGGTGCCGTCGGCGTGCTTCTCCAACGACGACGACCCCGGGGCCATCGCGAGCCGGGCGAGGTCTTCGGCGGTCAGGGCCTGACCGCCCTGCTCGGCGACGGTGCCGCCGAGGGCTGCGACCGAGAGCAGCGGGTGCGCATCGACGGATGCCTGCAGCGCCTGCGGATGCGGGTCGGCGGTGTGCCCGAACGTCTCCATCTCGGGCAGCGGTCCGTCGGGAAGAGGCTGCAGCTCGGCATCCGCCAGCAGCGAGTACGAACCGGGCGAGCGTCGCACGGTCTGCGCGGCATTGTTGATCAGGATGTCGAGTGGGCCCTGCGCCGCGACGGAGTCGGCGAGCCCGATGACCTGGGCCGGGTCGCGCAGGTCGATGCCGACGACCCGCAGGCGGTGCAGCCAGTCGGCCGAGTCGGGCAGCGCCGAGAACCGACGCACGGCGTCGCGCGGGAAGCGGGTGGTGATCGTCGTGTGGGCGCCGTCGCGCAGCAGCCGCAGCGCGATGTGCATGCCGATCTTGGCGCGACCTCCGGTGAGCAGCGCGCGCTTGCCGGTGAGGTCGGTGCGGGCATTGCGCTTGCCGTGACTGAATCGCGCGCAGTCGGGGCAGAGCTGGTGATAGAACGCGTCGACCACCGTGTACGGCTGCTTGCAGATGTAGCAGTTGCGCGGCTTGAGCAGCTCGCCCGCGATCGGGGCGTCGACGACGCTGGTCGCGAGGTCGTGGCCACGGGTCTCGTCGTCGATGCGGTCGGGGGCACCGGTGGCGGTGCGGGCGACGACGGCCTTGTCGGCTTCGGCGATGGCATCGCGGATCTCTTTGCGACGCACGCGCTTGACGGCCTTGAACATCGCGGCGGTCGCGTGACGGACGGCGACGAAGTCGGGGTGCTCGTTGTCGATCTGGTGCAGTTCCGAGAGCACCCGCAGGGTCGTCGCGAGGTCTTCGGGGTCGATGCCGGGTCCGAGGTCGGGTGCAGCGTCGGAGGAGGCATCGGTCATTGTGCCGATTTTACGCGAGATCCCGCGCTGCGTTCCTGGGAGCCTCGGGGCGAGACCGCGCACGGCCCCGCCCCTCGGCATCCGATGGTTCCGGTGGTTCCGACCGGGTCAGTGTCCGGCGGCGGCGCCGACCACCACGAACTCGCCGGGCACGACGTCGAGCGTCGCCTCGGCCGAGACCTTGCCGGTGTGCAGATCGACGGCGAGGATGCGGTTGGCCGCGGGCTCCGTCACGTAGGCGATGTCTCCCACGACGCGCAGGCCCGGGTGCGGCTGCTGCCACTCTTCAGGGCTCTCCCACGGCTCGATGACGCTCCACGAGTCGACGACCTCGCCGGTCTCGTCGAGCACGTTCAGCGTGCCGTCGGAGGCGAGCACGATGATGTTGTCGTGCCCGTCGCGGCCCACTCCGCGCCACGTGTACTCGACGCCCTCGGGCAGGTCGACGACCGAGAGCTTCTGAGCATCCGTGTCGATCAGCGCGAGCTTCGAGAGGAGGTACCCCTCCTGGTCGGGGTCGGTCTTGTAGTCCATCGCCGCGATCGCGCTGGTCTCGGTCACGTAGGCGTTGCCCGAGCGACCGAAGTCGTCGGGGGCGTCGAGCTTCGTGAACGCTCCGTCGGCGAACAGCAGCGCGCCGTCTTCGCAGCCGAACACGACGGCCTCGCCCTTCAGCGCTCCCTCGCCGTGCACGCCCGGGCACTGCTCGTTGCGGGCGAGCTCGCTGCCGTCTTCGGCGAGCAGACGGACTCCGCTGCGCGAGTCCGCGGTGCCGATGGTCGACAGCACGGTGCCGTCGGACAGCTCGATCGCGACACCGTGGTGGGCCTCCTCCGAGGTCAGCGTCTCGGACTCGGGCAGCGATCCGGTGCCGACCGCATCGGTGTCGAACAGCGTCACGTCTCCCGTGCCGTCGTCGAACAGTGCGGTGCGCCCGGCGTGCGGGGTGGCGTGCCCGGGAGTCACGGCGTCGAACACCTCGCCCGTGAACTCGACCGTGTCGGAGGCCAGGCCCGTGTCGAGCACGTGGAAGCCGTCGGCGGCGGTGACGAAGACGTGTCCGTCGTGGTCGCCGGCCGGGTTGACGCGCAGGAACCCGTCGAGTTCGGCCGAGTCGACCGTGTCGAGGGTCTCGCCGTCGAGCACGACGATGCCGCCGTCGTAGGCGATCGCGACGCGGGTGTCGCCCTCGTGTGCGGCGTCGGAGGCATCGGGTTCGCCGGATGCCGACGGCGCGGCGGTCGCGCATCCGGCGAGCGCGACCACGGCGAGCGTGGCGAGCGCGCCGGCCGCGAGGCGGCTGCGGGCAGGTCGGTGCATGGGGATTCTCCTTCTTGTGGGTGGTGCGCGGGTGCGCGAGACGGCGGATGCCGTCGATGGGCGTGAGAGCGGATCAGCCGACGAGCTGGACGTATCGGGAGTCGAGGTCGTCGAAGGTGCGGGTGACGGTGCCGTCACGGTGGTCGATCTCATGCACGGCCCCGGTGGCCGGGTCGGAGACGTAGGCGTGCTGGGCATCGACGAGGAGCTGCACCCGGTCGCGCAGCGCGGGGTCGGCGACGGATGCGGCGAGCAGCGGCTCCGTGCGGGCGAGTTCCGAGCCGTCGGCCGCGAGCACTCGCACTGTGCCGTCGGACGCGATGGCGACCGTGCGGCTGTCGTCATCGCCGATCGCTGCGGCGCGGACGAGCGGGGCGTCGGTGGCGAGCAGCATCCATTCGCGGGCTCGGGAGTCGAGCAGCCAGGCACCCTGGTCTCCGGCGACACCGGCGAGATCCGGCCGGTCGGCGCGGCCGGCGAGGTCGGATGCCGGTGCCGACCCGGCGGGGTACGGGATGGCCTCTGCGGCGAGCGCTCCGCCGATCTCCCGCGTGACCAGCACGGCCCCGTCGGCGCAGGCGATCACAGCGCCGACGCGGGTGATGTCGGCATCCGTCGCGTCGGCACAGGGTGCGGTGACGCCGGTCGCGGTGCCGTCGGAGTCGAGGATCTCGACCGCGTCGCCGGTGGCGGCGACCAGGTGCCCCGAGAACGGCAGGACGGGTCCGCTCGGGGTGTCCGCGAGGGTGAGGCGCGGCGCATCCTCGATCTCGGCGAGCCTCTCGTGATCGATGAGGGTGACATCGGCGCCGAATCGGATGGCGGTGGCGCTGTCGCCGATGCGGATGTCGGCAGGCCCGTCCCCCTCCACCGCGCCGAGCACGCCCGCATCACCGACGAAGGAGTGGGAGTGATCGCCGTGCGGCACAGTCCAGCGTCCGGAGTCGATGATGTCGACGGAAACCCCGTCTGCCGTCTCGCGGGCGACATGCACGAAGCGGCCACCACCGGCCACCGCAGCATCCACGGCATCCACTCCCGCTTCCGCGAGAGAGGACCGCTCTTCGGTCTCGAGGTCGAGCAGGGTGAGCTCGCCGTTCTCCCCCGCGACGACGAGCGCGAGCGCCGGGGATGCGACCTCGGCCGCGCCGCCGCCGTCGACCCCGTCGTTCGGAGGGAGGCTCGGGCTCGATGCAGGGGCGGGAGCGCCGGATGCCGCACAGGACGTGACGGCGAGGGCGGCTGCGAGCAGCGAGGCGAGCAGAATTGTGCGGCCGGCGCGAGGAGAGGAGGTCACGAGAGATCACCCTATTGAGAACGATTCTCAATCTCAAGTTCAAGGCCATTCAGTGTCGTCGAAACTCGCAGGCGGCTTGCCCCGACGTCGGACCCCCGGCGTAGGGTCTGAACATGAGCAGCCACACCGAAACCCCCGGAGTCGTCCCGTCTTATCTGCTCGCCCGCCTCGCCGAGTCGGGCCGCTATCCTCGCGCCGCCGCCGCCGCGAGGCAGACGCTGACGGCCGGCAGACCGCCGTTTCGTGCGCGCATCGACCTGTCGATCGATGAGAACGGCGACCTCGTGGCGCAGCTCTCCGATGCGCCCAACCGCACGATCAGCGACGCAGGCAACACGCAGAACCTGCCGGGCGTGATCGTCCGCGGTGAAGACGACGAACCGGTGGCCGACACCTCCGTCAACGAGGCGTTCGACGGACTCGGGGCCACGTTCGAGATGCTGCTCGCGGCCTTCGGCCGCAACTCCCTGAACGACGCCGGGGCACCGCTCGACGCCACCGTGCACTACGGGGTCGACTACGACAACGCCTTCTGGGACGGCGAGCGCATGGTCTTCGGCGACGGCGACGGCGAGGTGTTCGTGGGCTTCACCTCGTCGACCACGGTCATCGGGCACGAGCTCGCGCACGGTGTCGTGCAGTACACCGCGAACCTCGAATATCAAGGCCAGCCCGGCGCGCTGAACGAGTCGATCGCCGATGTCTTCGGCGCGCTCACCGAGCAGTACCTGCTCGGGCAGAGCGCGGCCGACGCGACGTGGCTGATCGGTGCCGAGATCTTCACGGATGCGGTGCAGGGCACGGCGCTGCGGTCGATGATCGAGCCCGGCACCGCCTACGACGACGACGAGCTCGGCAAGGATCCGCAGCCCGCCCACATGAGCGGGTTCGTGCGCACGACCGAAGACAACGGCGGGGTGCACATCAACTCCGGCATCCCGAACCGCGCGTTCGCCCTGTTCGCGATCGACCTGGGCGGCAACGCCTGGGAGACCGCGGGCACCGTCTGGTACCGGGCGCTCACCGGAGGCCTGTCGAGCACCGCGAACTTCACTCAGTTCGCGGATGCGACGGTCGCCGCGGCATCCGCCATCGACGCCGCCACCGGCGCAGCCGCTCGACGTGCGTGGACGACCGTGGGAGTCTATGGAGATGAGCGAGTCCCCTCCACCGACTGACGCGCAGGTCGTCATCGCGGTGGTGCGCACGGGAGGCATCGGCGGCATCCGTCGTCAATGGCGGGTCGAACCGGATCCGGCCGACACGCACGACTGGATCGCGATGATCGAGAGCTGCCCGTGGGATGCCGACGCCGACGGCACCACGGGTGCCGACCGGTTCGTGTGGCTGATCCGGGTGCGCACTCCGTCGGAGAAGCGCGAGCGGGAGCTGCCCGACTCCGAACTCGACGGTCCGTGGCGGGACCTCGTCGACGCCGTGCGCGCGGCCTCCGACTGAGGCATGCACGACTGAGAGCGCACGCCGTGGGCGAGCCGACCACGAGGACTCACCGCCACGGCGGATGATGGGACGACGACACGAGGGGGAACACCATGCCGACACCCGAAGAGGCCGATCGCCTGATGCAGCTGTCACGCGAGGCGTTCGATCGAGGCGATGTGGTGCTGCACCTGCAGGCCGAGGTCAGCCGACTCACCGGCCAGGCGTCGTCGTGGGGCTCCGCCGAGAACGACTTCGTGAGCGATGACCACGTCGGGTACTTCCTCAGCGAAGTTGAGCGCATCGGCTGGCGCCTCGAGCACACCGGCTACACCTTCGTGGAGTCGGGCGCGACGACCTCGGCGCGCATGCTGAGCAGCGGAACCGGCGTCGTCAACCACGGCCACGTCGCGGGGTACTTCACCTTCCGCCGCATCACCCCGTCTGCCTGAACCGATCAATCCGGTGTGAATCCGGTACCCCGCCGATGAGCGGGATCAGAATGGGACCCATGGGACTTTTCCAGCAACGCTCCGACGAAGAAGAGAACCAGTGGACTCTGCCCTCCGAGCCCCTCGAGCGCTCGGAGTCCGAGGTGCTCGACGAGGCCCCGACCGTCGACCCGCTGTCGATCGGTCTGGGGCTGGGCCCCGGCGTCTCCGTGAGCTCGGTCGCCTTCCCCGTGGCGCCTCCCGCACCGTCCGCGGTCTCGATCGAGGACCGCGACCCCGAGAACGACGACTGACGCGCGGCCGCCTGACAGCGCGACGGGCGGTGTCGCCGGTCGCGGCTACGGTTGAGGGATGACGATCACCGCCGCCGCAGACGGCTCCGCCCTGGGCAATCCCGGCCCCAACGGCTGGGCCTGGTACATCGACGACGACAACTGGGCTGCGGGCGGATCCCCCCACGGCACCAACAACCAGGGTGAGCTGCGGGCTGTGCTCGAGCTGCTGCAGGCGACGGCGGGCATCTCCGAGAAGCTGATGATCGAGTGCGACAGCCGCTACGTGATCGACTCGGTCACCAAGTGGATGCCGGGGTGGAAGCGCAAGGGCTGGCGCAAGTCCGACGGCGGACCCGTGCTCAACCGCGACCTGCTCGAGGGTATCGACGAGGCCATCCGCGGGCGCGACGTCGAGTTCTCGTGGGTCAAGGGTCACGCCGGCCACCCCCTCAACGAAGCGGCCGACGAGCGCGCGAACGCCGCGGCCAAGGCATACCAGGCGAAGCAGGAGCCGCGCCGAGGGCCCGGATTCACCCTGGCGACGGACGCCGGCGCAGCCGCAGCAGCCTCCGCGCCGATCGCCGCCGCGGCACCGGCATCCGCGGCCTCTTCCACGCCTGCGCCCTCTTCCGGCCCCGCTCCCTCTTCCGGCCCCGCTGCGGCGACGGNTCGCCGAGCCGCTCTGGGCCGAGGCATCCGATCTGCTCGACGGCCTTGATGCTCCGGTCGACGACCCGATCGTCGTGAGCCTGGCACTGTCGAGCGACGAGCACGCCCGGCTGCGCGACCGCGCCGAGGCCCAGGGCGTCACGCTCGAAGAGGCGCTCCGCCGCCTGATCTGACGCGCCGCGCACCCCGAGACCCCGCGTACACTCGCACCATGTCGAAGAAGAATGTCGCACGCACCGTCGGTCGGATCTTCCTCGGTTCGTTCCTCATCTTCGCGGGCGTCTCGCATCTGACGTTCGCGCGCGAGGAGTTCCAGGCGCAGGTGCCGGACTGGGTGCCGCTGGATCCTGACGTGACCGTGCTCGCGTCCGGAGTCGTCGAGGTCGGTCTGGGCGCAGCTCTCCTCGTCGCCCGCAAGCGCCGGGGACTCGTCGGTGTACTCGCGGCGCTGTTCTTCGTCGCCGTCTTCCCCGGCAACATCGCGCAGTGGCTCGAGCACCGCGACGCCTTCGGGCTCGACACCGACACCAAGCGCTTCGTCCGACTGTTCTTCCAGCCGGTGCTGATCGCCCTGGCGCTCTGGTCGACGCGCACTCGGCGGCGCACATCCGCCGGTTCTTCCGACTCGTAGCAGCGGACTCTCGTTCACAATTCAGCATGAGCGTGAGCAGAACGGCAGAAGAGGAGGCGGTTCTCGTGAGAACCGCCTCCTCTTGCTGAATTGTGAACGTCAGACTGCGAGCAGCTCCCGCTCGAGACGGTCGTACGACGTCTCCATGCCGTCGGCCATGCCGGTGGCGAGGATCATGTCGCGCGTCTCCTTGTCGGGGTATTCGATCAGCAGGGTGATCAGCGTCGCGCCGTCCTCCTCGTAGAGGTTCAGGTCGTTCAGCGTCTCGACCGGCATCCCGATCATCCGCTCAGTGTTGACCGACCGGCGAGGCGCGTCGATCAGCAGCGCCTCCCCCTCGAAGCCGAACGGCTGCCCCTCGGTGTCGCCCACCGGCGCCCACGAGTTGCGGTAGGTCTGGCCGACCTCCGTGGCGACGATGCACTCGGTCATCTCCCACCCGTCGGGTCCGAGCAGCCACTGCTTCATGAGCTCGGGCTCGTTGTGCGCGCGCCAGACCAGATCACGCGGTCCCTCGACGAGGCGCGTGATGCGCACGTGCACGTCGTCCAACAGCTCGACCCGCGTGCCCTTGCCCTGCGCGTAGTCGCGGAGGTCCTGCAGCACGGCGTCGATCTGGCTCATCGCGAGCTTCGTGCCCTCGACCGCACCCATCGAGACGACCTGCTCCAGTGCATCGGCCGACGCGAAGTGGCTCGTGGTGACCATGCGCGTGCCCTCGGCGCTCGACTCGAACGAGAAGACCATCCGCATCGAGGGCAGGTTCGGGTCAGGGGTGCCCTGCTCGTCGGCGAACGAGTCGAGCACCTCGAAGCCGTGCGGGGCCTCGATGCGCAGGAACTCCCATGTGCCCGAGGCCTTCTCGCCGCGGGGGCCGTTCATCGTGTAGTTCGCCTTGCCGCCGACGGTGTGGTCCCAGGCGGTGAAAGTGGCCGGCCATCCGGGAGGGCCCCAGAAGCGCTCGAGCTGGCGCGGGTCGCTGTACGCGGCCCAGACCCGCTCGATCGGCGCCGCGAAATCGGCGACGACGGTCATGGTGAGGTTGTCGGCATCGGTGGTGACATCCGTGACGGGCATGTCAGTCTCCTTCTTCGGTTCGTGGATCTTCGGTGGTGCTGGTGGTGTCGGAGGTGGATGCCGGCGTTTCGGCCAGCAACTCGTCGAGCCGGGCGATGCGCGACCGCCACAGCTCTTCGTATCGGGCGAGGAGCGCCCTGGCGCGGGCGATCATCTCGGGGTTCGCGCGGACGAGCCGCTCGCGTCCCTCGGCGCGCTTGACGATGAGATCCGCCGCTTCGAGCACGGCCACGTGCTTCTGCACCGCGGCGAACGACATCTCGTATTCGGAGGCGAGGGTCGAGACCGACTGCTCCCGCTCGATCGTCCGACGCAGGATGTCACGCCGGGTCGACGTCGCCAGTGCGTGGAACACACGGTCGACCTCCGCTTCGCTCAGTTCTCTTTGTGCAACCATTTGGTTGTACGTTATGCCTGGGGGAGGTGGATGTCAAGAGGTTCGATAATTGACGTGGCAGGGTCGAGCGTTCCCGCCTTCCGCACCGCGCGGCAGACCACTCGATCTGCTGGAAGGAAGACACCATGAAAGCTCTCCGTTACGTCGAGATCGGCAAGCCGCCCGTCGTCGTCGACATCCCGATTCCGAAGCCGGGGCCGGGTCAGGTCCTGCTCAAGGTCACCGCTGGCGGCGTCTGCCACTCCGACGACTACGTCATGGGCCTCCCCGAGAAGGACTACCTCGAGCAGAGTTACCCGCTGCCGCTGACGCTCGGCCACGAAGGCGCCGGGATCGTCCACGAGATCGGTGAGGGCGTCGACTCGACGCTGAAGGTCGGGGATGCCGTCGCGGTCTACGGACCGTGGGGCTGCGGACGCTGCCACAACTGCTCGCAGGGCATGGAGAACTACTGCACCAACGCCGCCGCCGAGGGCATCCGCCCTCCCGGCCTCGGCAGCCAGGGCTCGATGGCCGAGTACATGATCGTCGACGACGCCCGCCATCTCGTGCCGCTCGGCGACCTCGACCCGGTGCAGAACGTCTCGCTGACGGATGCGGGCCTCACGCCGTATCACGCCATCAAGCGCTCGCTTCCGAAGCTGGGCGCGGGCACGTTCGCGGTCGTCATCGGCACCGGAGGGCTCGGCCATGTCGGCATCCAGATCCTGAAGGCGATCTCGGGCGCCACCGTCATCGCGCTCGATGTGAACGACACCAAGCTGGCACTCGCCACCGAGGTCGGCGCCGATCACGTGCTGATCAGCGACGCGTCCGCCGCCGAGAAGATCCGTGAGATCACCGGCGGCCTCGGCGCGAACGCCGTGTTCGACTTCGTCGGAGCCAACCCGACCATGGCCCTCGCGCAGAGCGTCGCCGCTCTCGACTCCGACGTGACGATCGTCGGCATCGGAGGCGGGACCATGAGCCTCGGCTTCGGCTCGATCGCCTACGACGCCGCCGTGCGCATCCCGTACTGGGGCTCACGCTCCGAGCTGATCGAGGTGCTCGACCTCGCTCGCGCCGGCAAGATCCACGTCCAGACCGAGACCTACTCCCTCGACGACGGCCCGAAGGCGTACGAGGACCTCGCCGCGAACAGCATCCGCGGCCGCGCGGTCATCGTTCCCTGACCGACGAGCGCCGTGCGGTCNGGCGCTTCGGACAGACCCGCGATCGGGTCAGAGCGGCGCACCGCTCGCGAGCGTCGCAGCGACCGCGACGAGATGACCGCCCTTGCGCTCGACCCGGCGCACAGGCGAGGAATCGACGGCATCCCGCTCGAGCATCCGCCAAGGTCGCGCCGCGATGTCGGCTCCCCCGGTCGCACACGCGAGCCGCGCCAATGGTGACAGCACGCTCCAGAAGCCGTGCGGTGGCTGCATGTCGACGACGCACGCACGCGCGCCGAGGCGCAGACACGCCCGCGCACGACGCCATGCCTCCTCGCGCTCGGCGATCACACTGAGCGAGTACGTCGCGAGCAGAGCATCCGCGCGTCCGTCGCCGGCGCCGCGCAGGTCGGCGACGGCCAGGGCCACCGTCTCCGGTCGCAGCTCTGCGGCATCCGTCCGGATCAGGCGAACGCGGTCTCCCCACCCCTCCCGGTCGATCCGCCGCTGGGCCATGTCGAGCATCTCGGGGCTGCGGTCGATGCCGATCACGCTGCCCGACGGGCCCGTCGCCGCGAGCAGGGGTGCGAAGTTCAGGCCGGTCCCGCATCCGAGATCGATGACGACGTCGCCGGATCCCGGCGCGAGCAGCGAGATCCCCGCCTGCCGCCCGACCCGATACACCAGGCGCTCACCCGAGAGCGCGTCGTACCAGCGCGCACCCGCGCTGTACCGCCGCATCAGTGCAGCCATCCGGCCTCCCGCCTCCGGGTCCACTCTAGGCTTCAGGCATGAGCACTCCTTCTCGCAGACCCGCGCGTGCACTCTCGGCCCGCGAAGCCGGCGCACGCACGTGGGATCTGGTCGTCATCGGGGCCGGCAGCGCCGGGCTCGTCGGGGCCCGCACCGCCGTCGCGCTCGGTGCGAGCGTGCTGCTGATCGAGGCCCACCGCTTCGGCGGAGAGTGCCTGCACACCGGATGCGTCCCGTCGAAGGCACTCATCGCCTCGGCCGCCGCCGCCCACGCCGCGCGCAGCAGCACGGACCTGGGCGTGTGCTCAACCGAGGTCGACATCGACTTCTCGGCGGTCATGCGGCACGTGCACTCCGCGATCCGCGAGATCGAGCCGGTGGATTCCCCCGAGACGCTGAACCGGGACGGCGTGCACACCCTCACCGGACGCGCGCGGTTCGACGGCCCCCGCTCGGTCGTCGTCGACGACGAGCGCATCGGCTTCCGCGACGCGCTGATCGCGGCGGGCAGCGTGCCGGTGCGCACGTCGGTCGAGGGCGAGGCTGCAATAGACGTGCTCACGAACGAGACGTTCTGGGACCTCGACGAGCTGCCCCGGCGTCTGCTCGTGCAGGGCGGCGGCGCGATCGGCTGCGAGCTCGCGCAGGCGATGGCGCGTCTCGGCAGCGCGGTCACGCTGGTGCACCGGGGCGATCGACTGCTGCCGAAGGAGGATGCCGCGGCGAGCGCTGTCATCCTCGCCGCCCTGCGCGCGGACGGCGTCGACGTGCGTCTCGGCACAACCGTGCGCGCCTTCGAGTCCCCCGGCTCCGATGATGATCCCTCCCCGTCAGGAACCGCGACACTGAGCGACGGCACGCAGGTCGAATTCGATCGAGCGCTCGCCGCTCTCGGGCGTCGCGTCGAAGCCGCGGGTCTGGGGTTGCCGGCAGCGGCTGTGCGGCTCGACACACACGGAGCCGTCGACGTCGACTCCGCTCTGCGCACGTCGAACCCCCGCATCCGTGCCGCCGGCGACGTCACCCCGCTGCCGAGATTCACGCACACGGCAGGCATGTACGGCAGCGTCGCCGCGACGAACGCGGTGCTCGGGCTCGCCCGCAAGGCCGACGTCGATGTCGTTCCCCGCATCACGTTCACCTCGCCCGAGGTCGGGGCGGTGGGCATCACGCCGGATGCTGCTCGCGCACGAGGGATGCGTGTGATCGTGCATTCCCACGCCCATCTCGATCGGGCGATCGCCGACAGACACACCGACGGCTTCACGAGCATCGCGGTCGATCGGCGAGGCCGGGTCGTCGGCGCCGCGATCGTCGGGCCGCGGGCAGGCGAATCGCTCGCGGAGTACACCGTGGCGGTGAAGACCGGCCTGAACGTGCGCACGCTGGCCACGACGATGCACGCCTACCCGAGCTACTCCGACGCCGGGTGGAACGCCGTCGTGAAAGAGGCGCAGCGCGGCCTCCGCGGCGGGCTCGTCGCATTGGGCATCCGCCTTCTCGCCCGTCGCCACCGCCGCCGCACCTGAGCCTGCCCGACCCGACTCAGCGCAGGCTGCGATAGCCGACGATGATGCGCTGCACGGCGCTCACGGCGACGAAGAGCGCCCACAGCAACGCGATCTGCCATGCCCAGAACGGCAGGATGAGCCACAGCGCGTGCACCGCGATGGTCTCGGTGCCCTCGGCGATCCGGCCGAGGAACGACAGGGAGCGTCCGTCGTCGATCGTGCGCCCAGTGCGCTCGGCGATCGAGGAGAAGGCGAGGAAGGCCGTGCCGTTCACGTAATAGACCAGGAGCACGACGAGGAACGGCCACCACGGGGCGTCGAACTGCGACGTGGCGCCGAAGGCGACGCCGACGACCGTGGCGCCGTAGACGACGAAGTCGGCGGTGATGTCGAGGAATCCGCCCGCATGCGAGGGCGCGGACTCCCGCCCCTGCGACTCCGCCAACCGTCTGCGACGTCGGGCGAGGGTCCCGTCGAGCCCGTCGGCGATGCGCGAGACGAGCCACAGCACGAGAGCGACCCCCCACAGCTGGAATCCTGCCGTCACAGCGGAAGCGACGCCGAGCACGAGCCCGAGCACCGTCAGCCGATCGGGCGTGATCCCGGGTCGGTCCAGGGCCGCCGCTGTCGCCTCCAGCGGTCTGACGAGCACGGCCCGCAGAGAACGGTCAAGCATCGAGACCGCCTTCGGCCTTCTGCGCCGACGACGAGCGGTCGCCGTTCCGGCGGCGCAGGATCGCCGCGGTCACGACGCCGCCGAGGATGAGCACACCCAGTACGGCCACCGCCACCCAGAAGGGCGGCCCGAGCTCGAGCCCGAACGCGCCCAGCGCCACGTAGGCGGCAGACCCGGGCAGGATGCCGATGGCCGTGCCCAGCGCGTAGTCGCGGCGTCGCACCGCCGTCAGGCCGGCGCCGTAGTTGATGAGTGTGAACGGGATGATCGGCACCAGCCGCGCCCCGAGCACCGCGAGGAATCCGCGGTGCGCCAGCACGGCGTCGAGGCGCGCGACCCGAGCTCCGGTGAGCCGCTCGACGGCTTCCCTGCCGAGCGCTCGACCGATCACGAACGATGCGGCGGCGCCCAGAAGGGCCCCGACGTAGACGAGCACGAGCGCGAGCCAGAAACCCCACACGAGACCCGCCGCGATCGTGAGCAGATTCTTCGGCACCGGTGTCAGCGTGAGCGCGGCGTACCCCGCCACGAAGAGCAGCGCGCCCCCCGGTCCGAGGCCCGCGGCCCACTCTCTGACCACGTCGACATCGCTCGGAGCGAGGAAATACCCAACCGTTCCGACGAGGGCGACGAACAGGAGGAGAAGCACGAGGCGGACGATCGCCGACCGCTTCGAGGGGGCGTCTCTGACACGCGAATCACCAGCGTCCACAGCATCCTCCCCGACTCCTATACCCTAGCCCGGCGCGATATGCCGATACACCGATTCCGAAGCGAGGAACCCTGATGAGCAGCATCGCACGACCACCTCGGAGAACTGCAGCCCTCGCTCTCGCCGTGCCGCTGCTCGCCCTCACGGCCTGCGCGGCACCCGAGAGCAGCGCGTCGACGACCTACGACGACTGGGATGCCGTGCTCGAGGATGCCGAGGGTCAGACCGTGCAGCTGTGGATGTACGGCGGCGACGACCAGGGCAACGCCTATGTCGACGACATCCTCGCCCCGGCCGTGGCGGAGTACGGAGTGACGCTCGAGCGCGTGCCCGTGACCGATACGGGAGATGCACTGAACAGGGTGTTCACCGAGATCCAGGCCGGCCGCGAAGACGGCACTGTCGACCTCATCTGGGTCAACGGCGACAACTTCCGCACCGGCAAGGAGGCCGATGCCTGGCTGTGCGACTGGACCGACCTGCTGCCGTCGATGGCTGCCACCGATCCCGAAGACCCGCTGCTGCAGTCGGACTTCGGCACGCCCGTCGACGGTTGCGAGGCCCCGTGGCACAAAGCGCAGTTCACGCTCGCCTACAACGCCGAGGCGATCCCCGACCCGCCGACGACTCTCGCCGGGGTGCTCGACTGGGCCGAAGCCCATCCCGGACGCTTCACCTACCCGGCCCCGCCGGACTTCACCGGCTCGGTGTTCGTTCGCGAGGTGCTGGCGAGCGTCTCGGGCGGCGCCGACGAGGTGCCCGCGGCGTACTCGGACGAGGCATTCGACGAACTGAGCCCTGCCCTCTACAAGCGGCTCGACGATCTGGCCCCGAGTCTGTGGCGTGGCGGCGACACCTACCCGGCGAACGAGGCCGAGCTCGGACAGCTCTTCGCCGACCGGCAGATCGACATCACGATGACGTACGGGCCGGCGACGCTCACCGATCTCGTGGCCGATGGCACCTACCCGCCGGGAACCACTGTGCTGCCTCTCGAGGACGGCACCGTGGGCAACGCGAGCTTCCTCGGACTGCCCGCGAACTCCGACTCGGTCGCGGGCGCGATGGTCGTCGCGAACGTCGCGCTCTCGGTCGAGCAGCAGGTGGCGAAGGCGCAGCCCGATGTGTGGGGGCAGTTCACGGTTCTCGACATCGATGGCCTCTCGGATGCCGACCGCGCCCTGTTCGACACGCTCCCGGAATCGCCTGTCGTTCCCGGGTACGAGGTGCTGTCGGAGAACGCGCACGGAGAACTCTCCGCAGAGTGGGTCCCCGCCCTCGACGAGGGCTGGCGAACCGGCGTGCTCGGCCGATGAGCTTCGCGCCGGTGGCGCGCCGCCGCGGGAGCGCTCGTCAGCTCCTGAGCGGCGCGTTGCTGGTGCTCCCTGCGGCCGCCGTGACCCTGCTCGTCGTGGGCGGCGGGATCGGCGCGACAGTGTTCCAGGCACTCGGCCTGATGCCGGTCGCCGGGCCCGTGACTCCCGGCATCGACGCGTTCCTCGCCCATCCCGACGACCTCGCGGCCGCGACCGCGGTGTCGCTCGCCGTCGCGGCGGTGTCGACGGTCATCGCGGTCGTCGTCGGCACCGGCGCCGCGGTCGTCATCGCCTCCGGACGCGCAGGGAGTCGACTGCTCGCCGCCCTCGGTGCGACGACCGTGACCGTGCCTCACCTCATCGGAGCCGCGACCATCGGACTCCTGCTCGCGGACGCGGGAGTGCTTCCGCGGCTGCTCGGCATCCCACCCGAAGCGTGGGGGCCGTGGGTCGGCGGCCCCCTGTGGGGTGCGGCCATCGCCGAGTTCGCCTGGAAGGAGTCGGCGTTCGTCGCGCTCGTGGTCACCGGCACCCTCGCGACCCGCATCGCCACCTACGACGAGACGGCCGCGCTGCTCGGGGCGGGTCGGTGGCGCCGCTTCCGTCACGTCCTGCTGCCCTTGACCGCGCCGACCATCGTCATCTGCGCGGCGATCAGCTTCGTCTACGCGCTCGGATCGTACGAAGTGACCTGGCTGCTCGGCCGCACCTATCCCGAGCCTCTGCCCGTGCTGGCCGTCCGGCTGTTCCAGGGCGTCTCGCTGGCGTCTCGTCCCGAAGCGGCCGCGGTCGCGCTCGTCACCTGCGCGATCTCGCTCGCTGTCGTGGCACTCACCTTCGCTGCGCTGCGACGCACGGCTGTCTGGCGGTGACCGGATGAGATCGAGCACCCTCACCACCCCTCGCGGCCCCGGCCGCGTCATCCGTCTCGCCGTCACCGCACTGCTGATCGTCTGGTTCACCCTGCCCTTCCTTCCTCTCGCACTCTGGGCGTTCGCCGACGGCTGGTCGTTCCCGTCGCCGCTGCCCACAGCCTGGGGAGTCCAGGGCATCGAGGATGCGCTGGGCTTCGGGCTGCTTCCGGGATTCGCTCGGTCGGTGCTGCTCGGGCTGGTCGTCGCCGCGATCTCCACACCGCTGGGCGCCCTCGCCGCGCGGGCGCTGACCTTCGGCACCGTCCCCTTCCCTCGCACGATCTCGGCACTGCTGCTGGCGCCCATCGCCCTTCCGCCGTTCGCTGCGGTCCTCGGCGTCAACGTCCTGCTTTTGAGGGCGTACGTCCCTCCCGTCATCGGAGTGGTCCTGGTGCTCGTGGTCCTTGCACTGCCCTATACGACGTTCGTGATGCGCACAGCCTACGGAGCCTACGACCTCTCATACGAAGAGGAGGCGCGACTGCTCGGCGCCTCCCGCGCGCAGGTGCTCAGACGCGTGCATCTGCCGATGATCTCTCCTGCGCTCGCTCGCGCCGCGTTCCTCGCGTTCCTCGTCGCCTGGAGCGACTACATCGTGACGGTCATCGTCGGCGGAGGCGAACTCGTCACCCTTCCGCTGATCGTGGCAGGAGCCGCCGCCGGCCTCGGCAACGATGCCGCCGTCGCCGTCATGTCGCTCGGAGCGGTCGTCCCCCCGGTGCTGCTGCTCATCGCCGTGCTGGCGGTGCGCGGATCCGGCCGAGCCACCGCCGGAAGGCGCCGCCTGTCATCCGCCGCCTCGAACATCGCGTCTTCCACCTCGTCTTCCCGCCCCACGACCTCAGGAGCATCCGCGTGAGCGCCGACCTCGTCCTCGACGGACTCGACAAGAGATTCCCCGGCTCGCCCACCCCGGCGCTGCGCGGGTTCTCGCTCACCGTGGCCGCAGGGACATGCACGGCGGTTCTCGGCCCCAGCGGCTCGGGAAAGAGCACCCTGCTGCGGGTCATCGCGGGGCTGGAGTCGCCGGATGCCGGAGCAGTCCGCATCGGCGGAACGGATGTCGCGGACGTCGTGGCAGAACACCGCGGAGTGGGGATGGTCTTCCAGCGTTCGCTGCTGTTCCCCCACCTCACGATCCTCGACAACGTCGCGTTCTCCGACCGGGTCTCCGGGATGAACCGCCGGGCCGCGCGCTCTCGCGCCAGCGAGTACCTCGAGATGGTGCAGCTGCAGGGCTTCGGGGATCGGCGGGTCGGCGAGCTGTCCGGCGGACAGGAGCAGCGGGTCGCGATCGCCAGGGCCCTCGCTGCCGAACCGTCGGTGCTCCTGCTCGACGAACCGTTCAGCGCACTCGACCCCGCTCTCCGCAGCGACATGCACGACCTGCTCGACTCCGTGCGGCAGGCGGTCTCGCCCACGATCGTGCTCGTCACCCACGACCGAGACGAGGCGGCTCGAGCCTCGGATCGCATCGCCCTTCTCGAGCACGGCGTGCTCCTGCACGAAGGCACGGTGCTCGACGCGTACAGACGCCCCCAGAACCTGCGGGCATCGCAGATCATGGGCGGTCGAAATGCGGTTCCGGGCGAGGTGCGGGACGGCAGACATCACAGCGCGCTCGGAGCAGTTCCGGTGCCGCTGGACACACCGACAGGGTCAGGGACGCTCGTGATCCGGCAGGAGGATGTGGCGGTCCTCGACGGCGGCGTCGGACCCGCGGATACCGGTTCGATCGCAGGGGTGGTCGAGTCGATCCGGGTGACCGGCGCGCGCTCGGAGATCACCGTCCGCTGCGGCGACGCCCTGCTGCACGCGGAGGCGCCGCCGACGCAGCGGTGCCAGCTCGGCGATCGGATACGTGTGATGCTGCCGACGACCGCCGTGCACGTCGTCGCCGACTGATCCGGCCACCCGAGGCAGCACATCTGCCACCACGAGCCGCACGGATCAGTGAGAGGCGGAGCGGGCTGCGCCGGTCTCCCTGACGCCCGTGAGCCCCGAGGGCCGTGAGACGACCTGGGGTTCGACACCGTCGCGGATGGAGGGGATCGGCAGCAGACGCCGCAGTTCGACGTTCTCGATCGGGTCGAGCACGGAGTGCTGCACGCACGCCGGAACCAGGCGTCCGTCCTCCGGATGCGCCATCGCGTACATGCACGAACCGAGGCGCTCCTGAGTCTCCTTCAGCAGCGGATCATCGGCGACGATGCCCTGTTCCATGAGCTTCCACGCCGGGTCGACCTGCTCGGCGTCCATGAAGTTGTGCACCACGAAGGTCTTGAAGGACACCTTGCCCCGACGCGCTTCGCGCAGCACGCGACGCAGTCCGCCCGCACGGCGGAGTACGCGTCGGGCGAGGCCGATGAGAGGAGGGATGTCACCCGGGTGGCCGGCGACGGCACGGACCACCTTCACGACGAGCACAGGCTTCGGGATGCCGCCGAAGATCATTCCACCGAAGTGATCGAGGAACCGGTCGCGTGCCGCGATGTCCTTCGGATCGTCGGGGTCGAGCAACGCCGCGAACCCGCCGCCGACCCGCACGCCGACCGTGGAGCGGTTGCATCGCGGGTCGCCGAACTGGGTCGCCTGCCAGGGCAACTTGTGGCCGGCGCCCGCCTCGATCCGCTCCCACACGGCGTCGATGGTGACCTCGCCGAAGTCCTCGCGCCAGCGCCGGTCGTCGCCGATGAACGCGGCCGGCTGGAAGGACATCATGTCGAACGGCATGTCGAGCACGTCGCGGGTGACCTGCTCGACCTCGTCGACATTGGACGGCGTCACGGTCATGTTGTGCGCGAGGTAGCTGTCGACTCCGTGATCGCGCTTGAGGTCGATGAACATCTGCGCGAACTTCTCGCGGAACGGATTGAGCTCGGCTTCACTGTGTGGGCGGACCGCACCCTTGCGACCTCGCATCAGCGAGTCGAAGTGTGCGGCGAAGGACACCTTGTCGAACCTCGGCTTGCGATCCTGGTCGAGCACGACATCGAGCAGATAGTCGTACTCGAAGTCGCCGTGGGTCATCGACATCGGCTCGCGGCCGACCGCGCGCATCGCGAGAAGCGCCTGGGCATGATCCTCCGCCGAGAGCAGACTGACCTCACCGCCGATCAGCTGCGCGTGCGCTCGCGGCCCCCGCACCTGACGCAGATACGACATCTGACGCTCGACGTTCTCGATCGTGTGGTCACCGTCGATGCGCACCTTGTTGGCGTCCGCCGAGTGGTAGCAAGGCGAGCACGTGAGGTTGCACTTCGGGAAGACACCATGGGTTCCCTCACATCCCACCGCACAACGACCGAGCAGCTGATTCGGTGTCTTCGCGTGCTCGGGCAACTCGGACCAGCGGATGGCGAGAGCACGTCTGGTCTCGGGATGTATCGGTCGCGTCTCGAGTTCGATCCGCTTGAGTGTCGTGGCGAGTCCCATGGCATCCTCTCGACTCCGTGAGCATCCGCATCGTCGACGGGCTCGATGTCCGAGAGTTGTTCGACGCCGACGGCATCCCGGATTGCATCGATTGTCGCACCCCTGCTCCGTGACGGCACCCCGCACTTCGCTGAGTATCCCGGAGTCGAGCGACGCGTGTCGCCTGCGATCGCGATCACCCGACGCGAATGCGCTCCGATGCGGGCGCAGAGTCGAGACGGGGTGCGCTTCCTGCTGACTTCGGCCAGCGCGCCAGGTCCTCGGCGCGTGGAGGCGCCGCCCCGGCACGAGACACCGCGATCGCCGCACTGGCGAGCGCAGTTCCCGTCGCCTGATCCAGCATGCTCGAAGCATCGGCATCGGGAGCGAAGATCGCGGCCGTGAGCGCCGGGACGAGGCCGGACGACACGATCCCATAGAGGAGACCCGACATGAACGCGTCGCCGGCTCCGATCGTGTCGACCACGGTCGCAGGCGACGCCCGCCTCGTCACCGGTTCTCCCGCGCCGGCGACCGCGGTGACGCAGCCCTCGCCTCCTCTCGTGACGACGGCCAGCCTGGCTCCGAGGTCGAGCACATGCTCGAGCACCTCACCGATCGCGCGACCGGGGTAGAGCCAGTCGGCATCCTCATCGCTCAGCTTCACGATGTGCGATGCGGCCATGATCGACTCGATGCGCGACACGGCGGCGTCTCGCGGTCCGAGCAGCGCCGGCCGGATGTTCGGGTCGTATGTGCGCAGGATCCCCCGAGGGATAGTGGCGAGCATCGCCCGCACGGCCGTGGCTCCCGGCTCGAGTGCCGCACCGATCGACCCGACGTGAACTATCTCGGCATCAGCAGCCTCGACGATCGCGGCGCGCGCGGACAGCTCCCACTCGATGTCGAAGTCGTAGGCGGCCGAGCCGTCAGCTCCGATCACGGCGATCGCACGGGAAGTCCTCGTCGCTGGTCGGATGCTCACCAGCGGCACCCCGACTCCCTCTCGGACCAGATGCTCTTCGAGCAGCCGTCCGTGCGCGTCGTCTCCGATCCGGGTGAGAAGGCTCGTCGAGAGTCCGAGTCTGGCGAGGCCGACGGCGATGTTCAGCGGCGAGCCGCCCGGGTGCGCCATGCCGTCGACGACGTCGACGAGAGCCTCGCCGACCACGAGACAGCGCGGAGCGGTCACCACCGCATCTCCACGACGTCCGCTCGTGCCTGGAGGAGCCGGCCGCCGACCGCGGCGAGCGCGAAGGTGCACGACGACGCGGGGATCAGTGCGGTGAGCACCCTCTCCCCGTTTTCGGCGAAGAGCTCGAGTGATGACACCTGCTCGTTGAGTGCATCGATCCAGATCTCCCACTCGATCTCGTCGCCCCGGGCGAGAGGAGCGGAGGTCGAACTCCGGAATCCGTCCGGCATCCCCGCATCCGGACGGTCGAGCTCGATGCGGGAACCGGCATGGTCCTGCCGGATCACGACCGCGCCGCCTTCCGCCTCTGATCCGATGCGCAGCTCGACGCTCTGCGCCTCCCCGAACAGCGCCGAGACCCGGATCCGCACGGCATCCGACGCGTCCGCGACGAGCGCGGCACCCTCGGTGAGCGAGCCCAGGTCCGATGTCTCCGGCGCCTCGAGATCAATCACCGGATGCTGCCGCAGTCGCACGTCACCGTCCCGATCGCGTACGAGCGAGAGGCGTCGGGGAAGAGTCATCGCGCTGCGGTGTTCATCGGAATCGTCGGTCGGGATGCGACCGGCATACTTCCAGTTGTCCATCCAGGCGATGAGCGTCCGCTCGTTGCGCGAGAGGCCGTCGAACGTGACCCCGGCATAGCAGTCGGGTCCGAAGTCGATCCAGCCGTAGCGTTCCAACTCGTCGCGCGACTGACTCCCGTCTCTCAGCAGCGCACGCGTCGGAGTGGGGTGGGGAACGGAGGCGCGGAACGTCGTGCCGTCGAAATCGCCCACGATGTAATGCGTTCCTGAACCACCCGCGATACCCCCGGGGTTGAGGCTGATCAGCAGCACCCAGCGCACGTCGTCGTCATCGCCGTCGACCGCGAGCGGGAACATGTCGGGGCACTCCCACACACCGCCGACCGGGCCCGCCGGGCCGTAGGACGACAGGAGGGTCCAGGTCTTGAGGTCGTCGGAACGGTGGAACAGCACCTGGCGGTCTTCGGCCTCGACCGCGACCATCACCCAGTACCCGTCTCCTCCGTCGTCGTAGCGGAACACCTTCGGGTCGCGGAAGTCGCTCGTGCCGCGGTCGAGCACGGGGTTGCCCGAGTACTTCGTCCAGACGTACCCGCCGTCGGTGCTGTACGCGAGCGCCTGCGCCTGATGCCCCGGCGCCGCGGCCGTGTAGAGCGCCACCAGCGCCGGATCCTGGTCGGTGCCGAAGCCGGACGTATTGCCGTGATCGACCACGACGGAGCCCGAATAGATCTGCGCATCGTCATCGCAGAGGATCGCCGGGTCATGCTCGGTCCATCGCAGCAGATCGGTGCTCGTCGCATGACCCCAGCTGAGGTTGGCGTGTTCGACGCCCTGCGGGTTGTACTGGAAGTACAGGTGGTACAGGCCGTCATGGAAGACGAGACCGTTCGGATCGTTCATCCAGTTGTTCCGCGGGGCGAAGTGCATGCGCGGGCTCGTGGTGCGGACCGGGGGAAGGTCAGTGGGGGTCACCGGGCAGTCGTCTTTCTCCTTGATGGGGGCGTGCGTCACTTGCCGACGCCCGCTGTGAGTCCTTCGCGCAGCGGCTTCTGCCCGAAGAAGAACACCAGGAGCGCAGGGATCATCGAGAGGATCACTCCGGCGAGCACCGTCGAGATGCTGCCGGTGCCGAGGTTGCCCTGCAGCGTCACGAGTCCCAATGGCAGGGTGAAGTTCTGGTCGCTGATCGTCATGATGAGCGGCCGGAAGAACTCGTTCCAGTGATAGTTGAAGGCGAGGATGCCGACGATCGCGAGTGCCGGCGTCGCCAGCGGCAGGTAGACGCCGAAGAACGTGCGCCAGGGCCCTGCGCCGTCGAGCTGCGCGGCTTCGCCCAGTTCCGTCGGGATCCCCATGAAGTACTGCCGCATCAGGAACGTGCCGAACGCGGTGGGCAGGGCGGGCACGATGAGCGCCAGGAGCGTGTCGGCGAGCCCCATGCCCCTCACGAGCATGAACACGGGCACGATCGTGACCTGCAGCGGCACCATCATGGTCGCGAGGATCAGAGCGAAGAGGATCTTCTTGCTGCGGAACTCGAACTTGGCGAAGACGTAGCCCGCCATCGCCGCCGAGAGCATCTGCCCCGCCGCGACGAGCATCACCACGAGCGCGCTGTTCCAGGCGTACAGCCAGAGCGGGATCTTGGTGAAGACATCGGCGAACGCTCCGAAGCCGACGGTGACCTCCTGAGTGACGCTGTCGGTGGGCGAGAGCGCCGTGACGAGGGTCCAGACGACCGGTCCGAGAGTGAGGAAGGCCGCCAGCCCGAGGATGACGAACTTTCCGCCTGTGCCGAGGCTGTGGGCCCACGAGCGCTTGGTGATGATTGTCGTAGTCATGATGACCTCACCCGTAGAAGACGAATCGGCGGCTCAGCCGGAACTGGATGGCCGTGACGAGCATGATGAGAAGCGTCAACACGATTCCGATGGCGGAGGCGCCCCCGAAGTCGAGCTCCCGGAAGGCGGACTCGTAGATCACCATCACCGCGGTTCGGGTCTCATCACCGGGACCGCCGCGGGTGAGCACCCACGGCTGATCGAAGATCTGCAGCGCGTTGATGATGGCCATGACCGACGCGACAAGCAGGGTCGGGCTCACGAGGGGCAGCGTGATCATGCGGAACTGCGTCCACCCGGCCGCGCCGTCGAGAGAGGATGCCTCGTAGACCTCGCTCGGGATCGCCGCGAGCCCTCCGATGAAGAGCAGGAACGTGAAGCCGAAGTTCTGCCACACGTAGACCAGCAGCACCACGACCTTCGCCCCGAACCCGGTCGTCAGCCACCCGACATCGGCGATGCCGATCAGGTTGAGCGTCTGGTTCACGAGCCCGAACTCCTGGTTGAACAGGTACGCCATGATGAGCGAGACGGATGCGGCCGAGAGGATCAGCGGGAAGAACAGCGACGACCGGAAGAAGGTGCGCAGCCACGTCGGCATCTTCGATTGGACGAGGATGGCGAGCACCAGCGCGACCGTGAGCTGCAGGATGACCGCCACGATGACGAAGCCGATGGTGTTCAGGAATGACACGCGCACCGTGGGATTGGTCGCGAGGTCGACGAAGTTGTCGAGCCCGACGAACACGGGGTCCGAGATGATGTCCCAGCGGAAGAACGCCAGGACGAACGATCCGACGATCGGGACGAGGTTGAACAGCCCGAGGCCGATCACCGTGGGGGCCAGGAAGACCCAGATGACGGACCGGCCCGAGCGGGCGACGGTGCCGGTCTCGGCGCGTGCTCCCGGCGGGACCGTGAGGGTTCGAGTGCTCTCCGACATCATCGTCCTCCCAGCGCGATCTCGAGATCTCGCTGCATCGTCTCCAGGCCCCGGCGCACACCGGAAGGGCCGTTGGTGATGGTCGACACCACGTTCTTGAGCAGCGCCGACTCGACGGCGGCCTGCTGGGGAGGCGCCGGCATCGGGCCGGTGTCGGGGAACTTGTCGAGGGTGTCGTAGAAGACTTCCCAGTGCGCGGGGCCGACTCCGGCTCCGTACAGTTCGGCGTTGAGCGAGCGGCGAGGAAGTGATGAGTCCGGCTTCGGGTGGGCGATCTTCATGCCCTCGACCGAGACGCAGTACTTGAGCCATTCCCACGCCTCGTCCTTGCGCGTAGAGGTCTCCATGATCGCGTACCCGCCCGCGCCGAACTGGTGCCGCTGCCCCGACATCCGCGGGAAGTAGGTGACGTCATAGGCGTCGTTCGCGACGCCCGCCTCTTCGAGGCCGCGCACCCAGAATCCGCCCGCGGGAGTCATTCCGACCGCGCCGGTGGAGAACAGCGAGACCAGCTCGTTTCCGCCTCCCTGTGCAGGGTTCGCCGCAAGACCCTCCGAGACCATGCGTTCGAGAACCGAGAAGCTCTCGACGGCATGCTCGTTGAGCGCGTCGGCCTGCTTCCACACATAGCCTCCGCTGCGGGCAGGCTGGCCCGGGTAGAAGCGGTCCCAGAACCAGTCACCGCCTCCGGACTTCTCCTCTCGGAGAAAGCTCGTGTTGTTCACGTACAGCCAGGGGACGACCCCGCCCCACAGCCGGTTGTTCCAGAAGTAGGGCAGGAACTGACCCGACGCGCTCTTCTTCATCGCACGGGCGGTGCCGAGGAACTCCTCGAGCGTCCAGTTGTCGGCGGGGCGTTCGAGCCCTGCGCGCTCCATGGCCTGGGTGCTGTAGAAGACGTTCGCCGCGTTGAAGTTGTCGGGCATCTGGAACAGGCTGCCCTGGTACATGAACGCCTCGATGAGCGTCGGATTCACGTCGTCGAAGTACTCCTGCATCTCCGCCGCGTCTCTGCGCACGAAATCGTCGAGAGGATGCGCGAGGCGCGATGCGAAGAGCTGCGCCCCCTCGGTCGCGACCGTGACGACGTCGGGCGGCGTGCCCGCGGCGATCATCGTGAGGATCTTCGCGAAGTACTCGCTCCAGTCCTGACCCTGGATGGCGACGATGCGCACCTCGATGCCGGGGTGCTTGCGCTGGAAGCCGTCGACCAGCGCCTGACGCGCCACGGCGTCCTGGGCAGTGCCGAAGAGGGCGACGGTCAGAGTGTCTGTGCCGCGGCCGGGGATGTCGGATCCGGTGAGTCTCGGCCACGAGACGACAGTGCCGACGATGCCCAGTCCGATCGCCCCGAGCAGAGCCCTGCGAGTGAGATCAACCACGATGTTCTCTCCTGAGTGAGTGACTCCGCAGGCGGGATGCAGTCTCCGCGCGGAGGTGCTGAATTGATTCAGCACGCCGAGATTAGCATCGCGGATTGGGGGCTGCAAGCATTTTGCTAAATCAATTCAACTCAGGCGGTTTCGGGGCATCTCGTGCACTGCCTAAGCTGGAGATGTCACGACAGGAGGAAGCCGGTGCCGAAGAACGTCGATCGCAGGCCGACGCTCGCCGATGTCGCCGCGCTCTCGGGAATGTCGAAGACCGCCGTCAGCATGATCCTGAACGACCGGCCCGGTTCACGCCTCTCGGCCGATGCCGCGCGCCGGGTCCGCGCCGCCGCCGAGGAGCTCGGCTACCGCCCGAACCCGGCTGCACAGAGCCTGCGGCTCGGCAAGACGAAGACCCTCGGGTTCATCTCCGACCAGATCACGGTGACCCGCTACGCATCCGAGATGATCCGCGGCCTGCTCTCCGCCGCGAAGGAGCACGGCCACACCGTCCTCATCGCCGAGACGGAGGGTGACGACGCGACGATCTCGGACGAGATCCAGGCGATGATCGATCGCCGAGTCGACGGCATCCTGATCGGACTCCTCGGAGCCCGCATGATCGAGGTACCTGAGACACCCGCCGACGTTCCCGTCGTGATCGTCAACGGCACCTCGACGACGGGGCACCCCTCCGTGCTCCCCGACGAACGCACCGCTGGCCATGCGATGGCGCGCCTGCTCACGGAAGCCGGACATCGTCGTGTCGGAGTGATCGGCAACAACCCCCGCGCGGTCTCGTCGCCGTTGCACTCGGTCACCATCGGGCCGCGGTTCGACGGCATTCGCGCCGCATTCGCCGAGGCAGGCGTCGACCCGCTCATCATCGACGTCCCCGAGTGGAACCCCGACATCGGATACACGCGGACGCTGCAGATGCTCGACGCGCACCCCGACCTCACGGCGATCCTGGCCGGCAACGACGGCGTGGCATTCGGCACATACCAGGCGATCGCGGAGCGCGGGCTGCGGGTTCCCGACGATATCTCGGTCGCATCGTTCGACGATGAGGAGCTCGCGAGCTTCCAGCGACCGGGCCTGACGACTGCACGGCTCCCCTACGACGTCATGGGTCGCACGGCCGTCGAGATGCTGCTCGGCGAGCGCCCGCTCGGCGCGGTGCTGATCCCGATGCCGGTCATCGAGCGGGCCTCGATACGCTCCGCGGGCTGACCGAGAAATTCCATTCACACGCATCCACCTCACTCTCGCAGGCGTAGGCTGGAGAGAAGGACGGACCGTCCGAGAAGATCTCCCGGCACCGCGACCGTCCGGGAGAGGAGCCACTCGTGGCTCAGTACGACGTCTCGAACCGCTCGGCGATCGTGACGGGAGCAGGCAGCGGAATCGGACGCTCGACCGCTCTGCTGCTCGCCCAGAACGGCGCATCCGTCGTCGTCAACGACCTCAACGCGGACAACGCGAACGCGGTCGTCGACGAGATCCGCGCCGCCGGCGGCACCGCCGAGGCATCCGTCGGAGATGCGACCGACACCGCCTGGATCGCCAGCTCGATCGAACTCGCGAACACGCTCGCCCCCCTGCGCATCGGTGTGAACAACGCCGGCATCGGCGGAGCATCCGCCCCCACCGCCGAGTACGACGACGAGGCCTGGGACAAGGTCATCTCGATCAACCTCAACGCCGTCTTCCGCAACATGAAGGCGCAGATCCCCTCGATCCTCGCGAACGGCGGCGGCTCTGTCGTCAACATCGCATCGATCCTCGGCAGCGTCGGCTTCGCCGGCTCCCCCGCATACGTCGCCGCCAAGCACGCGGTCGTCGGCATGACCAAGTCGGCCGCCCTCGAGTACTCCGCACAGGGCGTGCGCGTGAACTCCGTCGGCCCCGGCTTCATCGACACCCCGCTGCTCGCCACCATGGGTGACGAAGCCAAGGAGTTCCTCGTCAGCAAGCACCCGATCGGCCGCCTCGGCCAGGCCGACGAGGTCGCGAACCTCATCGCCTTCCTCGCCAGCGACGCCGCCAGCTTCATCACCGGCAGCTACCACCTCGTCGACGGCGGCTACACCGCCCTCTGAGGATCGGTGGCCGCTCGCAGCTGTCAGCGGGCGGAACACCTGCAGGGCGAAAGAACGGATGCAGGGCGAGATCGGTGATCTCGCCCTGCATCTGTCATTCGGCCCTGCATCCGGCACCGACCGACCCGTCGGCGTCGGAACAGGCCCCCGGAGGCGGATCCCCCAGGAGTCAGGCGAGGCGATCCAACCGCAGCGTGGCGGTCGCGCTGTGCGCGGCCATCCCCTCGGAATCGGAGATCACCTGCACGGCGTTCGCGAGCTCGGGCGTCGCCTCGCGGCTGATGCGCTGATAGGTGAGCGGCTTGAGGAAGCGCGAGACCGAGAGGCCCGCGCTGTGCTTGGCGCCACCGGCCGTCGGCAGCACGTGGTTCGTGCCTGCCATGCCCTTGTCGGAGTACGCGACGGTGCTCCAGGGCCCGAGGAAGATCGAGCCGTAGTTGCGCAGATTCTCGTGGTACCAATCGTCGTCGGCTGTCAGCAGTTCGAGGTGCTCGGGCGCGAGATCGTCCATGAGCGCCGCGGCGGTCTCGCGGTCCTTCGCGACTGTGACGACGCCGTAGTCACGCCAGGCGGCACCCGCGATGTCGACGGTCGCCAGCGTCTCGAGCTGTCGTTCGATCTCGGCGATCACGGCGTGACCGTGCTCTTCGGAGGTCGTGATGAGCGCCGCAGGAGAGTTCGGCCCGTGCTCGGCCTGACCCAGCAGATCGGCGGCGACGAGCACCGGGTCTGCGGTCTCGTCCGAGATGACGGCGACCTCGCTCGGGCCCGCGAGCAGGTCGATCGCGACCGTGCCGAACAGCTGGCGCTTGGCCTCGGCGACGAAGGCGTTGCCGGCTCCGACGAGCATGTCGACGGGCAGGTCTCCGAGCAGCCCGTAGGCCATCGCGGCGAGCGCTTGCACTCCGCCGATCACGAACACACGGTCGACGCCAGAGAGGTGGGCTGCGTAGACGACGGCGTCATTAGCTCCGCCGTCGGGCTGCGGAGGCGTGCAGGCGATCACGGTCGGCACACCGGCGGCCTTGGCGACGCCGACCGTCATGAACGCGCTGGCCGTGAGCGGGAAGCGCCCGGCGGGCAGGTACGCACCGACGCGTGAGACCGGGATGTACTTGGCGCCGGTCACGATGCCGGGAACGAACTCGGTCTCGAAGTCGGTCAGGTGCTCGCGGGAGGCGCGAGCGAACGCCTGCGTCCGCTCGGCGCCCAGTTCGATCGCCGCACGCAGATCCGGGTCGAGCCGGTCTCCACTGCTCGCGATCTGCTCGGCGGTGAGCTCGATGTCGGCGCCCTGGTAGTTGTCGAGCTTCCTGGCGTAGTCGAGCACGGCATCGAGGCCACGCTCTCGGATGTCGGCGAGCATGCTCGTCACGGTCTCGATCACCGCGGGGTCGCGCTGCGCGGCCGGTGCATCGATGAGCGGGGTCTTGAGGTGGTGGAAATCGCCGTCGAAGCGGGCGAGCACTGCTGAGGAGTAACGCATGCAGGAAGGCTAGATCCGTGGCATCCACGAGACAACCCTGATGATCCTGAGATGACCATCGGGTTTACCATTGGGTGTGACAATCACGCAGCTGACCGCCTTCCTCGCCGCACTCGATGACGGTTCGTTCACGGCGGCGGCGAAGAGCCTCGGCATGACACAGGCATCCGTCTCCGAGCTGGTCGCGCGGCTCGAGCGCGAGCTCGGCACCACGCTCTTCGCCCGCGGCAGCAGGCGTCTCGTGCCGACGGCGGCGGCGCTCGAACTGCGACCGCACGCCGCACAGGCGGTGAGCGCGGTGCAGAACGGCATCGACACGATCCAGGCGCTGGCGTCGCTCGAGCGCGGCACCTGCACCTTCGGCGTGCTGCGCAACGCGGCATACTACGCGCTCGCCGACCTCGCCGAGACCTTCCACCACCGGCATCCGAACGTGCGGCTGCGCCTGGTCGGCATCAACTCCGCGCACGTCGCACGTTCGATCGCCGCGGGCGAGCTCGAGGCCGGCCTGCTCGTGCTGCCCGTCGACGAGGACGGCCTCGACGTGCGCCCCCTCTTCCGCGACGAGGTGCTCTATGCCTCGACCACCCGCGAGCCCGATGCCCCGGCGGTCACGATCGATGAGGTCGCCGACGCCAAGCTCGTGCTCTACGACGCGTTCGCCGGATGGGACGACCCGACGCGGCGCCAGCTTCTCGAACGGGCCCGACTGCGGGGCCTCACGATCGAGCCCGCCGTCGAAGTCGAGCACGTCGAGACGGCGCTCAGCCTGGTCGCCGCGGGCACGGCCGACACGATCGTGTCTCGGTCCATCGCGGAGTCCGAGGCGTTTCCCACCGGCATCTGCACGTTCCCGTTCGCCGAACCGATGCACGACACGATCGCCCTCGTGCAGCGTCAAGGCGTGCTGCTCTCGCCGGCGACCCAGAAGCTCGCCGAGCTGGCGGAGCGGATGCTGCGCGAACGCCTGCCCGAGCACCAGGGGCGCACGGCTCTCGGCTGACCACTCCCCGGGGAGCCGCTCAGTACAGGTCGGCCCGACGGTCGGCGAACAGATCGTTGTGTGGCGGGAGCGCCTTGCTGCGGACGGCATCGAGCGACAGCACGGCGGTCGCCCCCATCACGGCCCGGAACGCGACGATCCAGCCCTGCTCGTCGATGATCGCCGTGCCGTCGGTCCAGTCCACCCCGCGCTCGGATCCCCACCGGTCGGCGATCACCACCGGCAGCCGGGATGATCGGGCCGCCGCCATCGCCTGGATCAGCTCAGGCGCATGCTCGCCCTCAGGACGAGACACGAGCGGCCAGTTGACCGGAAGCGCGAGCACGTCGGCGCCCGCGAGCGCGAGACGGCGGGGCACCTCGGGGAACTCGTTGTCGTAGCAGAGCGCCACGCCGAGTCGGCCGAACGGCGCATCGATCACGAGGCCCGCCTCCGCCCCACTGTCGAAGACCAGCTTCTCGGATCCCCACAGGTGAGCCTTGCGGTAGTCGGCCAGGCGCGCGTCGCGGGTGAGCACAGCGGCCGTGTTGAACAGCAGGTCGCCGGCGGTCTCCGCGTACCCGACCACGACGACGGCATCCGCGGGAATCGCACCCTGCACCGATGCCCAGCGCGGATCATCGGCGCTCATCGCCGCGCCCCGCGCCTCGTCTCGATCCGCGAACACGTACCCGCTCGTGGCGAGCTCCGGCAGCACGATCAGCTGCGCCCCGCGACGAGCGGCCGCCGAGATCGCCGAGCGGATGCGGTCGAGGTTGCCGTCGAGATCGCCGATGACGATCTCGGGCGACACCGCCGCGACGCGCAGCCCCGCAGCATCCGGCTGTCCGGCGGAGACGCCGGGGCGCGANGGAAGCTCCTCGCGCCCCGTCAGTCTCAGTCATCTTCGGTGGCGGTGACCATCACCCCGAGCGGGGCCAGGTAGCCGTTGGGGTCGATGGTCCAGTCGGCGACCGCGGCGGCCTCGATGACCTCCGGAGCCCACTCGAGGTAGACGCGGTCGTCGCCGCCGTTGATCACGAGCACGGTTCCGGTGCCGGTCTCGTCGCCTTCGACGCACACGTACGAGCGCCAGCTGCCCTCGGGCACCGAGAACGTGTCGCCCGCGCCGAGCGTGACCGCGGTCGACGGGTCGCCGTTGAGGGTGACCTCCCAGCGTCCGGTCTTGAACAGCAGCGCCTGCGTCTTGTCGTGGCGGTGGCGCAGCACACCCTGGCCGGCCTCGGCACGCACCCATGCGAGGTTGAACGAGTGGGGCTCGGTGACGTTCGGCACCTGGCGACGGTTCTCGCTCATGCCGTAGCCGATGGCGGTGGCGAGCTCGACGCGGCCCCCGTCGACCGCGGCGCACAGCAGCGCCGCCGCCGAGTACTTCCGGTCGCCCGGCTGGATCACGCGCGAACGCATGTCCTCGACCGTGTAGGTCGTCAGCTCGTCGATGTAGTGCTGCTTCATCGGCGTGATCAGCGGCACATCGTCGGGCAGCACATCGCCCGCGACCGTGTCGATGAGCTTGTTGTCGGCCGTGAGGTGCAGCCCGTACGACTCCGCCTCACGCAGCACCGAAGGACCCCAGATGATGCCGCCGTTGTCGTCGCGACCGAGCACCGTGTAGAGGATGCCGTCATCCGGACCCTCGTTGGTGAAGCCGCGGAAGATCCACGTGGGGATCGTGACGATGTCGCCGTCATGGCTGATGTACTCGCCCTGCTTGCCGTCGACACCCCAGCGGAGCCGGAACTCGCCACCGAGGTTGATGAAGACCTCGGCGGTGAAGTGCAGGTGCAGGTTGTTCGAGATGCCGTTCGGCATGCCGGCGGCGCCGGTGTTGAAGCCGTGGTTCATCTCCAGGTTCACGTACTGGCTCGCGTTCTGCGAGACACCCGCCCCGATGAAGGAGTAGTTCTCCTTGCGGTCAGAACCCGGGGTCCGGCAGTCGATGAAGGCCGAGTTGCACGGCACCCAGTCGGAACGGCGGATGGTGCGGCGTGCGATCTCGTCTGCATCGACGATGACGTCGACCTGGTCGACGATGGCGTTGCTCATTTCTTCTTCTCCTGTCGATCAGTCGCTGATCAGTAGATGTTGCTGAAGGCCGCGGGCTCGTCGCCGCGGAGACCCGCGATCTGGGCGCGCAGGGCGATGTCGTCCCACAGCCGCACCTCTTTGACGAGCGCTCCCTGGTGGAACGTGAACTGCGAGATGCCGAGCACGTCGACGGGCTTGCCGGTGAGGCTGCCGTAGTTGGGGACGCCGTTGTAGTCGCCGACGAACTTCCACGTGACGGCGACCCGGAGGCCCGCGTACCGCACGTCGTAGTTGGTCTGGATGTCGCGGATCTCGAACTGCCCACCGGGGAACGACTCGAGGAACCGCAGCAGCGCGCGGCGGTAGCCCTCGGGTCGGATGACGACGCGGTTGCCGACCGTCAGCAGCACGAGGTCGCGGTGGAAGAACTTCTCGACCTTCTGCAGATCGCGCTCGTTCCACACCGTCTGGATCATGTCGATCACGGTCTCGACCTCGGAGCGGTAGTCGTCGGGGCGGACGCCCGAGTCGCCCTTCGCGATCGGATCGGACGGCGCCGGCTCGGTCCACGAGCCCGTGTACCCGCGGAACGCCTGCGCACGGGCCAGCTCGTCGAGGTCGAGGCCGCTCTCGAGCGCACCGGCGAGCGAGTCGCGCACCACCCACTCCTCGACCATGCGGCCCTTGCGGTAGAGGCAGTTGGCGATCGTACGGCTGTGGGAGGAGGTCTGCAGGTGTCCGGAGAGCACGAGGTGCGAGCTGAGGAACGCGTCGTCTCCACGGGCTTCCCAGATCACGTCCTCGGCCTGGCCGGTGCGATCGGGAGTCGCCGAGATGCGCATGAGCGTGCCCTCGATGACCTCCTGACGCGTCGTGGAGGTGCCGTAGGCGCCGTGCACGATCGAGTCGGGTTCGTAGTTTTCGCGGATGAAGCTGATCGACCGATCGACCCAGATCAGATCGGTGACCTCGCGGATGAAGTCGTCGGGGTCTTGGTACGGCAGATAGGCAACCGGGTCGAGAGACACGCTTTTCACTCCTTCAGGATGCGAAGCTGCGGTTCATCGGTGATCGCTGGCTCCGTCTTCGTCAGTGTATGCGTATGCACAAACCAGCGCAAGAGAAGATCCTGCGCACACGGTGATCATTCCGCGGTGGAGGCGTCAGGCGGTGTGCGCGGCAGCCAGGGTGCGCCGCGGCACGAAGGCGGATTCGAAGCGCGTGTTCTCGAGGGGGGCGTCCGGATCCTCGATGCGGCGCACGATCAGGCCAGCCGCGGCACGCGCCATTCCGGCGATGTCGTAGCCGATGGTCGCCAGGTCGATGATCGGCCACGCCGCTTCGGGCAGGTCGTCGAAGCCCACGATCGAGAGGTCTTCGGGCACGCGGAGCCCGGCTCGGTGCGCGGCGTTCAGGGCTCCGTAGGCGACGACATCGTTGCCGCAGAACAGCAGCGTCGGCCGATCCGGCACCGCGAGGATCTCGGTCGCGGCGGCCTCTCCTTCGGCGGCACCGTACGGGACGCGCCGGACATCCGCCTCGTGCAGCACCACACCCTCCGCCACGAGCGCCTCGCGCAGCGCGGCCTCGCGGCTCTGCGCGGTGCTGGTGTTGCTCGGCCCGAGCACGGCACCGGCTCTCGCGTGCCCCAGCTCGACCGCACGTCTGACCACCTCGCGGTACCCGGGAGCGGGGTCGACCACCGTGGCATCCGCCTCGACGAAGGATCCGGTGCGGTTGAAGTAGACGAACGGCAGGCCGCGATCCTTGAGACGCAGGGGAGCGACGGACTCGACCGTGGTGGTCGCCAGGATGACGCCGTCGAGGCCGTTCGCCAGCAGACGTTCGACGATCGTGTCGTTGTCGGCCGACTCGGTGTGCAGCATCAGCTGATACCCGAGCGCCTCGAGCTCCCGGTGCACCGGGGCGATGATGTGCGAATAGAACTGGTTGTCGAGATCGGTGAGCAGCAGGCCGATGCGGCGGGTACGACCGGATGACAGAGCCCTGCCCGCCTCGCTCGGCACGTAGCCCAGCAGCTGCGCGGCCTCTCGCACCCGGAGCTTGGTCGCCTCGGACACCCGCGCATCGTCGCGCAGTGCCCGAGAGACCGTCGGCTGCGAGACACCCGCCAAGCGAGCCACATCGCGACTTGTGACCACCATCTGGCGCCTCCCCCTCGATCTCACGGATTCTACCGCCCTTGACGCCCCGATGCATACGCGGTCATAATCAGCACATACGTATGCAATGAAAGGAAGGGCCATGCCCCTGCATCTGAAGACCGCGCCGACGAAGACGTTCGCGGACACCGCTCAGCAGGATGTCGCCGAGCGCGTGAGGGGGATCATCGGCGACATCCGGGAGAACGGCGACACCGCAGTGCGGCGGTACGCGGAACAGTTCGACAACTGGAGCCGCGACTCCTATCGACTGTCCGATGACGAGATCAGCGAGATCATCGCCACCCTCGACCCGCAGGTGATCACCGACATCGAGTTCGTGCAGAGCCAGGTGCGCCGCTTCGCGCAGGCGCAGCGGGATTCGCTCGTCGACATCGAGGTCGAGACGCTGCCCGGGGTCTTCCTCGGACAGAAGCACGTTCCCGTGCAGGCGGCCGGGGCCTACATCCCCGGCGGCAAGTACCCGCTGACCGCCTCGGCCCACATGACGATCATCACCGCGAAGGTCGCGGGCGTGCCCCGCGTCGTCGCGTGCACCCCTCCCATCCGCGGAGAGATCCCCGCCGCGACGGTCGCGGCGATGAAGATGGCCGGCGCCGACGAGATCTACATCCTCGGTGGCGTGCAGGCCGTCGCGGCGATGGCCGTCGGCACCGATTCGATCGACCCCGTCAACATGATCGCCGGCCCCGGCAACGCCTACGTCGCCGAGGCCAAGCGCCAGCTGTTCGGAGAGGTCGGCATCGATCTTTTCGCCGGCCCCACCGAGATCCTCATCGTCGCCGACGAGCACGCCGATCCGTTCTTCACCGCGGTCGATCTGCTCTCGCAGGCCGAGCACGGTCCCGACTCCCCCGCGGTGCTGGTGACCACGTCGCAGGCTCTCGCCGAGGAGGTCATGGACTGGATCGAGAAGATCCTTCCCGGTATGCCCACGCGCGACTACGCCGGGCCCGCCTGGCGCGACTGGGGTCAGGTGATCGTCGCCGACGACCTCGACGAGGCCTACCGGATCGCCGACGACTTCGCCTTCGAGCACGTGCAGATCTTCACGCAGAACCCGCGCGAGGCCCTGACGCGGATGCACGACTACGGCGCCCTGTTCCTCGGTGAGAACACCTGCGTCTCCTACGGCGACAAGGTCATCGGCACCAACCACGTGCTTCCGACCCTCGGCGCCGCTCGCTACACGGGCGGACTCTGGGTGGGCAAGTACCTGCGCACCGTCACCTACCAGGAGGTGCAGAACACCCAGTCGTCGGCCGAGCTCGGCGCGGTGTGCGGTCGCGCCGCCCGTGTCGAGCTGTTCGAGGGCCACGCCCGCTCGGGTGACGCCCGCGCCTGGCGGCATGCCGGCACCGAGTTCGCCTGGATCGACGAGAGCCACGCGGCGGTCGGCGCGGACGCGCGATGACCGACCTCACCGGTCGCACGGCGGTGGTCACCGGCGGCGGCAGCGGACTCGGGGCGGCCATCGCCCGGGCGCTGCACGCCGCCGGTGCGCAGGTGGTCGTCGTCGGGAGGGATGCCGAGAAGCTCGGTCGCGTCGTCGATGAGCTCGGTGCACGGGCCCGCGCGCTCACGTGCGACGTGTCTGACGCGGCATCCGTCGATGCGCTGCGCGAGCAGCTCGCCGGCACCGAGGTGTCGATCCTCGTGAACAACGCCGGCATCCCCGGCCCCGTCGCGGCCCTCACCGACATCGACGTCGCCGACTGGGACGAGGTGTTCGCCGTGAACGTGCGAGGCACCTACCTGCTCTGCAAGGCGCTGCTGCCGGGCATGGTCGAGCGTGGCGACGGTGACGTGATCAACGTCGCATCCGTCTCGGGCAAGCGTCCCCTCGCGCACCGCACACCGTACTGCGCGTCGAAGATGGCCGTGATCGGGCTCACCTCGACCCTCGCGTTCGAGGTCGGGGCGGCCGGGGTCCGGGTGAACTCGCTCTCGCCGGGGCCGGTGCAGGGTCCGCGCATGGAGCGCAACTTCCGCCTCGAGGCCGCGAGATCGGGCACGAGCATCGACGATGCCGAGCAGGCGTTCGTCTCTCGCGCGGCGCTCGGGCGCATGGTGACGGAGGACGAGGTCGGCGCCGCGGTCATCGCGATGCTGGCGATGCCGGGCATGTGCGGAGCCGACGTCGATCTCTCGGCGGGCATGGTGGCGTGATGCCCTCTCTGCGTGCTCGCGCGCTCGCCGGCGAGAAACTGATCGGCGCCTTGCTGCGGATGCCGTCGGAGGAGCTCGTCGAGATGCTCGCGGTCGCCGAGTTCGACTTCGTGCTGATCGACTGCGAGCACGGACCGGCCGACCTCGTCGCCCTGCGCCAGCACATCACGCTGGCCCAGGTGCACGGAGTGCCGGTGATCGTGCGGGTCGGCGAGGGCGATCGCGGGCAGATCCTTCGGGTGCTCGACCAGGGCGCGGAGGGCATCCTCGCTCCCCACCTCGACACGGCGGCGGATGCAGCGGCGCTGGTCGACGCGGCGATGTACCCGCCCGTCGGCAACCGGGGCTTCGCGACCTACAGCCGGGCGGGGCGATTCGGCCTCGTCGCGCCGCGAGACCACCGCGACTGGTGGCTCGAGAACACGCTCGTGCTCGGCATGATCGAGTCGCCGGGAGGGGTCGCGAGCGTCGACTCGATCGTCTCGACGACGAGGCTCGACGGCATCATGGTGGGGCCCGCCGATCTCGCGGCCAGCTCCGGTCCCGACGATCAGCCGGTGCCGGAGGCGATCGCGGCCGTGCATTCGGCGCTCGCGCGCGCCGGCTCACTGCGCATGGACATCGTCGGCACACGGGATGCGGCGAGCGCGGCGTTCTCCGACGGCGCCGACCTCGTCGTCTACAACCTCGCCTCGTCGCTCATGGCACATCTGCGCGGGCTGGCAACCCCCGAGCGCTGACCCGCACGTCTCCTCAGGAGGAGACGCCGCTCAACTGGGCGCGCCGTCCACGCGCGCGCGCCGTCAGGCGACGGCACCCGCCAATCGCTGCTGCGACATCCACGACCGCACGAGACGCCCGAACTCCCGCGGCCGCTCGAGCGGCAGAAGGTGCCCGGCATCCAGACTCACGAGCCGCGCGTCGGCCATCGCCGACACGATCTCGGTGTGGAAGTGCGGTGGGCAGATCACGTCGTCGAGCCCCGACACGACGAGCGTCGGCATCGTCAGCTCGGGCAGGCGGGCGAGCAGGTCGGTGCGGGTGAGCTGCATCGCGAGTTGAGCCCTCAGCCGTTCAGCGCCCGTCTCCTCCCCCATACGCAGAGTCCGCTGCACCACATCGGGTCGGTCTCGCACGAGGCGCTCCCCGAGAAGCGGGGACAGGATGCTCTGCTGCAGCGCTCGGGCGTCAGTGCCGGCGTCCAGTCGGGTCAGCCAGTCGCCCCATCCCGATCGCTGCGCCTCCGTCGGCGCCTTCGCGTTCGTGGAGACGAGCACGAGCCCCGCCACACGCTCGGGCGCGGCGAGGGCGAGTGCCATGCCGACGATGCCGCCGAGCGAGTGACCGACGAGCACGAAGTTCTCGGGAAGCGCGTCGAGCAGCGCCGCGACCTGCTCGGCGATCGAGGGGCGATCCAGCATGGGCCGGATCGCACCCTCGAACCCTGCCCCGTCGAATCGCGCATCCGCCCACAGGTCGGCCGTGCAGTTCATACCCGCGAGCAGCACGAGGGGCGCGGCCGCGACCGACACGTCAGCCCTTCACAGCGCCGTCGCTGAGACCGGCGACGAGGTACTTCTGCGCGATGAACGCGATCACGAACACCGGGATCGTGAGCAGCATGGATGCGGCGCCCGCCTGTTGCAGCATCGGCAGGGTCTGCCCGAGCTGGGTGGCGATGAAGACCGGCACGGTCTTCGACGAGGTGTCGGTGAGCACGAGAGCCGTCAGGTACTCCTGGAACGCGAACAGGAACACGAAGATGCCGGCCGTCAGGATGCCGGGGCCCATCAGCGGGATCATGACCCGGCGCAGCATCCCGATCCTGGTGCAGCCGTCGATCATGGCGGCCTCGTCGAGCTCCTTCGGGATCTCGGCGAAGAAGTTGCGCAGCAGCCAGATCGTGAACGGCTGGTTGATCGCGACCAGGGCGATCGCCAGCGCGAACGTGGTGTCGTAGATGCCGAGCGCCCGGCTGATGTCGTACATCGGCAGGACGACCGAGAAGCGCGGGAGCGCCCGGAAGATCAGGGCGAGCACCAGCAGCAGCGCCGAAACATAGCTCGGGAACCTCGAGAGCGCGTACGCCGCGGGGATGCCGATGACCAGCGCGAGCACGGTCGAGACGACGGCGACCACGAGGGTGTTGACGAGGTAGTCCGCGAAGTAGGTCGTCTCCCACAGGTTGACGAAGGCCTGCAGCGTGGGCTCGTAGTCCCAGAACACCGGCGGGTTCGAGAACGCGACGTCTGTGGGCTTCGTGACCGACAGCGCCATCCAGATGAACGGGCTGAGCATCACGATGCAGAGGATGCCGAGCAGCAGTCCGGTGACGACCGGGGGGCGGTTCGGTCCGCGCCGCTTGCGCTTCGATGCGCCGCTGGTGATGATCGCCCGGGTGGAGAGCTCGGAGTCGGAGAGCTCGGAGGTCGTGAGGCTCATCGTTCTGCCTTCGCTTCCTTGAAGATGCCCCGGATGAACGGGATCAGCATGATGAGGATGAGGACGATGGTGAGCACGTTGATCGCGCTGCCGAGGCCGAGGTTCTGTGCGCCGTCGGCGAAGGCGACCGAGTAGACGTAGAGCATGATCGACTCGTTGCCGATCGACTGCGCCTGCGGCGACAGGGGGATCAGGTTGTCGAACATCCTCAGGACGTCCATGATCGTGATCAGCGTCACGAACCCGAGCACCCCGCGAATGGTCGGGATGATCACGCTGATGTGGGTCTGGAAGGCGTTCGCTCCGTCGATCTTCGCGGCTTCCTTCAGTTCGTTCGGCACCCCCTGCAGCCCCGCCAGGATGATCAGCATCGCGAACGGGAGCATCGACCAGACAGTGTTCGCGATCACGAGGATCGCGTTGGGAACCTGGTCGGTGAACCAGAGCACCTGGGTGCCGCCCATCAACCCGATGAACCGGTTGACGACGCCGCCGAAGCTGTCGTCGAACAGCCACGAGAACGCCACAGCCCCCACGAGGTTGGGCAGCACATACGAGACGAGCAGGATGCCGAGTACCAGCGGACGGGACGTCGTGATCCTGTTGACGCCTGTCGCGATGATGTACCCGAACACGAGCAGGATCACGGTCGTGATGACCGTGACGATCACGGTGAAGGCGACCGCCCGGTGGAAGCGCGGATCAGTCAGCGCGTAGACGAAGTTGTCGAGCCCGACGAACGATCCGGGTGAGCCGTAGCGGACCTGCTCGAAGCTCCACTGCACCGTGCGCACCAGGGGGAGCACGAGGAGCGCCCCCATCACCAGCAGGCTCGGTGCGAAGAGCAACCAGAACTCGCGTGTCTTCATAAGCGTCCTCCCTTGGACGAGCTGTGGCCTGAACTCGCGCTCAGGCCACAGCCGCGGACCGGCGGTCCTGGATCAGCCGACGAAGGACTCGCCGGTTGCCTGCATCTGCGCCAGCCCGTCGTCGACGGAGACGTTGCCGTTGAGGATCTCGACGAGGATCGGGCGGATCTCGTTCGTCAGGTCGGCCAGCACCGGCGACACGATCGGCGGCATCGCCGAGGCGATCGAGTCGTTGGCGGCGGCGCCGTACGGCGAGTTCTCTTCGGTGACCATCCCCTCGCGGGCCGGGTAGGCCGCCGGAACGGATGCCGTCGACGCGTCTTCGCTGACGGCCGAGGCCATCATCTGGAAGAGCATGTCGTGGTCGAGCTTCGTGTTGAACGGAATCGACCATCCGTCGATCGACAGGCGGTTGTAGGAGTAGTCGGCGTCAGTCGTGAGCTTGGGCGCCCCCGCGAAGCCGAACGAGTCGGAGAGCTTCGAGTTCTCCGGCAGCGTCAGGTCGATCATCCGGCCCGAGAACATGATCGACATGGCCGCAGTGCCGTTGAACATCTGCTGCTGCACCTTGGGCTGGTCGAAGGTCGTGACCTGCGGATCCATGTACGGCTTGAGCGCGAGCATCGCCTCGACGGCTTGCTTGGCCTCGGGGCCGTCGAGCGTCACGTCGCCGTCGGCGTTCACGAAGTCGGCGCCGAGCGAGTTCATCGCGGCCTGGAAACCGGTGGAGACGTCGCTCGTCGCGAGCCACGGCAGCGCGATCGGGTAGTCCATGAGCCCCTCGGCCTGGATCGCCTCGGCGGCGGAGATCATCTCGTCGAAGGTGGTCGGCACCTCGAGCCCCAGGTCGTCGAAGACATCCGTGCGGTATGCCATGACGAACATCTGCGCCTGCATCGGGATGGCGTAGATGTCGCCGTCGTACGACATGCCCTCCACCATCGACTCGCTGATCTCGCCCAGACCGTAGTCGTCGGCATACTTGTCCCAGAGGTCGTTCAGCGGAACGAGCTTCTTCTCTTCGGCAAAGCCCGGGATGACGAATCCGTAGGTTTCGAGGATGTCGTAGGTGCCCGAGTCGCCGGCGAGCGTCGCCGTGGTCTTGGTCACCTGCCCGCCGAAGTCGATCGGGTCGTGCTTCAGCGTCACGTCGTCGTTCGAACAGCTCGACACCATGGTGTCGGTGAAAGGGTCGATCGCCGAGGAGTTGTAGGCGAGGACGTTGACCGTGGTCTTGCCCTCCGGAGCCGTGTAGTCACACGACACCGTTGTCGAGTTCGCGTTGTCGGTGCGGGTCCCGGCGCCGCAGCTGGAGAGGGCGATCATGCCCACAGCTGCGAGGGCGAGTACCGGCAGTGCTCGATGCTTGATGTGTCCCATGACGCTGATGGTATACGTATGCAACGGACTTAGGGAAGCCTATATTCCAGGAAAATCCAAGGATTGAATACGTATACTGCGAAAACTCGCGGGAGGGCGCGGGAAGACCCCCTTCACACCACTGTAGAGGCCGGTGATTCCTACTCCCGAACCCTGCGCTTCTCGAGCACTCCGGCGAGCAGCACCGCCACCAACGCCGCCGCGGGAGCCACGATCAGCCCGGCGCGCAGGCTCTGGGTGTCGGCGATGAAGCCGACGAACGGTGGCGAGAGCAGGAAGCCGAGCCGCAGCAGCCACGACACGATCGTGAGGCCCACGCCCGGCTTCAGTCCAGCCAGCTCGTCGGCGGCATGCATGGCCGCGGGGATGAGCGTCGCGATGCCGAAGCCGACCGCCGCGAAGCCCGCGATGGTTCCGGGCACGCTCGGGAAGATCAGGGCGAGGGTCATACCGCCCGCGGCGATCAGACCGCCGACCCTGGCGACCGCGCGCTGTCCGAAGCGGTCGGTCATGCCGTCGCCCAGCATCCGTCCGATGAACTGCGCGCCGACCAGGGCGATGAAGCCGAGCGGTGCGATCGCGGCCGCGGCGCCGAGCGACTCGCTGAGGTACAGCGTGGCCCACGAGTTTCCGGCATCCTCGGCGATCGCACCCGCCATCGCGATGAGCGTGAGGGCGATGACCATCATCACGATGCGCGGGCTCACGCCGCGGCGCACCGCGGTCTGCAGCTCGACGGGTTCGGCGGTGGCCTCGGCATCCGCCTCTTCGTCGCGGCCGGGCAGGCAGAACCAGAGCGCGGTGAACGCCACGGCGGCGAATACCGCGGTCGAGATGCCGAGGTGCACGCCGAGGGGCAGCTGCAGTGCGATCGCGGCGGCGGCCATTCCGCCGCCGAGCACCGCGCCGATCGACCAGATCGCGTGGAACGAGTTGATGATCGAGCGTCCGTAGCGACGCTGCACGCGCAGGCCGTGCGCGTTCTGCGCGACGTCGGTGATCGCATCGGAAGCTCCGCCGAGCAGCAGCGCGACGGCGAAGAGGATGCCGGAGGGCGCGACGGCGGCGGCGAGCAGACCGAGACCCGTGGCGATCGTGCCGAACACGGCGATGCGCGCCGAGCCGAACCGACGGATCAGCACCGCGGCGAGGAGGCCGGCGGCGATCGCTCCGGCGGGGAACGCCGCGATCGCGAGACCGTAACCGACGTTGTCGAGACCGAGTGCGGATTTGATCTCGGGGTAGCGCGGAAGGATGTTGGCGAACAGCGCGCCGTTCGTCAGGAACAGCGCCGAGACGGCGATGCGCGCACGTCGGGAAGCCCGATCCGGTGCCGGTCGTCGAATCGATTCGATCGAAGTCATAGCAACGACCGTACACGCCAACGTGCACGGTCGGAAAATCGCGACGAGCGCCAGGCGGAGAGACGCAACCCGACGAAGCCGAGACTCAGCTCAACTGCGGCTCGACCTCTGCAGAGGCGGCCGTGCTCGACGCCACTGCGGCCACAGCGGCCTTCGCCACATCGAGGTCGTCGAACTCCCCGAGGAAGTCCGACTGGGGGCCGAAGGCGCGGAAGCCCTCGAGGGGCGTTCCAGTGATCGAGCCGAGGAACTGGCGACGGTCATTGCCGACATGGAAGCCGGGGTCGACCTCGACCCACAGACCCCGCGGACGGGATGCCGATCTCATCCTCGCGCCAGCGACGGCCTTCGCGGCGTTTCTGATCCGAACAGACATGCGTCACGCACTCATCGCGTGCAGCCGACGCGCGCCGCCGGCCGACGGCGCGAACTCCTCACGCGTGACATCGAGGCCACCGGACGAACTCGCAGCGTTCATCATCGCGACGATGAGCGGCCGATCGATCGGCGCCTCATCCTCGATCGCGAAACGCAGCGGGATGGATGCGTGCAGCCAGAGCGTCTCCGACACCCCGTCAGCCAGGGGAATCGTGAGCGGGAACGCCTCGTTGCGTCGGAGCTTTGTCACGATCACGAGACGCAGGTGCGTGAGCAGCTCGTCATCGACCTCGATCGGTGCTGCGGTGTTGCCGTAGGTCAGGTAGCCCATGATCACTCCTCAAGCCGGACAGTTCGCTTGATAGATAGATTACTAGGTTACCTAGCTAAATGACAATCGAGACTCAAGGAAGGTCGTTGATCTCCTCCGAGAGGCGGCGCAGGAAGCGGGTCACCGCGTCGGTCTGCTCGGGCGTGAACTCGCTCGCGATCGACTCGACGCGCTGGGTGAGTTCATCGGCGGGCGAGTGGAGATCGCGCAACGACGGGCGCAGCACCTTCGACCGCGCATCCGCCGGATGCGGCGCGATGACGATCTGCCCTCGCTCCTGCAGACGACGCAGCAGGCTCGTGATCGCCGCCGTGCTCACGTTCAGGTGGGCGGCGAGACTGCCCGGCGTCGCCGGTGCGTCTGCCGGAGCATCCGTGATGAACCGCATCGCCTCGCGATCGGTGTCGTTCGGCGCGCGCATGGCCGCCAGCCGACGCCCCAACTGGGCCTCGGCGCGACGAAGCTCATCGACGCGCGCGACGAGTTCGGTAGCCGTGGTCTGCAGCTCGGTCCTGCTTGCCATGTGTCACCCCCTGACACGTCCATGATACTCGACAAAAAGGTAACCAGGCTGACTAGCGAAATACAATGCGACCAGGGACTCTGATCGGATGCGAAGATGGATACCTGCGGGAAGGGAAGACATGGTCGAGCGATTCACACTCGAGGATGCGGGGTACATCATGTACTCCGACATGCTCGATCGCCTGCGGGAACGCTTCCCGACCGTCCCCTCATGGCGCCTCGACCAGATCGTCTCCGCCGAGCATGACGCCATCACCGGCGGCATCCTGCGGATCGTCCCCGAAGAGGTCGAATCCGGCGCGATCGAGATGCTCTCCCGGGAGTTCGACGAGCGCACGACCGACGACGCCCGCAGCGACGACGGCGAGGTGGCGTGATGGAGAAGCCTGAGGAGTTCGGCCGCTCGGGCTACTGGTACCCCGAATCGAGCACCGCCAGCACGGTCGACGTCCTGAACATGCTGCGTCGCTACCGCGCGGCCGAGACGGCGATGCGCGCCCGCACCCGCGTGTCGATGGGCATGAACGAGACCGACCTGGTGGCCCTGCGCTTCCTGCTGCGCGAGCAGCGGGCCGGTCGCATCGTGCGCCCGATCGACATCGCCCGCATGCTCGACATCTCGACCGCATCGACGACCACTCTGATCGATCGACTCGAGAAGGGCGGCCACGCCCGCCGCGAGCCGCACCCGACCGATCGCCGCGCCGGCGTGGTCGTTCCGACCGTCAGCAGCGACGACGAGGTGCGCGAGACCCTCGGGGCGATGCATCGACGGATGCTCGCGCTCGTCGACGAGATGAGCGACGAAGAGCGCGGCATCGTCACGCACTTCCTCGCCGGGATGACCTCGGCGATCGAAGAGGCCTCGGATCTCGACCAGGAGCTGCGTGACGTCATCCGCTCGCACGAAGAGTCCGAGTCCTCCGACGACTGATCGCCGAGGGCCGGCCGAGAATCGGCCGGCCACCCGACGGGTCGATCAGGCCTTCTCGGACTGACCTTCCGTCTGCCCCTCGGTCTGCTCCGCCTTTTCCGCCTGCTCGGCCTGCTCAGCCAGCTCCGCGACGTACTCCGCGTTCTCGAGGCGCTCGGGGAAGAGCTCGTCGAGGTCGAGGTCGGGGTTCTCCTCCTGGGTCTCGACGAGCTCGACGGCCTCTTCGACGGTCTGCACGCTCGGCATCGCACCCGGCAGCGGCCTGCGTGCCGACTCCTTGAGCACGACGACGGCGATGAAGCCGGCGATCGAGGTGCCGATCACGTAGAAGGCCGGCGCGAGCGACGATCCGGTCAGCTGCACGAGCGCCTCCATCACCACCGGAGCCGTACCGGCGAACAGGGCGACGGCGAGGTTGTAGGAGATGCCCATGCCGCCGTAGCGAGACGACGTCGGGAAGAGGGCGGGCAGCGACGAGGCGAGGTTCGCGACGTAGAACGTCACCGGGAACGCGAGCAGCACGAGGCCGAGCAGGGTCGACCAGATCTCGCCGTGCATCATGAACAGGAACGACGGCACAGCCAGGACGATCGCCGAGATCGAGCCGATGAAGAGCACCCTCTTGCGTCCGATGCGGTCGGAGAGCTTGCCGGTGAGCGGGATGCAGAGCGCCATCGCCACGAGCACGGGGAGCGTCAGCAGCGTGCCGTGCACCTCGTCGTAGCCGAGGGTTCCGGTCAGGTACGTCGGCATGTACGACGTGAGCGCGTAGCCGACGGTGTTCGCGGCGGCGACGAGCACGAAGGCGGTGAGCAGCTCACGCCAGTACGCGCGGATCAGCGCGATGACGCCCTTCGGAGCATCCGCGGATTCCTTGGCGTCGTCCGCCGCGCGCTTCGCCGAGTCCTGAGCCTCCTGGAAGGCCGGGGTGTCTTCGATCTTGAGTCGGAAGTAGATCGCGATGAGTCCGAGGGGCAGCGCGACGAGGAACGGGATGCGCCAGGCGAAGCCCTGCATGACCTCTGCCGAGAGCGTGAGCTGCAGGATCGACACGAACGCGGCACCGATCGCGAAGCCCATGTACGAGCCGAGGTCGAGCAGCGAGGCGTAGAAGCCGCGGCGCTTGTCGGGAGCGTACTCGGTGATGAACGTCGTGGCGCCGGCATACTCGCCACCGGTCGAGAAGCCCTGCGCGAGCTTGAGGACGATCAGCAGGATCGGCGCCCAGACGCCGATCACCGAGAAGTCGGGGAGGACACCGATCAGGAATGTCGCTGCGGCCATCATGATGAGCGTGAATGCGAGGACGCGCTGGCGGCCCATCCGGTCGCCGAGCTGGCCGAGCACGATGCCGCCGAGCGGACGCGCGACGAACGTCACGGCGAAGACGCCGAGCGAGAACAGCGACTGCGCCCCGGCCGACGCATCGGGCAGGAACGCTCGTCCGATGATGACGGCGAGGTAGCCGTAGACGCCGATGTCGTACCACTCCATGAGGTTGCCGACCACGGTGCCCGCGACGGCGCGGCGGAGCATCGGACGGTCGACCACCGTGACGTCCTCGACGGTGAGGCGCCGCAGTTCATCCCCCTTGGCCGGTCGCAGGCGACGGAGCAGTCGCTGCCACAGGGTCAGATTCTCGGTCTTCGATGGATCGGACATGCAGTCATCTTCTCTCTCGTGCCGGAACAGCCTCGTAGGCCGGGCCGGACAGACGGCGGGGAGGCGGCTCTCGCCGCCTCCCCGCACTGTGTCGCCGGTCTCAGCTGTTGAAAGCGTCCTTGACGTTCTCGCCGGCCTTCTTGACGTCGGCCTTCGCCTGGTCGGCGCGGCCCTCCGCCTCGAGCTTCTCGTTGTCGGTCACCTTGCCGGCGGCCTCCTTCGCCTTGCCGGCGAGGTCCTGTGCGGCGTTCTTGATCTTGTCATCGAGTCCCATGGGGGATCCTTTCTCTTATCAGCGGTGGTCTTCAGTTGGTCTGGGCGTCTGCGGCTGTGCGCTCACAGCGGCAGCATGAGGATCTGGGCGATCAGCGGCAGTGTCGCGGCGGCGACCAGGGCGATGAGCCCGACGATCCCCGCCGTTCGCCACGTCGGCGACTTCTTGGTGACCAGGGGCGCGCGGCCGATACCGGTCGCGCGCCCCACGGCCTCGCTGGCGGGGAGCGGTGCGAGACTGACCGCCGTCGAGAGCGCAGACGTCGCGTCGAAAGAACCTGGGGAGACGCGGGTGGGGGAATTCGTTGCTCTGGACATGATCACCTTCCTCGCGCTAAAGATTACTAGGTGAACTAGTGAATTGCCACCCTAGCGAAATATTCAGGCATTGCGCCTACGCTTCACCCATGACCGAGCTCACCCAGCCCACCGGGCACGAAGAGGCCCTGCGCGCCCTCCCCCGCGAAGACGGATCCGCGCCCCGCGCGCTCGTCCTCGGAGCCACCGGATACATCGGAGGGCGCCTCACCCCGCGGCTCCTCAATGCCGGATACCGGGTGCGCGCTCTCGCCCGAGACGCCGCACGCGCGGCATCCTTCCCCTGGGGCGCGGAGTGCGAGATCGTCGAGGGCTCGGCCGACGACGCGGATGCCGTGGCCGAGGCCATGGCCGACGTCGAAGTCGTCTACTACCTGATCCACTCGATGACCGCCGGCAAGGGCTTCGAAGAGAGCGACGAGCGTGCGGCGACGACGGTGGCGGATGCCGCGGCCAAGGCCGGCGTGCGCCGGATCGTCTACCTGGGCGGCCTGCACCCCGAGGATGCGAAGCTCTCGCCGCATCTGCGCTCCCGGGTGCGCGTGGGCGAGATCTTCCTCGAATCCGGCGTGCCGTCGCTGGTGCTGCAGGCCGGGGTCGTGATCGGCTCGGGCTCGGCATCCTTCGAGATGATCCGCCACCTCACCGATGTGCTGCCGTACATGCCGGCGCCGAAATGGGTGCGAAACCGCATCCAGCCGATCGCCGTGCGCGACGTGCTGCACTACCTGCTCGGAGCCGCGCGGGTGGATGCCGACGTCAACCGCGCGGTCGACATCGGCGGTCCTGACGTGCTGCGCTACGGCCAGATGATGAACGGGTACGCGCTCGAGGCGGGCCTGCGTCAGCGTGCGATCGCCGCCCTACCCGTGCTGACCCCCGGGCTGGCATCGCACTGGGTGAACCTCGTGACCCCGGTCCCTCGCTCGATCGCACGCCCGCTCGTGGCGTCTCTGCAGAACGAGTGCATCGTGAAGGACCATGCGATCGACGACCTGATCCCGAAGCCCGAGGGCGGGCTGACGCCTTACCGCAAGGCCGTGGCGATGGCGCTGGGTCGCGTCGATGCCGACACGATCGAGACGAGCTGGCAGGATGCCGAGGTCTCGGGCGCTCCGAGCGATCCCCTGCCGAGCGACCCCGACTGGGCCGGACGCACCGTGTTCACCGACACCCGCAAGCTGAAGACCGCCGCACCGGTCGACGGGCTGTGGCGCGTGATCATCGGCATCGGCGGATCCAACGGCTGGTACTCGTCGAAGTTCCTGTGGGCCGTGCGCGGGTGGATGGACCGCCTCGTCGGAGGGGTGGGTCTGCGCCGCGGACGTCGCAGCAAGGTCGAGGCCCGCGTCGGTGACGCGATCGACTTCTGGCGCGTCGAGGCCGTCGAAGAGCCGGGGCGGGCGACCGACTCCTCGCCCGCGAGCGGTGGACTGCTGCGCCTGCGCGCCGAGATGAAGGTGCCGGGCGAGGCCTGGCTCGAGCTGAGGGCGCTGCCCGACGGCGACGGCTCACGCTACGAGCAGCGCGCCGTGTTCTTCCCCCGCGGACTGCTCGGACGCCTGTACTGGCTGGGCGTGCTGCCGTTCCACGGGTTCATCTTCGCGGGCATGGCCGCGCGGATCACCGACGCGGCTGCTGTTCCTGTCGAGACCGTCGCGCCCGGTGCGGATTCCGAGGCCGCCGCCGTCGCCTGAGCCGCACCGCAGCCTGAGCCGCACCGCAGCCTGAGCCGCACCGCAGCCTGACCGCTCGCCGACTCGGCACGCGGGGTCGATTCCGCATCCGAAGTTCCAGCCGGGGTCGATTCCGCATCCGAAGTTCCAGCCGGGGTCAATTTCGCACCGGAACCCTGTGCGTGGTCAGTTTCGCACCGGAAACGGGCGATTCGGATGCGTTTTTGACCCCGCACCGGTCCGACGCCGACGTACGGGGTCAGTCACGCACCCTCCGCGGCATGCATGGTCAATTTCGCACCCGAAACGGGCGATCCGGATGCGTTTTTGACCCCGCACCGGTCCGACGCCGGCGTACGGGGTCAGTCACGCATCCTCCGCGGCATGCGTGGTCAGTTTCGCACCGGAAACGGGCGATTCGAATGCGTTTTTGACCCCGCACCGGTCCGAAGCGCGATGCGGGGTCAGTCACGTACCCGGCGTCAGGAGGGCCGCTCGGCGAGGCCGGATGCGTCCGCATCCGCATCCGCATCCGCGCCAGCCCCGGCATCCGCCCCGTCGGTCGCCCCGGCATCCGGGATGATGTCGATGGCCTCGGTCGCGGTCGCGTAGACCTCGGCGAGGCTGTCGTCGACGTCGGCCTCGTCGATCCACGCGAGGTCGTCCTCGGAGTGGTCGTACTCGACGGGCACGAGCGCGAAGTCGTCGCCGTACTCCTCGAGGCCGGCCATGACGCTGTGGCGCACGGCCATGCGGGCATACCGGTCGCGCAGGATCAGGGGGTCGCGCCGGAGATCCTTCATGAACGCGATCATCATGAACGTCATGATCACCGCGAACGGCAGCGCGGCGATGATGGTCACGTTCTGCAGCGACTTGAGACCGCTGCCCTCCTCACCGGTCACCAGCAGCACCGCGGCGATGACACCGACCAGCACACCCCAGACGACCGCGACCCACCGAGACGGCTCTGGACGCCCCTGCTGCGACAGCGTGCCCATGACGAGCGATGCGGAGTCCGCTCCGGTGATGAAGAAGATCGCGATCAGCAGGATCAGCACGATGCTGGTGATCAGCGGGAACGGCAGGTTCTCGAGCACTCCGAACAGCACCTCTTCGGGCGGATCGACCGTGAGGTTCGCGCCGTCCATCTGCTGCTGGATCGCCGTGGTGCCGAAGATCGCGAACCAGATGAGCGAGATGACGGCGGGCACGACGATGACGACCGACACGAACTGGCGCAGCGTGCGGCCGCGCGAGATCTTGGCGATGAACATGCCGACGAACGGCGACCACGAGATCCACCAGGCCCAGTAGAAGATCGTCCAGCTCGAGAGGAACATCTGCGCCTCGTCGCCCTGCGAGGCTGAGCGGGCGACCATCTCGGGCAGGTCGCCGAGGAACTGCACCGCGACCGAGGGGATGACGTTGAGGATCAGCAGCGTCGGTCCCACGAAGAACACGAAGAACGCGAGCAGCAGGGCCACGACCGCGTTGATGTTCGACAGTGCGCGGATGCCCTTCGAGACACCCGAGACGGCGGAGGCGATGAAGCAGGCGGTGAGCACGGCGATCGCGGCGATGAGCACGCCGTTGCCGAGCTCGCCGATGCCGCTGACGATCTCGACGCCGTGGCCGATCTGCAGGGCGCCCAGGCCGAGCGAAGCGGCGGTACCGAAGAGGGTCACGATGATCGAGAAGACGTCGATCGTGCGGCCGAGGGGTCCGGTCGTGCGGCCCTCGCCGAGCAGCGGGGCGAAGATCGACGAGATGAGCGGGGTGCGACCTCGGCGGAACGCGCCGTAGGCGATCGCGCCACCGACGAGCGCGTAGAACGCCCAGGCCTGCGGACCCCAGTGGTAGAGCACCTGCGCCTGCGCGGTGTGCATCGCGTCGAGCGTGTCGGCCTCGACCGTGCCGGGCGGCGGGTTCTCGAAGAAGGTGAGCGGCTCGGCGGCGCCCCAGAAGACGAGACCGATGCCCATGCCGGCGGCGAACAGCATCGAGATCCACGAGAACATCGAGAACTCGGGCTCTTCGTCGTCGCGGCCGAGGGGGATGCGTCCGTAGCGGCTGAAGCCGATGAACAGCATGAAGACGAGGATGACGGTGGCGATCGTCGTGAAGAAGAAGCCGAAGTACTCCACCACCCACGCGAGCACGGTCGAGGTGGTGCCCGAGAGGTTGTCGCCCGCGAACACGCCCCACGCGATGAACGCGACGGTCAGCGCGACGGCGATGCCGAAGACGAGCGGGTCGGTGCGATAGGTGCGGCCGGTCTCTTCGACCGCGACGCCGGGAACGAGCGCCGGATGCACGCCGCGCGGCGGCACGGCGGCGATGTCACGGACGATCTTCTGGGCGGTCTCGGTGGCCTTCGCGGCCTGCCGGACTGCAGCGGTGGTGGTCTTCGGAGCGTCGTTCCTCGGGGGCGTCTTATCGTCCGGAGTGTCCATGAGAACCCATTCTCCCATGCCGGCATACTGCAGCCGGAGCCGCGATCGATCCCGCACACGGCGGAGCGAGAGCCTCAGCGCTGGCGGCGCCCGCCGAAGATCGCGTGCAGCAGGGGCAGGGCCGAGACGCACAGGAGGGTGATGCCGAGCGGCGGCAGGGAGGGCACGAGCAGCGCTCCGCCGACGAGCATCGCGGCGAACAGGACTCCGGAGCCGATGCGGCGGGCGATGCCCTCGAGCCGGTCGAGGCGACGCTCGAGACGCGACGTGTCGAACGTGACGTTGCCGTCGTCGACGCGGGTGATGATCGCGTCGATCCGCTTGGGAAGGCGGTACGTGACGGCCGCGGTCTCCATGGCCTGCTGGGCCATCTCCTGCATGAGGTTGCCCGACTCGTCACGCAGCAGTCGCCCGGCGTAGGGCTCGGCGGCATCCCACACGTTGAAGGTCGGGTCGAGGCTCGAGCACATGCCGGAGGTCAACGACACCGCGCGGATCAGCAGCAGCATGTTCTCGGGGAGCTGCAGCGGCAGCGAGCGCACCATGTCGCCGAACTCGTCGGCGAAGTCTGCGAACTCCCGCGGGTCGACCTTGCTCAGCTCGGCGAAGCCCATGCCGCCGAAGCGGGCGAACAGCGCACGGAGCGCCCGTTCGAGCTCGGCGGTGTCGGCCGAGGGAAGCAGCACGCCGATCTCCTGCGCAGCGGCGACGAGCCCCTTGCTGTCGCGGCCGGCGACCGCGATGAGCAGGGTGCGCAGACCGTCACGGAGGTTCGCCGGGACCTCGGCCATCATGCCGAAGTCGATAAAGGTGAGGCGGAAGTTCCGGCCGGTGGTGGATGCCGGCTCCGGCGTCACGAAGATGTTGCCGGGGTGCGGGTCGGCGTGCACGAAGCTGTGCGTGAACACCTGGTCGAACATGACCTCGGCGAACACGTCGGCGACCTCGGCCGGATCGATGCCCGCTGCGCGCAGAGCATCCGTGTCGTTGATCTTGATCGCCGTGACATCCGACAGCGTGAGCACTCGACGGGTCGAGCGCTCCCAGACGATCTCGGGGGCGTCGACGCGGGCGTCGCCGGCGAAGTTCTCGCGGAACCGCTCGGCGCTGGCCGCCTCGTGCAGGTAGTCGATCTCTTCGAGGCTCGTCTGCGCGAACTCCTCGACGAGCCCGGGGGCGTCGACGCGGTCGGCGACCAGGCGCACACGCGTCAGCCAGCGAGCCACGCGGCGGAGGGCCGCGAGGTCGACCGCGACGATCTCGTCGATGCCGGGGCGCTGCACCTTGACGACGACGTTCGCGAGTCCGGTGTCGACGGCATCCTGGGCCGAGAGACGGGCGCGATGCGCCTGACCCAGGGATGCGGCCGCGACCGGTGTCTCGTCGAACCAGGCATACGCCTGCTCCAGCGGCATCCCGAGTTCTGCCTCGGCGGCTGAGCGGATGCCGGCGAACGGCACCGCCGGCACCTCGTCCTGCAGACCCTCGAGCTCTTTCGTGATCTCGGGCGGGAGCACGTCGAGGCGCGACGACATGAACTGCCCGACCTTGATCATGAGCCCGCCGAGCTCGACGGCGAGCACGTGGAACCGCTTCGCGAAGCGCTGCATCCGAGGGGCGCGGGTGCGCTCCGAGACCGAGCTCAGCCCGAACTTCGGCAGGACGAGCTCGAACCACCAGATCTTGAGGAATTCACGCGCCGCGAAAGAGAGGATGCGGCGGTACCGGGCACGATGGGCGCCCTGCGCCGCAGCATCCGTCATGTGTCGTCCCTGGGTCGTGTGCGATCAGTCCTGAGCGAGGATCGAGTACAGCCTACGGCGGGCGTCGTCGAGGATCTCGACCGCCTGCTGCACCTGCTCGGTGCTGCCGCTGCGACCTACGGCCGCGGCTGCCGACGCGAGATCGACTCCGGCCTTGGGCAGTGCGCTGTAGCGGGGGTTGTCGTGCGAGCCCTCGCCCTTCGACTGCGACTCCCAGGGTGCCGGGTTCTCGGTGTGCTCGGATGCGACCGCGCGACCTGCCTCGGTGAGCGAGTAGGTCTTGCGACCGCCCTGCTCCTCGGCCTCGATCAGGCCCTCGTCGGCGAGGAGCTGCAGCGTCGGGTAGACCGAGCCGGCGCTCGGCTTCCACGAGCCGCCACTGCGATCAGCGATCTCGTTGATGATCTGGTAGCCGTGCATCGGCTTCTCGGCGAGGAGCGAGAGCACCGCGGCGCGGACGTCGCCCTTCGCCATGCGAGAGCCGCCGCTGGGGCGCTGCTCGAACGACTTCTCGAAGGACTTGCGGAGCTGATCCATGGCGTCGAAGATCGCCGATGCGGGTCCGCCCTGGCCCGAGCCGAAGCCGGATCCGCCGAACGGGTTCGAGGGGAATGCGTTGTTCATGATGACCTCCCGGAAGTGGTGAGCGATACTCAACGATATATCGTTAAGGCTGTGTGGCGGGTGGGAGTTCTCGTTCGGATTGCACGCCCCATTCCTGAGCGCAAGCCCTGTGCGCCACACAGGTCGCAGTGTTTGACTGCCGGTGATGTCGAATTCGTCTGCCGTTCAGCCTGCGTCCACCTCCATCCGGGTGAGCGTGGTCGTTCCCGTGTTCAGACCGGGGCCGGCATTCGACGAGCTCATCGCGTCGCTCGACTCTCAGACGCTGGATCACTCGCGCTTCGAGGTTCTGCTGTGCGATGACGGATCCGGTGAGCAGACGGCCGCACGGCTGGTCGAGGTCGCGCGCGATCGCGACTACATCCGCGTGGCGTACCTGCCGCACTCGGGATGGCCGGGCACGCCCCGCAACCACGGGATCGACGAGGCTCGGGGAACGTACATCCAGTTCGTCGACCAGGACGACTGGCTGTATGACGGCGCCCTCGAAGCGCTGTGCGACTATGCCGACAGGAACGGCTCCGACGTCGTGGTGGGCAAGGAGGTCGGCATCGGACGCCCGCTGCCGAAGCGGATCTTCCGCCGTGACGTGCCGCGCGCCGTGCTCGGCGAGGATCCCCTGCTCGAGATGCTCACGCCGCACAAGATGTTCCGCACGTCGTTCCTGCGCGAGAACCGCATCCGCTTCCCCGACGGCAAGGTGCGCCTCGAGGATCACCTGTTCGTCATGCGGGCGTACTTCGAAGCCTCGACGATCTCGATCCTCGCCAGCCAGCCCTGCTACGCGTGGGTCAAGCACGCCGGCAGCGCGAGCTCGTCGCGGATCGACCCCGAGTCGTACTTCCCTCATCTCGAAGCGGTGCTCGACCTCGTCGAGCGGTACACCGAGCCGGGGCGGCTGCGCGATCGACTGCTGCGGCACTGGTTCCGCGGCAAGATCCTCAAGCGCCTGACGGGCAAGAAGTTCGTGGGGTACCCCGACGAGTATCGCGAGCGCCTGCTCGGGGTGGTCGGCCCGCTCGCTCGGCGACGCTTCGGGCCCGGTGTCGACGGCGGCCTCTCGTTCCCGAACCGGATCCGCGCAGCGCTCCTGCGTGCCGACCGGCGCACCGACCTGGTGACGTTCGCGCGGTTCGAGCTCGAGACCACCTGTCGCGCGACGGTCACGTCGGCGCGATGGTCGCGCGGTGGTGGGCTGTACCTGACGGTCGCCGTGTCGATCACGCGCGATGGCAAGGATGCTCTGGTCATCGAGCCGGGAACGGGGATCCTGACCTCGCTGCCCGTGGCGATGGACGGCCTGCCCACGGGGCTGCTCGAAGCCGGGCGCGAACTTGCGAACGACCGGGTCGAGCTGGTGCTGCGAGACAAGGCCGCGGGAGTCGAACGCCGGGTGGCGAGCGTGCATCCGCGCAACCTCGGGGCGATCCCCGTCGCGATCGACCCGCTGAAGGTGTTCGGTCCCGACGACGAATCGCGCGGCGCGACGCTGTTCGTCACCGTGCGGCGGGCGGGGTGGACGTTCGACGTTCCCCTCACCGCGGATGCCGCGACGCTCGCCGCCGCCGGCCGCTCGCCGTTACTCGCGGGCCGCACCTGCACGCCGGTCGCGGGGCGCGGCGGCGCGGTCGAGCTGCGTCGCCAGTGGCCCGGCGGGCGGTTGAAAGACGTAGCCGGGCGCGCAGTTCGTCGGATGCGGAGCCGGTCGCGCACGAAGTAGCCCGATGCTGGCTCGTCCTCAGCTCGCGCTCGACGTCGCCGGATGCCGGCTCGTCTTCAGCGTGCGAGCGTGAGCACCTCCGCGCCGTCCTCCGTGATTGCGATCGTGTGCTCGGTGTGGGCCGTGCGGCACGCGGTCGCACTGCGCAGTGTCCATCCGTCGTCGTCGGTGATGAGCTCGTCCGTGTCGGCCATGACCCACGGTTCGAGGGCGAGGAGCAGGCCGGGGCGCAGTGTGTAGCCACGGCCGGGGCGTCCGTCGTTGGCGACGTGCGGATCCTGGTGCATCGTCGAGCCGATGCCGTGGCCACCGAACTCGAGGTTGATCGGGTAGCCCGCGGCGGTCAGCACGGTGCCGATCGCATGTGAGATGTCGCCGATGCGGGCTCCAGGGCGCGCTGCCGCGATACCGGCGGCGAGCGCACGTTCGGTCGCGTCGATCATCGCGAGATCGGCGGATGACGCGGTCTCCCCGACCACGAAGCTGATCGCCGCATCGGCTGAGATCCCTCGCAGCGTGACGGCGAGGTCGAGGGTCAGCAGGTCTCCGTCGGCGAGGGCGTAGTCGTGCGGCATTCCGTGCAGCACGGCGTCGTTCACAGCTGTGCAGACATAGTGGCCGAAGGGCCCGCGGCCGAACGACGGGGCGTAGTCGACGTAGCAGGACTCGGCTCCGGCATCCTCGATCATCTTCTTCGTCCAGCGGTCGAGGTCGAGCAGGTTCACCCCGACGGTCGTGCGCTCTTTCAATGACTGCAGGATGCTGCCGACGAGCGCCCCGGCATCCCTCGCCCGGGCCAGTTCGTCGTTCGTGAGAATCTCGATCATGGTGCTCTCCGCATCCGGCGTACTGCCGTTCCAATAACTATCCCGGTAATACTATCCCGGTATTAGAATCGGCACATGATGGTTCGCATGCCCCTCACCCCTGCCGAGGTCGAACGCGGCGAGCGCCTGGGCGCCCTGCTGCGGCGAGCGCGTGGTGAACGGTCGATGCTGAGCGTCGCCCTCGATGCGGGGGTCTCGCCCGAGACTCTGCGCAAGATCGAGTCGGGTCGCGTGGCGACTCCCGCCTTCTCGACCATCGCGGCGATCGCGGGCGTGCTGCATCTCTCGCTCGACTCGGTGTGGGCCGAGATCGAGCCGCCGGTGCGCACGATCGGGCGCGTGCAGGTCGCCTCCTGAGATGGCGCATGCACTGATCACGGGCAGCTCTCGCGGCATCGGTCGCGCCGTCGCTCAGGCCTTCGCTCGACGCGGCGACCGGGTCGTCGTGCACTTCGGTCGGGATCGCGCCGCCGCTGAGGAGACGCTCACCTCGCTCGAGGGTTCGGGGCACGCTCTCGTGGGCGGCGACGTGGGGGATCCCGCTGAGGCGCAGCGCGTGGTCGAGGAGGCCGTCGCCGCCCTGGGGTCGCTCGACATCCTGGTGAACAACGCAGCCGTCGCGCCGAGTGCGGCGAACGAGCATCGCGTCGATTCGACGTCGTACGCGGAGTGGCAGGCCGCGTGGTCTGCGATGGTCTCGGTGAACCTGCTCGGAGCGTCGAACGTGACGATGCTCGTGGCGCAGCACATGATCGAGCGCGGATCCGGCGGAGCGATCGTCAACGTCGGCTCGCGCGGTGCGTTCCGCGGCGAGGCCGATCACCCCGCATACGCCGCAACGAAGGCGGGACTGCAGGCGTTCGGCCAGTCGATGGCGCTGGTGCTCGCACCCCATGGCATCTCGGTCACGTCGGTCGCGCCAGGGATGGTCGCGACCGAGCGCCAGTCGGCAAAGCTCGACGGAGAGCAGGGCGACAGCATCCGCGGGCAGAGTCCGTTCGGTCGCGTGGGAACGCCCGAAGAGGTGGCGGATGCTGTCGCGTACCTCACGTCGCCCGGCGCGGTATGGGCGTCGGGGACTGTGCTCGACCTCAACGGGGCGTCGTACTTCCGCTGAGTCTCGGCGACCTATCCCCGCAGCACCGAGTCCAACAGCCCCGGGAAAAGCGAGTCGAGCTCGTCGCGGCGGAGCGTCAGCATCCGTCGCCGTCCGTTGGGTTCGTTGCGGATGACGCCCGCTTCGCGCAGCACCTTCATGAAGTGCGACTTGGTCGACTTCGGGAGGTTCGGGTCGGTCGCGTGGCACTCGGCCATGTCGAGCGGACCGTCGGCGAGCTGGCGGGCGATCGCCAGGCGCTCGGGGTCGCTGAGCGCGAAGAGCACATCCGTGAGCTGGATCTCGGAACGCTCCGGGTGCGGAAGGTCGCCTGGCATAGTTCGAGAATAGTTGAACAATCACCGGAAGGCGAGTACGCTCCGATAGTTCGATGATTCTCGAACCCAACGAGTTCGAGACCTCACCCCGCGGGAGCACAGATGACCATCACGTCACCGATCGCCACCAAGACGGCCGCGCCGATCCGCCGCCCGCGCTTCGGCTTCGCGCTCGCGATCGTCACGCAGATCGCGATGATGATGGGGGCGAGCGCGCCGTCGCCGTTCTACCCGGTGCTCGCGGCCGAGATCGGGTTCGATGCGATCGTCATCAGCGCCGTGTTCGCCGTCTATGCGATCGCCCTGCTGCTCGCACTGCTCACCGCCGGGTCGCTCTCCGACCACGTCGGACGCCGCCCGGTCGCGATCGGCGGACTCCTCCTGCTCGCCGCGAGCATGCTGCTCTTCTGGCATGCCGACAGCGTCGCGACGCTCATGCTCGCGCGCATCCTGCAGGGAGCCGCGAGTGGTGTGCTCATCGCCGCGCTGTCGGCCGCAGCGTTGGACCTCGCTCCCGGAGGACGCTCGCGGGTCGCCGCGCTGTGGAACGCCCTCAGCCCCGGCATCGGCCTCGCCCTCGGCGCTCTGATCTCGGGCATCGCCCTCGACGTGACCGGCCAGCCGCTGCTCGACGTGTTCGCTCCGCTGACCGTCGTCTACGTCGTGCTCGCCGGGCTCTTCTTCCTCGCTCCCGAGACCGCACCGCTTCGACCCGGAGCACTGGCGTCGCTGAGCTTCCGCCTGTCGGTACCCGCCGGCATCAGCTCCGACTTCTGGCGAGGCGCCCCGGCGATCATCGCCGGATGGGCGACCGGTGGCCTCTTCCTCTCACTCGGTGCGAACATCGTGCGCACCGAGCTCGGTGGCGAGGCGCACGTCTGGCAGGGACTCGCGGTCGCGATGCTCGCGGGAATCGGCGCGATCACAGCCTTCATCTTCCGCAACCGGATGCCGCGCACCTCCGTGATCTTCGGCACCGCGGCGCTCGCGACGGGAACCGCCCTGTCTCTCTGGGCCCTCTCGGCCGAGTCACTCCCCTTGTACCTCGCCGCGACCGCGATCACCGGCATGGGATTCGGCACCGCCTTCTCGGGAGTCGTCGCCTCGCTCGCCCCGCGCATCCCCGCGACCGACCGCGCCGACACGTTCGCCGTGATCTACCTGCTCGCCTACCTCGCGTTCGGAGTGCCCGCCGTGGTGGCCGGAACGCTGGTCGGGGTGTTCGGGCTCGGAACCGTGTGCGTCGGATACGGCGTCGTGGTCATCGTGCTCGCGTTGGTCGCGCTAGTGCTGCGGGTGCGCCGGGCGGAGTAGGGGCCGGGCCCGGCGCGCGGCGATTCCGGTGTGGGCTTCGCGGCTGCATGCGCCTCGGAAGCAGATTCGCGCTTCACAAGTCCGGGCTCCCTGGTTCCGGACTTCCCTGTGAACATTGACTTCGTCAGCGCACGGATTCCCGCGGTCGATGCGCCGCGTCAGGCATGTCAGGCGGTCTTCAACGGCTGGATCACCGCAAGAGCATCCGCGATCGCATCCCGCTCCACTTCGAGATCGAACTGCGTCTGAAGGTTGATCCAGAATTGTGCGGTCGTGCTGAAGTAGCGCGCCAGTCGCAGCGCCGTGTCAGCGGTGATCCGGCGCTTTCCGAGGACGATCTCGTTGATCCGTCGCGGAGGCACACCCAGCGCGACCGCGACACGATTCTGCGTGAGTTCGAGCGGCTCGATGAACTCGTGCATAAGCACTTCGCCGGGATGGATCGGCGGGAGTTCGTTCATGGTCGCCCCTTGTCTTCAGTGATAGTCGATGATCTCGACGTCTCGTCGGATCACAAGCCCACCGAGAACCGTAAACCCGTCTGGCGTGCTCCGTCCGGCATCCCGGAATTGCCTGGGCTCAAAGCCAGATGCCGGATGCCGGATGCCGGAAGAGATGCCGACGCCGCCGCGGCCTACCGCTCCGCGAGCAGCTCCCGCAGCCGCGCGGCCTCAGCCTCGGGCATCCCGTACCCGTGCTCGGGCGCCGGATACACACCGTCGCGCACCTCGTCGGCATACGCCTGCACCCCGGCGACCGACACTCCCCGCACATCGGCATAACGCTTGACGAACTTCGCGACGCCGCCGGCGTAGATGCCGAGCAGGTCATGGAAGACGAGCACCTGGCCGTCGGCATCCGCTCCTGCCCCGATGCCGATCAGCGGGATGCGCAACAGAGGCGCGAGCGCGGCGGTGACCTCTGACGGCACGGCTTCGATCACGAGCACCGAGACTCCGGCATCCTGCAGCGCGAGGGCGTCGTCGATCACGGCGAGGGCGGCGTCGGCTGTGCGCCCCTGGGCGCGGTATCCGCCGAGGGATGTCGCGGTCTGCGGGGTCAGCCCGACGTGTCCGACCACGGGGATGCCGGCATTCACCAGCGCGCGGGCGCGGTCGACCGTGGTGCCGCCGCGCTCGATCTTGATGAGGTCGACGCCCGCCTCTTTGATGAAGCGCTGCGCGGTCGCCAGCGCGAGCTCATCCGACGCCTCATACGAGCCGAAGGGCAGGTCTCCGACGAGCAGCGGCTTCTCGAGTCCTCGGCGCACGGCCTTCGTGAGCATGAGCATCTCGTCGATCGTGACGGGCACGGTGCTGTCGTAGCCGAGCACGGTCATCGCGGCCGAGTCGCCGACGAGCACCATGTCGACGCCGGCCTCCTCGACGATCTGCGCGCTCGGAAAGTCGTACGCGGTGACCATGACGATCGGCTCGCCCGACTGCTTCTTCGCGGCCAGATCACCCAGGGTCAGGCGCTTGGACGGGGCGGCGTGGGCACTCATCGGGTGGCCCCTCTCAGCAGGTGGTTGTCGATAAGTCGGGCGGCGCCGACGCGGGCGGCGACGAGAAGCAGTGCGTCTCGTTCGACGGCCGTCACGGGCTGAAGGGTCTCGGCATCCCGGAGTTCCAGGTACTCAACGGCGATCCCCGCCTCGTCGAGAACAGCCTGAGCTGCAGACAGGATGCTCTCCCCCGATCGGTGCGCCGCGTCGGCGGCGTCGAGGGCGCGGCTGAGCGCGGTCGCCTGGGCGCGAGCATCCGCGTCGAGGTAGACGTTGCGCGAGCTCATGGCGAGGCCGTCGGGTTCGCGCACGATGGGGCAGGCCTCGATGCGCACGTCGAGATCGAGGTCGCGCACGACCCGGCGGACGACGAGCACCTGCTGCGCATCCTTCTGTCCGAAGTAGGCGACGTCGGGCTGCACGATGCCGAACAGCTTGGTGACGACGGTGGCGACGCCGTCGAAGTGGTGGGGTCCGCGGCTCGCGCCGTCGAGCACCTCGGTGATGCCCGTGACGTGGATGTTCGTGGCGAAGCCATCGGGGTAGATCTCGGCGGGCTCGGGGGCGAACAGGATGTCGACACCCGCGGCCTCGGCGAGCGCGGCGTCGCGGGCCTCGTCGCGCGGGTAGGTGCTGAGGTCTTCGTTCGCGGCGAATTGGGTCGGGTTGACGAAGAGCGAGACGACGACGAGTCCGTTCTGCTCGCGTGCGGCGCGCATGAGCGAGAGGTGACCCTCGTGGAAGGCGCCCATCGTGGGGACGAGTCCGACGGACTTGCCCGCTGCCTTGACGTCGCGGACCGCGGCTCGCACCTCGGCGATCGTGCGGAGGATTCTCATGCCTCGGGCTCCTCGGTGGTGGCGACGTGATCGGCGGCGGTCGTATGTGGCGCGCGCCCGGCGACCGAGCGGGTGGCGGCGGCGAGGGCGTCGAAGAGGTCTTGGTACTCGGCGGATGCTGCGCGCTGCCGCGCGACGGTGGCTTCGTCGCCGCGCGCGATCGGCCCGGTGAGAGCGGATGCTGCGCCGGATGCCACCCAGTTGTCGACCGTCTGGCGCACGAGCGGTGCGAGGTGGGCACGGGCGACTCCGGCGTCCTTCGCGAGGTGTTCAGCCGCATCGAGCACGGTGAGCACGAAGTTCGAGGCGAAGGATGCGGCGGCGTGATACTCCGCGCGATGGTCGTCGTCGACGCGGAACACGTTCGCGCCCAGCGCCCTGGCGAGCTGCTCGGCCACTTTGAGCGCCTCGGGTGTGCGGCCGTCGACGGCGACACCGGTGCCGCGGAACACCTCGGGCGTCTCTTTTCCGGTGAAGGTCTGCAGCGGGTGGAGGCTGAAGTCGACGTCGGTGAGGGGCGTCGCACCCGAGACGTGGGCGACGAGCCGCGCGTGCGGTCGCACGGCGAAGGCCACTGCGGGGATGGCGGAATCCGGAACGCAGAGCAGTGCGATGTCGGCATCCGGGGCTCGGTCTTCGCGGCGCAGGGGTCCGATGACGACGAAGCCCGCTGCGCGCAGGGCCCGCGCGAGTACGCCGCCGAGACGGCCGGCGCCGACGATGGCGATGGTCGTGTCAGGAGCGAGAGCAGGGGTGCTGTGCATGTCGATTCCCCGGCCGAGACGGTCGGCGCGGATGGGATGAGTATCCGCCCGAGATGGCGTGCGCGCAAAATCTGAGAGCAGAGTGAACGGCATTTTCGCTCAAAAGATTGGGTATCTGCGAATGCAGACCACTTCTAGATGTGCAGATTGCTCCGACGCATCTCAGCACGGATCGTCGACCGAGGCTCGCGCCTCTGCCCGAGACGAGACGCATCACCCGCCGCGGTTACAGATAGTACGTGCGCGAAAGCAGCTCTCCGTCGCCCTGACTCCACTCGAGGACGACTCCCCGCACGGCGGGCCCGCCCAGCGTCGAACGCAGACGCACATCGAACGACGCATCCGGTGGAATGTCGAGCGGGAACTGATCACGCAGCGTCGCCTCGACACCGGCCGTCGCAGAGACGCTCGACACGGTGACAACCTGCCCGCTGGTGTTACGGAAGGTCGCCACGCGACCGTCGCCGTCGAAGCTCCATGGCTCGGGTGCCGCGGTGGCCGCCGCGCTGAGAGTGCGAGTGCGCACGCCCTGCTCTGTCGGCTCGCGATTCAACGCCTTCCCGATCTCCCGCACTCCACCCTTCGCCGAGAGGCTGTTGATGAACGCGATCACCGCCACGGTCGACGCCGCGATCGAGGCCACCGCACCCAACCACGAGGGCACGACGACGCCCCAGAAGTCGGTGGGCACGGGTTCCATGACCGCACTCTATCCACGGGCGCCGACACCGAACAGGGGTGGTCGGGATCGACACGGACGGCAGCCCGCAGCATCCGCCGTACCCTTAACTGTTCTGCCCCATCCCCGGGCACCTTCTCTGGAGCATCCCCATGTCTGCAACTGCGGTCGACGATCGTGCCCGCTATCGGGCGAATCCCACCGTCCTCCAAGCGCTGAAGAGCCCGCGGATGCTGACGCGCGAAGTGCTCGCGGGTCTGGTCGTGGGTCTCGCGCTGATTCCCGAGGCGATCGCGTTCTCGGTGATCGCCGGTGTCGACCCGAAGGTCGGGCTGTTCTCGTCGTTCATCATGGCGGTGTCGATCGCGTTCCTCGGTGGGCGTCCGGCGATGGTGACCGCGGCGACCGGAGCCGTCGCGCTCGTGATCGCCCCGGTCGCGCCGACGTACGGGATGGACTACTTCATCGCGACGGTGATCCTCGCGGGTGTCTTCCAAGTGATCCTCGGGGTGCTGGGTGTCGCGAAGCTGATGCGGTTCATCCCACGCAGTGTCATGGTCGGATTCGTGAACGCGCTGGCGATCTTCGTGTTCAGCTCGCAGTTCCCGCAGCTGATCGACGCGCCGTGGATGGTGTATCCGCTGGTCGCACTGGGAATCGTCGTGATGATCGTGATGCCGAAGATCACCAAGGTCGTGCCGGCGCCGCTCGTGTCGGTGGTCATCGTGACGGCTGTGGTGCTGGCGTTCGCGATCACCGTGCCGACGGTCGGCGATCAGGGCGAGCTGCCGAAGAGCCTGCCCGAACTGTTCATCCCGAATGTGCCGCTGACGTGGGAAACGTTCACGATCATCGCGCCGTTCGCGCTCGGGGTCGCGCTGGTCGGGCTCATGGAGTCGCTGCTCACCGCGAAGCTCGTCGACGAGATCACCGACACGCACTCGAACAAGACGCGGGAGTCGTGGGCTCAGGGCGTGGCGAACATCCTCTCGGGAACCTTCGGCGGCATGGGCGGATGCGCCGTGATCGGCCAGACCATGATCGGCGTCAAGGCCTCGGGCGCCCGCACCCGCATCTCGACGTTCTGCGCCGGCATCTTCCTGTTCCTGCTCGTCGTCGTGTTCGGCGACTTCGTCAGCACGATCCCCATGGCCGCCCTCGTCGCGGTGATGATCATGGTCGCGATCGGAGCCTTCGACTGGCACAGCGTCAAGCCGTCGACCCTCAAGCGGATGCCGAAGAGCGAGACGTTCGTGATGGTGGCGACTGTCGTTCTCGTGCTGCTGACGCACAACCTCGCGATCGGCGTTGTCGGTGGGGTGCTGGTCGCATCAGTACTGTTCGTGCGGAGGGTCGCGCACTTCGTGTCGGTGTCTCGGACTGTTTCGCAGTCCGGGGATTCCGTCACGTATGTCGTGAACGGGGAGCTGTTCTTCGCGTCGAGCAACGATCTGACGACGCTGTTCTCGTACTCGGAGGACCCGGATTCTGTCGTTGTCGACCTGTCGGGATCGCACATCTGGGATGCGTCGACCGTCGCCGCGCTGGATGCGATCGAGACGAAGTACACGGCGCTCGGGAAGAGCGTCGAGATCATCGGGATGAACGAGAGCAGTCAGCGGATGCGGGGACGGTTGACCGGCGGGTTTGAGTGAGCGATCTACCCGGGTAGATCACAGTCCAACACCATCAGCTCGCTGCGACCACAAGGATGCCGGTCTCGTCCCGCGAACACGCGAGGTTCGAACTGACGCGAGAACGACGAGGACGCCAGGCGGGCCTCATCCGCGTTCCCGACGGTGTTGAGTCGGCGATCACGCACCTGACCTCATATATATTGCTTGCGTCCTCATATGTGTATCTAATGTGATCAAGAGAATCGTGGCAAAGCCCGTCGGCTTCGCCGCTCGATATCCAAGAACACGAGGCAAAGGGGTCTTCTTGTCCACTCTCAATCCGCGCTCTGGCCGCCGCCGATCTGTCCTCTTCGCCATCGGCATTCTTTGCGTCGGCGTTTTCACGATGGCGACGACTCAAGCCGCTGATGCCGCCACCTATCGCTACGCCGTCATCAATAAGACATCTCAGAGCAACTACACGGGCGGTGTGTTCGCGAGTTGCAAGATCACGTCGACTGGCGGCACCTGCACGATCACCACCGGCAAGACAGTGACGAGGACCATCGGGGTCAGCCTTGGCGCTAGTCGAAGTGATGTCTCTCTGGGCTTGAACATCAGCTCCGCAGACAGCGTGACGACCACCGTGGCATGCGCATCTCCGGCCCTCAAGGCCGGACAGACGTGGAAAGCACGCGCGCTGGGCACCCGATACACGTACAAGGTACAGAAGAAGGAAGGTATACGTCCCCGAGTCGGTGGAGGCGTGATCTGGAAAATCGTCGGGACTAGCGGAACACTGACCGCTTACAACCCTTACCGCTCAGCGATCTCGTGCGGCTTGTAGCCCGAGTCTCAGCTGCCGTTGCCGTCACCATGACTCTCGCGGTGACGGCAACCGCCTGCTCTGGTGCACCCGCCGTGGAGGTCGGTGAGGCCGTGGGAAAGTCCCTCAGTTGGGTGAACGAAACCGCCCCCACGGATACGGAGTTCCTGATCCAGGACTCGTCCCCGCGCGTAGGAGAGCCTGCGTCCTTTAACCTGTCGACGTCGGATCCGACAGAGTGGATCGTCGTGGCGATCTGCGCCGACGATCCCCACCTCAACAGCGCCGGAGCCGCTGAGATCTCGATCATCCCGAAGAGCGCATACACGACGTCCGTGAAGGCCGAAGTAGAAGAAGGAAAGTTCCGCGATGCCGTGACCTGCAACGGCCTTGACGACCGCTGATGTCGGACGTGATGCGGCCATCTTCTCCCCGCCGCTCGCCGCACCGGACGCGGCCCACCTCCTCAGCTATCGCAAGGCCGTCCCCGAGTGCACGAAGCTCTCCATGAGTTCAGCATGCCGTGACGGCGACGAGACCGCCCGCAACGGGCACGCGTGAGACTGCCCGCGCAACGGGCTTCGCCCACCGGTTCTCGGCGGAGGATCGCAGTGCGGATGCCGTTCGATGGCCCCGCTCAGAAGAGCGGGGCCTTCCTATTGACGCGAGATCCTCAGTACCCGACCGCAGCCAGTCCGAACTCGATCTCAGCAGGCAGGAAGCCTTCGTAGGCCAGCTGATCGTAGAGACCCTGGCGTGAGAACGACGAGTAATCGAGATACTGCTGCGCAGTCTCCGCACACTCGGCGTTCCAGTCCGCACCCGCGTTGTCCGCACCGAAGGTCGCGTCTGCCGTGCTGAAGCCTTCGTACTCGAGCTGGTCGATCAGACCTGTGCGCGAGAACCCGCTGTAGTCGAGGTAGTCCTGCGCGGTGCTGATCGCGTTCTGCTGCGCCATGGTGAACGCAGGCTTCTCTTCGAGGGTGAGAGTGATCTCGGTTCCCTCTTCGACCTCTGTCCCGGCAGCGGGACTCGTCGACAGCACCTTCGCGAGAGGGTCGGCAAGCTCCGTGATCGCCGGGGGCGTCAGACCAGCAGCGGCGAGCGCAACCAGAGCCTCAGTTGCGGTCTGTCCCGTGACGTCAGGCACCGCGACCATCACCGCAGGCTCTTCGACTGGCTCCTCATCCACAGTGGTCGCCGTCGATGCCGCGGGCTTCTCCTCCGAGACCTCTGGCTTGCCGCCACCACCGATCGCGCTGGCGACACTGCTGATCACGATGACTCCCGCGACGATCGAGCCACCGATGATCCACGCCGTCTTCTTCGACTTGCGTGCCGGCGCGGGGGCCAGCGTCGGTTCGCCGAACCCTGCGGGCGCGTCCGTCGGATTCGGGATGCTGGGGTAGCCGGGAGCCGTGGAATCGACGAGGTCACCAGCAGAGGGCGGGCCGGCCGGATACGCGGCAGTCGGAGCGTCCACCGGATACGGGGTCTCCGGGAAAGCCACAGTGGGCTCGGCAGCCCACGTCGACGTTGCGGGGAAGGCCTGCGTGGGAGCTTCAGCGGCCGGAGGAGCAACCGGCGGCTGCGGCTCGAGCCACTGCACGCCGTCCCAGTAGCGCTGTTCGTTGTTTGCGTGCGGCGCCGGGTACCAGCCGGGCGCGGGGTTATGGTCGGACATTGTGCAGCTTCCTCTCGGTGCCGTGGCCGGCGTTGTCTTCAGTTCTCAAGTCGAATGGACGGATGCTATCGGCGGGCACTGACGTTGATCGCGCCGTGCTGTCCCAGCTGGAATGAAATCGCACAGGCGCTCCTACCGTGGCGGCCGGTTCAGAGCGCAGAGTCGACGACGCCGCGGGTTGTCTCGACCTGCGTACGGACTGCCTCCACCGCGGCGAGGATCGTCGGGCCGTCCTGCGCCGAGACTGCGTCGGCCAGCACGTCGAGTGCCGTGTCGAGCGCCACCAGAGACTCAGGCCAGGTGACCGCGACGCTCGCGGGAACGTCGAGCCCCTCGAGCTGGCCCAAGTTGAAGGCGAGCTCGCCGCTGTTGCTCAACAGACGCCAGAATCCGTCTTCTTGCACCGTGACCACGATGTCGTCGAGGTCTTTGTTCATGTCGTCGAGATGCGATCCGGCCTGAGCGCGGAATGACACAGCATCGACGACCTCGGCCTCAATGGGCGCGCTTGGGGTTGGGGTCGGCTCTGCGGCGGCGGGCTCCTCAGTCTCGACGACGACGGGCGCGGCGCTGGCCTGCGGCGCCTCATCGCGGTCGCCACCCGCTCCGATTGCTGCGCCGACGGATCCGACGACGATGAGGCCGGCCGCGATTGCGCCGCCGACCAGCCACTTCTTCTGCGCGCTTGCGGAGGATGCGGGAGCGGGCGCCGCAACCGGCACTGGCGGTGGCGGAAGGACAGGAATGGTCGCATTTACGGGAGCGGGACCCGGCGAAGGTGCGGAACCAGGAGCCGGCGCTGAGAACGCGGGGCTACTCGGAGCCGACGGCGAGACAGGCACTGAGGGCGCCGAGGCGGGTGCACTGTGCTGCGTCCACTGCATCCCGTCCCAGTAACGATTCAGCGTCGGGTCTTCCGGGCTCGGATACCAACCGGCGGGGACGTTGCTCACATCTGCTCCATGCTGCTGAGACGCCCCCAGTTGGGCTCGATCTGACACTAGCGATTCCATGCGACTGCATGGTGTGCGTGACGTCACGATTGGATGACGAGTAGAGGGGCGATGCGAGCGGGAATCCCGCCACGCCAGCGAGTCCGCCGTTCGAGTAACGGCCGCTCGTCGATCGCGGGCCGAGCGCGCTCGGCATTACGCATTCTTCATGCCAATATGAGGGCGTGAGCGAGCAAGCACCAGCGGGTTGGTACCCGGACGGCAGTGGCGACGAGCGGTATTGGGATGGGGCGGCGTGGACGGCGCATGTCCGAACTCCTCAGCCGGCACCACCCGCGCCGCCCACCGACGAATCGGCGAACGTGTTCTCCAAGCTCGGCACAGCCGTGAAGAAGGCAGCATCCGACAAGAAGGCTTCGAAGGATGAGGCGCTGCGTCTTCACGAGGAGCGCGCTCTTGCCGCGGGAAGGCTCGTCACCAGCGGCATCTTCGGCACGTCGACGATCGAGATCTACGAACACGGCTTCGTTCGCGTGGCGCCGGGCGGCGAACGGTACGCCGAAGCCGAGAAGATCACGAAGAAGACGCCCTACGAGAGGCTGCGATCGATCACCTTCGGTGTTCCCGAAGCCGAAAGAGCTCACGATACGGAAGGCCCCGGGAGCCCCATCGAGGGCGCAGTGATGCAGGCAATGTCCGGGATCGTTCGTGGCGGCAAGCTGCTGACAAAGGGCACTGCCGTCGGCATCGCCGCCACGGGGGTGGCGCACCTGGCATCGAACTCGGCCAGGAAGTCGAACCTCGTGATTGCCACCGACAAGACGATTCATACGCTGACCAATCAGAAGCACAATGGCTTCATTCAAGTGAGCCAGAAAGAGCACAACGCGGTCGCGGTCGCGCTGGTCGAAGCCGGAAACGCCGTTCTGGGAATTGAGCCCGTCACTGTCGCGCAGCCCTCGATCTCGGCAACACCGGATGCCGCTCCCCCAGCACAGATCAGCGTGGCTGCCGTTGCGGTCACTCCGTCATTGTCCGACCGCATCCGAGAGCTGTCCGAATTGCACCGCGAAGGCATCCTGTCGGACGACGAATTCTCGGCCGCCAAGGGCAAGCTGCTCGCGGGGCTGTAGGCCTGCGACGATTGATTCGACGTGCGAGAGAATCGGGATCGCTATGCTCCCAAAGTGATCCATTTTCGGCGAGTCGCGGGCTTGGGCGTCGCTGCCGCTTTTCTGGCGTGCACCACCGCATGCTCTGGATACGTCAGTCCTCGATTCGGCGGGGGCGACGACGTTGGGCCCCAACCCGGCTATGACGAGTTCGTAGAACAGAACTACCCTGCCCCTGAACCACCCACCGAGCAAGAGATTCAGCAGATGTCAGAAAACTGGCTGAGTGACTCATGGTCATGCTCATACTCGCCAACGTTCAACGACGACTGGTACGACGACGTTTTGTGCTCGCGGGGAACAGAGAGCCACCGGCCCTACCTGAGAGAGTGGGATTCGTTCGTGACTGAAGATGAGATGCGGCAATCTGCCCAGGAGTACGAGGCGCAGCTAAACGCGTCCCCTTGAGCTGAGCACCGCTGGATTCCTGCGGCTCCGACCCGCCGTGCGGCGGGCAGATATGGTGAACGACGTACGAGCAGGCGAGTGGCAATGGCGGGGGACTCATGGTGAACGAACTCAAGACGGCCGAGCGAATCCGAGCGGCGATGGAGGTTCTCGCCGAGCGAGCGCCTGACGGCAACTATGTGTCCATCAACGACCTCTGGGATGCCTCGCTCGCGCAGGTTCCTCTTACACCGCACGAAGCAGAGCTCAACACGAAGGGGCTTGCACGCGGTCACACGAACTGGCGGTTTGCGAGCTCGGAGTTCATCGCGCCAGGCTGGCTGAGGAAGAACCCGTCGCTCGCCGGGGAGTGGGCGATCACGAAGCAGGGTATCGCGGCGCTTGACGAGCACTCCGGTGACGACCTCTTCGTCGAGGCTCAACGCATCAGCGGTGCCGAACGCGTGCGTGTGCGAGACGAGACAGCGAGGTCCTTGCGAGAGGCCTGGCTCCCTACGGACAAGTCGCAGCGGCGACTGCTGGCCGCTGCCGACATCATTGTCCAGGAGGGTTTCAGAAAGGGGCTTTCTGCATTCTCACCGGGGCGAGAGGTGTGGTCAGTGCAGAATATCCGCGACGTCCACGCTCTTTGGGCCTCGGCCGAGCGAACCGATGGGCAGAACTTCATCGGCAACCTGCAACTGCAGTTTGCCGAAGCAACGGATGACCAGCGCCTGCTCATGGCAGAGGTGATCGCACTCCAGGTGCTACCCATCGGCTGGATCATCGGACACGCGAAGAAGCGTGAGCGCGCGCAGACGATGCTCGACCTTATGGATCACCCGGTGCAGATCCCCCGGGTGTTCGACGAGGCCTTCAGCGGTGGCGCCTTCAACCCTGGGCAGGGGATGCAGACTCACATCAACCGCGCCATTACTGTCATCCTCGATGTCTTGCTCGCCTGGACCAGGCTCGACGAAGACGCACAAGCGAACGCACTCAGCAATCCCATCGCGTGGCGTGATGTCGTCATGACCACCGGCGACGCTTTCCCGACGCAGCGATATGCCCTCCTGTATTTGGTGCATCCGGGATTCTTCGGGCCCATCGTCGCTCCAGACCACCGCTCGCGTATTCGTTCGGCCTTCATCGGCGAGATCGGCGGAGCGTTCTCCGACGACCCTGACGCCGATCTGCAGCAGATCCTCATCGCGCTGCAAACGAAGGAGGGCAAGCCTGTAAATCTGTACGACGAGCCTTTGCGCAGCTCTTGGCAATCCGATGATGCCGTGGTTATCGAGCCGCTACCTGAAGAGCGGGCGGCGTCCGGCGGCCCCGACGCACCATCTCACCCTCGAGGGTTCTTCCCTAACGAGGTAGACACCGCATCGCTCGCCGCCGCGACTCATCTGCACGAGGATTGGCTTGCGAAGGTCACGAAAGCGCTGCATCGTCGGGGACAGGTCATCCTGTACGGCCCTCCTGGCACCGGCAAGACCTACGTCGCGCGAGCTCTCGCGGACCAGCTCGGCAAGCCAGGCAGCGTCGTTAAGCGCATCCAGTTCCACCCGTCATATACGTACGAGGACTTCTTCGCCGGGTATCGACCGGTGACGGATTCTGCGGGCCAGCTGTCGTTCTCGCTGACGCGAGGCCCGCTTCGCGAGATCGCGGACGAGGCCCGCAAGAACCCGGACGTGCCGCATGTGATGATGATCGACGAGATCAACCGCGCGAACATCAGCAAGGTCTTCGGCGAACTGTATTACCTGCTCGAGTATCGCGATGACGCCATCGACATTCTGTACGCGGGTTCGGGTGATGACGGCGGCAAGTCCTTCACCTTCCCGGCGAATGTGCTCATCATCGGCACGATGAACACTGCGGACCGCTCGATCGCACTTCTCGACTCGGCCATGCGCCGCCGCTTCTCGTTCTTCGAGCTGCACCCAGATGTCGCGCCGGTGAAGGACATCCTCGTTCGCTGGGCCGCACACCACCCGCAGACCCTGCCGGTGGCTGAGCTTTTCGAGCGCCTCAACGCAAGCATCCGCGATCGCGAAGACCGGGTGGGCCCGAGCCATCTGCTGCGAACGGAGGACCTCCAGGAGGACGACCTGCACGCGGTATGGGAGGAGAGCATCCTGCCGTTGCTCGAGGAGCGCCACATCGGAACCGGTGTCGACGTACACGTGAAGTACGGGCTGAAGACGCTACTCACCGGCCTTGGAAGCTCGGACGCCGAGGCGGCAGCGTCGGGGACATGAGTTCGACGACGTTCGGCGTTCGCGTTGAGGAAATCGCGGAGAAGGGCGAGTCCTTCGTCTCGCTGACCACGTCACAGGCAGTGCGTCTGCAAGAGCTGAAGTTCTGTCGGGTGTCTCCGACAGGGGATGCGGGAATCTGGCGCATCACCGACGTCACACGCGTGGGAGTCGTCGGGCTCGACGGACTCCGGCTGATCATTCGGCCGAAGACACCCTTGCGGAGCCTGATCTTCATGGCCTCGTACTCAGGCGCGCAGGCGAACGTTAGCTACGCGACGTTCGCATTCGAGGCTGATCAAGATCTGCCCTCAACGCTGGCCTCGGCGCTGATCCAAGCGGTCGAGGCAGCGACGGGACGAGGGCTCCTGAAGGGCTATGTGTCCGTCGAGGAGACGGGCACGGTGATTCGGGGCCGATGGGATGTGGCGCGCCAGCTCAAGGCGCGGCCTGGCATTCCGGTCCCGGTCGAGCTGACCTACGACGACTACACCGAAGACGTCGCGGAGAACCGGATCGTCAAAGCGGCGCTGCGCGCGCTGGTGCGGCTCGAACAACTGCCGCGTCGCGTCGTTGACGAACTTGGTCCTCTGCTGGGGACGTTCACCGAGATCTCAGATCTGCGGACTGGCAGTCGGGTGACCTTGCCGGCGGAGACCCGATTGAACGCGCATTACCAGCCGGCTCTGCGCCTCGCGCAATGGATTCTCGAGGCGACGTCGTGGGCGCACGCAGAGGGCGCAAGCTCCGGCTCGGCGTTCTTGCTCAACGTCGCGAAGGTATACGAGGACTTCGTCGGATCGGTGCTCCAGGCGACGCTGAAACCCGAAGGGTACGAGGTCGATCTGCAGGTGTCGGACTGGCGGTTGGACACCGGCGGAAAAGTGCGAATGCGGCCGGACATCGTTATCTCGCGTGGAGGTCGTGTCGTGGCTGTGGCGGACACGAAGTACAAGGTGTGGGGCGAGAGTGATGGCTCTCCCCCGAACGCCGACGTGTACCAAGGGCTGGCGTACGCGATCACAGCGCATGTGCCTGAGGTGCATCTGCTTTACGTGTCAGGAGATGTGGAGCCGCGGCGGTACGAGATCGCAGCCACGGGGACCGCTGTGGTGGCACATGCGTTGGACGTGAGCGGCGGGCCAGAGGAGTTGATCACTCGCGTTGCGGGGCTGGGGCGTGCGCTCGTCGCCTCGGTGGGCATCGACCAGTCATTAGCCGCGAGCCCGTTTAGCGCGCAACGAGATTTCATGCCGACCAGCATTCCGCACGAACGCGCTCGCGAAGTCCTTGAGCCATGATCGAAGTACGCACCTAAGGGCAACGAGAGGATTCTCATGGACGAGGTCTTCAATCTTCGGCACCCGAAAGCTCTGGAGGTCGTTGGAGCGGTCATCGTGCGGCACGGGTTGGTGCTCGCTGCGCAGCGGGGCCCGACCAAGCGCCTCGGGGGCCAGTGGGAGTTCCCTGGCGGCAAGGTCGAGCCCGGAGAGGCGCCGGATGCCGCACTCGAACGCGAGATCTCTGAAGAGCTGGGTTGCGGCATCACCGTCGGCGAGAAGATCACGACGACTAGACACACATACGACTTTGGCGTGATCGAGCTGACGACGTTCTATGCCGAGCTGGCAGCCGGCGAACCTCGGGCAACGGAGCACGCGGAAGTGCGGTGGATCTCGCCCGACGATCTCTCCGATCTCCGGTGGGCGGAAGCCGACCTGCCGACGATTGCGGCCATCCGCTCGAGGAGCGTCGAATAGTCAAGCCGCGAAGAGCGCGAACTTCTCCGCTAGCCGCTCTTTCGAGGGGTGATCGACTCGACGTTCCGGCAGACGCAGCGAGCGACCATGCATGTCCTGCAGCCCGTGTCGCAGCATCGGTCCGTCGACCTCATCGAGAAGAGCTTGGTCGATGCGCACCTCGTAGTCGGGTGTGATGCCGAGCAGATTCCGGTCGTACGAGGCGTGATGGATCTTGCAGAGCGCCAGACCGTTGGTCACCTCGGCGACGCCATTGAGATCCGCGTCCGCGATGATGTGTGCGGCGTCGAGAAGTTCCGAGTGCTTGAGCTCACAGATCGCACAGGCCGTCCCGTATGCGCGGAGCACCCTCGCGCGGAACATCGGCTGATGCAGCCGGGTCCTCACCAGGCGCTTCGCATAACGCCTCTCGTACTCTTTGAGATTCAGCGGGTCATCGAAGTACCGAAGCGACTCGTCGAGAGCAATATGGACAACGCGCTCGACGGGGTCGTCGTGCACGATGTACACCGGATAGAAGGCGACGAAGTAGCTTGGTCGCACTCCGAGGAAGTAAACCAGCGGGTCGCCGCTCTCGAAAGCATGGCGGAGCTTGACATTATCTCCGCCATCGCGGGACTGGTATGAATAGGTGACGAGCCCCTCTGAGCTGATGCCGTCGGAGTAGACGGTCTTCTTGGAGCTCGTCATCACGGTGAGAGTCGAATCGAAATCGGCCGGGTTGCGGATGCCGCGGCTGGTGTCGAGGAGAGGGATGCGCTCGCCGTCGTAGGTATAGTTCGTCAGCTCGTCGCGGCTGAATTCATAAGCGCCAGCGTTACGTCGATCGTCCAGCCAGCGGAAGACACCAGTGCGTATGGCGTCTTGCTCAGTGCGAGGACGTGACATAACTTCAGATTAGCTCGGAGCATGCTGACTTTCCGCGCCTATGCGCCTCACCTTCTGGTGGATAGTCGCCCATGAGGGCGATCACGGCCGCCCTCCCCAGCTAAAGCGCTCGATTCGGCGGAAGCGCAAGGCCCGCGCGGACTATGGTTTTTCTCGATAGAGCAGCTACTTTGAGACCTCCTGCTGGATACTTGTCGTTGACGTCCTCGCCCGGGCTGGAGCCAATCATCGACCTTGGGATTGTCGATCGGTGAAGCCGTTGAAAGCGGGAGCTCGACCGACGCCGCAATTCGGGAGAGCGCAATGTTCAGGGCATCGTCCTCCTTCAGGCTTTCGGCGATGGCCCCGGCATACTGCCCGTGCTCCGACTCCATGTAGTCGGGCGTGAGCGCAGCGAGATCCCACGTAGGTACGGTCGCTTCGACGGCTACAGCGTCGCGCCACACGCTTGTTTCGCTCTGCAAGATCCTCTCGGACTCGCCGGATCAAGCCTGCGCGCCGATCAGTCCCCGCACCTCGAAGAGCAGGATGTCATTGATGTTCGCCGATTCAATCGCCTCGAGTAGACCCGGGCGAAGCTCCATTGTGTTCGCGGCGGTGTCCGCTCCGACGAACTCGCGATAGGACTCCGCTACGAGGTGCGCAAGCTCAAACGACATGCCGTTACGCAGCAGAGTGATCACGTACCGATCGGCCGTGCCGTACTTGAGCTTGAGGTAGAACGTCTCCTCGACCAGTTCCAGGGAGAACAAGATCTCGAGGTACTTCATGAGGCTGTAGTCGAGGAAGTCGAGCTCTGCCTTGATCCGCACGATCGCGAGGTTGACAAGCGCACCGCGCGACTTTGTCGACCGCCTTACGTAGGCACTCGTGTGTTCCGTCTCGAAGCGCTTGACCTCGCCCCACTTCGATCCCACCCAGATCAGATCGTCTCGTTGACGATTCCAATGCGTAAGATAGCGCCCGATCATGAGCTTCAGCGGGTCGCCTTCAGCTCGCCAGCTGAGGAACATGGCGTAGAAGTTGCGCGCCCCCTGCTCGTCTCGAATGCGTTCGAGGTCATCAGTGTTGCGGCCGAGCTCAACACCGGTGAGGAAAATGTCGACGATCAACGCGATCAGATCGTCGGCCGTCGAGACTAAGTCGCCAGTTCGATCAGCCGCGCGCTCGTGCATCAGCAACTCGTAACGGAACACGTCGAAGTCGTGAGCGCCGTGTCGGAAGCAGAGACGGCCGAGGTGTGTCTGAGCAAGCCGGGCACCCTCAAGCCCGGACGCCCCCGACTCGATATTCTCGAGCCGCTCGAGCGCTTCGATGCGGGGTTGATCGACCGGGCCAGACTCGAGGAGTGGGTTCTCCACCGAATCAGAGGCCGACTTGGACGGATCTGCTCGATCCTCGAGCCAGTCCAGCGGGTTCCAGCGTTTCGGCGCATATGAACTCTTGAAGACGTACACCTTCGGAACTAGTAGAGAGAGTTTCGGAGTGTCCATTGAGAAGATCTGGCTAAACCGGGCCACACGGCCAACCAAGTTCCTGAAGGCGGAACGCGCAAGGTAGCCTCGTCCGCGATCAGGCGACAGCAGGACCATTGTGTCTGCAGGGGTGTTGACGCCTTCCAGCAAGGTGGACGTTGTCACGAGGTAGCGATTGTCTGGGGATCGATCTTCCCGGAAGAGGCTTTCGACGTACTGTCGCAGCACCTCGGGGATCTGTCCGTGATGGAAGAGGACGCCGCTCCGGATTACGTCGACGAGCAAGTAGTCCTTATCGATGAGGTCACTGATTGCCTCGATAGCCTTGGCTGCGGCAGACGCGATGGCATCGTTCGCTGGGGCAGTCTTCATTGCGATGCGCCGCGCCAGATCTTGTGCGTCTCTCGGCTTGTTGAGGTAGACGATTGTTCGATGGCCCGCGAACGTGATGACTGCGTCAGCGTCATCCGCTGGTATCGCTCGGGGTGTCTCGAACGACCGAGCCAGGAATTGATCGAAGACGTGAAGTGACTCCCCCGGCGTCCCGACGAGGAACTGCTCGATCTTGACCTGCTCATTGACCGTGCGGGCTCGAACTTGCTCGTCAGCGCCGTTCACGTGTCGGAGAACCTCCGGGTTCTCTAGGAACGGCGTGTAGTACGCAATCTGCAAATCAGCCTTGCGCGCTCGTGCAACAAGGATGACCTGCGAAAGTTCAAGCGCACGTGCGTCATCGGACAGCACGTTCTGCGCTTCATCAATCAAGAGTTGATCGATCTTGAGGCCCGGGTTATCGACGAAGAGCTTGTGGAGCCGCTCTTGCGTGAGGATCGCGACGAACGAGGGCTCTCCGTTGTATGCCTCAGGGTGAGAAATGACGCGTGCCGAGATGTCGCGTTGACGCATGAGACGCACCAGTTCAGCTTTTGTCTGCGCGATCAGAGCTTTTGACGGCACCACGATGCAGACTGCCCCCGGGAGCGAAGCAAGGGCGCGGTCGGTCATCATCTCCGACTTGCCGTACGAGGTTGGCGCGATTATTGCCGCGTGTGCGTTCATCGTGTTGAAGGCACGTAGCGCCAACTGTTCGCGGGTGCGAGTGATCCCGTCTGAGGTGAAGTTCTTGCTGTGCGCAACTCCGATGACGCGGTGAAGGGAGTCGTCCTCTAGCACCCCGGGGTGCGCTTTGTGGATCGCAGCGATGACGGGCATCAGCTCGCGGTGATCCGCGATGTCAAGTAGCGGATCGAAGTCAGCGGTGTCCAGTGAGTACTGCAGCGCGATGCGGTATCCGAGCTTCTCAACCGTGGCGTCCCCCTGGCGAAGGAAAATGATCGCGTACGAAAGCAGCTCCTGATACTCGTCACCGGAGAGAGTCGCGCCCAGCGACATGCGCTCGTACAGCTCGAGAAAGCGCGAGCCCTCCAGGTTCGCCTGGTTACGAAGCTTCCGATGAGTGATGTCGACCGCCATCAGGCTGCCGACCCAACAGAAGCACGGAGGACGTCGACCAGATCTTCGAGATCCGCCTGTTGAATGAGCAGAATACGAAGATCGGCAAATCGGCCACGACCGGTCACGTTATCGATGAGAGCCTTTCCTGTTGCAGCATCGATCTCGCTGAGATCGAGTTGGTGCATCACGACACCGCAGAGGAGCGCCCGTACTTTCGCCGCGCTGCCCCCATCGATCGTCTTAAAGTCCGCTCGGAGCAGCTTCTTGACGGTCTTCGCCTCCTTGCTCCGAAGAGTCGCGTCCGCGTCAAGCTGTGCCGCGTCCCACCGCTTCTTGCGAACATCCGACGTGAACATGTCGTGCAGGCTCCGCTCCGCCACTCCGACCAGGTCGCGAACCTTGCTATCGGCGGTCTGGGCGGCGTTGACCCGCCCAGCTTTGACTTCGCCGTACCAAAGACCGCCATCAACGTCGTCGTAAAAAGTAAGGTCGAAACCCTTCTTGATCGCGCTCTCTTCCTTGTTCAAGTAAAGAGCCGCCGATATGAGACGCTCGTGGCCATGCGGCACCAGAAGGTGCACAATAAGTTCCCCTGCGATGCCAAGGCGAGTCTCGTCGCTCTTGGTGTCGTAGAGCTTGAAGAACTCTTCGATCGTCGTATCAAGTGAGTAGTAGTCAGGATCCTCGGCGGCGTTCACGCGTCCGTAGCAATACTCGACGAGCCTGGCGTTCAGCGTGTCCTTGATCTCCTGCGTGACCTCTTCAAGCACGAGGATGCTTGCATCGTCGACGGCGACGACTCTCACTCCATCCATGCCAACCCCCAATTCTGAACGCTTCTCCGCCAGCGGTTCATGGCCTATGAAGTCTCCACGCGTGCCAGCGCTTCGGCTTGCTCGATCACCAGTTCGATTGCTTTGTCCTCTGCGTCCGGCGGGTAGTCGTGCTTGGCCAGCAATCGCCGCACCTTCGTGCGCATCGCAGCGCGAACGGAGTCCTTGAGGTTCCAGTCGATGGTGGCCGACGCCCGGACAGCTGTAACGAGTTCCTGCGCGATCTTCTTGAGCGTGTCGTCTCCTAGCTCAAGCACCGCGGCATCGTTGAGCCGGACGGCGTCGTAGAACGCAGTCTCATCCTCACGCAGGCCGAGCGCTTCATGGCGGGCATCCTCAGCACGCATCGTCTTCGCGAGCTTGACGAGCTCCGCAATGATTTCTGCCGTCGTCAGAGACCGGTTCGTGTACCGGTTGACCGCCTCTTCAAGCTGCTCGGAGAACTTTCGCGCCTGCACCACATTCGTCCGCTGCACCGTGCGGATCTGGTCGTTGAGCAACCGTCGAAGCAGCCCCATCTGCAGGTTGGGCTTCTCCTTCTCGGCGAGTGAATCGAGGAACTCCTCGGACAGCAGTGACAGCTCAGGAGTCTCAACGCCGGCCAGCTGGTAGACGTCGATCACCTGATTTGCCGAGACGGCCTCGTTCAAGATTTGTCCAAGAGCGGTGTCGATCTCGACACTGCCGCTACCGCCGCGCCCCGAGTCGGGGTTCTGGATCTTGAGGATCGCTGCGCGCACATCAGTGAACAAGCGAACGTCGTTCCGAATGGCCGCAGCTTCGTCACGCGCGCCGGCCAGCGCGAACGCCTTTGCCAGCGCCAGCACCTGATCGTTGAAGCGGCGGGTCCGATCAGGATCGGCCATAACGAAGTCGAGCACCTTGGCGTACTCAGCGAGACGCTGCGATGGCGAGAGCGCCGGTGACGCGTCGTAGCTCACGCCGTGAAGCAGTCCGCGCACGACGTCATGCTTTTCGAGCATGATGTTGACCATGTCCTCGATCGGCACACCCGCCTGATCGCGGTCGGACGGCGAGTACTCGCTCAGCGCGCTCTGCAGGTTGTCGAAGATGCCGATGTAATCGACGATCAGCCCACCCGGCTTGTCCCGGAACGTTCGGTTCACGCGCGCGATGGCCTGCATGAGCCCTGCACCCTGCATGGTCTTATCGACGTACATGGTGTGCATCGATGGAGCGTCGAAGCCCGTCAGCCACATGTCACGCACGATGACCAGCTCGAGCGGATCGTCAGCGTTCTTCGCCCGTGCCTTGAGATCCTTGCGCACGTCCTTCGAGTGGATGTGCGGCTGGAACTCGGCAGGGTCCGCAGCCGAGCCAGTCATGACGACCTTGATCTTGCCCTTGGTGGGGTCGTCGGAGTGCCACTCCAGACGCAGCGCCACGATCTTCTCGTAGAGGCGCACCGCGATGCGGCGGCTCATCGTCACGATCATGGCCTTACCGAGGATGGACTCGCGTCGTTTCTCCCAGTGGTCGACGATGTCCGCGGCGACCATGTCGAGGCGCGCGTCGGCGCCGACGATCGCTTCGAGCCGTGACCATCGTGATTTTGCGGCGGTCGCCGCGTCCTCTTCGACCTGCTCTGTGACCTCTTCGACAAGCTCGTCGAGTGCGGCGTAGTCCTCAGCTGATAGATCTACCTTCGCGAGGCGGGATTCGTAGAAGATGCGCACCGTCGCACCGTCTTCGACCGCGCGCGTGAGGTCGTACACATCGACGTAATCACCGAACACAGAGCGGGTTGACTTGTCTGCCGAGTCAATCGGCGTTCCGGTGAAGCCGAGATAGGTAGCTCCTGGTAAGGCGTCGCGCATGTGCTTCGCGAGCCCGGCCTTGAGCCGCCCGGTGCGGTCGAGGTACTCGCTGAAGCCGTACTGCGAGCGATGCGCCTCGTCCGCGATCACGATGACGTTGCGTCTATCGGTCAGCAGAACGCTTGCGTCCCCGTCTTCGCCCGGCGCGAACTTCTGAATTGTCGTGAAGACGATGCCACCCGATGCGCGGGTCAGCCTCGTGCGCAGATCCTTACGAGTCTCGGCCTGTACTGGCGATTCAGGCAGGATGTGCGCTGGCGCGAAGACCTCTTCGTAGAGTTGGTTATCGAGGTCGTTGCGGTCGGTGATGAACACGAGCGTCGGGTTGGCCATCCGGGCATCTCGCATCACCTTTGCGGCGTAGAACACCATCTCGAAGCTTTTACCGGAGCCCTGGGTGTGCCAAACGACACCACCGCGACGGTCGCCGGACGGACTCGACGCTTGGATGGTCGACTCGACCGCAGCGTTGACTGCCCAGTACTGGTGATACTTCGCGACGCGCTTGATAAGAACAGAAGTCTTCTGCTTCGTGGCTTTGTCCGTCACGGTTTCACGGCTGAACACCACGAAGTTGCGAAGCAGGTCGAGGAAGCGAGTCTTGTCGAAGACGCCCTTGATAAGCACCTCGAGCGCCGGCCGATCGGTGATAACCGTCCTGCCGTCCATCGTCTTCCACGGGGCGTAGTGCTCGAACGCACCGCTGTAGCTGCTCATCGCAGCAGACATTCCATCCGAGATGACCGTCACTGCGTTCGCAAGGAACACCGACGGAATGTCCTTCCGATACGTCTGCACTTGATTCCAGGCGGACTTGAGCGTTGCGTGCTCGGCGGCCGGATTCTTGAGTTCCAATAGGGCGAGCGGGATTCCATTGACGAACACGAGCACGTCGGGGCGGCGATTCTTGCCGTTCTCGATAATCGTGAACTGATTGAGCGCCACCCAATCGTTGCGATCCGGGTGCTCAAAGTCGATCAGGTTGATCGTGCGCGTCCGGAGTATGCCGTCGGAGCCTCGGTGCTCCACGGGCACACCTTCGGTGACAAGCTTGTGCAGCCGGTAGTTTTCATCGATCGCACTCTGCGACTCGGCCCGGCGTACGCGCTTGATGGTCTCAGCGACCGCATCATTATCGAGACCGGGGTCAAGGAGCCGAATTGCGTCTCGCAGTCGCTCCCATAGGAAGACTTCTTCGTACGACTCACGCTCTGCAGTGGCTTCGCCGGGCGCGAGGTTCGGGCCGTGCAGCGTGTGATAGCCAAGCTCCGCGAAGTACTCAAGCGCTGCTAGTTCCACGACGTTCTCGTTGAAGTTCGTCATGACGAGACCTCGGCCTCACTTACGCGGATCGCGCCAGAGAGCAGCCCGGGAATGAGGGCATCGCGAGTCGCAAGAAGTCGATCATTCTCGGAGCTGAGCGCATCCATACGACTGAACAGATCGCTGGCCCAGCCGCTGAACTTCAGCTGCTCGGCACGGTTTACTACGGGTGCTGGCCAGCTCGGTATCGCGTCCTTGGCTAGATGAAGGACGGTCGTGCCGGTGACTCGGCTCCTGCAGTGCTCACGGAAAGCCTCGGTCGTAAGCAGGCCGAAGAGGTACTCGATCGGCATGCTGTCGAGCGGGCGCACGATCACAAGATCGAGCGAAGCAACAAGCACCTTGGCGATACTTGAGCTTGGAACTCGCACTCCTCGGCCCACAACCTCCGCCCCCTGAGTGAGATCAGTCTGGGCGACAACAATTTCTCCGGGCGTGATGATCTGTTCGGGTTTGTAGATTCCTGTATATGGTTTGAGCCCGTTGCTCTTGTAGCCACCATTGCGGTTGATGCTCTTCAGTGTGACGAGCGCTACGTCACACTCGGAGAGCTCGGCGCTGGTATACGACCGGCCGCGGACAAGCTCTGTCAGCTCACCGAGTGGCTGCAAGGACGCTCGACCTTGCTCTGTGATGCTGGCGAAGCGCGCTGCCACAAGCTCCCCTATGAGGCTGATGGCTCGCCGGTTTGAGTCGATCTTGTCGTCGAGCGCGCCGAGAGTTGCCGCGATCGCGCGCTGCTCCTCGATCAGGGGAAGGCGGATTGTCACCTTACGTGCGTCGCCTTGGGAGATGAACGGCTGCGCCGAACCACGCAACGGGAAGGTGCCCTGCCCTTGTGTGGCCCAGAATAAGTAACGCGTATCCGCCACTGATTCATCAATCGAGAAAAAACGAATCGTGTTCTTGATACAGGACCATTGACCAGAAGCAAGCCATGTCTTTCCGGCATTCGCCCCAATAGCGCTAAGAACCACGCCGATTCGATCGTAATCAAAATAGGGCAAGTAACCATCCTGCCCAGACGCACTGTAGGCCGGGTACTGATCCCCAGTTGACACATACGACTTCTTAGTGACCGACGTGTCGCCCCACTGCAGATCTGCAATCTCGCCGAGCGTCACCAGATCCCTTGAGGTCATGAGATCATTCCTAGGCGTAGACGGACTTCGTCCTCAAGCTTCCGTCCGCGCTCAAACTCGGCGAACAGCTCGCTCGTTAGTCGCTCGATCTTGTCGTCGATGGGCTCGTCGTCGACCTCGGCCTCTGCGGCGCCGACGTACCGGCCCGGCGTGAGCACGAAATCGTGCTTCTCGACCTCCTCGATCGTTGCCGACTTCGCGAAACCAGGCACGTCCGCGTACTCCCCGTCATGGTTACGCCACTCGTGATAGGTGTCCACAATCTTCGCGATGTCCTTGTCCGACAGCACGCGCAGACGGCGCGACTCCATCTCGCCCAGCTTGCGGGCGTCGATGAACAGCACCTCGCCGGCGCGGGCGCGGTGGCCGTTGCCGTCGCGGGCCTTGGACACGAACCACAGCGACACCGGGATGCCGGTATTGAAGAACAGCTTGTCGGGCATCGCAACGATGCAGTCCACGAGGCCCGCCTCGACGAGCTTGCGTCGAATTTCACCTTCGCCTCCGCTCTTCGAAGAAAGAGAGCCGTTCGCGAGCACGAACCCTGCTGTGCCCTTCGGGCTCAAGTGATGGATGAAATGCTGCACCCAACCGAAGTTTGCATTACCCTGCGGCGGCGTGCCGTACTTCCAACGCGGATCATCCGCAAGCTTCCCGTCCCACCAGTCGGATACGTTGAACGGCGGGTTCGCGATGATGAAGTCGGCGCGAAGGTCTGGGTGCAGATCCTCCGTAAAGGTATCAGCCGACTTCGGGCCAAGATCTGCCTCGATACCCCGCAGCGCGAGGTTCATCTTCGCGAGCTTCCACGTCGTGTCCGTGTACTCCTGCCCGTAGACCGAGATGTCGGTGCGCTTGCCGCCATGCGCTTTCACGAACTCAGCTGACTGCACGAACATGCCGCCCGAGCCAGCGGCCGGGTCATAGACGCGACCCTTGTACGGCTCGAGCATCTCGACAAGCGTCCTAACGATGCTTCGTGGCGTGTAGAAGGCACCAGCATCCTTGCCGGTCTCCTTGCCGGCGAACTGTCCGAGGAAGTACTCGTAAACGCGCCCAAGCACGTCGTCTGCACCGTGGTCATCAGTGCTGGTAAAGCCGATGCCGCCAATCAGGTCAACGAGCTCGCCGAGGCGTCGCTTGTCGAGACCGTCACGTCCGTAGTTGCGCGGGAGCACACCTCGAACAGACGGGTTCTCCTTCTCGATGAGGTCCATCGCCATGTCGATGTCTTGGCCAACCGTCGTAAGCTTCGCTCGCGACTGCACGTAGCCCCAGCGAGCGTTCTCGGGCACCCAGAAGACGTTCTGGCTGGTGTATTCGTCGCGATCCTCGAGGAACGACGCGATGCGCACCGGCTTGATGCCATCTGTGAGGAGTTCCGATTCCAGCGACCCGCGGCGCTCTTCGAAGCGGTCGGAGATGTACTTCAGGAAGACGAGGCCGAGCACGACATGCTTGTACTCGCTCGGCTCCTGATTTCCGCGCAGCTTGTCGGCAGCGTCCCACAGCCGCTGCTCCAGCGTCTTCGTTGGTTTCGGCTTCGCGGTTCGTCCTGCCATGGCGTGTTGTCTTCTCCTTGATTCGGATCGCCTCGTCAACTGGTGCCGGCGGTGTTCTCGATCTCACGGTAGTGGTCGCATACCGGCATAGCGCGATCGCGGCGCTTTCGCGCTACACCGTGTCCGCATTCCGGGTCCCCATCTTTTGCGATACGCTCGAGATAAGTAGACGCACCGTTGCGAAACCCAAGCCCGAAGGAGCTCGAACATGGCCCTCACAGCACACTCCACCATCGGCGACTGGCTGAACGACCCGACCGGCGGGCCACTCATCCGCGCACTCTTCGAGCAGACGGGCGCCGACCCCGAGCTCCTCACCCCCGTGCTCGGACTCCCGCTGCAGCAGCTCGTCGCGATGAGCCAGGGCGCCCTCCCACAGTCAGTCGTCGACGACCTCGTGCGCGCGGCCAATGGCGGCGAGATCCCCGAAGCCGACGAGTTCGAGGGCTGGAACGAGAGGCCCACCACCGGACGCTTCGCCGGCAAGACAGTGATCGTCACGGGCGCAGCATCCGGAATCGGCAAGGCCACCGCGTCCCGCATCGCCCGCGAAGGCGGACGCGTCATCGCCTCCGACATCGCCGCCGACAAGCTCGACGCTCTGAAGGCCGAGCTGCCGGATGCCGACATCACCACCGTCGCCGGAGACCTCACCAAGCAGGACGCGATCGACGCCGTCATCGCCGCCGCGGGCGACACGATCGACGCCCTCGCGAACGTCGCCGGCATCAACGACGACTTCTCCCCCGCGGGCGAGACGACGGATGCCGTCTGGGACCGCGTCATCGCCATCAACCTCACCGCCCCGTTCAAGCTCATGCGCGCGGTGCTGCCGATCATGGAGAAGGCCGGCCGCGGCTCGATCCTCAACGTCTCAAGCGAAGCGGGCCTGCGCGGCAACGCGTCGGGCAACGCCTACACGGCCAGCAAGCACGGCATCATCGGCGTCACGAAGTCCGCGGCGTTCATGTACGGACCGAAGGGCATCCGCGTGAACTCCGTCGCACCAGGCGGCGTCGCCACCGGCATCCCGATGCCCTCGAACATGTCGGAGTACGGCTCGGGCCGCCTTGCCCCGTTCCAGCAGTCGATCCCGACGGTCGCGACCGCCGAGCACCTCGCCGCGTCGATCACGTTCCTGCTGTCGGACGACGCTGTGAACATCAACGGTGCGGTGCTGGCATCCGATGGTGGATGGTCGGTGCAGTAAGGGCGTGCCGAGAGCGTTCGGACTCGATGTCCTGCGAGTCCGATACCGTCGGACCATGCCGCACCGATGGGATCCACTCCAGCTCGGCGAAAGCGATCTCGACGAGCACGACCCCGAAGAGCAAATGGGGTCGAAGGAAAAGAACTGGGTACGCATCGAGAGCGATGACAGACGCTGGCTTGTTAAGGTTGCGCGAGTTGACGACCGCGATGGAACCGTCAGCGGCGAGGACTGGGCTGAATGGCTCGTTCAGCACATCGCCGGCAGTATCGGCGTGCCAACGGCGCTCGTTCGACCGGCGTTCTTCGAAGGACATCGAGCGACAGCATCTCGCTCGATGCTGCGGGATGAGTTGGATCGCCTCATCCATGGCAACGAACTCCTCAGCGCTCGCTTCCCGGACTACGACCAGAGCATTAGAGGAGAGAATCCCGGGTACAAGCTGAGCGCCGTCCGAGATGCGATTGACGGGATCCCAGGCCCGCCCGACCTCCACCTTCCCCTCACCGCCTTCGACACGATCGCTGGATACCTCATGTGCGATGCACTGGTAGCCGGTCGCGACCGACACCACGAAAACTGGGGCGTCATCCGTCGTGGAGATGAGCGGTGGTTGGCGCCGTCTTTCGATCACGGCAACGCACTCGGCTTCCAGGAGCGAGACACAAGACGCCTGAACTTGCTTACGGACCGAGAGTTCTTCGAACGGTGGGTGCGCCGCGGCACTAGTCAGCACTTCGTCGGTCGACCCACGCTGGTCGACCTCGCGATCGCTGCTTTGGGCATGTCTTCGCCTGCCGCTCGCGGTTTCTGGATGGATCGTCTCAGCGACTTTCAACCCGAGAATGTCAGTGATCAGCTAGACAACGTGCCCCATGACGTAATGTCGGAGGTGTCCCGTAGGTTTGTCGTCTCCCTGCTAGACACGAATCGAAGGAGGTTGCTCGATGGCTACCAAGCTGCTCCCGCTTGATGAGGTCGACCTCGGCGTGAGTCAACGTTCGTTGATTCTCGTATGGCAGAACCCGACGAACCGCCGGTTCATGAAGGTCGGCCAACTTGACGCCCTTCCTGGCAAGCGATACGCGTTTCACTATTTTCCCGAGATCGCCAAAGTCGAAGACTTCGTTCCTCTCGATGAGTTCCCCAGCCTGACGCACGCGTACGTGTCAGACGAGGTTCCGGCCTTCTTCGCGAATCGAATCCTGTCTGCCGAACGCCGCGGGTACAACAAGTATTTGACATGGCTCGGCATCGAGAACCTCGATGCTTCTTCAGTTCCGTTTGAGTTTTTGGCAAGATCGGGAGGTGGGCGCGCGACCGATACTTTCCATGTGCTGGATCTGCCGGTTCTAGAAAGTCAGACCTTCGCCAGCCGCTTCTTCATCTCGGGAATCCGCTATATGCCTGACGCGGATCGCATCCTCAGTGAGATTCACGACGGATCTGTTCTCACTCTCGAGCTCGACGAGGCAAATGCGGCTAACCCAAAGGCCGTGTTGATTGACACCCTCGACGGCTCGAAGATCGGCTACGTTCCTGACTGGCTTTGCCACGATATCCACGGCCTCGTTAAGGACGGATGGTCGCTCACGGCTGTGGCAGAACGGGTTAATCCAGAGGCACCGGCGCATGTTCGTGTGCTGTGCCGGGTGGACGCTGTTCGGGCTGCAGCCGAGTAACTGCGTCAATCCGTTTCGCCTGCAACAAACCCTGCGGCTGCGATGCCGAGCACCTCGCCGCGTCGATCACGTTCCTGCTGTCGGACGACGCGGTGAACATCAACGGTGCGGTGCTGGCGTCGGACGGTGGATGGTCGGTGCAATAAGCACCTCAGTTTTGGAGGCCGGCACGGCGACCGTGCCGGCCTTCGAACTCGCCGATCGCCCGCCGCGCCTTGCGCAGCTCGAAGATCCCGATGAACACTCCGATGCCGAACACGGCGGGGCCGATCCATCGGTACAGCGCGCTCGGATCGAGCACGAGCGTGACGACCCATCCTGCAACCATGACCGCGGAGAACACGATCGAGTAGATCGCGAAGTTCTTGCGGCGCTGCAATGCCATGCGCTGCTGGATCAGGGAGGGCTCGGCACTGGGCTCGCTCATGAGCCGAGCCTAGACCGCGGCACCCCGCCTGGCTCCGGCCACCGCCTCCGCGCGGATGAAAGACTGACCCCATGCCCAACCGTCCCGAGATCGTCTGCATTTGCGGCTCCATGCGGTTCATTGAGGACATGCGCGTGGTGAGCCAAAGCCTGACGCTCGCCGGCTTCATCGTCCTCATGCCGGCTGAGATCGACGGCCCGATCACCGATGAGCAGAAGGACGCCCTCGGCGAGCTGCACCTGCGCAGGATCGACCTGGCCGACCGCGTGGAGGTCGTGAACCGTGGTGAGCACTTCGGCGAATCGACGCTCCGCGAGATCGCCTACGCAGAAGCCGCAGGCAAGCCCGTGACCTTCGTCGGCGTCGCGTACGGCTCGCAGTAACCCTCACATCTCCACCACCTACCCTGGCTCTCATGAAGAAGCTCCCTGCTCTCGCGTCGCTGGCCGTCGGCATCCTGCTGCTCTCCGGATGCTCTCAGGCGTCGACCCTCGCGGCCTGCGGTCAGGTCGCAGCTCAAGCCGTGCAGGTGACCGGTGTGATCGAGAGCGTCAGCTCGCCGACTCCCGAGGCTGCGCAGGCCGCGCTCGATGAGGTCAAGAAGGTCGCCGAGAACATCCGTGGTGTCGACGGACCCGAGGAGTTCGTCACGCTCCGCGACTCGTGGACGACGAGCATCGACGCGTTCGTCGCCGAGGGCGAGAAGGCCATCACCGGTGACGCCGCGGGCATGGATGCGGCATCCACCCAGCTGCGCACGGCGACCGACGCGATGGTCGCCTACTGCACGCCGTGACCAGCTAGCGAGCGATCCCTCGCAGCAGTCGCGTCACCGTCTCCCCGATGCGCTCGACGCTCAACGGCTGACCGATGAGCGCTGCGTACGACGCCATAGCGATGAGCTGGTCGGCGATGGCGGCAGCATCCACGTCTTCACGGATCTCGCCTGCCGACTGTCCACGCGCAATCCGCTCCGCGACCCACGAGCGGATCGGCGCCGCGAGCCGCTCATTGAGCGCCAGCCCGAGTTCGTGGTCGGTGGCCGTCACCGCGATCAGCGCCCGGGCGAGAGCGACACCCTCGGGCCGCTCCATGCCGGCGGACATCGCCGAGAACCAGGCGTGCAGGTCGGCCCGGATGTCGTCGCTCATCGCGACGGTCGCATCCGCGAGGGGCACCTCTCCCTCGAGCAGCGCCTCTCCGAGGATCGCCGCCTTCGATGGCCACCAGCGGTAGATCGTCTGCTTGGAGACTCCCGCCGATTCCGCGAGACCCTCGATCGTCACGGCCTCGTACTCGCCTGCCACGACGGCGGCGCGCATCGCCTCGAGCACGGACTGGCGCGCGGCTTCACTTCGGGGACGGGGCACCTGAACAGGCTACCGAGGCTGTGGGTGGCGCGTTTCGCCTCGGTCCGCTTCGCGCGCCCCGCTCGATGACCGGTGCTGCTGCACGGTCTTGGATAGAGTCGCGGGATGAGGGAGACACGAGGGCCGCTCAGCATGGGCATATTGACTCTCGCGCTCACGCTCTTCGGACTCGTGTTCTTCATCGTGACGATGCTGATCATCCACGGCGCACCGTACCTCGCCGGCTCGCTCGACTCCGCGGACGACCGCCAATGGACCAATTGGTACTGGCTGGCCCTGCTCATCGTGATGCCCACAGTCATCACAGGCGCCGTATCCGGACTGACCTCTGCCTTCGGCGCATACATCGGAAAGCGCGTCTCAACAACCACCGATGGCACGCCGGCGGATCGCATGAAGATCAGTGTCGGCGCCGGCGTCGGTGGTGCGCTGGGCAGCGCCTTGTTCCTGATCTATATGAGCTGGCTCTATCAGAACGGGCTGAGCCTCTGGATCCTGGTGCTCGGGTCCGCAGCGGTATTCATCGCCTACGCGGGTTTCACCGCACTGTGGATCGGTCGCAGATCATGGGCTCCTCAGACGCCAGCAGCTGTGATCACCGCCGCGGACGGTATGTGACCGCCACGGCACCGGAACCGAACACCCGACGACCTACCTCCTCGAGCTCGATCCGCTCGTTCAGCCCGTCGAGCAGCCTCGGGCCGTGACCGGCGATGATCGGATGCACGACGAACGTGTACTCGTCGATCAGCCCCAGATCGGCGAGCGCGAGCGGGAGCGTCACGCCGCCGACCGACAGCCCTTCGCCCGGCTGGTTCTTCAACGCCTGGACAGCGTCCGCCAGGTCGCCGCGGACGAGCTCGGCGTTCCAGTCGACCGACTCCAGCGTGCTCGACACCACGTGCTTCGATATGCGGTCGAGGGCCTCGGCGAACGGGGTCTCCCACTCGTCCATCCAGTCGGGCCACACCCCGGATGCTGGACGCCGCCACGCGGCTTCCATCATCTCGTAGGTCGTTCGGCCGTAGATCACGGCATCCGCACGCTGCATCTCCGCGGTCCAGAAGCCCATCAGCTCCTCATCGGGAGCCACGCCCGCCTCGTGGTGAACACAGCCGTCGAGCGTGACGTTGATCGCGTAGCGCAGTGGTCTCATCTTGCCGATCTCCCTCGATGCGGGCGATGGGTGTAGCCGGATGAGGATCAGAGTACTGCTGGTGCGGGCGGATCACTCGCCCTGTTCGATACCGACGATGTGGAACATCGCCCCGTCAGAAACCGAAAGACGCACAGTGCGCGACTCTCCGCTCACGGGGACCATCCCGAACGCTGCGAGTACGTCGCCGCAGTCTCCGCTCACGAAGGAATCGAACACGTCGATGCGGTACTCGGCCGTCGGTGAGCACGTCACGTAGAACGCGACCTTGCCGTCGACCTCGGGTAGCTCGAAGGTGGCCGGTCCGCTCCCCGCTTCATCGAGGACGGGGTCGATCGTGAAGTCGACGAAGAGACCGCTCGAAGGGTCGGTGATCGTGTCGATCGGGTTCGGTGGATAGTCCGCGCTCGGCGCGGAAGAAGGACCCGCCTCCAATATGGGAGTGCACCCTGTCAGCGCGGGGAGCACCAGCACCGCTCCCAGCAACGCGCGTCCTGTCTGCCGCCTGCGGAGACGTGATGCCCGCGCGGAATCGGTCCACCGGCATTTCATTCGGGCACCGCGCCCACTTGTCCCGACCCACGGGACAACCCGGCCGCGAATCGCCATGGCCAGGAAGACCCGCCCCACACCGTTGCTAGTCCTGCCGCTTGGCCGTCTTGTGGTGCTTCGCCATGACGAAATACCACGCCATGACGACTATGACTGCGGCCCCCTGTAGCAAGAATCGAAAGTCAGGAAACACGGCACTCAGGATAAAGCCGGCGACGAAGAGGACCAACGCCAGGACTGTCCATACCAGTCTTGAGACCGGGCGCGTCACCGTCAGAAACCATGACGGCGGAGGAACTACCGGACCCGACATGAGAACACTCCGTCCCCTACCGACACGGCCCACCACGGTACGTGTCGACCCACCAGACCACGTTCAGGGGCGAGTAGGTGTTTGTCCCCGTCACCTGCACACAGCGCTTCGGTTTGGAGTTCTCAGCCACCCCCGCGTTCCACGCGATAGACCCCGCGGCGACGATGCACACGAGTGCCATCGGAGCGCCACAGATCGCGCCACCCAACGAGGCGAGGCCGTTCTGCGCAATCGTCCTCGTCTCGGCGCGGTTGAAGCGGACCCGGAACTGAAAGATGTTCGGCTGGTCGAAGCTAGGGTCGGCGACCACAGGGTACGCAACGTTGACGTCATGGTGCTCTACGACCTGCGTAAGCGTCCCGCCGTCCGCCACATAGCGCGTCTCGAGCGACTCACCCGCAGCATCAACAGCCCATGGCGCCGCGATACTCGCGAGAATGACCTCAGCTTCGCCCTGCGCATCTGCGACTTTCTCAGTCGAGAGCACGAGCGCTCCTCCATCATCCTGAAGCTCTACGACCGCGGCATCACCAAAGTCGTAGGTGAATTCTTCTGTCTGATTCGGAGAGCTGATGACGGTGCTGATCCGCACAGCTGTATCCGCCACCATGACGTTCACCGAGGGAGTCGCGTGGTCTCCAGCGAATGTGATGGACCCGTCCTCACTGATTGCGGCCTCGCTGAGATCATCTGCACCCGGTAGTCCGACCGTCGCGGCATGATCCCCATCCTTCGACGCGAACAAGAGCCCCTCTGAAGGGTCGACAGCCGCCGTTATCTCGCCTCCTTCATTGGGAGAGACCGTCAGCTGATCCCCTGATTCCTCGATGGGGAGAGCAGTCAGATCGTTGGGTGCGGCGTCGGAAACTGCGTCAGCGACAGAGTCCGCATCAGGATCGGACGACGCGAATGTCGGAGTCGCTCCCGCCAGCACCAGTGCGCACACCAAGGCGCCAGACATGAGCGCGGAATGCCGCTTCAGTCTCATCTCGCCACCTCTTGAATCGAGACTTTCTGATATGAGGGCTTCTTGTTCAGTGAAGTCATGTGAGAAATATAGACACACATATGAGGACACTGCAGTATGTTGCTCACTGAGGTCAGGTCTCGGTTACTCATCAGCAACGTCGTGCGTTGATCAGTTTCGGTTGAGTCCCCAGTTCCGAGAATCGAGCGCCCGTTTGTAGTGCTCCTCAGCCTCGTTGATCTTGCTCTCTGGCGTAGCCGGATCGAACACTCGGAGGAGCGAGTATCTGAATGTCGACGGCTCAAGAGTCCGGAGTTCGACGTTGCCGCCATGCCCGTTCGTCGCGTAGACGTTCCACCGCTGACGGATGCTCTCTGCGCCGTCAGCCTTACCCACGTATTGACGCCCGTCTCGGGTATCGGTGATCAGGTAGATGCCCATCACAGACGCAAGGGCCGTCCGCCACGACGCGTACCGGTGGTCTCGCATCACCGCTTGTAACTGTGCGTAGTCGAGCACGAGTCTGTCGAAGCCGGGGAATGGAACCGGTTGAGCGTCCGCGATCTCCATCACCGGGTAATTAGCAGCGGTGGTGCCGTTGATCCACCAGGTGCGGGGCGAGCGCCATCCAATCACGAGGCGGTTTCTCAGGTCGGCGAGCTGGTCAGATACGGAAAGGGAGAACGTGCGGAGGGCTCCGTCATTCGAGATCTCTTGGAGGTTCTCGACGACTGACCAGAGCCGCGCGCGGTCGCCGCCGTCCCGCACGAAAACAACCCAGACCTTCGGAGGTCTAGCAGGGAACACGCGCTGCTTAGCACTCTGCCGAGCGGTGTAGTGCAGAATTTCTGCGTCAGTCGAATTCGCGTGAATACCTACGAGTCCGGTGTCTTCATGCTCCCGCACATAGGCGTGGCGAATCACCATGGCTTCGATCGGATCGATTCCGGCGCTACGAAGAATCGATTCCAGCGTCAGAGACACGGCGCTCAACGACCGGCGTAACGCTGCGCTGGGCGGCCCTCCTGCACGATCGCCTGGCGATGCGATGTCAGTGCCGAACGAACAGCCGTATAGATCACGAACCACAAGATCAACAGGCCGATGAGGAAACCGGCGACGTTCAGGAGAATCGCGACGAGGAGAGGGTCCATGGCGCCAGGATACTGACGGCGTGGGTCTAGATGTCCGCCTCCGCTCGTGGAGCATTTCGTCTCGGGCCGCCCGCGGGCCTCGCTCGACGAACGGTAGAAGGGCGCGCACCCTCGCTCAACGCACGAGGCCCGCGGCCCGCTCAGCCCCCGGCACTGTCGGACTCCGCCTTGCGCGATCCCGCCTCCAGCACGTCTCCGGCGGGCAACTCCTGGTGCCCACCGAACTGCAGGCGCATCGCCGACAGCACCTGGTTCGCGAAGTGGTCTTCATCCCGCGAGGCGAATCGCTCGAACAAGGATGCCGCGAGCACCGGCACGGGCACTCCCACGTCGACCGCGGCCTTGACCGTCCAGCGTCCCTCACCGGAGTCCGACACGCGACCGGCCAATCCGTCGAGCTTCGGGTTCTCGGCGAGCGCGGCGGCCGTGAGGTCGAGCAGCCACGACGAGATGACCGATCCGCGGCGCCACAGCTCGGCGACCTTCGAGGTGTCGATCGGGAACTGGTAGAACTCCGGCTCTTCGAGCGGTGCGATCTCGGCGGAGTGCTCGGCCTCGCGCACCCCGGCATCCGCGTTGTGCAGCAGGTTGAGGCCCTCAGCGATCGACGCCATGATTCCGTACTCGATGCCGTTGTGCACCATCTTCACGAAGTGCCCCGCACCCGAGGGACCGCAGTGCAGATACCCCTGCTCCTCGGCGGTGAGCTCACCGGTGCGACCGGGCGTGCGCTCGATCTCGCCGACGCCCGGAGCGATCGTCTTCAGCACCGGCTCGATGCGCTGCACGGCCTCGTCGGGACCGCCGACCATCAGGCAGTATCCGCGGTCGAGTCCGAAGACTCCGCCGCTGGTGCCGACGTCGACGTAGTGGATGCCGCGCTCATGGAACGCCTTCGCGCGCCTGACGTCGTCGCGGTAGTTCGAGTTGCCGCCGTCGATCAGGATGTCGCCCTCGTCGAGCACCTCCGCGACCTGGTCGGCGACGGATCCGGTGAGCGATGCGGGCACCATCATCCACACGGCCCGCGGTGCCTCGAGCTTCGACGCGAGATCTGCCATGCTGTCGGCACCGACGGCTCCCTCGGCGACGAGGGCCTGCACGGCATCCGCATTCACGTCGTAGACCACGCACTCGTGCCCCGCCCGCATGAGGCGGCGCACGATGTTGGCGCCCATCCGGCCGAGTCCGATCATCGCCAGCTGCATGAGAATCCCTTCGTCACAGCCGACCCGCGATGCCGCGAGCCGAGTCGGGGCAATCCTGGCACGGTCCGAAGGGGTGCTCAATGGTGTTGTGCGACCGACGCGCGCGGATGCGTCAGTCGGCGGGCAGGCTCGGCCGCTGCGTCGTGATCAGCGCGGTGGCGATGGCGACGGCCGTGACCCCGAGCGCACCCACGGCGAGAAGCACGAGGCCTGCCGGCCAGACGGCGAGCAGCGTGACCTCGTAGGTGTCGTCTCCCATCGGCTCCCACTGCTCGACCGCACCCGTGGCCGTCAGCGCGATACCGACGACCAGAGCGATCAGCGGGATGCCCCAGGCGAGCGTCCACGACAGCCGGCGGATCCCCGTGCGGCTGAGCGGAGGCGGCGGCGTATCCGTGGCATCCGTGCGACCCTGCTCGGTGGTGCGCTCGCGCGACGCGTCCGGTGTGCTGTCCATGCCTGCACCATATAGCTCGGGAGTCACACGGACCAGACCGGCGTGACAGGTCGCCGACGCGACCCTTGCCGGAGTGTCGGATGCGAGGATTGAAACGCTGGTGATGTTCACACCGCAGAGCAACGAGGCGGTCTTTCCGACCGCAGAGGAGGCGGGATGACCCCCGGCGCGTTCGACCAGATCACGCAAGCCGACTTGCGCCACGCAGGCAGCGTCAAATGGACGACCTTCCCCGACACGATCGGCGCCTTCGTCGCCGAGATGGACTTCGGACTCGCGCCGGCCATCACCGGTGCGGTGAAGGATGCCCTCGATCTGGGCGTCACCGGGTATCTGCCCGAGCACCTCGCCAAGAGCCTCTCCGAGGAGGTGTCGCGCTGGTACTCCGACTCGTACGGGTGGCAGATTCCCGCTGAGCGCGTGCACCACGTGCCCGATGTCATCGCCGCGTTCGAGCTGGCGATCGAGCACTTCACGTCACCCGGATCGGCGATCATCGTGCCCACTCCGGCGTACATGCCGTTCCTCATGGTGCCGCCGATGCGCGACCGACGCGTCATCGAGGTGCCGAGCATCGAGATCGACCGACGCTGGATCATGGATCTGGATGCCGTCGCGCAGGCGTTCCGCGACGGCGGCGAGATGCTCGTGCTCTGCAACCCGCACAACCCCCTCGGCACGGTCGCGACGCGCGACGAGCTGCTGGCCATCGCCGCGGTCGTGACGGAGGCCGGAGGTCGCGTGTTCTCCGACGAGATCCACGCGCCGATCGTCTACGCGCCGGCGCAGCACATCCCGTACGCGTCGGTGTCGGACGAGGCTGCCGCACACACGCTGACCGCGACCTCCGCCTCGAAGGCCTGGAACCTCGCGGGCCTCAAGTGCGCGCAGGTCATCCTCTCGAACGACGCCGACGCTGAACTCTGGGAGCGCCTGGGGTTCTGGGCGGGACACGGCACCTCGACGCTCGGCGTCGTCGCGAACGTCGCCGCGTACTCGGGCGGACGCGAGTGGCTCGACGGAGTGGTCGAGTACCTCGACGGCAACCGGCGGATGCTGGCACAACTCGTCGACGAGAAGCTGCCCGGCGTGCGGATGGTCGTGCCCGAGGGCAGCTACATCGCGCTGCTCGACTTCCGGGAGACCGGGCTCACGGGCGATCTCGGCGAGTGGTTCCGCGAGCACGCCGGCGTGGCGATGACGGACGGCGCCGCCTGCGGTGTCGCGGCCATCGGGCACACACGGTTCGTGTTCGCGCTGCCCCGGCCGGTGATGGTCGAGGCGGTCGAGCGGATCGCCACGGCGCTCGCCGACCGGGCCGCGCTCTCGGTCTAGCCGCGGCCGCGTTCTGCCGCCTCGCTGCGCCACTCCGCTCCGCCGTTCGTGGCCACTGCCACGCTCCGCACGGCCGCCGCTCCGCACCGTGAGTGGTCAATTTCGCACGCTAAACGGCTGTTTCGGATGCGGGATCGACCACGCACCACCACCGCCAGTCGCATCTGCCTCAGCGGGGTCAATTTCGCACGCTAAAAGGCTGTTTCCGATGCGAAAGTGACCACGCACCGCCGACCCCAGCCGTCTCCACACCGCCGCACCCTGGCCCCACCTCAGCGGGGTCAATTTCGCATCTCAAACGGCTGTTTTGGATGCGAAATTGACCACTCACGCGAGGGGTCCCGAACATGCGGGCGAATGTCGGATGCTGCGCGCATGATGGCAGCACGCTCGACCGCTACAGGATCTACTACTTCTACTAGTTCGAGCGTAGAATCGGGGAATGGCCACGGTGTCGAAGACCGAACTGAACCAGCAGACCGCGAAGGTCCTGGCTCGTGTCGCCGCGGGTGAGCGCCTGACCATCACCGATCGTGGCCGCCCGATCGCCGAGCTGACTCCCCCGTCGCAGAGCTCATGGGAGCGACTGGTGGCGTCAGGCCGCGTCTCGCTCCCGACGAAGACCGGAGCCCTCCGCACACCCCCGACGACCAGCGCCCGCTCGACCCGAGAGATCCTCGACGATCTCCGGAGCGATCGTCTGTGATCTACCTCGAAACCTCCGCAGCGGCCAAGGCTCTCATCGACGAAAACGGGAGCGATGCGGTGCGCCAGGCCTTCGCGGACGGCATCGAGTTCGTCTCCTCACGGCTGCTGGCGGTGGAACTGCACGCCGTCGCCGACCGTCGCGCGGTCAGCGCCGATGCCGCGCAGGAGCTCATCGACCGGGTCGCACTCGTGTCGCTCACAGACGACACACTGACCCGAGCGGTGGACATGCACAGCGGGCTGCGCACGCTCGATGCACTGCACCTCGCGACGGCGATCGAGATCGGCGACGCGCTCACGAGCATCCTGACCTTCGATCTCGAGTTCACCGCGGCGGCGACGCGACTGGGCATCCCGGCATCTTCCCGAGTCTGAGCCCCGGCCGACCCGGCGGCTCATTCGGCGACCGGACGCGCGTCAGCGCGTCAGCGCGTCAGCGCGTCAGCGCGTCAGCGCGTCAGCGCGTCAGCAGGTCAGCGCGTCAGCGCGTCAGCGCGTCAGCGCGTCAGCGCGTCAGCGCGTCGGCCCGTCGGCCCTTCACCGCGCCAGCCCGTCGCCGCGCCATCGAGCGTGTCAGCGCGCGCGAACGGCATCCCCCATCGCCGCGAACGCCTCGGCGAGAATCGGCCGCGGCGTCGCGAACACGACACGCACGAAATCCTCGTACCCGCGCCCGAGCAGCGCGCCCTCGGTGAGCACGACCCCCGCGTTCTCGCGGAAGAACGCCGCGGGCGCACCGGGGATCTCGAGCGCGCTCGTGTCGATCCAGCCGATGTACGTGGCCTCCGGTGCGCGATACACCGCACCCGGGAGGTGCTCGTCGACGAGTGCCCCGAGCACCTGTCGCGAGTCGGAGAGATACGAGAGCACTCCGTCGAGCCACGGCTTGCCCTCGCGATATGCGGCAGTCGAGGCGACCACACCGAGCGTCGCTGCGCCGTGCTGCACTGAGAATCCGAAGCGGCGGTAGAGCTCCTGGTCGGCATCGTTCGACGTGATCAACTGAGCGGTCTTGAGACCGGGGATGTTCCAGGCCTTCGACGCGCTCGTGCCGGTCACCGTGTGCGCGGCCGTGGCCTCCGACAGCGATGCATAGGGGATGAACGGCCGATCGTCGAAGCGCAGCGGCGCGTGGATCTCATCTGCGAACACCCGTCCGCCGTGCCGCTCGACGATCTCGGCGAGCGCCTCGAGCTCGGAGCGCTCGACGACCGTGCCGGTCGGGTTGTGCGGGTTGCAGAGCACGAGCGTGCGGGCGCCGGCGGCGAACGCCTCCTCGATGCGCTGCAGATCGTGATGCCAGCGACCATCGACCTCGACACCGGGAACCTCGATCACCGGATGCCCGATCGCCGGCAGATATGTCAGGAACGGCATATATGCGGGAGTCGGCACGATCACCGGCGATCCCGCGGGCGCGTACTCCTCGACCGCGACGCGCAGAGCCGCCATGACGTCGGACACCGGATGCACCCGATCGGGGTCGACGGTCCAGCCGTACTCGTTCTGCATCCAGCCTGCCGTTGCCTCGCCGAGGCGGGCGGCCAGCGGCGGCGACAGGTACCCGAGGTTCTCCTCGTCGATCGCGCGGTGCATGGCCTCGGCGATCACCGGAGCGACCCCGAAGTCCATCTCGGCGACCCAGGCACCGATGTGTCCTGGATGCAGACTCCACTTGCGGCTTTCGGGCCGGTCGAGGTCGGACCTCGTGCGGGAATCGAACGGATGCTGTTCAGCGGCGAAATCGGAGGTCATGGCGAGCGGCTCTCAGTCCGCGAGCCGACATCGAACGACAGCACCCCTGCGTCGGATGCTCGGGCGCTCACTCGTCATGGTCGAGGTCTCAGACACGGGCACTCCTTCGCAACGGGAGATCCCAGCCTAAAGACGCTCACGCTGTCGGCGCGATTCTGGTTTCGGTGAGTGACGGCCGGGTGCCCGGCGCCCGCCCTCCGTCACCTCGAGTGCACGAGTGCGGATGCCGCGCGCACGAGCGACGCGTTGTCGGGTGCCGTCCTGCCGTCGGGCAACGTGAGGGTGTCTTCCAGACCGATGCGCGAGTCGACGCCGATTTCGACCGCGAGAGTGAGTGCCGGCCAGGCGGAGCGCTCCTCGCCGTGCAGCAGGATCGGAACGCTCGGCTCATCGATCCGGACGTGCGCGATCAGCCCTTCGGCGTGCCGCCGCACCACCTCGGCCGCCTCGTCGGGCAGCTCGATCAGCACCCGGGTGCACGCTGCGCGCGACGGTGAGGTGCTCCACGCCTCGAGACCCGTCGCGTCCCAGACACCCGCCTCGACCCCGACGCCCCGGCTCAGCAGCAGCGCCGCCACACGATCGGCGCCTGTCTCATGCCAGTTGACCGAAGCGTGGTCGGGCAGCTCGGTCCATTCGGCGATGGCAGTCAGCCGCTTCTCGACGTCGGGTTCGATCCATGCTCCCGTCGTCACACCGATCGGCACGCCAGGACAGGCAGACCGCAGCGCCCTCACCCAGGTCGCGACGTCATCGGCGGCCAGGGAGTCTCGTCCCTCGGCGTCCTTGGGGTGCACGTGCACCGCTTGCGCTCCGGCCGCGACCGCCCGTGCCGCATCGGCTGCGGCGAGGGTCGCGTCGGCGCTGAGCCCTGGATGCGCGGTCACCTCGCGCGCCCCGTTGAGGCACGCCTGCAGCAGCATCCGCCGTGTCGATTCGTCGGGCACCGCGCCGATCAGTTCATGAGGTCGCGTGGATGCCAGTCGTGGAGGTTTCCGGTATCGGACGGCCCCTCTTCGGTGCGCACGGCATGTTCGACCTGACGCGCAGCCGCCGCTCCGCGACCGACCCGGACTGCCTCGTCTTCCGTCACGAAACTCGACCCCAGTGTGCGGGATTCTCCCTCGATGCGGTTGAACCAGATTCCGTCTCGCTGGAACGTCTCGATGTCGCCTGCGGCCATGCCCAATCCTTTCGATCTCCCTCTTTCCTACCCGGGGCCTCGGACACACGAAGACCCCCTTGACAGGTCTGCGGGCATCGGCTTCACGAGGTCGATCACGCGCTGGATCCCGAGGTGTCGGATGCCGATTCGACCTCGCACCACTCGACGCACGGCGACGGCAACCATCGTTTCACTCTCGCGTCAACCCCGATGATCCCGCCGGCGAACGGCGATAGGTTCGTCTGATGCATGACCCGGATGCACCCGAGGAGCGAGCCATGGCGCTGGAAGTGATGTCGCCGACGGCGGCACTGCTCGATGGACGATATGTACTGCACGAACGCGTCGGCAAGGGCGGCATGGCGACCGTCTACCGCGCCGAGGATTCACATCTCGGACGCACCGTCGCGATCAAGATGATCCACGAGGGTGAAGGCCCCGTGGCGTCGATCGAGCGCGCGCACACCGAGAAGGCGCTGCTCGCGTCGCTGAGCCACCGATCGCTGGTGACGCTGCACGATGCGCAGCTCGTGCCCGGTCGGCCGCAGTACCTGGTGATGGAGTTCGTCGACGGGCCGACCCTGGCCGAGCGCATGGCAGCCGGTCCTCTCCCGCCCCGCGACGTCGCGCGCATCGCCCGCGACCTCGCCGAGGGCCTGACCGCCGTGCACGGCGCCGGGATCGTGCACCGCGACGTCAAACCGTCGAACGTGCTCCTCGCACGCGGCCGGGCCGGGCGCCCGATGGCCGCGAAACTCGCCGACTTCGGCATCGCCTGCTCGATCGAGAACACGAGGCTGACGACACCGGGAATCGTGCTCGGCACACTCACCTACATGGCACCCGAGCAGCTGCGTGACCTCGACCCCGGTTTTCCGGTCGACATCTTCGCTCTCGGCCTCGTGCTGCTGGAGGCGCTCACCGGCGAGCCCGGGTATCCGTCGCTCGTATCCGGCCGCGCCGCCGCGATCGCCCGCCTCGCGGAGGCGCCGAGGATCTCCGAGACCGTGCCGACGGAGTGGCGCGACCTGCTGACCCGCATGACGCGGCTCGAGCCCGAAGAGCGCCCGATTGCGGCGGAGGTGGCCCGAGCCGCCCGCGGCCTGCTGCGCGGGTACGCCGCGAACAGCGACGGAGTGGCCGTCGCTGCCGCGGCTGCCGCCATCGTCGCGGGCGCCGGAAGTCCACCCGCAGAAGAGGCGACGGCCGCGATGCCGGAGTCGGATGCTGCGATGGCGGCAATGGCCCCTGGGACTCCGCCGAGCCGTGCGAGCCGGGCATCCACCGGCGCGACCGCGGTGCTTCCGGCAGCCGACGTCGCCGGGGCGCGACCGAGCACCGGCTCCCGCAACCGCACGCGCAACCGCGTGATCGCCGGAGCCGCCGGTTTGGCTGCGACCGGAGCGCTCGTGGTCGGACTCGCCGCGTTCACGACACCGGCAACAGACATCGGTCGCGTCGCGTCGGGCGCCGTCGTCCGCACGGTGTCCGTGCCCGCCGAGACCACACCGGCCGACACGACCGTCGATGCGGTCACCGACACGACGACCCCGGGCAACTCCGGCAACAGCGGCAACTCGGGAAACTCCGGAAACAGCGGCAACTCGGGCAAGGCCGACAAGCCCGCCAAGGCCGACAAGGCCGACAAGTCGAAGGGCAACTCCGGCAAGAACTGACCCGGGTCGCCCGTTCACGATTCAGCATGGTCGTGATCGTCCGCGCCCGAAACCAACGGTTCGCGGCGGTCCGCCACGTCTCCTGCTGAACCGTGAACGGCCTCCGGATCAGCCCGCGTAGGCAGCCCGCACGTCGAGCACCCAGGTCACGCCGAAGCGGTCGGTCAGCATCCCGAAACCGGGCGACCACGCCGATGCCGCGAGCGGCTCGACGATCGACCCGCCGTCGGCGAGAGCATCCCAGTATCCGGTGAGCTCGTCGAGCGAGTCAGCGCGCAGCGACTGGAAGAACGTCCGGTCGGTGAGGGTCGCGCCGTTCTCGCGCGTCGTCGAACCGGCGGTCGCCTGCAGATCCTCGGATGCGCCCGGGATGTCGTACGCCATGAGCCGGAAGCCCTCGGCGTTCTCGACCTGCCCGAACACGACCTTGTCGGCGCCGGGCACCCCGGCCGGCATCCCGAAGTCGCCGTAGGTCGCAAGGGCCACCTCGCCGCCGAAGACGGCTCCGTAGAACTCGAGCGCCTGGCGAGCGGTGCCGCGGAAGTTGAGGTGGGTGGTGGTTGCGATGGTCATGATGTCTCCTCGATCGTCGTGCGGCGGAGTCGCCGTCGAGAACCACATTCACAGCAGAAGCGGACAGATTCGGTCCTCTACCTGACGCAGAATGGATGCCATGACAGGCAGCTCCTCACGCATGCTCGCCCTGCTCTCGCTGCTGCAGACGCAGCGCGACTGGCCGGGGCAGGTGCTCGCCGACCGCCTCGACGTCACACCGCGCACGGTGCGCCGAGACGTCGACCGCCTGCGCGAACTGGGCTACCGGATCAGCGCGATCAAGGGCCCGGACGGCGGATACCGGCTGGCCGCGGGCTCCGAGCTTCCTCCTCTTCTGTTCGACGACGAGCAGGCCGTCGCGATCGCCGTCGCCCTGCAGAGCATGCCCGCCACGGGGATCGACATCGACGAGGGCGCCGCTCGTGCGCTCGCCACCGTGCGCCAGGTGATGCCGTCGCGCCTGCGGCATCGGGTCGACGGCATCCGCTTCACCGGCGTCGAGAACGAGACCCGGGTGGATCCCGCGGTGCTCGAGGCCGTCAGCGCCGCGGTGCGCGACCGGCACGTGCTGCGCTTCGACTACGGCGACCACGACCGCCCGGCCCGGCGCACCGAGCCGCACGCCGTCGTCGCCCGCGAAGGACGCTGGTACCTGCTCGCGTGGGATCTCGAGGCCGACGACTGGCGCACCTTCCGGCTCGATCGGACGACCCCGCGCATCCCGACCGGCCCCGCCTTCACGCCGCGCGAGCTGCCCGCCGCCGATGCACAGACCTACCTCGCGGCGCGGGCGAAGGGGTCGGATGCCGGCGACCGCTGGCCCTGCATCGGCGAGCTCGTGCTCGAAGTGCCCGCCCGCGAGGTCGCACGCTGGATCGGACGCGACGGCAGCGTCGAGCCGGTCGACGACGCCTCCTGCCGCGTCACAGTCGGATCCTGGTCGTGGACCGGCATCCTCGCCTCGATCGCCCGCTTCGACGCCCCGTTTCGCGTCGAGGGGCCGCCCGCTCTCGCGGATGCCGCCCGCGCCCTCGCAGCCCGCCTCGGCGCCGCATCCTGACCGGCGATCAGCCCCGGCATCCCCCGGTAGACTGGCCATGCCCCGCCGGCCCCTCATCTAGGAGTGCGCGTGACCACCGCCCCTGCACCTGCCCACAAGCACGTCCCCGACTCCGTCGAGAACGCCACCGCGACTCCCGAGAAGGAGCAGCCGTACGCAGCGCTGGGCCTCAAGGATGACGAGTACGCCCGCATCAAGGAGATCCTGGGCCGCCGCCCCACCTCCGGCGAGCTGGCCATGTACTCCGTCATGTGGTCGGAGCACTGCTCGTACAAGTCGTCGAAGAACTACCTGCGCCGTTTCGGCCAGAAGGTGTCCGACGAGATGAAGGAACGCCTGATGGTGGGCATGGGCCAGAACGCGGGCGTCATCGACGTCGGCGAGGGCTGGGCCGTCACCTTCAAGGCCGAGTCGCACAACCACCCGTCGTTCATCGAGCCGTTCCAGGGTGCGGCGACCGGCGTCGGCGGCATCGTCCGCGACATCATCTCGATGGGCGCACGCCCGGTCGCGGTCATGGACGCCCTGCGCTTCGGCGCGATCGACCACCCCGACACCGCCCGCGTCGTGCACGGTGTCACCAGCGGCATCAGCTTCTACGGCAACTGCCTGGGCCTGCCGAACATCGGCGGCGAGACGGTCTTCGACTCCGTCTACCAGGCCAACCCGCTCGTCAACGCACTCGCGGTCGGAGTGCTCCGCCACGAGGACCTCAAGCTCGCCAACGCCACCGGCGTCGGCAACAAGGTCGTGCTGTTCGGCGCCCGCACGGGTGGCGACGGCATCGGCGGCGCCAGCATCCTGGCATCCGACACCTTCGCCGACGGCGGACCCACTAAGCGCCCGGCGGTGCAGGTCGGCGACCCGTTCGCCGAGAAGGTGCTCATCGAGTGCTGCCTCGAGCTCTACCGCGACGAGCTCGTCGAGGCGATCCAAGACCTGGGCGCCGCCGGCATCTCGTGCGCGACCAGCGAGCTCGCGGCCAACGGCAACAGCGGCATGAAGGTCTCGCTCGACAACGTGCTGCTGCGCGACCCGTCGCTCACGGCTGAGGAGATCCTCATGTCGGAGTCGCAGGAGCGCATGATGGCGATCGTCGCCCCCGAGAAGCTCGACGCGTTCCTCGCCGTCGTGAAGAAGTGGGACGTCGAGACGTCGGTGCTCGGTGAGGTCACCGGAGACGGCCGCCTCATCATCGACTGGCAGGGCGAGCGCATCGTCGACGTCGACCCCTCGACCGTCGCGGTCGACGGCCCGGTCTACGACCGCCCCGTCGCGTACCCGACGTGGATCGACGCGCTGCAGGCGGATGCCGCCGAGAAGCTGCCCCGCTCGAACGACCCCGAGGTGCTGCGCACGCAGTTCCTCGACCTGGTCGCCTCGCCGAACCTCGCCGACACCCGCTGGATCACCAACCAGTACGACTACTACGTGCTCGGCAACACGGCCCTCTCGTTCCCCGACGACGCCGGCATGATCCGCGTCGACGAGGAGTCGGGCCTCGGCTTCGCGATCTCGACCGACGCCAACGGCCGCTACTGCCAGCTCGACCCGTACGCGGGCGCACAGCTGGCGCTCGCCGAGGCGTACCGCAACGTCGCCGTCACCGGCGCCGTGCCGACCGCGATCACCGACTGCCTGAACTTCGGCTCGCCCGAGAACCCCGAGGTCATGTGGCAGTTCGGGCAGACCGTCGACGGTCTCGCCGACGGATGCTACGAGCTCGGCACCCCGGTCACCGGCGGCAACGTCTCGTTCTACAACCAGACCGGCGACGTGCCGATCCACCCGACCCCGCTCGTCGGCGTGCTCGGCATCATCGACGACGTCTCGCGCCGCATCCCCTCCGGATGGCAGGACGAGGGTCAGAACATCTACCTGCTCGGCACGACCTCGACCGAGCTGTCGGGATCGGCATGGGCCGAGACCGTGCACCAGCACCTCGGCGGACTCCCCCCGAAGGTCGACCTCGCGGGCGAGAAGCGCCTCGCGGGTCTGCTCGGCGCGGCCCGTGACGAGTGGCTGATCTCGTCGGCGCACGACGTGTCGGAGGGCGGCCTCGCACAGGCTCTCGCCGAGGGCGTCTCGCGCTTCGGCGTCGGCGCGCGCGTCTGGCTGAACGAGATCATCGAGCGCGACGGGGTGGATGCGGCATCCGCCCTCTTCTCGGAGTCGACCGGTCGCGTCATCGTGACCGTCCCCCGTGAGGACGACGTGAAGTTCCGCGGCCTCTGCGAGGGCCGGAACTACCCGGTCATGCGCATCGGCGTGACCGACAGCGAGGGCGACAAGCTCGAGGTGCAGGACGTCTTCACCGTTCCGATCGCCGAGATCCGCGAGCGCTCGCAGGCCACCCTGCCCGCCGCCTTCGGCCCGACCGTCGCCGAGCCGGTCAGCTGACCGGTCGGTGACCGAGCGAAGCGAGACGAGACGATGAGCGAACTCAGCCGACCCGACGACGACTACGGCGACCTGGGCGAGAAGCGCAACCGCCGTATGCGCATCGTGGCCTGGACGGTCATCATCGCACTGATCCTCGGTGGCGGCGGCGCGACCGTCATCACGCTGATCCTGGGCTGAGTTTCGGGGTCTTTCGGCTGCCGCTCGGCTGACGCTGCCGCTCACGCTCAGCTCACACTTGCATGCTCAGAACACACGTGCATGCCCAGAACCCGGGTTCCGGCATGCATCTGTGATCTGAGCATGCGTCTGTGACGGCATCCTCTTCTGCACCGGCATGCGTGATCTGGGCTTCTCCGCAGTCCCTGGAATTCGGCCTCGCAATGTAGGCACCCCCGCGGAGGATCACGGCATCACGAATCCAAGGGGGATGCCATGACCGAAGCCAAGCTCGACCTGATCGCGAAACTGCTCGCCAAGGCCGAGAGCACGACGCCCGAAGAGGCCGAGGCTCTGACCGAGCACGCCGAGCGCCTCATCATGAAGTACGGGATCGAACAGGCGCAGATCGACGAGAGACGCGGGCGACTCGGGCAGACGCAGGAGCAGATCGTCACCGAGCGGATGCTGTTCCGCGGCGTCTATGCGAAGGATCTGCGCGAGATCGGCATCGGCGTGGCCATGGCGTTCGAGACCGTGCGGCCGCTCGTCGGGGAGTTCCCGCCCGTGGCCGCGCTGTATCTGGTCGGGCACGAATCCGACGTCCGCCAGGCGCAGACGCTGACCGCGAGCCTCGAGGTGCAGGCCATGGTCGCGATGCGCGACTGGTGGCTCACGCATCGCGACCTGTACGCCAGGCATCGCGAAGGCGACAGACGACGGGCGCGCAGCGGATTCCTCCGCGGATTCGCGGTGGGCGTCATGAACCGCATCGCCGATAGCCGGCGAGTGGTCGTCGATGAGAGCACCGCAGGCACCGAACTCGTGCTCGTCTCGCGGCGGAGCCGGGTCGATGCCGCGGTCGACGAGATGGCGACCAAGGCCGCACGGCCGAGGCGAGGGGCGGATGCCGCGTCGTTCGCGTACGGGCACCGATCGGGCCTCGATGCTCAGACCGGCGGCCAGACCGCGGTGGCGCGGTGAGTCAGAGCGCTAGCGGGAGAAGAAGAAGCGGGTCAGCTGCACGATCGACTCGGGGTCGTGGTGCTCGCGCCCCAGCGACTCGACGATGATCGCGCCGAGGATGGCTCGTCCGAGCTGGTCGACCGGCGCATCTTCGGCGAGCTGTCCGTCGCGGATACCCCCGCGGATTCGCTCGGTGAGGTACTTCTCCACGCCGAGGCTGTCTCCGAGGTGCGCGCCGACTCCGGCATCCTCGGTGGCTGCCGCGACGAGTGATCGCAGCAGCGCCCCGCCCTCGGGCGCTTCGAGGATCGAGAGCACGCTGCGCAGCCACGTCTCGACGTCGGCGGCGAGGTCTCCGGTGTCCGGGACGAGGAAATCGACAGGGATGAGGCGCCCCTCGGCGAGGCACTCTCCGATCAGGGCGCCACGCGACGGCCACCAGCGATAGATGGTCTGCTTGCCGACCCCGGCCTCCTTCGCGATCCCCTCGATCGTGAGCCGGTCGTATCCCTGATTGTGGAAGAGGCGAGAGGTCGCGTCGAGGATCGCCTCACGCGCAGCCGTGCTGCGCACGGGCCCGCTTCGATGCTCGTTCACCACACGTTCAGGATAACCACAGAACTCTAGACGAGACGCACCGTATGATCAGTTCGTCTGAAGGAGATCGTCTTGGCATCACTGCTCTACCGTCTGGGTTCTTTCGCTGCGCGCAAGGCGTGGACGGTGATCGTCTCGTGGGTCATCATCCTCGGCCTGGGCGTCGGCGCGTTCCTCACGCTCGGCGGCACGCTGAGCAACAGCTTCGACATCCCGGGTACCGCGTCCGGGGCTGTGACCGATCAGCTCGCCGATAAGCTGCCCGACACCGCCGGGGGCACGGGAACCGTGGTCTATCAGACGGACGACGGCTCGGCCTTCACCGAGCAGCAGAAGCAGGAGATCTCGAAGCTCGCCGCGAGCGCCGAAGACCTCGACGGCGTCGCCTCGGTCATCGACCCGTTCGATGCGCAGGAGCAGCAGGCAACGCAGGCGCAGGATCTCGCCGATGGCAAGGACGAGATCGAAGGCGGCCGTGCACAGCTCGACGCCGGTCAGGCGCAGCTCGACGATGGGCGCACTCAGCTCGACGCCGGTCTCGACCAGCTGACGACCGCCCGGTCGCAGGCCGAAGCAGGCGGTGCTCCCTCCGAGCAGCTCGCTGCGCTCGATGCTCAGATCGCCGATCTCAACGCCCAGCTCGCCGGCCTCGACGCACAGCAGAAGAAGATCGACGAGTCGCGCACAGAGCTCGAGGAGAACTCCGAGAAGGTCGAACTCGGCTCGACGCTGCTCGACCTGACGAACGGCATCGGCGTCGTGTCCGACGACGGTTCGACGGCGATCGTCAACGTCTCATTCGAAGACCCCCGTCTCGAACTCTCCGAAGAGGTCAAGCAGGGAACGATCGACCACTTCGAGTCCTCGCCGATCGACGGCGTCGAGGTGAACTTCGGCACCGACATCGCCCAGGGCGTGCCCGAGATCTTCGGCGTCGGAGAAGCGATCGGCCTCGCGTTCGCGGCCGTCGTGCTGATCGTGATGCTCGGAACGCTCATCGGCGCGGCCCTGCCGATCGTGACGGCGATCGTCGGCGTGGGCGTCGGCGTGACCGCATCCCTCGCCTTCTCCGGCGTCGTCGACATGGCATCCGTCACCCCGGTGCTCGGCGTCATGCTGGGCCTCGCCGTGGGCATCGACTACTCGCTCTTCATCGTCAACCGACACCGCAAGCAGCTGCTCAACGGTGTTCCGGTGCGGGAATCCATCGGGCTCGCCACGGGCACCTCGGGTACCGCCGTCGTGTTCGCAGGCACCACGGTGATCGTCGCGCTGCTCGCGCTCAATGTGACGGGTGTGCCGTTCCTCGGACTCATGGGAACCGTCGGCGCGGTCTGCGTCGCCGTCGCGGTGCTCGTCGCGATCACTCTCGCTCCTGCGATCCTCGGACTCGTCGGCACCCGCCTGCTCAGCGGCAAGGCCCGCGCCACGATCGGTCAGCCGCACGCGGCAGGCAAGCCCGTGAAGCGGATGTCGACTCTGCGCGCGATCGTCACCGCCCTCGTCAGCATCATCGCCCTGCTGATCATCGCGATCCCGTCGATGTCGATGCGCCTCGGACTCCCCGACGGCGCCAGTGAGCCCTCGGACTCCACGAGCTACCGCGCGTTCCACGCCGTCGACGAGCAGTTCGGCGAAGGGGCGAACGGTCCGCTGCTCGTCACAGCCACCCTCGACGACGCGGTGAGCGACGACGACCTGCTCGCCACGCAGGTCGAGATCGCCCAGAAGATCGCCGACCAGGATGACGTCGTGGCTGTCGCTCCGATCGCGACGTCCGACGACAACACACTGCTCGCGTTCCAGGTGCTTCCGGCCGAAGGCCCGAACAGCTCGTCGACAGAGAAGCTCGTGCAGGACATCCGCGCCCTGCCCCAGCTCGACGGCGGCATCACGCTCGGCGTGGCCGGTCAGGCGGCGATCAACATCGACATCTCCGAGGCCCTCGCGGGCGTCCTGCCGCTCTACCTCGTGGTCGTCGTCGGACTCTCGCTGCTCATCATGATCGTCGTGTTCCGCTCACTGCTCGTGCCGATCATCGCGACCGGTGGCTTCGTGCTGTCGCTGTTCGCGACGTACGGCCTGATCGTCGCCGTGTTCCAGTGGGGCTGGGCGGCAGACCTCATCGGCCTGCACAGCACGGGGCCGATCCTGAGCTTCCTGCCGGTCATCCTCGTCGGCATCCTGTTCGGACTCGCGATGGACTACCAGCTCTTCCTCGCCTCGGGGATGCGCGAAGCGTATGTGCACGGAGCCTCGGCACGGGATGCCGTCGCCCAGGGCTTCCGCGCCGGCCGCTCGGTCGTCATCGCCGCCGCGCTCATCATGGTGTCGGTCTTCGGCGGGTTCATCTTCTCGGAGTCGACCATCATCCGCTCGATCGGGTTCGGCCTCGCCTTCGGCGTGCTGCTCGATGCCTTCGTCGTGCGGATGTTGCTCATGCCCGCGCTCATGCACCTGCTCGGCCGGTCGGCCTGGTGGCTGCCGCGCTGGCTCGACCGCATCCTGCCCAACGTCGACATGGAGGGTGCCGCCCTCGAGCGCGACCACCCCGGCGTGCGGACCGACACGGTTCAGGTCATGCCGAGCTCGGGGACGACCGAGACACGCTGACCGGCGCCCGGCCCGCCGGCTCGACGTGCGCCTCTTCCACGAGAGAGCGCACGGCGTGCGCCTCTTCCGTGCCGAGGCTGCCGTCGGTAGCCTCGGCCGCAAGGAGGCACCATGACCGTCGCACCCATCGACGTGGCCCTCGACGCGAACATCGAGGGTCACCTCATCGGATCGCCCGTGAGCATCATCCGCGAGTTCACCTCGGCCGTCGGCAGCGGGCCGCGGTTGCACCGGCATCCGTACGTCGAGACCTTCGTGATCCATCGAGGCCGCGCGCTCTTCACCGTGGGCGACCAACAGGTCGTCGGGGCCGGAGGGCAGGTGCTGGTGGTTCCGGCGCTCGTCGACCACCGATTCGAGGTGCTCGACGGCGGCACGTACGAGGCCACCCACATCCATGCGAGCGACCGCTTCATCACGGAGTGGCTCGAGTAACCGCTCACTCAACTTCCATATGGCTGAGCGGATCCCGGATGGCTGAGCGGGCTACGGCGATTCGCCCGCCACCTGGGGATCCACCAGCCGGGTGAACCAGCAAGAGAACGCACAGATGCACGCGCATACGACGGATGCGGGCCGAAGTGCCGGATTCTCAGCATGCGGGTGTGTTCTCAGCATGCGGGTGTGTTCTCAGCATGCGGGTGTGTTCTCGATATGCGGGTGTGTTTGGGTCACGGTGCCCGATGTCGGAACCGCGGCCTAGAGTGTGCGGATGACGTCGGATGCCCGCTCCCGCCTCGAATCGCTGCGTACCCTCGCGAGCGAGCGGGTCGCCACGACAGCGGCCGCCCTCGCCGAGCTCATGCACGACCGCGAGGGCTCCAACGACGACGACGAGCACGATCCCGAGGGCGTCACGCTCTCGTCGGAATGGTCACGCCTGACGGGGCTCGCCGAGGCGGCGGCATCCGAGCTCCAGCAGGTCGACGACGCGATCGCACGACTGGATGCCGGCACCTACGGGGTCTGCGCGAACTGCGGCCGACCGATCCCCACCGCGCGCCTCGAGGTCCGCCCGTTCGCCACGCACTGCGTCGCCTGCGCCGAGAAGCTCGGCCTCTGATCCGGAGCCCGCTACCCGGCGACGACCTCCGCGATCGCCGTCCCCAGCTCGACGGTCGTGGCGGTTCCGCCGAGGTCGGGGGTGAAGGGCGCAGCATCCGCTCCTCGGCTGAGGACGTCTTCGATCGCGCCGAGCACGGCGGCTCCGGCATCCGGGTGTCCGAGGTGCTCGAGCATCATCGCACCGCACCAGATCTGACCGATCGGGTTCGCGATGCCCTTGCCGGCGATGTCGGGCGCCGAGCCGTGCACGGGCTCGAACAGGCTGGGGAACAGACCCTCCGGGTTGATGTTGGCGCTCGGCGCGATGCCGATCGTGCCGGTGCAGGCCGGCCCGAGGTCGCTGAGGATGTCGCCGAACAGGTTGCTCGCCACGACCACGTCGAACCAATCGGGGTGCAGCACGAAGTTGGCCGTGAGGATGTCGATGTGGAACTGATCGCGCCGCACCTCGGGGTAGTCGGCGGCGATCGTGGCGACCCGCTCGTCCCAGTACGGCATCGAGATCGAGATGCCGTTGCTCTTGGTCGCGGAGGTGAGGTGACCACCATCCTGCCCGCCCCGCTTCTGCGCCAGGTCGAAGGCGTACCGCAGCACCCGGTCGACGCCCGTGCGGGTCATGACCGTCTCCTGCAGCACGAACTCCCGCTCGGTGCCCTCGAACATGCGACCGCCGATCGACGAGTACTCGCCCTCGGTGTTCTCGCGCACGACGTAGAAGTCGATGTCTCCGGGCTCCCGACCGGCGAGCGGCGAGACGACTCCGGGCATGAGGCGGCACGGCCTCAGGTTCACGTACTGATCGAACGCGCGCCGGAACTGGATGAGGCTGCCCCAGAGGCTCACATGATCGGGCACGACATCGGGCCAGCCGACGGCGCCGAAGTAGATGGCGTCGAATCCCCGAAGCACCTCGAACCAGTCATCCGGCAGCATCTGCCCGTGCTTCTGCCAGTACGCAGCACTCGCGAAGTCGAACTCCTCGACCTCGAGGGCGATGTCGAAGCGGGATGCCGCGGCGCGAAGCACCCGCAGCCCCTCGGGCATCACCTCGGTGCCGATGCCGTCGCCGGCGATCACGGCGATGCGGTGCGTGGTGGTCATGGGGTTCCTTCCGGATACGAACAGCGACGACAGAGAAGAGAGCTCCTCAGAGCACGTCCCGCTCGGCGGGGTGGTGGCAGGCGACCCCGTGGGTGTCGCCGTGATCGACGAGCAGGGGCACGACCTCGGCGCACACCTCGGTGGCCTTCCAGCAGCGTGTGCGGAAGCGGCATCCCGATGGCGGCGAGACCGGACTCGGCACATCGCCGGTGAGCACGATGCGCTCGCGCGCCCGCTCGGCTCGGGGGTCGGGCACGGGGATCGCCGACAGCAGCGCCTGGGTGTACGGATGCAGCGGCCGCTCGTACAGCTCATCGACGGGCCCCTGCTCGACGAGCTTGCCGAGGTACATGACGCCGACCCGGTCGCTCAGATGCCGCACGACCGAGAGGTCGTGCGCGATGAAGAGGTAGGTGAGACCGAGGTCGCGCTGCAGGTCGTCGAGCAGGTTGAGCACTCCGGCCTGCACGCTCACATCCAGCGCGCTGACCGGCTCGTCGAGCACGATGACCTCGGGTTCGACGGCGAGCGCCCGCGCGATGCCGAGCCTCTGGCGCTGACCACCCGAGAACTCGTGCGGAAAGCGGTCGGCGTGGGCGGGGTTCAATCCGACCTGGGCCAGCAGCTCTTCGACGCGGCGCTCGTGATGGCCGCGGTGCAACCCGTGGATCACGAGCGGTTCGGTGAGCGTCGCCCGCACGGACTTGCGCGGGTTGAGCGACGCATAGGGGTCTTGGAAGACGAACTGCACCCGGCGACGCAGCGCCCGCAGCCGCCCGCCCTCGAGGGTCGTGATGTCGTCGTCGCCGAGCCTGATCGTGCCGCCGTCACTGGACTGCAGTCGCGCGACGCTGCGTCCGAGCGACGACTTGCCGCACCCGGATTCGCCCACGAGACCGAACGTCTGGCCGGCGCCGATCGACAGACTCACGTCCGACACGGCCTGCACGATGTCGCGTGTGCGACCGAACAGGCCGCCGCCGACCCGGTACTCCTTGACCAGGCCTTCGACGGTCAGTCCCGTGCCCCCTCGCACGACCTCGCTCACGACGCGATCCCTCATGACACGACCTCCTTCTGCCACTCGTCGACTCGCACGCACGCGGCCGTATGCCCGGCACTCACTTCGACGGGCGGCGGCACCGCGGCATCGCAGAGACCCGCGACCGCATGGGCGCAACGCGGTGCGAAGCGGCATCCGCTGGGCCACGCCGTCGCCACCGGCGGCTGACCTGCGATCTGATAGAGCCGCTCGTCGCGCGACGAGCGGCGGTCGAGCCGCGGCAGCGAGGCGAGCAGCCCCGCCGTGTACGGATGCGCGGTCTCGTAGAACAGCGGGTCGACGTCGGCGGTCTCGACCAGCCCGCCCGCGTACATCACGAGCACCCGGTCGGCGGTGCCGGCGACGACGCCGAGATCGTGGGTGATGAGCAGCACGGTCGTGCCGGTGCGCCGCTGCACCTCGCGCAGCACCTCGAGCACCTGCGCCTGCACCGTGACGTCGAGGGCCGTGGTCGGTTCGTCGGCGATCAGCAGGTCGGGCTCGTTCGCGATGCTCATCGCGATCATCACGCGCTGGCGCATACCTCCCGAGAACTCGTGCGGAAAGCGATCGACCCGCAGTTCGGGAGACGGGATGCCGACGACGTCGAGCAGCTCGATCGCCCGCGCCCTGCACTCGGCCGCCGTCGACTCGGGGCGGTGAACCCGTACCGCCTCGATCAGCTGCTCGCCCACGCGCATGACGGGGTTCAACGCCGTCAGAGCGTCTTGGAAGACGATCGCGATGTCCTTGCCGCGGATCTCGCGCAGCTCGGCATCCGAGAGCCCGACGAGCTCTCGCCCCCGCAACTTGATCGATCCGGTGACGACCGCCTTCTTCGGCAGCAGCCCCATGATCGCCATCGCGGTCATCGACTTGCCCGACCCGGATTCGCCGACGATGCCGACGGTCTCTCCGGTGCGCAGCACGAACGACACACCTTCGACGGCTCGCGCCAGCCCGGCATCCGTCGGGAAGCTGATCGTGACGTCGACGACCTCGAGGAGGATCTCTGCGGTGCTCATAGGTTCTTCCCCTGCGGGTCGAGGGCGTCGCGCAGACCGTCACCGATGAAGTTGACGCACAGCACCGTGACGAGGATGAACAGGCCGGGGAAGTACAGCAGGTACACCTGGGGCGTACCCACATACCCAGCCGCCTGGCTGAGCATCGAGCCCCAGCTGGTCTGCGGCGGCTGCACGCCGAAGCCGAGGAAGCTCAGGGTCGACTCGGCGATGATCGACGAGGCGACGGCGAGACTCATCGCCACGACGATGACGCCGGCGAGGTTCGGCAGCAGGTGCGACACGACGATGCGGAAGCCGGATGCTCCGATGCCGCGCGCCGCGTCGATGAAGTCCTTCTCGCGGAGCGACAGCACCTGGGCGCGCACGACGCGGGCGATGTAGGTCCACCCGAGTGCCGTCAGCGCGAACACGATCGTCGTCGGCGACGCCCCGAGCCCCTGCAGGATCACCGCGAGTAGCGCGATGGCCGGGACGATGAGGAACAGGTCGGTGATGCGCATGATGAGCTCGCCCACCCAGCCGCCGACGTATCCGGCGATGGCCCCGAGGGTTGTGCCGACGACCGTCGCCAGGAGTGCGACGGCGAGGCCGATCGCGAGCGAGATCTGCCCCGCGAAGAGGATCTCGCTCAGGTAGTCGCGGCCGAGTTCGTCGGTGCCGAGCCAGTGCTCCCCCGACGGCGGCGTCGGGCCGAGCAGCAGGTCCTGCTGGCCCTGCGGGTAGGGCGCGATCCATCCGGCGCCGAAGCACGCGATCAGCAGGATGCTCAGCACGATGAGACTCGTCACTGCGAGCCGGTGATGAAGGAACCCCTTGATGAGCTGACGGGTGGGCGCCTTCTGCGGATCCTGCTCGGCGAGGATCTCCTCGCGCCCGGCGATGCCTGCACCGCTCATGACAGTCTCACTCTCGGGTCGAGCACCGCATACGCGATGTCGGCGATCAGGTTGCAGAGCACGACCGCGATGGCGACCACGATCATCCAGGGGAGCAGCACGTAGACGTCACCGGCGACGAGCGACTGCAGGAACAGCCGCCCCATGCCAGGGATCGCGAAGATTTGCTCGGTGACGACGAGGCCGCCGATGAGGATCGCCGCATCGAGCGCGACGACCGTGACGAACGGCGCCATCGAGTTGCGCACCGCGTGCCTCCAGATCACCTGGCGACGCGGCACCCCCTTGGCCCTCGCGGTGCGCACGTAGTCGCTCGACAGGGCATCGAGCATCGCCGCGCGCCCGAACCGGCTCCACGAGGCGACCAGCGCGATCATGAGGGCGGCGACCGGCAGGATCAGGTGCCGGATGTAGTCGAGAACCCCGGTCTCACCCGGCGAGTGCAGTCCGATGAAGAAGAGCGGCGGCTCGCTGAGACCGAACGCCTCTTTGGGCCACACCGCGAAGGTCTGGATGAGGATGAGTCCGAACCAGAACGCCGGCATCGCGATGCCGATGTACGAGGCACCCGTGAGCAGGTTGTCGCCGAGCGAGTACTGGCGGACGGCCGAGTAGACGCTGATGCCGCCGGCGATGAGCACCGCGATGATCAGCCCCCAGAAGGCGAGCTGCAGCGTCGGCCAGAGCGCGTCGCCGATCAGCGGCAGCACCGCGGTTCCGGTGCGGGTGCTCAGCCCCCAGTCGCCGACGACCAGCGAACGCAGCCACAGGAAGTACTGCTCGGGGATCGAGCGGTCCAGGCCCAGTCGCTCGATCTCGCGGGCGATCACGGCGGGGTCGTGCGCCTGGCGGAGCTTGGCGAGCGGATCGAACGTCGCCCGCACCGCCCAGAACAGGATGAACGAGGCGACGAGGATCACCGGGATCGAGTACAGCACCCGTCGTGTGATGAAGGTGATCATGTCGCCTCGTTCCTGTCCTGCGTTGGCTGCCCGGCCCGGCTCAGCCGGCCAGGCCCCACTCGGCCAGGTTCCAGAACGGACCCTCGACCGGGTTGATCTGCAGCGGGCCGCCGACCGTGTCGCTCCACAGGAGCACGTTGGGCACGGCATCCAGCGGCAGCGACGGCACGTTCTCGGCGATCAGGGCGTCGGCCTCGTGCGACACCGCGATGCGGGCATCCGGATCGACCTCGCTGTCGACCTGACCGAGGAGATCGTCGAGGCCTTCGATGTCGGTGCGGTAGAAGTTGATGCCGGAGTAGCCGTTCGCCTCGCTCGGAATGTTGACCGACGAGAACGTCGAGCTGAGCGTGGGGTCCGGGAACGTGTCGACCAGCGCCCAGAGGCCCGCCTGGAAATCACCCTGCGGGGCGATCATGCCGAACAGGTCGGCCGGGGTCACCTGGTCGATGGTCATCTCGAATCCCGCATCCGCGAGCTGCGACTGCAGCACCTGCACGGTGAGGTCTCGGCGCTTGTTGCCGGCGAGGGTCTTGATCGAGAACGTCGCCGTCTCTCCGCCCTTCGCCCAGACGCCGTCGGAGTTTTTCGACCAGCCGTCGCCCTCCATCAGCTCGTCGACCTTGTCGAGGTCGAGCGAGTACTCCGAGAAGTCGTCGGCCGCGAACGGGGCGACCATCGGCGAGTTGAAGCTCTGCTGCGCCTCGTCGATGCCGAGACTGCCGAACAGGCGCTTCACGATCGCGTCGCGATCGATCGAGTAGGCGAACGCCTGGCGCACGGCGACCGAGTCGAACGGCGCTGCCGAGTTGTTCAGCCAGATCGCCTCGAGGTTGCCGCTGCGGGCATCGACCTGCGACTGGATGCCGGGAAGCCCCGCCTCGATCTGGTTCAGCGCGTCGAGCTGCGGCGACGGGTAGAGCGCGCTCACCTGGCCGCTCTTGAGAGCCTGGAACGCCGCGGTGGTGTCGGGGAGGAAGAGGAAGGTCACCTTGTCGAGGTGCGGCTTCTCGCCCCAGTAGTTCTCGTTCGGGACGAGCGTGACCGAGGTGCCGCGGGTCCATTCGTCGATCTTCCACGGGCCGCCGCTGAAGTCGTAGCCGTCGGCCATCAGCGCGTTGCGGTCCTGGCCCTCGAGCAGGTGCGCCGGCATGATGCCGTAGACGCTGAACAGGGTGCGCCATCCGGCGTAGGGCGAGCTCAGCGTGACGACGGCGGTGGCCGGGTCGGTCGCGTCGATCGAGGCGATGCGGTCGTAGCCGGTCTTGTCGAAGATGTCGTCGCCGTCGCGGATCTGCAGGGCCGTGTATTCGAAGTCGGCCGAGGTGATCGGCTCGCCGTCGGACCACACCGCATCCGGGTTGATCGAGTAGGTGATGGTCTGGGTGCCGTCATCGGCGACCTCGACCTCGGGCTCGCCGGTGACGAGGTCCGAGGGCACAGGCACCCATTCGTCATCGACCTGCCGCGTCTGGAACACACCGGGCAGCGTCGGGATCTGCATGATGTACGTGCCCCAGATCGAGCCGCCGCAGGTGGCGATCCAGTCGGCGCAGTCGGGCTCCTGCTCGGCGCCGATCACGATCTCGCCGCCGTCGACGACCGCGACCTCGCTGGGCTCCGGTGTGGTCCCGGAAGACGAGCAGGCGGTGAGCGAACCGACGAGCGCGGCAACGGTGAGGGCGCCGATGAGCCCACGACGGGAGGCGGGTACAACAGTGCGAAGGGGCGATTTCGACATGGTCGGATCTCCTGTGATCGGGCTACTGAGGGACAGTTCGGGAGTGCTGTCGTGCTGTGGTGGTCTGACTCTAGAACTGACCCGGAAAGATAGCAAGCCTTTTAGTCAATGTTCGTGACTAGAGGCGAGATCAGTGATCCCAGCGGTCCCCCGAGAGCGTCCGCAGAGCGAGCTCATGCATGCGCCGCTGGTCGATCGCGGCAGCCTCGAGACCCGTGGGCTCATGGCCGCCCTCGAAGATGTCGAGCACGACGTCGCCGCCGCGCGCCGCCAGCTCGTCGACGTAGCGCTGCACCCCGATGATGGGCGTTCTCGTGTCGATGGATCCCTGGTTGATCCAGACGGATGCCGTCACGTCCTCGAGGTACGAGATCGCCGAGAAGCGCTCGACCATCTCGGGCGGCACCCACGAGCTCCACACCGAACGCACGGCCGGGTTCATCGCCGCGATCGCGGCCGACCAGTCGGCGACGGCGACGTGCGCGAGCCCTCCGGCGAACAGGTCGGGCAGTCGCCCCACGCTCAGCAGAGTCATGTGACCGCCGTACGAGGCGCCGGTGATGAAGGTCGAGGCCGGGTCGGCGAGCCCCTGCCCGCGCAGCCAGGCGATCGCCGCCGCGACATCCTCGATCTCGCGATCGCCTCCCGCTCCCCAGAACCCCTCCCGGAACGCGCGCCCGAACGTCACCGAGCCGCGGTAGTTGAGTGAGGCGTAGGCGAAGCCGGCATCCAGCCACGCCTGCGCCGACGGGTTGTACGCGTCGACGGTGACGAGCATCGGTCCGCCGTGGATCTCGAGCACCGTGCCCCGCGGGTCGACCCCCTCGGGTCGCGCCCACCAGAGCTGCACACGCGTGCCGTCTGCGCTCTCGACCATGGCCGAGGCGAGCGGATGCCCGGCGGGCACCGGTGCGGGTTCGATCAGAGTCCTGGCGCTGCCGTCTCTGCCGATCTCCTCGATGCGCAGCGGAACGTCCCACGACGAGCGGACCGCCCGAATAGCACCGTCGGGCGCGTAGTACGACGCCCACTGGAACGGATGCACATCGGCGACGTCGGGGTCGGCGAAGCTGCCGCCCTCGGCCACCACGCGGGCGGTTCCGTCGCGCTCCTGGATCTCGAGCAGGCGATGGATGCCGTCGTCGACGTGCACCGCGAGGATCCTGCCCGTCGCCGAGTGCCAGTCGACGGGGATCACCTCTCCGGCGAGCTCGGGCAGGTCGAAGTCCTGGCGTTCGCCCGTGCGGACGTTCCAGATCGCAGGGCGTGCGAAGCCGCTGCGCTCGGTGTTCAGCAGCAGGCGGTCATCGCCCGCATCCGACGCGAATCGCACGCCGCGCAGAGGACCGGCCGGGAGGTCGTCGAGCGTCGCGACGCTCTCACCGGTCGCCCCGTCGACGACCGTGAGCAGCGGGCGACGGATGCCGGGGTTGTGAGCCGTCGTGTCGACCGAGATCAGCGAGCCGTCGGGGGAGATCTGGCCGTACCAGGCCTCGATCGGGTTCGAGTAGACGACTCGGGGCTCACCCCAGGGTGCCGCCGGGATGACGAGCACGTGAAAGCCGTCTTCATCGACGACTGTCGCGACGATCGCCGATCCGTCGTACGACGATTCGAGCCCACGCAGCACAGAGGGTGCGCGACCGGGCGTGAGAGCGATGCGCTCCGATCCGTCGACCGCGAAGGCGACCAGACCGCCGACCTCCGAGCCACCCTCATCATCGAGGTCGATCACCCACTGCCCGTCGGCGGTGAGGATCGCGCCGACGCTCACCGGGAACGGCAGCAGCTCGCTCGGCTCGGCGGGAGCCCGCCAGACGCGACCGCGGGCGCCGTCGGGGTGGTTCTCGACCAGCAGCGCCAGGTCCGCCTCGCCCGGCACCGGCCGCACCGTGAGGAGGGAGGGCACGGCGAATCGCGCATCGAGCACCTCGTCGGACGGAACTGCGGGGACCTCGAGCATCCTGACTCCTTCTGACCACGTTGCCAATGGCGTTGACTATAACAGTGGCTATCCCGCACCGCCAGAGCTTGTCGCATTGTCGATGCCCCTGACAGACTGGCTGACAGCGGTGAGGTACCGTGATGTCTGCGCGGCCGCACGGCCGCGACCTGCGAACGGAGTTCTCGATGGCGACGACACGGAAGGCCACGGAATCGGCGAAGGCGAAGGCCCCGGCGAAGGCATCCGCGCGTCCGCGGCGAGCGCGCGATTCGCTGAGCCGCGAGATCATCGTCGCCGCCGCCGACCGCGTGGTCGAGCGCGAGGGCCTCGACCGTCTGACCTTCCAGTCGATCGGTGAGGAGCTCGGCGCGCACCCGACATCGATCTACCGGCACTTCCGCGACAAGGACGAACTGCTCCTCGCGCTCATCGACACGCTGCGCGCCCGGTCTTACAGCGGCGGCATGGTGGCGACCGACGACTGGCTCGCCGATCTGCGCACCCAGGCGCACCTGATCCACGACCACTACATGCGGTACCCCGAGTTCGCCCTGCAGATGGCTCTGCGACGCCCGACCGACTTCGCGTCGATGGAGTTCTCGATCGGCGCACTGCGACGCGGCGGCTACGACCAGATGCAGGCGGCTCTCTACGCGCGGGCGCTGGGCCAGCTCATCCGCTCGGCCTCCAGCATCCAGGCCGCCCTCACCGCGTTGCCCGCCGACGTGCAGGATGCCGATGAGCTGACCTGGCAGATGGACTACCGCCGGCTCGATCCCGCCGAGTACCCCGAGATCGCCTGGGCGGGCGACGCGCTTCCCGGCATCCGGGATCCTCGCGCGTGGGAGACCGCGCTCGACCTGCTGCTCGAGAGCATCGAACGGCACGCGCCGGGGGCCTGACTCCCGCTGCGCCGCCGCCCGGGCTCGCGTCGTGAGCGCGCTCACTCGGGCGCCCCCGAGGCCCGCGCGCTGCCCGAGCTCGAGAACGGATGCTGCGCGTCAGCCCTCGCGAACGCCGACGAGGTCGTCGAGCATGCCGGCGAGCAGGTCGACCCGTTCGTGCATCGACGCGATCGACACCCATTCGTGATCGGCGTGTGCTCCGGCGCCTCGCGGACCGAGTCCGTCGAGAGTGCGGGCGCCGACCGCGGCGGTGAAGTTGCCGTCGGATGCCCCTCCAGCCGACACCGCCTCGACCTCGGGGTGGCCCAGCGCATCCGCGACCCGGCGAGCGCAGGCCAACAGCTCGGCCGACACGCTCTCTTCCATCGGCGGGCGGTTGATGCCGCCGAACACCTCGACGCTGACGTCGTCGGTGTGAGCCCCGAGCGAGTGCATCCGCTCGTCGACGCGCTCGAGTTCATCGAGGGTCCACGCGCGCACGTCGACCCGCAGCTCTGCGTGCTCGGGAATCACGTTGGTCACGGTTCCGGCCTGCGCCACGGTCGGGCTCACGGTAGTCCCCCGCTCGTCGTCGGCGAGCTGCGGCAGCGCCAGCACCTGGTGCGCGAGCTCGGCCAGGGCACTGCGCCCCTTCCAGGGCTCGAGTCCTGCGTGGGCCGCGCGCCCGGTGATCGCCAGTCGATAGATGCTGCCGCCGCGGCGCGCGATCTTGAGCGCACCGTCGAGGCTGGGCTCGAGCACCAGCACGGTGCCTGCCCGTGCGGCCTCGCGTTCGATCAGCGCACGTGAGGTGGTCGAGCCGACCTCCTCATCGCTCGTGAGCAGCACCGCGATCTCCCGAGGTCGCGCGACCTTCTCGAGCGCGGCCGCCATGATCACGATGCCCGCCTTCATGTCGAAGACCCCCGGCCCCGTGGCGCGGTCACCCTCGAGGCGGAACGGGCGCTCGGCGATCGTGCCCGCGGGGAACACGGTGTCCAGGTGCCCGATCAGCAGCACCGAGGGCGCATCACCACCCGGCCAGAGCAGATGAGGGATGCCGTCGACGGTCTCGATCACGCCCTTCTCGCCGAGCACGGGCTCGAGCCAGGAGCGCACGAGTCCCTGCGCGGCGGCGATGCCCTCCGCATCCCCGGTCGGCGTCTCGATCGTGACGAGTTCGGCGAGGCGTTCAGTCTCGCGATCCCGGCGCGTCACGACGCCACCTCCGCGCTCGCGAGGAACCTTCGAAGGGCCGCGGCCGTCGGTTCCGGCGCCTCTTCGGCGAGGTAGTGGTCGGCGTCGATCGCCTCCCCGCTGATCTGCTCGGCATACTGCGACCACGTCTCGACCACGTCGAAGTTGCGGCCGACGTAGCTGTGCTCACCCCACAGCGCGAGCACGGGGCATCCGATGCGGTGCCCGTCCGCCCGATCGGCGCGGTCATGATCGAGGTCGATCGTCGCGGCGGCGCGATAGTCGGCCCCCGACGCATGCACGGTGTCGAGGTCGAAGCACCGCAGGTACTCGTCGTACGCCTCGGGCAGAGCATCGCCGTCATGCCGGCGGCCGGTGAAGCGGCTGCGCAGCCAGGTCTCGCGATCCGCACCGATCAGCGCCTCCGGCAGACCATCCGAGCGGGAGAGGAAGAACCAGTGGAAGTACGCCGTCGCCATCTCGCGGTCGACGTTCTCGAACATGTGCAGCGTGGGAACGATGTCGAGCACGGCGAGGGCGGTGACGGCATCCGGATGATCCAGCGCCAGTCGGTGCCCGACGCGGGCTCCCCTGTCGTGCCCGATCACGGCGAACCGCTCGTGCCCCAGCTCGCGCATGAGGGCGAACTGATCGCCGGCCATGTCGCGCTTGGCATAGGAGGCACTGCGCGGTTTGGCCGAGTCACCGTAGCCGCGCAGGTCCGCCGCGACGACGGTGCGGTCTTCACCGAGGGCTGCGGCGACCGCGTTCCACATTGCCTTCGTCTCGGGGTAGCCGTGCAGCAGCAGCACAGCGGGCCCCGAGCCGCGAACCTCGGCCGCGATCTCGATGCCGTCGCAGTCCACCGTGATCGATGCCGGCGTGCGGGAATGGGTCATCATCGTCCAACTCTCGGAACTCAACGCGCAAGTCAATTGCATTGACTATATCAATGACAAGGGATTTGGGAAGAGGGAGTCGACGATCGTCGGAGAGGTTCCGCGCCCNGGGCGCGGAACCTCTCCATCACGTCACCAGAGGAAGGTGACACCGACCGCCAGCACCGCGCCGATCACGGCGACCGGCCACCAGAGCCAGGGGCGACGGGGAGGCAGGAAGGGAAGCGGCACCCGCGAAGCGCGAAGAACGAGCACGCCGATCGCGGCGAGCGCGGGGGCGAGAGCGATGCCCCACAGCCACCCGCCGACCGCGAACCAGGGTCCGCTGTGCCAGAGCAGCAGCAGTCCGAAGGTCGCCCAGATCAGATCGCTGACCGACGGCAGCAGCCCCTTCGCGCGGAACGAGCGGAGCAACGCGATCAAGCCGAACAGCAGGGCGAGCCCGAAGACGCCCCACGCGACCGTCTGTGACGGAGCGTCGACCTCGGCGATCGGCGCACCGGATGCATACGACAGCGCGATGTAGTCGGCGGGGGCCACAGTGTTCGACAGCGCGATGAAGGCGGTTCCGGCATCCCGGTCGAGCGTGAGCATCGTGCGGAAGCCTGCGGTGCCCCCGTTGTGCCACGTCTGCAGGCCCTCGCCCGAGAAGGATGCCGAGGTGATCCACCCCCAGCCGATCTCGGCGCCTTCACCCATCGGCGCGGTGGGTTCAAGCGCCGCGGCGCCGGGTGCTGTGCCGTCGAGGTTGGCCTGCGCCCAGAGCGCGAGGTCTGCCGCCGTCGTGAAGGTCGACGACCCCGCCGGCAGATATCCCTCTCCCCACCACCGCGGAGCGGGGACGCCGTTGATCAGGAACCCGGGCACGGCATCGGCCGGAACCTCGTCGGCGGATGCCGCGACGACCGTGTCATCCATGCCGAGCGGACCCGTGATGCGCTGCTCGAGCAGGGTCGCGTAGTCGCCGGCATCCGCCGCCTCGACGAGCGCCGTGCCGAGCAGCGACACGGCGAAGTTCGAGTAGAGCGAACCCTGATCGGGGTCGACCGGCGCCACGGCCGCATCGGCGATCAGCTGCTCGGTCGTGGTGGTCGCGTAGGCGTTCTCATTGAGCAGCACCCCGCTGACCGCTGCCTCGGCGGCCGTGGCTCCGAGACCAGGCAGGCCCGACGAGTGCTGCGACAGCGAGGCGAGCGTCACGTCACCCGCTTCAGTGCCCTCGAGTTCGGGCAGGTGCTGGGCCAGAGTGTCGTCGGGGCTGACCTCGCCACGATCGATCGCCTCGGCGAACAGCGCCCCGGTGAAGGTCTTGGTGATGGATCCGAGTTCGAACACCGTGTCGGCGGTGGGCGCTCCGGGGTTGCCGGGGTCGGCGTCGCCGAGACCGGCGAAGACCGCGCCATCCGGACCGATCTCTGCGACCGAGAGAGAGCGGAAGCTGTCGAAGCTGCCGGGAAGAGAGCGGATGCGTTCGGCGAGACCGGGATCACCCGCCGTCGATGCGCTCACGGTCTGGTGCTGCGGGCCGATCGCGGCACCGACCGCGACACCCACGATGGCGGCGGCACCGATCACGGCGAGGATGGCGCGGGTCGGGCGGCGGCGCGGTGTCTCCGATTCGCTCACGCGAACCTCGGAGTCGATGGACGTCGGGGATGTCGAGGGGGTGGTCACGGTGGGCTCCTCAGCTCGAAGCGATCATGGTCAGGACGAGAAGGGGCACGACGCGCGCCGCGGGCACCTCGTAGTATCCGCGGCGGGGCGAGACGAGCCAGCCCGCACTGACGAGCTGACGCAGGTGGTGGTACAGCTGACCGGACGACGCGAGATGCTCGAGCTGCAGCAACTCGGACGTGGTGTGCGCACCGCGCATCACCTGGCGGACGAGTTCGATGCGGGCGGGGTGACCCAGCGCCTCGAGGGGGCGGGCCAGATCACTCCAGTCCTCCGACAGCAGGCCGTCGGCCATGAGGCCGTACTGCCAGCGGACGGGACCTGCGGCCGTCTCGACCGCACCGGCCATCATGACTGCGCCCGGGGCGCGACGGCCGAGCTCGTTGACGAACCAGAGCGGGTCGTCAGAGCCGGCAGACGCGGCATCCGGAGCATCCACGGGCGCGTGCTCGCCGGCAGACCCGGCATCTCCTTCGCGGGCCGTATCCACGGCGAGGGCAGCTGCCGGTTCGGCCAGAGCGGAGAGCCGCGCGACCTCCTGCTCGAGGTCGGCCAGTCGGCGCTCGATCGCACTCGCGGTATCCGGTTCCATGACTCGAACCTATCAAAAGTTCGTAATTACGGAAAACCACCTGAAGGATGTTCCCCACGCACGCACGGCGCGACGGTCGTCGAACGACCCCTTGCACAGCCGCCGAGAGCGCGCGCAGGCTCACTGATCGTAAAGCGTCAGGCGGAGAACGGTCAGGCGACGACGACAGGCCAGGATGCCGCGCGGATGCCCTGCCAGAGCCGGGACAGACGGTCCGCCATGTCGATCGACGGGTCGAGCAGCCATTGCACCTGCAATCCGTCGGCGGCGGCGATGACGAGATCGGCGACGTACGCAGTGTCGACGTCGGGCCCCATCAGCTCGGCGGCCTGCTCCTGCTCGACAGCCTCGACCATGAGGCCGCGCACCCAGGTGAAGCGCTCTTCGAAGAACGCTCGGGCGAGATGGCCTTCGAGAGTCGCTTCCGCGGAGTACTCGACATACAGCCTCACGAGCCCGGGCACGGTGGCGTTGTGCGCGATCACGTCGAGAAAGCCCTGGAACCCCTGCTCCGGCGAGTAGAACTGCTCATGGTCGCGCTCGTCGCGCGCTCGGAGGACCTCGAGGAAGAGCTCTTCGCGAGTGCTGAAGTAGTGCATCAGCCCTGGCTGCGTCAGCCCCACACGCGCAGCGATCTCACGGTTCGACGCCTTGCGGGTTCCCTGCTCGGCGACGACCTCGAGCGCGACGGCGAGGATCTCGGCACGCTTCGCCGCGCCCTTCGCGTACTGCCCCCGTCGTGCCATCACGTCAGTCTAAGAGAATCCGATGAACGGCCAAGTGGGGCCGCGGAGACCGGATGCGCCCCCGAGGCGTCCGATCTCCACTCCCCTTCCCCGCTACTTCACGCTCTTGATCGGGAAGATCACCACAGCGCCTATCAGAGCCGCGACCGCGCAGACCGTGAACCAGACCGTGTAGTCGGCACCACTGGCGCCGCCGGTCGCCGCCAGGACGAACCCTCCGATCAGAGGAGCGACCGTCTGCGGCAGCGCGTTGGCGATGTTGAAGACGCCCAGGTCCTTGCCCGAGTCATCCGGGTTCGGCAGCACGTCGACGACCAGCGCGAGGTCCACGCCGACATAGATGCCGTAGGCCGCGCCGAGCAGAAGCTCGAGCACGTAGTACGACGGGACGTCCTGGATGAAGATCAGCGCGAACGTGCCGAGGGCGAAGAGCACGGTCGACGTCCACACGAAGATCTTGCGCCTGCCGATCCTGTCCGAGATCTTGCCCGCGATCCACGCCGTGACCACGAGGGCCGCCGTGTAGACGAGTGTCGTGTTCGCGATCAGGAGGCCGATCTCCTCTTCGGGCACACCGAGGTGGAAGCCCATGTAGGCGAAGCGGAAGGTCGTGAACCCGAAGCTCGCGAAGGTGATGAGGAACCGCGACCACCACGCCAGCGCGAAGTCCGGGTGCGCGACCGGGCTGACCCAGATCGTCTGGACGATCTCGCGGAAGCTGATCCTCGGTGGCTTGACCGGGAGCACCCGATCGGGCAGCACGATCGCGAAGACGACCATGGCGATGATCGCCAGGATCGCGGGGATCACGAACACGATGAAGAGGCTGAACGAGAACCAGCCGGCGACGTAGACACCGCCGACGATGCCGAGGTTCTGCGCGATGCCGAGGCCCGCGGTGATCGATCCGCGCTGGAACTTGGGCACCTGGTCGGCGATCGTCGCGACGAACGGCGCGAGCGTCATGTTGGCGCCCAGCTGCGCGATCGCCCAGCCGATCGTGGCGACGAGCAGGCTCGCGCCGGTCGCCATGAAGACGAATCCGATCGTCATGATCACTGTGCCGAGGACGATCCAGATCCGGCGTCGCCCCCATCGACTCGTCGTGCGGTCGGAGACCCGGCCGAACACCACGTTCGCGACGGTGGCGAAGAACGCCCCCACCCCACCGAGGATCGCGGATGCGGTGTTGAAGCCCGCAGCGCCCTCGGCGATCGCCCCCGCGTTCTGCAGGTCCGTGATCTTCAGACCGATACCGACGACCGCCGGCCCCAGCAGAGCGACGAAGAAGATGAACTGGGCGATGATCAGCCAGGCGACGTATCCCTTCTTCGCGGGCTCTGTCGGTTCCTTGAACCAGTGATGCTCGCGGGCGACTGCCGTCGCCGTCGTCATTCCCGACGGCGTACCCGCTGCGGAACCGCTCATGCCTGCCTCCTTCGGCCGGTGGGAGTCGGAAGGCATCGCCACACTGCGAAATGCCGGAGTTTCGCTCCCGTGGCTGAAAACCTAGACCGTTCAGGTTTTCAGTGCAAGTGATTTCTTCGCAGATGTCGACGGCGCCTTGTGAAACAAAACCTTCACAGATAAAGTTTTCACATCGAGCGGATGCCGCACACCCGACGCGGCCCGATCCGGCTCAACGGCGAGAGGGAATCACATGTCCGAGCCCACCGGCGCACGCGCCCGCGACCTCAGCCTCGAAGAGAAGGCGGCGCTCACCAGCGGCGCGGACTTCTGGACGACCAAGAGCATCGATCGCGTCGGCATCCCCTCGCTCATGCTGACCGACGGACCCCATGGCCTGCGCAAGCAGGGCGGCGACACCGATCACCTGGGCCTCGCCGGCAGCATTCCCGCGACCTGCTTCCCGCCCGCCGTCGGACTCTCGGCGAGCTTCGATCCCGAGCTCGCCGAGCGCGTCGGAGTCGCGCTCGGCGTCGAGTCGGCCATCGAGGACGTCACCGTCATCCTCGGCCCCGGTATCAACATCAAGCGCTCGCCCCTGTGCGGACGCAACTTCGAGTACATGTCGGAAGACCCGATCGTCTCGGGTGCGATGGGAGCCGGGCTCGTGCGCGGCATCCAGTCGCAGGGCGTCGGCTCGTCGCTCAAGCACTTCGCCGCGAACAACCAGGAGACCGACCGCCTGCGGGTCTCGAGCGACGTCGACCCGCGCACGCTGCGCGAGATCTACCTGCGCGGATTCCAGCGGGTCGTCGAAGACGCCCAGCCGTGGACGATCATGTGCTCGTACAACCGGATCAACGGCGTCTACGCGTCCGAAGACCCGTGGCTGCTCACGACCGTCCTCCGCGACGAGTGGGGTTTCGAGGGCATCGTCGTCTCGGACTGGGGCGCGGTCAACAGCCGCGTCGCCGGCGTGATCGCGGGCATGGACCTCGAGATGCCCGGGAGCAGCGGACGGACGGATGCCGAGATCGTCGCCGCCGTGCAGGACGGCAGCCTCGACGAGTCGGCCCTCGACACCGTCGTCGACCGCCTCATCGACCTGGAACGCAAGGCGCAGTCACGGCCGGCGGCATCCGGCGTGCTCGACGTCGATGCCCACCACGCTCTGGCCCGCGAGGTCGCCGGACGCTCGATCGTGCTCCTGCGCAACGAAGGCGGCATCCTGCCTCTGCAGCCGTCGGCGAACCTCGCCGTGATCGGCGAGTTCGCGCGCACGCCTCGGTTCCAGGGCGCGGGGTCGTCACAGATCAACCCCACTCGCGTCGACACGGCTCTCCACGAGATCCGCGCGCTCCACGGCGCCGACGTCTCGTTCGCCGCCGGGTACACGATCGGCGAGGACGCGGATGCCGACGCTGCGGCGCTCCGCGATGAGGCCGTCACCGCCGCATCCGCCGCCGATGTGGCCGTCGTGTTCCTGGGTGTACCCGCGCACGAGGAGTCCGAGGGCTTCGACCGCGAGCACATCGACCTGCCTGCCGCGCAGCTGGAGCTGCTCGACGCGGTGCTCGCCGCGAACCCGAACGTCGTCGTCGTGCTGTCGAACGGCGGGGTCGTGGCCCTGCCGTTCGCCGACCGGGTGCCGGCGATCGTCGAGGCCTGGCTGCTCGGCCAGGCGGGCGGCGGTGGCACCGCCGACGTGCTGTTCGGCGTCGTGAACCCCTCAGGCCGGCTCGCCGAGACCATCCCGCTGCGCATCGAGGACACCCCCGCCTTCGGGACATTCCCCGGAGAGCACGGCCACTCGCTCTACGGCGAGGGCCTGCTGGTCGGATACCGCTGGTACGACGCACGGCGCCTGCCGGTGGCCTTCCCGTTCGGGCACGGCCTGTCGTACACGACGTTCTCGTACGGCGAGGCGACGGCATCCGTCATCGACTCGGGCGACGTCGTCGTCACGGTGCCGATCACGAACACCGGGGCGGTCGCGGGCCGAGAGGTCGTGCAGGCGTACACGAGCCTTCCCGGATCGTCGGTGCAGCGCGCGCCGCGCGAGCTCAAGGCCTTCGCGTCGGTGCTGATCGAACCGGGAGAGACCGTCCAGGTCGAGCTGCGTCTTCGCCGTTCGGAGCTGGCGTACTGGGACACCCGCGTCGACCGCTGGATCGTCGAGAGCGGGGACTACGTCATCGACCTCGGGTCGTCGAGCCGCGAGCTGCACGCGCGCACGACCATCTCGATCACGGGTGACGAGGTCGTGCTGCCCGTGAGCCTCGGATCGTCCTTCGACGAGCTGCTGAGCGACCCCGTCGTGGGTGCGGAGTTCACGGCGGTCATCGCCGAGAAGTTCGGATCGGAGGGCGACGAGATGCTCAAGATGCTCGGCAACTTCCCGGTCGGCCGCCTCGACGGCTTCCCGCTGCCTCGCGCCGAACTCGTCGCACTCGTGGAGCGCGCCCAGCGCGGCTGAGGCGGATCGGGCGCAGCCCCCGCATCCGAAGCTGTGCCCGGCCGGGAAGCCGCGACGCCGTCGAGCCCGAGAAGTAGGCTGAGTCCATCATGGAACCCTTCTTCGCGTGGCTCGGCACTGTGCCCTGGTGGATCATCTTCCCCATCATGGGTGTCGCCGGCGGTGCGGCGAAGGCGTGGGAGCGCAATGCGAAGCGCCGCCATGAACGGCGCCTCGAGACGCTGCGGCTCAAGGCCGAGATCAAGACCGCCCAGCTCGAGGCCCGCGGAGGTCACGCGCGGCGGATCGGCCCGGCTGTCGTCGACACCCGGGCATCCGTCGCCCCGAACGCCCTGCTCGAGCGCCTGTTCGCCGAGCACGACGAGATCACGGCGCGGTGGCTCGACTACGAGCTCGACGTCGCGAAGCTCATCGCCTTCCCCGCCATGAGCGACGGGCGCCAGCCGCTGGTCGCCGCGTTCCTGAGGGCGAAGAAGACGGCGGATGCTCTGCGACCGCTGTCGGCCGAGGCGACCGTGACCGTGACCGAGCAGCAGGTGTCGGAGTACCTCGACGCGGTGGGCGCCTACGCCGTCGCGTTCGAGATCGCCGAGAAGGATGCCCGGCGCCTGCGCGACTCGACCTTCACCGAACCCGAGCGCAAGCGCCTCGACCGCGCGCAGCAGCTGCTCAAGGTCGCCGTCGACGAATCGGCCACGCAGGCCGAGCGCAACGTCGCCTACCGCCGTGTGCGCGACGAGCTCGAGGGGCTCATCCTGCTCAGCGACGAGGCCGTGCAGGTGCTCGAGAAGCAGGTCGCCCGCGAGCTCCCCGCCCATCCGTCGGCCACGCAGGCCGCGCCTTCCGCAGCCCCTGCGGCCGCACCCGAACCGGAACCCGAACGGATCTTCCTGCCCTCTTCGACGAGTTCTCCCGCGCCGCCGACCGCAGCAGCAGCGCCCGCACCTGGGCCTGCGAACACGACGGACGACCGGGAGGACCGGCAGTGATCACGAGATTCGAGGAGCTCGACTGGCAGGAGACGCCGATCGGCGAGCTGACGTTGCGCCGGCGCACCGAGCCTGCGGTCGGCCAGGAGATCTACGAGGTCAAGCTCGGCGACGAGTACCTCATGTCGAGCCTGTTCACGGTGGCGGAGGAGGAGCTCTCGAACCTGGGCCTGGCCGCTGTCGACGGCGATGATCTCTCGGTCCTGGTCGGTGGTCTCGGACTCGGATACACCGCGGTCGCGGCGCTGCGCGACGATCGTGTCTCGTCACTCACCGTGGTCGATCGGCTCGGTGCGGTGATCGGCTGGCACCGGAGGCTGCTGCTGCCCGTGTCGGCGGAACTCGTCGAGGATCCGCGCACGAGCCTGGTCGAAGACGACTTCTTCGCCCTGGTTCGGACAGCACCCCCGGAAGACCACCGCGGATACTCCGCGATCCTGCTGGACGTCGACCACTCGCCGCGTCACCAGCTCGATCCGACTCACGCGGACCTCTACACCGCGGCCGGCCTGCGCTCACTCGACCGGTACCTCGCTGTCGGCGGGGTCTTCGCCCTGTGGTCGGATGACCCGCCGGATGACGAGTTCATGGTCGAGATGCACGCCGTGTTCGATGACGCCGTCGCCCACGTGGTCGACTTCTCGAACGCCGTCACCGGCGGCACGTCATCGAACACCGTCTACGTCGCGCGCAGTCGCGGTGGGCTGGAGACGACGTCCGGGTCCGCACCGAGGTCGGCCTCGTGACCCCGAAGACGATCGTCCTCACCGGCGCATCCGACGGCATCGGCGCGGCATCCGCACGTCAGCTCGCGGCATCCGGTCACCGGCTGATCCTGGTCGGACGCTCGCCCGAGAAGACCCGTGCCGTGGCCGCAGACACCGGAGCCGAATGGTTCACCGCCGACTTCGCCCGGCTCGATGACGTGCGCGAGCTGGCGACGAAGATCGCGGATGCCGTGGGCGACGGCGGCATCGACGTGCTCGCGAACAACGCGGGCGGCATCTTCGGCGATCAGACCCCGACGGTGGACGGCTTCGAGAAGACGCTGCAGGTGAACCACCTCGCACCGTTCCTGCTGACGAACCTGCTGCTCCCCCATCTGCGCACGGGCCACGCGGCGATCATCAACACCTCGAGCGTGGCCCACCGCCTGTTCGGTCGCATCGACATCGATGACCTCGACAACCGCAAGAACTTCAGCGCGAACAGGGCCTACGGCGACGCGAAGCTCGCGAACGTGCTGTTCACGAAGAGCCTGCACACGAAGTTCCACGGCGAGGGGCTGACCTCGGTCGCCTTCCACCCGGGAACGGTGCAGACCAACTTCGCCTCGGACTCGAACACGCTCATGCGGTTCGTCTACCGCACCCCGCTCAAGCGCCTGCTGCTGATCAGCAGCGATAAGGGCGGCAGCACGCTGAGCTGGTTCGTCGAGGGCACGCCGGACGAGACCTGGATCTCGGGCGAGTACTACGACGAGCGGGTGCTGACCCGCCGGGTCAACCCCCGGATCGAGGATGCGCCGCTGGCCGAGGCCCTGTGGCGCAAGAGCGCCGAGCTCGTCGGAATCGACGCCTGACCGCCTCCGACGCGCATGGATCGAACGTCCAGCACGCAGGAGTATGCTGGCACACCGGGTCATGTGACCCGTTCAGAGCGCGAGAGGCGGTGATGGCGATGTCCGGTGATAGTTGCGACGCCGCCTTCGTTGCGTCGCGTCTGACTGCATCCGTGCGTTGAGCTCCCGCTCCGCACCTGCACGTCCTGCTCCGCAGCCGTCGGCGGCGTCTTCCGCCCCCTGACGAATTCTGCGCATGCCCTCTCTGACTCGGCGTGCGCCTGCGAGAACGGAGCCAGCCATGGCCCTCATCGACAACGGCGTGTACGTCCACGGACGTCGCGTGGAGACACCGAAGAACCTCGACGAGACCTACCGGTCGCTCGACGCGCACGGCGGCATCGCCTGGATCGGCCTCTACCGGCCGAGCCCCCAGGAGGTCACCTCGGTCGCGCGCGAGTTCGACCTGCATCCGCTCGCCGTCGAAGACGCGCTCTCGGGACACCAGCGCTCGAAGGTCGAGCGCTACGGCGACACGCTCTTCGCCGTGCTGCGCCCCGCGCGCTACCGCGACGAGCAGGAGTCGATCGAGTTCGGCGAGCTGCACCTGTTCGTCGGTCCTGACTTCGTGGTGACGATCCGGCACGCGGAGTCGCCCGACCTCGCCGGTGTCCGCCGCCGCATGGAAGCTCACCCCGAACTGCTCGCGATGGGACCGGAGGCGGTCTTCTACGCGATCCTCGACGAGGTCGTCGACGGCTACGAGCCGATCGTCACCGGACTGCTGAACGACATCGACGAGATCGAGGACCAGCTCTTCGGCGACAGCGACGACGACGCCCTCTCGCGGCGCATCTACGAGCTCTCTCGCGAGGTCATCAACTTCCAGCGAGCAGTGCACCCGCTCGCCGGGATGCTGGAATGGCTGCGCCGCGGCTCGGAGAAGTACCGCATCGACGAGGAGCTGCAGCGCTCGCTGCGCGACGTGCTCGACCACGTCATCCGTGTCAACGAGCGGGTCGACTCGTTCCGCGCGATCCTCGAGAACGCCCTCACGGTGCATTCCGCCCTGGTCGCACGTCGGCAGACCGAGGCGGGGCTGGCGCAGAACGACGAGATCAAGAGGATCTCGTCGTGGGCGGCGATCATCTTCGCCCCGACGCTCGTCGGCACCGTCTACGGCATGAACTTCGACGTCATGCCCGAGCTGCACTGGGTGCACGGCTACCCGATGGCGATCGGCGCGATGGCCGCCTTCGCGGTCGCCCTCTACGGGGTGTTCAAGTACAAGAAGTGGCTGTAGGCCCGGCAGGCTCAGCGATCGCGCACCTCGATGCTCGCCACCTCGAGCTCGTCATCGAGCTGCACGAGGATCCGGGAGTCGGGGAACTGCTTCGGCGCGTCGAAGGCGATCAGGACGGCGTCGGCGAACACGACGACGGAGGTGGCCTCGAGGTCGTCGCGCAGGTCGGTCTGCTCGATCACCGGCTCGTCGTCGACCGCCTCGTCGATGTCGTCGGCGACCTCGTCGATCACCGCACGCCACCGCGTCTCGGACACCGACAGGATGCGGGTGATCGCCGCGAGCAGGGCGTCGACGTCGAGATTCTCCTCGTCATCCTCGAGCTCGGGATCGACGTTGACCGTGACCGCCGCGCCGGCCGCGTCGATGGTCGCCCGACCGTAGACGAGACCGTTCTCGGCGACGGGGTCATCGAGCAGACCGCTGTCGATGATGCGGGCGAGGAGGTCGTCGAGCAGCGGAGAGGCCATGAGACCAGTCTTCCACCGACGCCGCCGCTAGTCTTTAGGGCGTGCCGAACGCCGAGTCCCCCGCATCCGCCGCATCCGATCTCCGCCGTCTCCGCGACGCGCTCGCAGGCACCGACCCGCTGAACTGGGTCATCACCGGCGACTCGATCACGCACGGACTCGTGCACACGCAGGGCGGACGCAGCTATGCCGAGCACCTGCACGAACTGATCCGCGGCGAACTGGGACGCACGCGTGACGCGGTCATCAACACGGCGATCAGCGGGCACCGCATCACCGACATCCTGGGCGACTGGGACCGGCGCATCGCATCGTGGACCCCCGACGTGGTCACGCTGATGATCGGCACGAACGACATGGCGACCGGACCGGGGCAGGTCACGGTCGAGCCGGCCGAGTTCGCCGCCTCGCTGCGGGAGTTCGTCACCCGTGCACGCTCGGCGGGCACGATCGTCGTGCTGCAGACCCCGCCGTCGATCGACATCCCCAACGCGCCGGGACGCGAGCGGATCATCGCCTTCGCGGATGCCGTGCGCGAGGTCGCCACGTCAGAAGACGTGATCCTCGTCGACCAGCACGCGCGCTTCACCGAGCTGGGCAACGGCGGCGTGCCGTGGGGGATGATGAACGATCCGTTCCACCCGAACGCCGCGGGCCACGCGGCCCTCGCGCTCGAACTCGCGAACGCCCTCGACATCTGCCCGCAGCCCGGCAACGACCGTGTGCGGCCGCTGCTCGAGGCGCGGGTCGCGGCCGCTCGCCTCTGAGCCGCCCGGCCCCCACGTCGCCCGCCCCTCCGCAAGTCACACTGGCGCATCGGTTCGTATACCAGTAGCTTGAGCCGCATCCGAAGTCGTACCGCGGGGGAGCGATGAAGGGGGGACGCCATGTCTCACGTGGTGGCAACAGGTGCGGGCAAAGCGATGATGGAGCGCCGGAACGACCCGACGCACGACTACATCCTCGGACTCACTCGAAAGAAGAGACCTCGAGTGCTGTTCGTCGGTACCGCGACGGGTGACGACGCGGCGTACATCGTGAGCTTCTACTCGACCTACGACTCCGACCGGTGCGCGCCGCATCACCTCCCCCTCTTCCACCGGTCGGTCGACGACCTCGCCGGTTTCGTGAAGGGGTTCGATGTCATCCATGTCGGCGGCGGCAACACCGCGAACATGCTCGACGTCTGGAAGCGACAGGGTCTCGATGAGATCATGCGCGAGATGTGGGAGGACCCCGACTCGAACGTCGTGTTCACCGGAGGCAGTGCCGGCGGCATCTGCTGGTTCGAGGGCGGCACGACCGACAGCTATGGTCCGACCCTGCAGGTGCTCCCCGAGGGCCTCGGATTCCTGCACGGCAGCTTCTGCCCGCACTACGACGCCGAGGACCAGCGTCGACCGCTGTTTCACGCTTCCCTGCTCAGCGGCGAGCTCGCCACCGGGTACGCGGTCGGCAACCTGCAATCGCTGCACTTCGAGAACTCGGAGTTCGTGACCGCGATCAGCCCGGTCGAGAACGCGCTGGCCCTGCGCGTCGAAGCCATCGACGGCAAGATCGTCGAGACCGAGCTGGCCACCGAGATCCTCACCGGCTCTGGTCCCATCACGAAGGGGCCGTCGTCGTGAACGACAACGTCTGGATCCTCATCGCCCAGCTGATCGTCGTCATCCTCGCGATCTACATGGGCACCCGCACCAGCGGGATCGGCCTGGGCGTCTGGGGACTCGTCGGCGTCGCCGTGCTCATCTTCGTCTTCGGAGAAGCCCCCGGCAACGCCCCCGTGGATGCCGTCTTCATCGTCATCACGGTCATCACCGCCGCATCCACGATGCAGGCCGCCGGCGGGATCGACTGGATGGTGTCTGTCGCCGCCAAGGTGATCAGGCGCCGACCGAGGTCTGTGGTGTTCCTCGCACCCGCGATGTCGTTCCTCTTCACGGTGGGCGCCGGCACGGGGAACATCTTCTACCCGCTGCTGCCCGTCATCTACGACGTGTCGTACCAGCAGAAGATCCGCCCCGAACGGGCGCTGTCGGTCTCGGCCGTCGCCTCGCAGGTCGGCATCCTCTGCTCCCCCGTCTCGGCCGCGACCGCGTCGATGGTGGTGCTGCTGGCGCCCCAGGGCGTCGACCTCGGCGGACTGCTGCTGATCATGTGGCCGGCGTCGATCGCCGGCCTCTTCGTCGCCGCGCTCGTGATGATGCGGCACGGCAAGGATCTCGAAGACGACCCGGAGTTCCAGCGCCGTCTCGAGAGCCACCAGATCCAGCCACCCGTCGTCGACGCGCACGACACCAAGCTGCCGCGCACCGCCGTGCTGTCGGCCGCGCTGTTCCTGATCGGCGTCGGCGTCATCGTGTTCTTCGGGCTCTTCGAGGGGCTGCGTCCGGTGATCGGCACGGATGACGCCGGCGACCCCGTTCGTCTGAGCGTGACCGTCATCATCGAGGTCGTGATGGGCATCATCGCCGCTCTGATCTTCGTGTTCTGCAAGGTCAAGGCCGCAGAGGTGCCGAAGCAGCCGACGTTCCCCGCCGGTATCGTCGGTGCGATCGCCCTGTTCGGAATCGCGTGGCTCGCGAACACGTTCGTCGCGGCGAACCAGACGCTCATCGTCGACGGGCTGGGCTCGGTGGTCTCCGGATCGTCGGCGTTCCTCGGGGCGCTGCTGTTCGCGCTTGCCCTGTTCGCGGTCGCGATGCTGACGACGAGTCAGTCCAGCGCGACCAACGCGATCGTTCCGATCGGCATCACGATCGGGCTGCCGGCGCCGCTGCTGGTCGGCCTCTGGCCGTCGACGATGGGTATCTACACGCTGCCGGCCAACGGCAGCCAGGTCGCGACCGTGGCGTTCGACCAGACCGGTACGACGAAGATGGGCAAGTTCGTCTTCGACCACTCGTTCCAGCTGCCGAACCTCGTCTACGTCGGCGTCGCGATCATCGTGGGCGTGGTGCTCTCCTTCCTGTTCTCGTGACGTGAGGGTCCGCTGACATGCCGGAAGCCGTCGACCGCACGGCCCCACGCGAGTGGCGGCGGGGCGGTCGGCCGCGAGACTGAGCCCGCCCGCGGTTCGCTCAGCGTTCTCCGGCCCGCTCCGGTCTCCCGACCCCAGCCGAGAAAGTTCAGTATTCGGTGTTGCTAAGTACCGGTACTCGGTGTTACTTTGTACCGGTACCCAGCAACACTGAGTACCGAACACAACGGAAGGAGGTCCTCATGGGCAAGCAGATGACCGAGATGCTCAAGGGCACCCTGGAGGGCATCGTCTTGACCCTCCTCGCTGAGCAGCCGGCATACGGGTACGAGATCACCACACGCATCCGTGATCACGGCTTCACTGAGATCGCCGAGGGCACGATCTACGCCCTGCTCGTGCGCATCGAGCAGAAGAAGCTCGTCGACGTCGAGAAGGTCCCGAGCGAGAAGGGACCGCCCCGCAAGGTGTACTCGCTGAACGCGGCGGGCACGCAGGAGCTCGAGGAGTTCTGGAAGACCTGGAGCTTCCTCGCGCAGCACATCGAACGACTCAACACGAACAACACCGACAGCACCACGAACAAGGAGAACTGACCATGGCCGCGAAGTGGATCGAAGCGCTCACCGGATCGCTCGAGCAGAAGAAGCAGTACCGCGATGCCAAGAAGCGCATCGACGCCCTCCCCGAGCCGTACCGCACGGTCGCGAACGCGCAGCACCGCTACACGATGTACTACGGGGGCATCACCGACGGCGACATCCTCGTGCAGATCTTCCTCGACCTCGCCGACCTGTGGGAACGCGCCGCCATCGACGGCACCCCGATCGACGACATCGTCGGCGACGACGCCGTCTCGTTCGCCGAGACCTACGCCGAGGCCTACGGCGGAACCCACTGGATCGACAAGGAACGCGCCCGCCTGAACAGCGCGGTCGCCGACGCGAAGAAGAAGGGTCCACGATCATGAACGCACCCGCCATCGCCGTCCGCGGCATCGAGAAGTCCTACAAGGATCTCCACGTCTTGCGCGGCGTCGACTTCGAGGTCGAGAAGGGATCGATCTTCGCCCTCCTCGGGTCAAACGGGGCCGGCAAGACCACGATCGTCCGCATCCTCTCCACGCTGCTGACCTCGGATGCCGGCATCGCCACCGTGCAGGGAATCGATGTCGCCGCCGACCCGGTCGCCGTGCGTCAGCGGATCAGCCTCACCGGCCAGTTCGCCGCGGTCGACGAGATCCTCACCGGTCGCGAGAACCTCGTGCTGGTCGCGAAGCTGCGGCATCTGCCCGAACCGGGGATCATCGCCGACGACCTGCTCACCCGCTTCCGACTGACGGATGCCGGTGGCCGCAAGGTCGGCACGTACTCCGGAGGCATGCGCCGTCGCCTCGACATCGCCATGAGCCTCGTCGGACACCCCGAGGTCATCTACCTCGACGAACCGACCACCGGCCTCGACCCCGAGGCCCGCATCGAGGTGTGGGACGTGGTCACGGAGCTCGCGAACACCGGCACGACCGTGCTGCTCACCACCCAGTACCTCGATGAGGCCGAGCATCTGGCCGACCGCATCGCGATCCTGCACGAGGGTCGGATCATCGCCAACGGCACCCTCGCCGAGCTCAAGCGACTGCTGCCCGCCGCGAAGGTCGAGTACGTCGAGAAGCAGCCCACCCTCGAGGAGATCTTCCTCACCCTCGTCGGCACCACGTCGACCGCCGAACCCGGAAAGGAGAACGCAGCATGAGCACGCACGTCGTCGCCGACACCGCGACACTCACCGGCCGCTCGATGCGGCACATCTTCCGCAGCACCGACACCATCATCACCACGGCGGTCACTCCGATCGCGCTGATGCTGCTGTTCGTGTTCGTCTTCGGAGGGGCGCTCAAGCAGAGCATCGGCTCCGAGAACTACGTCAACTACCTGCTCCCCGGCATCCTGCTGATCGCCGTCGCGTCGGGCATCGCCTACACGGCGTACCGCCTGTTCAACGACCTCCAGAGCGGCATCTTCGAGCGCTTCCACTCCATGCCGATCGCCCGATCGAGCGTGCTGTGGGCCCACGTGCTCACCTCGCTCGTCGCGAACGGCATCACGCTGGCGATCATCTTCGCCGTCGGGTTCCTGTTGGGGTTCCGCACCGGAGCGGGCCCCCTCGCCTGGCTCGCCGTCATCGGCATCCTGCTGCTGTTCACCCTGGCCCTCACCTGGCTGGCGATCATCGCGGGGCTGAGCGCAAAGACGATCGACGGGGCGACGGCGTTCTCGTATCCGCTGATCTTCCTGCCGTTCATCAGCTCGGCCTTCGTGCCGACCGACACCATGCCCGGACCCGTGCAGTGGTTCGCCGAGAACCAGCCGGTCACGTCGATCGTGAACACCATCCAGGCGCTGTTCGCCGAGAAGCCGGTCGGCACCGACATCTGGGTCGCTCTCGCCTGGTGCGTCGGCATCCTGATCGTCGGCTACGTCTTCGCGATCATCGCCTACCGCAAGAAGGTCAGTTGAACGTCTGCAGTGAGACGGAACGCTCCGTCCGGGCCCCGCGCCCGGCCGGGGCGTTTCGCCGCGCTCGGCGTGGGACCTCGGGGATCAGCGCAGTCCGAGCGGGCCGAGTACGACGGCCTGTCGCGTGCGCACCCAGACCACACCGTCCTGCCGCTTCTCTTCCCTCGTGGCGAAGCGGTAGCGATACGACACGGCACGCACCCACCGGGGCCGCTCGCCGTCGAAAGGATCGGTGCGCAGCAGGGCGAGCGTCGGAGCATCTGCCTCGAGCAGCCGCAGCAGGAACACCGTGAACCAGTCATCGAGCGAGCGCCCGAGCGGCAGGAACCACATCAGCCAGTCGAGCCGCAGATGGTACGGCGCGAACTGGCGAGGGATGCGACGCACGTCGCCCGGCTTGCCCTTGAACTCGTACTCCTGCCAGAGCAGACCGTCGTCGCCGACCGACCCCTCGACGACGATCTCGATCCGCTCCTTCGTCACCGTGCCGAACGCGCCGTACGCGTTGGCGAGCTGCCAGCGGTTGAAGCTCGCGTTCATCGCCTGACGCCGCGCGAACAGGTTCCTCAGCGCCGGCCAGCTCACCACGAGATACAGCAGCCCCACCGCTGCGGTGATCACGAACCAGTAGAACGGGATGCCCGGCCACGCCGCCTCTGCGACCGATGCGTCGATCGGCCGACCCACCCCGGGGAGCCCGATCACCGAGAACGCGACGACGATCGTCACCCAGTTAAGCCAGGCGAAGTTTCCCGTCGCCACGAGCCACAGCTGTGTCGCGATCATGATCGCCGCGGCCACGGCACCGACGATCTGAGGCACCGGGCCTGGCATCCAGATCGACGCGATCGGCGCGAACACGAAGAAGGGCACCACGAGCTGCGCGACGTGATTGCCGACGACCTCACCCCGGTGGAACCACCGGGGCAACAGGTGCGCCTGTCGACTGAGCGGCCCCGGCATCGGCTGGGTCTCATGGTGGTACGTCAGGGCGGTGAGGTCGCGCCACTCCTGGCCACCGCGGATCTTGATCATGCCGGCACCGAACTCCACTCGGAACAGCAGCCACCAGAACAGCACGATCACGACGGTCGGCGGCGGCTGGTCGTTCGAGCCGAGGAACGCGGCGAGGAACCCCGCTTCGAGCAGCAGCATCTCCCAGCCGAACGAGTAGAACGTCTGCCCGATGCTGACGATCGACATGTACCCGAGCCACAGCGCGAGGAAGCACATCATAGGCACCCAGGGCGGGCCCCACTGAGGGATGCCGACGAAGAGGACTGCCGAGAGGGTGATCCCCGCTCCGCACAGCACCGCGAGCCGCCGGTCGGAATACCGGATGCGCAGGAAGAGCGTCGGATGCAGCATCCGCCGCCGTTCCCTCTCCTCACCGATCCAGTCGAGGAGCATCGGGGCCGGCAGAAGTCCATGCTCGCCAAGCAGCGGTCGGAACTGGTTCAGGCTCGACAGGAACGCGACGAGGTACAACGCCGCGATGCCCCGCTGCAGGACCTCCCGGGCGAACCCGAAGTCGACCGCCGCGAACCCGTCCACGAGCACAGGCTACGCCCGGGTCGAGCGGCCACGGAGGGGGTTGCGCGTTCGCATCGTAAGGAGGAGCCCGAGGAGGTCGGACACAGCGATGGGCGGAGGATCCGCATCGGATCCTCCGCCCATCGGAGTGATGTCCGCCCACCGAGGAGCGAGCAGGGTCAGGTCAGCTGACGACCCAGTCGAACTCGTCGCCGTGCTCCTCGAGCCAGGCGTCGATGGCATCCGCTTCCTTGCCCTCGCCGTACTCGTTCACGACCATGTCCTCGAGCGAGCCGTACTGCTCGTCATCGAGCTTGATCTGCTCGATCAGCTCGGCGGCCTCGGGGAACTCCTCTGCGAAGCCCTTCGTGCCGAGGAAGTGCAGCGCCTCGGACTCGCCCATGGCACCCTTGGGGTCTTCGAGGTCCTTCACGGGGAAGGCGTCGTTGGCCCAGAACGGACGCCACAGCGTGACGACGATGTCCTCCTGCTTGTCGGTCGCGGACTTCAGCTCGGTGAGCATCGCCGCGGTCGACGAGGTGACGAGCTCGTACTCGCCGTCGAGACCGTACTCGGGCATCATCTTCTGGGTCTGCGCGGTGAGGCCGGCGCCCGGCTCGATGCCGTAGATCTTGCCGTCGAGCTCAGCGCCCTTGCCTGCGAGATCCTCGATCGAGTTCAGGTCGGAGTACTCCGGAACCGCGAGGGTCAGCTTCGCGTTGTCGTAGTACGCACCGAGGTCCTCGATGTCGTCGCCGTAGGTGTCCATGTACTCGGCGTGCGTCAGCTCGGGCCACGCCGACGGGTACATGTCGACGTCGCCCTGGGCGAGGCCGGTATACAGCGGACCCGCCTCGGTCAGCGTCTTCATCTCGACGGTGTAGCCGATCTTCTCGAGCTGATCCTGCAGCAGGTACGCCGTGCTGAGGCCGTCGGTCCACGAGGGCAGGAACCCGAGGGTGATCGTGCCCTCGTCGCCCGATCCGGTGTCTCCACCGCCGGTGCCTCCACCGGTGCCGCCCATGCCGTCGCCGCTGCATCCGGCGAGGGTCAGGGTCGCTGCGGCTCCGATGGCCGCGATCGTCAGGAACTTCTTCTTCATGTGTGTCTCTCTCGTTCCGTATATATGGGTGCTGTGTTGCTGTGTACTGCGGTGTCGCGTGTTCTCTTGTGGGAGGGATGAGTCAGTGCACGCCGCCGCCGACGGCGGTGCGACGCGGGGATGCCGTCTCGCGATCGGCCGCGTCTGCCGCGGCCTTCGAGTCGGCCGCGTCGGCCGAGACCGACGCGGATCCGGATGCCGTCGACTCCGCCTCGGCGGATGCCGCCTCGAGGCGCTTCTGCGTGCGACGACGCGCGAGCAGACCGAGCAGCGACGAGCGGTTGCTGCCGAGATCGCCCAGGGCTGCGGTGACGCGGTCGAGGAAGACCGCGATGAGCACGACGCCCAGACCTGCCTCGACACCCTTGGCGATGTTGATGGTCGAGATCGCCTCGACGACGATCTTCCCGAGGCCGTCCGCACCCGCCATTCCGGCGATGACCGCCATCGACAGCGCGAGCATGATGACCTGGTTGACGCCGGCGAGGATCGTGGGCATCGCGAGCGGAAGCTGGATGCCGCGCAGGATCTGACCCGGCTTCGCGCCGAACGCCTGACCGGCCTCGACCGTCTCGGAGTCGACTCCGCGGATGCCGAGCTCGGTGAGTCGCACGCCCGGGGGCAGCGCGAAGATCACGGTCGCGACGAGCCCGGGAACGACGCCGATGCTGAAGAACACGATCGCGGGGATCAGGTAGACGAACGCCGGCATGGTCTGCATGAAGTCGAGCACGGGTTTGAGCACCGCGCGCACAGTGGCGTTTCGGGCCGACCAGATGCCGAGCGGCACCGCGATCAGCACGGCGATCACCGCGGCGACGAGCACGAGGGCGAGCGTCTGCATCGCCGGAACCCACAGGCCCATGGCCACGATGAGACCGAACGACACGACGGTGCCGATCGCGAGCTGCCAGGAGCGCACGAGCCACGCGATGAACGCGGCGATCAGGATGATGACGATGAAGTGCGGGCTGAGCAGCGCGCGGGTGAGGCCGTCGACCAGGAAGCTGACGACGAACGAGATGACGTCGAGCAGACCGTCGAGGTTCGTCTTGATCCAGTCGACGCCTGTGGCGACCCAGCTGCCGAGGGGAATGCGGAAACCATCCATCAGCGCACCTCCTCCGTCGTCGCGGCGGCCGGCTGGGTGTCGGCCGTCCATCCGTCATCGAGCACTGCATCGATCTCGGCCTGCGGCATCGGCAGAAGCGGCAGGGTGAGCTCGCCGGTCGCGCCCGGGCCGGGGCCGAGGGCTGCGAGCAGGGTGATGCGGGGGATCACGCCGACGAGGCGGCCCTCGGCATCGACCACGGCCAGCGGCAGCGGCGACTCGACCGACGGGATGAAGAGGTTCATCAGGACTTCGTCCTTGCTGACGCTCTGCGGCACCGGCTTGATGATCGACTCGAGGGTCGACACGCCCTTGCGTACGAGCTTGACGGCATCGCGGTCGGTGACGATGCCGAGCAGCTTGCGGTCGCGACCCGTGACGTAGGTGGCCGACATGAACGCGTCGCGCATCTGGCGCAGCGCCGTGCGAGGGCCGGCCGTCTCGGCGACGACCGGACGAGGGCGCTCCATGACGTTCGCGGCGGTGAGCACGCGGGCACGGTCGACGTCCTGCACGAACTGCTCGACGTAGTCGTTGGCGGGGTCCGTGAGGATGTCCTCCGGCGTGCCGATCTGCACGATGCGACCATCGCGCATCACGGCGATGCGGTCTCCGAGGAACATGGCCTCGTTGAGGTCGTGGGTGATGAACACGATCGTCTTCTGGAGCTTCTCCTGCAGTTCGAGCAGCTGCTCCTGCATCTCGCGACGGATCAGCGGGTCGAGGGCGCTGAACGCCTCGTCCATGAGCAGGATGTCGGAGTCGGCCGCGAGCGCACGGGCGATGCCCACTCGCTGCTGCATGCCGCCAGAGAGCTCGGACGGCAGTTTGTCGGCCTGGCCCTCGAGACCCACGAGCGCGAGGATCTCCTCGGCCTTCTTCAGGCGCTGGTCCTTGCCGACGCCCTTGAGCTCGAGCGGGTAGGCGACGTTCGCGGCGACCGTGCGGTGGGGCAGCAGGGCGAAGTGCTGGAACACCATCGAGATGCGGTCGCGGCGGATCTCGCGCAGACGCGACGACGGGATGCCCGTGATGGGGTCGCCGTTCACGACGACGGATCCGTCGCTCGCCTCGTGCAGCCCGTTGAGCATGCGGATGATGGTGGACTTGCCGGAGCCGGAGAGCCCCATGATCACGAAGATCTCACCCCGGTTGACGGTGAAACTGGCGTCGATGACGGCGGCGGTTCCTGCGTCGCTGACCGCGGATCTGCTCTCACCGGCCTTCAGTCGACGGACGGCACTGCTCGGATTCTTCCCGAACACTTTGAACAGATTGCGCGCTTCAAGAGCGATTTCGGACACGTTTCCCCTGCGGCTCGCCTCTGCGGCTGAGCCTGCTTCGGTTACGCCCGGGTGATGTTCTCAGGGCCGTTTCGAGTGCATGCTGTGGCGGCGCGGACGGCGGATTTCGGATCCACCGCGATAGAGCATCGACCGTACGTCCACGCCTCTTCGCAGCACAGCACATTCGAAAGAAGGACGTGGTCGCGGACTGGTCTTCGGGCCGTCAGGCCCACCAACCAACGTAACGAAATGGCCGGTCAGGGGCAAATCCTTGGATTGCACCGGTATTCAGTTCCGTCGGCTGACCGGGGGATTGTGCGGGTTTCGGCCATGCGACGCGCCGGGGTGCCGGCTGGTGTTTCCAGTCGGCCATTCGCGTCCGCGTCGGCCCGATCCCGAGCATCCGGCCGCGGGAAGCGCATATGGCCGAACGAGGCGCACGCCAAGGCGGGTCAGCGACGGATGCTGCGCGTCACGGTGAACTTCGGAGTGCGCTCGAGCTGCTCTGTGGCGCCGACGAGACGGGTCAGTTCGGCACGGTATCCGAGCGACGAGTTGAAGACCGTGAAGAGCTCGCCGCCGGGGCGGAGGATGCGGGCGGCGGCCTCGAACAGACGCGTCGCCGCCCCGGTGTGCACGCTGCTGCCGAGGTGGAAGGGCGGGTTGAGCAGCACGACGTCGGCGCTCGCGTCGGCGAGTTCGGATCCGGCGTCGTCGTGCATCACCGTGACCCGATCGGCGACACCGTTCGCTGCCATGGTCGCGCGAGCCGAGGCCACGGCTGCGGCCGACCGGTCGGTGGCGATGACGCGCGCATCGGGGTGCGCGAGGGCGTAGGACGCGGCGAGCGCACCCGTTCCGCAGCCGAGGTCGACGACGGTCGGAGTCGGCGTCGACGGCCCGCCGTCGACGCCGAGCACCTCGAGCAGCACCCTCGTGCCGATGTCGAGCTTGGCACCCGCGAACGCGCCGCCGTGGGCGGCTAGGGTCAGTCCGTCGTGCTGTGCCACGACAGGAAACGGCGGTTCGGGGGGCACTGTCCGCGGTTCGCTCGCGACGACCAATCGTGACTTCCGTTCGGCCCGCTGCGCCTGGACCTGCGCGAAACCGCGTCCGAGCACCTCGTTCTGCGCGATGGTCATGTGCTTCACGCGGCCACCGGCGACGAGCACGACGTCGGGCGCGGCCCAGCGCGCCACGGCATCCGTGATCTCCTCGAGCTCGGCGAGCGCCTTGGGCAGCTGCAGCAGCACGAGTCGCGCCCCATCCAGCAGTGTCGCATCGAGCTCGTGCGACGAGAATCCCGCGAGCTCGAGCTCTTCCGCATTGCGAGCGAGGGCCCGCCGTCCCGTCGCGAGATCCTGGTGCACCCGCACGCCGTCGAGGCCGGCAGAGATCAGCGCCAGCGTGATCGCCCCGTACTCGTCGCCGATCACCGCGACCTCGTGTCCGTCGATCCCGAGCGACAGAGCGCGCTCGACGAGCAGCAGGTCTGTCGCGTCGTGAGCCTGCAGATTGTCGGCCTCGACGTCGGGCCAGCGGCGCAGGCGGCTGTAGGGGAAGTCCACGTCTCAAGACTACGAGCGGTGCCTCTTGACGGAGGCTGAACAAGTGTTTAGTCTGCTGTACATGCGTTCAGCTCCTGACGATCTCACCGCACGTGCCCGCATCCGCGACGCCGCGATCGGCGCCTTCGCCCGCGACGGATTCGATGCGACCAGCATGCGGACGATCGCCGCGCAGGCCGGTGTCAGCGCCGCGCTGATCGTGCACCATTTCGGCGACAAGAATGCACTCCGCACCGAGTGCGACGAGCACGTGGTCAGCGTCTTCATCGACGAGGAGCACGACCTCATCGAGGCTCCGACCGGCGACCGCATCCGTGCCGCCCTGCAGGATCTCGACCGCTACGGCACGTACGTCGACTACCTCTCGCGCATGCTCGTCGACGGCTCGCCCGCGGCAGACCGGCTGTTCGACAGCTTCCTGGGCAGCACCCGCAGTATGCTCGCCGAACAGAGCGAGGCGGGGATGCTCGAGCCCCTGAGCGACCCCGAGATGACGACGTTGCTCGTGACGCTGATCGGCCTCGGACCCGTCGTGATGCGCAGTCAGATCGCGCGCGCCCTGGGCACCGACCAGCTGAGCCCCGCAGGGCTGCTCCGCCTGACGCTGCCCACGCTCGAGCTGCTCACGCACGGCATCTACTCGACGACTGCGCTGCTCGACAGCGCCCGCGACGCACTCACGCCACAGGGAAACGCCTCGGAAGGAGACGAATCATGACCGACACGATCGAGATCGACCGTCTGCACAAGCGCTACGGCAGCCGCATCGCGCTGCACGAGCTCGACCTGCACGTGCGACCCGGAACCGTCTTCGGACTCATCGGCCCGAACGGCGCCGGAAAGACGACCACGCTGCGCACGCTGGTCGACATCATCCGACCGTCGTCGGGCAGCGTACGGATCCTCGGCGAAGACCCCCGCCACGGCGGCGCGGCACTGCGTCGACGCATCGGGTACGTGCCCGGCGAGCTTCACCTCAAGGGGCGATCGAGCGGCCACCGGATGCTGTCGTTCTACGCCCAGGTCTCGGGCAGCCGCGACGCGGCCACCACCCTGCGCACCGGTCGCGATCTCGCCGATCGCCTCGGCGTCGATCTCTCGCGTCCCGTCCGCACACTGTCGAAGGGCAACAAGCAGAAGGTCGGACTCATCCAGGCGTTCATGCATCGACCCGAGCTGCTGATCCTCGACGAACCCACGAGCGGCCTCGACCCCCTGGTGCAGCGCGAGTTCCTGCAGATGGTGCGCGAGGCGAAGGATGCGGGGCAGACCGTGCTGCTCAGCTCGCATGTGCTCAGCGAGATCCAGCAGACGGCCGACGAGGTCGCGGTGCTCGCGAACGGCCGGGTGGTCGCCGACGGCGACGTCGCCTCCCTGCGGCTGGGCTCGATCCGACGGGTGCGCGTCGAGCTCGCTACAGCGGATGCCGAGGCAGCCCGCGCCACCTTCGACCGAGTCCCGGGTCTCAGCGGCATCGACGCGAGCGACGCCGACGGCATCGTGCAGCTGTCCGGCACGATCGACGGCGCGATCGACCCGTTCATCAAGGCCCTCGCCCCGTTCGAGGTACGCGACCTGACGGTCGAGGAGCCCGACCTCGAGGAGTCCGTGCTGCGGCTGTACGGCGACTCGGCGGTGCAGCGATGAACGGCATCCTGCCGGTGTTCCGGCGCACCCTGCGCGACTCGTGGCGGAGCCTTCTCGGCTGGACGGTCGGACTCGCCGCCGTGCTGTTCCTCTATCTGCCGCTGTATCCGAGCATCGGGGGCAACGGGCAGATGCAGGACATCATCGACGCCCTCCCGAAGCAGCTCGTCGAGACCATCGGGTACGACCAGATCTCGAGCGGCGCGGGGTACACGCAGAGCACGTTCTACGGCCTGATGGGCTTTCTGCTGCTCACGATCGCCGCGGTGATCTGGGGTTCTGCGGCGATAGGCGGGGCAGAGGAGAGCGGACGCGCCGAACTCGACCTCGCACACGGCATCGGACGCGGTCAGTACGCACTCGAGTCGGCGCTCGCGGTGCTCGTTCGGCTGGTCTGGCTCGGCGCGTTCTCGGGCGTCGTCGTTTGGGCGTTGAACGACTCCGCCGAGCTCGGGCTCGTGGGCTGGCGGATCATCGGGGCCAGCGCCGCGCTCACCGGACTCGCCTTCCTCACGGCATCCGCCGCGCTGCTCGCGGGAGCCGCGACCGGGCGCAAGGCCTGGGCGACCGGGGCGGGCGCGGGTATCGCGGTGGTCGGATACATCCTGCAGGCACTGGCGAAGCAGTCGAAAGACCTCGACTGGCTGAACGCCCTCTCGCCCTACGCCTGGGTCTACCGGCAGTCACCGCTCGCCGAGGGCGTCGACCCCGGCGGCCTCGCGCTGACCTGGGGAATGGCGCTGGTGTTCGTCGCGGTGTCGGCCCTCGCGCTGCGCGCCCGCGACCTGCGCGGCTGACGTCTCGGACGGAAGGGCGGATGCTGCGGCATCCGCCCTTCTTCGCGTCCGCCCCCACTCCGCACCGCGCCGCGCGCGCCATGCGGGGTCACTTCCGCACCGGACTCAGGCTTCTCCGCTGCTTAACTGACCCCGCGCACGACTCGGCATCGGCTGGGCGGGTGGTGCCACGCGTGCGAGGTCACTTTCGCACCCGAAACAGCGTTCTGCGGTGCGCAATCGACCACCGCTGATCGCTACGCGCATGCTGAGGCGAACGAGAGCGGTGCGCGAGCCGAAACCGCATGCCGGCACCCCTCACTCCCGCTTCCCCGGCCCGGCTCCCTCCGGCCCGGGCACAACTTCGGATGCCGTGGCTGACACGCCGCGGGACGACACGCCTAGGCCGGCGCTCCTCACGCGCGCTCCGAAATCGTGCCCGACCGTCGTCGACTGTCGGTTCCTGCCCGGGATGGCAGGGGAAGGGCGCGATTCCGCGGCAGTTGGCAACGGTATCGCAGCCGGGATTCCATGCGAGATGGCGGATTCCTACACGTCACCAGAACGTGCGATCACCTCGCCCAGGATGACGAGGACGATCGACCGGAACTAGTATTCCCCGACGACGGTCCGGTTCGTTCCGTCGAGGGTGACCGTACCACCGTGCGGAATGATCCACTGCGGACGGGTGTGTCCGAAAGGCACGCCCACGCACACGACCGCGGCGGGGTTATACCGGGCGACCTGTTCGATGATCGTTTCCCGCTGGGCGGCTCGCAGTCGCGCACGCTCGGCGGCGGGCGGCACGAGTGCGCCAAGTTCACTGACCGGAGGTCGGGCGACGAGCACACCGGCGACGACGTCGAGCACTCCGCGCTCGCCCAGGGCGCGCACCCAGCGCTTGACATGAACTGCGGGCGGTGCCTGTCCGCCGGTCTCCAGCAGCAGGATCGTGCCCTCCAAGTCGCTCAGAGCGGGCATTCGACCGGCGACGGCGATCTGGTCGACGACTTCGATGCAACCGCCCCAGCTCCTCCCCGACACGGCAGCTCCTGGACCAGCCCAGGTCCATGCTTCAGTGGCCTCGCGCGCGCCGAATTCCGTCAGGGCGCGGGGATCGTCCCATGGATGCCCGAAGTCCTCGGACTCGCCGGGTTCGGTGAGCTCGAGCGTGCCGCCGTCGAGCAGGGCAGCGCGCAGCGACCGCAGGTGGACGTCGTCGAGGTACGGGCCGGGCCCGAGATGCACCTGAGTGGATCCGCCATAGAAGCTCGGCACGCCAAGATTCCAGAGCAGGTTGTGCAGGTTCGTGTTGTCGCTGTAGCCGACGAACGGCTTCGGGTTCGCCACGAGCACGCCGGCATCGACGTGCGGAACCACCGTCACCTGGTCATCGCCACCGATTGTCGCCAACACAGCCCGAATATCCGGATCGGCGAACGCCGCGGTCACGTCGGCGGCTCGGGCCTCCGCACTCGCACCCAACTGACGCGTGGTCGGGTACTCGACCGGGATCAGCCCCGTCGCCTCGGTCAGACGTCGCATCGCCTGCTCGTGCAGTGCGGGTGAGATCGCTGGCGCGGCGGATGCCGGCGAGATCACGGCGACACGGTCGCCGGGACGTGCTTTGGGGACGGCTTCAAACCACCTCGCGACCATCCACCGATTAGACCAGACCACTAAGACCCGGATCAATGAACTTGAGCACTTGGCAGTACTGCCAAGTGACTGACAAGTAGCGGTGGACTTTGCCATCTTCACGCGGAACTAACATCGACCCCCGTCCCGCAACCAGCGCCCCTTGACACGATGGAGGTTCAGTGGTTACCTAGTCGAGTAAGTAACCCACTAACCACGGCGGAGGACTCGTGATCGAAGAAGGCAAGCCGCTCTTCCTCCAGATCGCCGAGCAGATCGAGGACTCGATCCTCGACGGCTCACTTCCGGAGGAGTCACAGGCGCCCTCGACCAACGAGCTCGCCGGCTTCTACCGGATCAACCCCGCGACGGCTGCGAAGGGAGTCGCCATGCTCACCGACAAGGGAGTGCTGTACAAGCGCCGCGGCATCGGCATGTTCGTCGCCGCCGGGGCGAAGGATCTGCTTCTCGGCGAGCGCCGCGCCGCATTCGCCGACCGCTACATCGACCCGCTCCTCACCGAGGCCCGCACGCTGGGGCTCGGCGCCGACGATCTCGCCGCGTTGCTCCGCGAGCGCGCGGCCCACACCGAACAGACATCGCAGACAGAAGGGAAGACCCCCGCATGACCGCCGTCATCGAGGTCCAGAACCTCACGAAGCACTACAAGGAGAAGAACGCGCTCGACGACGTGTCGCTCAGCCTCGAAGGGGGCGCGATCTACGGACTCCTCGGCCGCAACGGCGCAGGCAAGACGACACTCATGTCGATCCTCACCGCGCAGAACTTCGAGTCGTCCGGCACGGTGCGCGTCTTCGGCGAGCACCCGTACGAGAACGCCCGGGTCCTGAATCGGATCTGCTTCGTCCGCGAGAGCCAGAAGTATCCGGATGACGCCTACCCGCGTCACGCGTTCAAGGCCGCGAGCCTCTTCTTCGACAACTGGGATCAGCCCCTGGCCGACGAGCTCGTCGACCAGTTCCAGCTGCCGATGAAGCAGACCATCAAGAAGCTCTCCCGCGGTCAGCTCTCGGCCGTGGGCGTGATCATCGGCCTCGCCTCCCGCGCCGAGCTCACCTTCTTCGACGAGCCCTACCTGGGCCTCGATGCGGTGGCCAGGCAGATCTTCTACGACCGGCTGCTCGAGGACTACGCCGAGCATCCCCGCACGATCGTGCTCTCGTCGCACCTGATCGACGAGGTGTCGAACCTCATCGAGAAGGTGATCGTGATCGACAACGGCAAGATCCTGCTCAACGAAGACACGGATGCCGTGCGCGACCGCGCCGTCACCGTGGTCGGCGACGCCGCCAAGGTCGACGCCTGGGCCGCCGACCGCGAGGTGCTGCATCGCGAGGCGCTCGGCCGCGTGGCATCCGTCACGGTGCTCGGCGCGCTGTCGCCCGCCGAGCGGGCCGAGGTCACGGCCTCCGGTCTCGATCTCGCGCCCGTCTCTCTGCAGCAGCTGATCGTCCGACTCACCCAGAAGGCCGAGGCGGACTCCGCCACGAGAGGTTCCGATGTGAAGGAGGGGGTGCGCTGATGCGACGCACACTCAATGTCATCCGCCTGCAGCTGATCAACCGCCAGACGTTCATCTGGGTGCCGCTGATCGTCCTCGGCTCGGCTGTCGTGCTCTCGGTGCTCATCTACGCGATGATCCCCGTCGACACCCCGAAGTACGGCGGTGGCGGCCAGGCTCCGCTCTGGTACTTCTTCGCGATCGGCATCTCGGCGATGACGCTCACGTTCCCGTTCTCCCAGGCGATGAGCATCACGCGACGGGACTTCTTCTTCGGCACGCTTCTCACGGCGATCCTCGGCAGCGCGTTCATGGGCGTGCTGTTCCTGATCGGCGGCGCGATCGAGACACTGACCAACGGCTACGGCGTCAACGGCTACGTGTTCTACCTGCCGTGGCTGTGGGAGGCGGGTCCGCTCGGGGCGTTCACCGTGTACTTCACGCTCGCGCTCTTCCTGTTCGTCGTCGGCTTCACGGGTGCGACGATCTACAAGAGCTGGGGGCCGACGGTGCTCACCATCGTCGGTGTCGGCCTCGCACTGGTCCTCGTCGGTCTCGCGTTCCTCGCGACCAGACTCGACCTCTGGGTACAGGTGTGGACCAGCATCCTCGATGCGGGTGCGCTCGGGCTCGCACTCTGGGGACTCGTCGCCACGGCGGTGCTCGTCGGGGTCTCGTTCCTCGCCTTCCGCCGGGCGATTCCCTGATCCTCCTGCTCCGCTGATCCGCTCGACCCTCGCCGGTCGCCCCTCGCGGGGCGGCCGGCGTCGTCGCGTCCACACCCGCTACCCGCCGCGAGCGCAGGACGCAACCCGGTGCGGGCACCGTGGCGCACCGGATAGCGTCACCTGCGGGGAGGATGACGAAGGGATGCCGTGAGCAACATCACCACGCGACTCCGAGCGCGCCGCTCGGGGGCCGCGCTCGAGATCCGCGAAGCCGTGCATCCAGCCCGCCTCCTGCTCGTGGCGAAGACCACGCTCGCCGTGGGTCTCGCCTGGACGATCGCCCCGCACATGCCGGGCATCACCGACGAGTACCCCTACTACGCCCCGCTCGGCGCGATCGTGAGCATGTATCCGACCCTCATGGGGTCGCTGCGGTCGGGCCTGCAGACGCTGCTGGGCCTCGCCACCGGTATCGGGCTCGCTCTCCTGGTGGTGATGACGGTCGGCCCGACCTGGTGGACGATCCCCGCCGTGGTGGGTGTGGGCATGCTCATCTCCGGCACCGGCTGGTTCGGCGCCGCCCGCGAATACGTGCCGGTCGCCGCGCTCTTCGTACTGATCATCGGCGGCCAGAACGCCGACGACTACTCGCTCGGGTACCTGGTGCAGATGGCGGTCGGCGTCGCCATCGGGCTCATCGTCAACGTGGTGATCGCACCGGCTCCGCTGACGCTCGCCGCCGCCGCACGGGTCGACGCATTCCGCGAGCAGCTGAGCACGCATCTGCACGACATCGGCTCGGCCGTGTCGGAGTCCTGGCCGCCCGAGCACGAGAAATGGGCGAACGATGCGGCGTCCCTCGCCGATACGACCTCCGCGCTGCGCGACGCTCTGGCCGACGCGGACGACAGCCGACGCGGCAACGTCAGGGCGCGCGGCCGACGGGGCGAGACGCAGCACATCCACGCGGACCTGACGCGCCTCGATCGAGTCGCCCACCTCATCCGCGACATCTCCGACGAGATCGCGGACACCATCTGGGATCGACCGGGCGCGCTCGTGCTCGACCCCGCGCTGCCCGAGCCGCTGTCGGCCGCCTGTCATGCGGTCGCCGAGGTCGTCGGCCAGGAGGAGCCGCTGACCGCTGCAGATCACCGCGCCAGGGCCGAGGCGGCGCGGGCGATCCGCCTGCTGCTCGAGACGGTCGACGACCGCACGATCGACGTGCACCGCTCGATGGGTCCAGGCGTGCTCGCGGCCATGCACCTTCGTCGCATCCTGATCCTCAGTGGCCACCGCGAACCGGACGCACCGGAGTAGCCGCCGTCGCCGGGGTAGCCGTTCGAATCGCCTGAATGACCCGATATTCACTCCGGATCGGGTCATTCAGGCGATTCGAACGCCCGGGAACGGCCCTCCGCCGCGTCAGATGGTGTCGTCGGCCGCGAGGACGTCGATCTGCCACGGTCGTCCGGCCGGGTCTTCCTCGTCGTGGGCATCGACCGCCTCGGTGATGACCTCCTGCACGCGGTCCATCACGGCTTCGAACTCGGCCTCGGTGAGGCGCACGATGCGCTGCGAGAACGCGGCATGCATCTCGGTCGCGCGGCCCGAGAGGTACTCGGGCGTCCAGGCGATCACGCGGCTCAGCATGTCCTGATGGTCGTCGGCGATCGAGCGGACCATGGCGGTGCCCAGGGCCTCGTCGGGTACGGGATGCTCGGGGTCTCCGACATTGAAGGATCCCCTGCGCGACTTCCAGACGCGGTCTCGACGGTCGCGTGCATGCTCGGGAGCCTCCTCGATGAGGCCCGCGTCGGCCAGGACCCGCAGGTGGAAGCTCGCGCTGTTGGCCGGCACGTCGAGGTCGGCGGCGACGTCGGCCGCACGCAGGTGCTCGCGACGCGAGAACAGACGGATCATCCGACGACGCAGCGGGTGGGCGTAGGCCTTGAGCATCGCCGACGTCATCCAGACCTGATCGTCGTCCTTCTTCGCCTCCGCCATACCGAGAGTGTATCCGCACCGGAAGTTGCGCAATAAGTATTGCGCAACTTCTCTTGCGCAATTACCGTGGGTACCATGGCGACCGTGACCGAGCCCCACCGTCTGTGGCGCAACACCCGATACCTGACCTGGCTCGTGAGCGACACGAGCAAGGGGCTCGCGGCCGCCCTGTTCGCCTTCGCGATCCCGTTGCTCGCGCTGATCGTCACGAACGACCCCGCGCAGGCCGGCATCATCGGCGGCGCGGGCATGGTCGCCCGCCTGCTGCTCACGCTCGCCGGCGGCATCCTCGCCGATCGCCACCGGCGCATCCTCCTCATGCTGATCGGCTCACTCATCGGCATCCTGCTCGCGGGCGCATTCACCCTGTTGGCGCTCGGCGGCGCACTCACCTTCGCCACGCTCCTCATCGCCGACGTGCTGCTGGCCGCGCGCAGCGGACTCTTCGACGTCGCCGGCGAGAGTGCGATCAAGGAGATCGTCCCCGGCGAGGCGATGGGCCGGGCGCAGGCCGCGAACCAGGGCCGCGATGCCGCCATCCAGCTCGCCGGCGGCCCCCTCGGAGGCCTGCTGCTCGGCGTCGGCGGATGGCTGGTCGGCGCGGTCATGACGCTCTGCCATGCGGTCGCGGCGGTGACGGCGTGGATGCTGCAGCGCGAGATGCGCCGCGCCGGGATCGCCGACGCAGGAGCGGATGCTGTCGCTGCGGGCACCGAAGCGGATGCCGGCGCACGAGGCAAGACCAGCGCCTGGGCCGAGCTGCGCGAGGGTTTCACCTGGCTTCTGTCCCGCCCCGACCTGGGCGGCGTGCTGCTCATCATCACGGTCATCAACCTGGGCTTCAACGCCGCGATCACGACCACGATCTACGCGCTGCAGCAGGACGGCTACTCCGAACTCCTCATCGGTTCACTCAGCGCCGCAGTCGGTGGCGTGATGCTCGTGGGAGCGGTCGTCGCCCCCACGCTCGTGCCCCGCATCCGCGCCGGCGTGATCGCGATCAGCGGACTCTCGGTCGTGGCGGTCGGCACGATCGTGCTCTCGATGGTCACCGAACCGTGGGCCATCGTCGTCGTGCTCGGTGCCTCGGTGCTCCTGCTTCCGGCACTCAACGCGGGGATGATGGGCTACTTCATGGTCGCGACGCCGACCGAGCTGCTCGGTCGGGCGAACAGCGCGGCCGGCGTCCTGGGCATGGGCGCCCTGCCCCTCGCACCGCTGATCGCCGGCTTCGGCCTCACCTGGATCGGCCGCGAGTGGACGATCCTCGTCTGCGCGGCGCTCTGCATCGTCGCGGTCGCGCTCGCGCTCGGCAACCGAGCACTGCGCGCCCTGCCGGTCGAGTCGCGTTGGGCCGAGCACGCGAAGCAGTACGAGAACGCCTGAGTCGCAATCCCGCCGGATGGTGGTCGCGGATCCCGGATTGGTTGGTGTCGATGCCGGATGCCGATGCCGGTGCCGGCCGCCGCGCCCTGGCCGATGTCGGCGCTGGTGCGTAGGATCGGCGGCACCGAACACCCCGACGTGAGGAGACGACGATGTCAGCCCTGGAGATCAGCGAGAAGCCTCTTCCCTATGTCCGCCTCGCGACGCTGACCGAGACCGTGTCGACGCAGCCTGAGGTCGCCCCCGTCGTCGGGCCGCTGTTCGATCGGGTGGCCGACGCGCTGCTGGCGTCCGGGGCGACCCCTGGTCTGCCGATCGCCGAGTACGACATGGACCGGCACGGCGTGCGCATCACGGTGGGCTTCACCTATGACGGCCCCGCGATCGAGGGCCTTGTGATCGTGGAGCTGCCCGCCGTGGAGTCGGCTTTCAGCGCCACCCATCACGGGTCCATGGCGACCATCGACGACAGCTGGCGAGCGGTGAATGACGCGATCACCGAGCGGGGAGTCACTGCGGTGGGACCATGCCGCGAGGTCTATCTGCAGTCGGAATCCGAAGACCAGGCAGACTGGATCACCGAACTGCAGCAGCCGGTCTCCGCGAACTGATCGTCAGAGTGCGCCCATGAGCGCTGCGACGCCGACGAGCACCGAGACCAGGGCGAGTACCAGGGCGATCGCGATCAGCACGGCGTGCACCTTGAGGAACGTGGTGGCCTTGCCGTCGGCGTCCCGCGCCCGCGGGTCGGTCGCGACGCGCTTGTAGAAGCGGGGCCACACCAGCACGTTGAAGGCGGCGTTGAGGAAGAGGACGACAGCGAGGGCGATCACCCCTCCACGGTATCGCCCGCGGCATCCCTCTCCCCGCCAGCCGTCGCCCGCCTTCCGCCGGAATGCCCGCACCCCCGGAGCCCAAACCGATGTTCCGGAAAACTGACCGAGTCCATGTATCACCAAACCCTTGCCGTGCTCCTTACTGGTGTGATCACAATGGGACTCATGATCGACGGCGCACCCGACGGCGCCGCCCTCGATCCTGCACCGGACGACGGCGCGGCACGCTGGAGGCGAGCCGCCGACTTCTTCGAGGCATGGCGAGACGGCGACAGCCGCGCGATGGACGACCTCGTGCGGCTGATGACGCCTGTCCTCTGGCATGTCGTGCGCGCCTACGGTCTCGAGCGGACGCTCGCCGAAGACGTGATCCAGACGACCTGGCTGCAGCTGGTGCGCGGACACCGCTCGATCGCCGATCCGAAGGCCGTCTCGGCCTGGCTGACGACCACCGCCCGCCGCGAGGCCTGGCGTGCGGGCAAAGCTCACAACCGACTCGACACGACCGAGGCGGATACTCTCGACGCACTGCTCCCCGAGCAGGCCTCCGCCGAAGACCACGCCGCCACCGGCGAGGAGAACCGCCGACTCTGGTCTGCGGTGCAGCGCCTCGCCGAGAGATGTCAACGACTGCTGCGCGTGATCGCCTTCGAGGAGCGACCGGACTACGGCCGACTCGCCGCCGACCTCGGCATGGCCGTGGGCAGCATCGGTCCGACGAGGCAGCGCTGCCTGGCGAAGCTGCGCGACCTGCTCGATGCGCCGACACCACGGACGGGAGGCACCTCATGAGCGAGAACGACGGCAACAACGGCGGCGACAACCACGAGGATGCCGAGCTCTTCGCGCACCTGCGCTCGCTGTGGCGCGACGTCGACCCGATGCCGGCCGCACTGATCGATCGCATGATCGCGGCCGTCGCGACCGAGGGCCTGTCGGCGGAGTACGCGCTGCTGACCCTGGTCGACCAGCCGCTCGGCGCGGTGCGCGGTGATGCGGATGCGCTGACCCTGCAGTTCAGCGACGGCACGACGAGCATCCTCCTGCACGTCACGGCCACGGCGAGCGGTGCGCATCGCATCGACGGCTGGGTCGACACGGCGGCCGGCCTGATCGAGCTCGCCCAGGGCGAGCGCATCCGCACGACCACCGCCAGCGACACGGGCCGCTTCGTGTTCGACGACGTACCCGACGGGCTGACGCTCGTGCGCCTCACCACCACGGTCGGCGACGAGCAGCGCACCCTGTCGACCCCGCAGTTCGAGTTGTGATCCACCGCGGGGCGACCCGCTCACACCGCGGGCCCGCCCGCACACACCGCAGGGCAAGTCCCGCACCTCGCAGGATTCCCCGCACAGGACGCGGGTCCGCCCGCGAGGAGAGGACCGACGATGGAGCAGCCCAAGGGGTGGAGCTGGCAGGACCGAGCGGAAGGATCGATCCGTCGAGGGACGGCGCTGGATCCGTCCGTCGAGCCGGTCGACGGCGTCCGTGCGTTCCCGACCGCGTATCTGCAGGAGCGTCTGCTGATCACGCAGGACCAGATCGACAACGGGCAGGAGGCCTACGACCGGGAGATCCGCGCGCTCCGGGAGGCGGCCGGGTCGTTCGGCTGGAATCTCGACATCGAGTCGCCCGGCGCGGTGCGCTCCGCCGACCAGCTGGTGCCCGGAGTGCCAGGGTTCCTCCGCGCGCACCTCACGACGCCCGATGAGCCGACACGCGGCGAGTCACCCGTGCCCCCGGATGCCTGGCGCGTGCTGCAACGCGCCCGACGCAGCACGGGAAGCCCGATGCCGAGGACCAGCCTCGAGCACGTGCTGTCGATCGACCCTGTCGGGCTCAATCCCTTCAGCCGCACGAATCCCTTCAGCCGCACCAACCCGTTCAGCCGCACCAACCCGGTGCGGGGCGCGGGAGGCGCCGGTGGCAGCGACGACTACCTCGAACCAGGACGCGGCGCACGGCAGCCGGTCGCCTGGCTCGGCCCCGCTCCTCAGCGCACCGCCGCTCCGAAGCGCGGTCGCCGGCCGGTCGTGGCGGTGCTCGACACCGGATGCGGCGTACACGACTGGCTGCCCGACGACATCGTCACCCGTCACATCGAGCTCGACGGGGTGCCGGTCGGACTCACCGACGACGCCGACCCCGAGCGCTACCCCGATCTCTACGGGCAGCTCGACGGCGAGATCGACGCGGTCTCCGGGCACGGCACCTTCATCGCCGGCATCATCCGGCAGACGGCGCCGGAGGCCGACATCCTCTCGATCCGCATGGCCGGGGCACTCGGGGTGATCGACGAGAGCACGTTCCTCACCACCGTCGCCCAGGTCGTCGAACTGCTGCGCCGGCACCGCGAGAACCCGAAGACGGGGCATCCGATCGACGTGCTCAACCTGTCGCTCGGGTACTACCACGAGACCCCGGTCGACGGTCAGTTCAGCACGACGCTCAACGCCCTGCTCACCAAGGCACGCGAGCTCGGCTGCGTGGTCGTGTGCTCGGCGGGGAACGACGCGATCGACCGGCCGTCGTTCCCGGCATCCCTCTGGCCCTGGCCGGGTGCCGACAATGGCATCCCGCGCGACAAGGACGCCCCGCACGTCTCGGTCGGAGCGCTCAACCCCTCGGCCCGCTCGGTCGCGCTCTTCTCGAACGTCGGTCCGTGGGTGCAGGTGTACGCGCCGGGAGCGGCCGTCGTCAGCACCTCCCCGGCGTTCGTCGGCGGCGAGCAGGCGATGACGAGGGCAGACGTCGACGGCCTGCGCCGAGAGACGATCGATCCCGATGACTACCGCGGCGGATTCGCGATCTGGAGCGGCACGTCGTTCGCGGCACCCTACGTCGCGGGACGCATCGCGGCGCAGCTCGGCACGGTGCCTCCGCAGGGCGTGACAGCGGATGCCGCGGCCAAGGCCGTCGCCGCCGTGCTCAAGACACTGCCGTCACCGGTCGAGCGGGGGTAGGCCCCGGGCGGGGGTGGACGCGCGCGGATGGCTGGAGAAAGTCGCCGACGGCCGACAGAACAGGCCCGAATCGTCAGCCATCCGTGCATCGTCCAGCCACCTCGCCGGATCTGTGCACAGATGCATGCTCAGATCACGGATGCAGGTCGGATTCGCCGATCCGCGCCTGCATCCGCGATCTCGACATGCATCCGTGCGAAAGCAGACCGCCCACCGGACCTCGGATGCCGTCACAGACCTTCCCTGAGAGGCGACCGACCGGCATTCTGGTTGGATGCCCCTGTCTGCGCGCGAGCTGCACCAGCGCGGCGTCGACGCGGCCAACTCCCGGCGGTTCGCGCAGGCGCGGCGCGCTCTGGCTGCGGCATCCGCCCGCACCGATGACGACGACCTGCGCGCCCGCATCGACGGCACCCTGGCGTACGTGCTCGCGCAGACGGGTGAGCCAGCCGAGGCCGAGCGGCTGTCACGCGAGGCACTGGCGCGACCCGGGCTCAGCGCCGAGACCGTCGCCCTCGCGAACGGGCAGCTCGGCACCCTGCTCATGCACGGCGGCCGCCTCGATGAGGCCGACGTGTTCCTGACGAAGGCGATCGACGGCCTCGACGAGGGGTCGATCCAGAGCGCGAACCTGCTGATGAGCCGGTCGATCGTCAGCATGCAGCGGCATCGCCTCGACGACTGCACCGCCGATCTGCAGCGCGCGATCACCGCCTACGAGGCGCACGACCAACAGGAACCGCTCGCTGAGGCCCGCCACAATCTCGGCTATGCGGCCCTGCTCGGCGGCGACCTCGTCACCGCACTCGGGCTGATGACGAGCTCGCGACCGATCCTCGCGGCCACCAGCGACCTCGCCGCGGCGATCAGCGACCTCGACCGGGCCGAGGTGCTGCGCGATGCGGGTCTCACGACCGAGGCCGAGGAACTGCTCGGCGCGGTCGCCACGCAGTTCGGTGCGCAGCGGATGCGGCAGGCGCGCGGCGAAGCCGAGTTCCACCTCGCCCGTTCCCTGCTCCGGCATGACGCCCCCGCCGCGGAGCGCGCCGCTGCGACGGCATCGCGCCGATTCGCCGCCCTGAGCAGCGAAGGCTGGGCCGCTCGCGCCGAGGCCGTACGTCTCGAGGCCCGACTGCGCGCCCGCCCGACGACGCCACCCGTCGCCGACGAGTTCGCCCGCACCGCGGAAGCGCTTACCCGGGGCGGGTTCCGCACCGAGGCCGCCGCCCTGTCGCTCACGGCACGTCTCGCCGACGGAGGACGGATGCCTCGGCTCACCGCCGACGCCCCGACGCCGCTCCGGCTGCGGGCCCACGAGGTGCGCGCCGCACGAGCATCCGCCGCGGGGCGTCACACCGAGGCCCGCCGCGCCGCCGCCGAGGGTCTCGACCTGCTCACCGCCTGGCAGCAGTCGTTCGGCGCCCTCGACCTGCAGGCATCCGTCGCGATGCACGGCACCGAGCTGATGTTCACGGGGCTCGCCGCCGCCGCCCGTGCGCACGACCCCGAGGTGCTGTTCGAGTGGTCGGAGCGCGCCAGACACCTGAGCCAGCAGGTCGCTCCCGTGCGTCCCCCGCACGACGCGGACCTGTCGTCCGACCTGGCCGAACTGCGGATGCTCCGCGCCGACCTCGCGGGTTCGGATTGGACGACCGACGCCCGCGTGCGCGAGCTGCGCGACCGGGTGCGCGACCGGCAGTGGTCGTCGACCGGGGCCGGTGGCAGCCGTGAACGTCTGGGTCTGCTCGAGACCCAGACGCGTCTCGATGACGAGACGGCGATCCTCGCCTACGTGTTCACCCGAGAAGAGCTGCTGTGCGTCGTGGTGACGGCATCCGGCTCGTCGATCGTCGAGCTGTCGCTGCCGCGCATCGAGGCCGCACTCGACGGCCTCCGCGCCGATCTCGATGTCGCGGCCCTCACACATGCCGGACCGATGGCGTCGGTCGTGCAGCGGTCGCTCGATGAGAGGCTGCGCCTGCTCGACGACGCTCTCCTCGCACCGGCGCGCGCTGCGGCAGGTGGGACGGTTCGTCTCGCGCTCACCGTGCCCGGCATCCTCGGCGGCATCCCCTGGGCGATGCTCCCGGGCATGGCCGGCACGCCGTTCACCCTCGCAACCTCCGTCTCGCGCCTGCTCGGCGACTCGGGTCAGCGCACGACGTCGCCGAGTCCATCCACCGCCGGTTTCGCCGCCGGCCCCCGCGTGGCGCGTGCCGGCGAGGAGGTGCGCCGAGCGGCGTCGGCCTGGAGCAGCGCGCGGGTCGTGACGGGTGATGAGGCCCGCGTCTCGGCGATCACGCAACTCGCGGCACAGGTCGACGTGCTGCACATCGCCGCGCACGGCCGCCATGCGGTCGACAATCCCCTCTTCTCGGGCTTCGAACTCGCCGACGGCACCCTGTTCGGCTACGACGTCGACCTGATCCCGCACGCGCCCGACACCGTCATCCTGTCGGCGTGCGAGTTGGGTCGCTCCTCCGTCCGCTGGGGCGAGGAGGCGCTCGGGATGACCCGCGTCTGGCTGCACGCGGGCACGCGGTGCGTGATCGCGGCCCCCGTCGTCGTGGCGGACGACGTCGCCTGCGAGCTGCTCGGAACCTTGCACACCGAGCTCGCCAGGGGCGTCGCTCCCGCGGTCGCGCTGGCCGTAGCATCCGAATCCACCGGGCTCACTGCCCCGTTCCAGTGCCACGGAAGCGGCCTCTGACCTTTCCTCACCTCGTGCCACAACGCGACCGGTCAGGCACAGAAGCACGGTCGCGGCCAGCCTCAAGGATCGAAGCGTCACGGTCATTCCGCTCGTCTTTCGAGCCAGGGGTACATGCGGCGCTTGCCGTCGCAAGTGCGGTGCCGGATCGAGGATCGGGACTTTCGGGACTGCTACGCAGGTAAGTCCGCCTTCCACAGGTGTGCCAACGAAATGGCCAGACCGACTCGTGCCGCGAACCCAGTCAGAGCTGACCGATGAGCCGCTACAGCGCTACGTCCTCGGGGAACGCCTATCTGATGATGGGGCCCTCTGTGGATTGCGGGCGAGTGCCTCCAGAACGGGCGTCTCGAGGTCTAGTACGGCGAGGACACGCAGGATCGTGCTGACTTTCGGATCTGGGACGCGATCCGGTTCGGCTCCCGGATACTCGAGTGTCCGATATGTCGCCATAGCACAGCCGATCTCCAAGGCGACGTGTTCTTGCGAGAACCCGTTCGCCCGCCGATATGACTGCAGCTGCACGGCGATCAGGCCGAGAAAACGCGAGGGCATAGACAAATCTCCGGTAAATAGGAGTGCATGCTCCCACTCATCCACGTGGATGTCCATACAGTGCGCTGACTTGTTTCTTTCGCGGGTCGGATCAGGATCACTTCATGTCCCAATGGAGCGACTACCCCGGCACCACGTTGGGTGCTCGCCGGCGGCACCTCCAAAACTGAAATGGAGAAAGTATGCGAATCTTCGCGGAAACCAGCGCCCCAGTCAGCACGGTTCGAGCAACGAACCGGAGGCTCAGATCAGCTCTCGTGGGAATGGCTCTGGTGGCGACGCTGGCTGTCGCCCCCGCCGTGGCCGGTCCCGCACCCCAAGCCCAAGCGGCTTCGTGTACGCCGGTGGCTTCCGCAAAGGGGGAGTATGCGGGTGGCGTGTACTTCTACACGATGTACACGAACAAGTGCGCCTACAAGACACTCGCCGACAAGTACGGCGATCAGTCCGGCTATCTCGGAGTTGCGGCTCTTGTCGCGGGCTGGATCCCCGGCGCAGTGGGCAAGGGAGCTGGCTCAATTCTTGGAGTGCTCTCGATGCGAGATTTCTTTACACAAGGCAAGCTCAAGAGCTGCACCAACAACTTCACATCCAGCGGTGCAACGCTCGTCTTCGCAAAGGGAACGATGATTAGCTGCAAACCCACCTACGGGGGTGGCGGAGGTATGTGAGACCCAGCGCTTTCCCTTGGGCCCAGAAATCCGCGCGTAGATTCACGGGCGCGACTTCTGGGCTCGACGTCGAACTAGCCAACTAAATAGTGCCGCGATCGGGATCCCCAGCAGGACTCCGATCGGTAGACCCGGCATCCAACTCCCCACCCAAAGAATCGAGAGAACCACGCTCAATGCAACCACCACTGTGTACGAGAGGGCGTACGTCCAGTACCGCTTGTTCGTGTGCTGAAGTGCCATGTCAGCCTTTCACTGGGTGAGTGTTGCCAAGCGTAGTCCTGAGCGAGGACACTGAGCAGTGTGAATCCCCACTGTTGCTTCTCGGCGGCGAAGCAGTTCAAGCCGCCTGGTCCTCAACGCAGCCTGAGCCCCGCTGACAGCACACGGGAAACCTGAGGGGCATCTAGCCATGTCGCCTGCATGATCGAGTATCCGCCGATCATCGGGCCCGCACCACATCGCCGATCTGTGCATTTCATTCGTGCTCCTCCTTGCGATTGCGACGACCGATGCGACGGCGCGACTCGTTCTTCGTGGGAGGAAAGATTTTCTCCAGTCGATGTATCAGAACATCGACACCTCGCTCCTTATCTGCAGAAGGTGCCACGCGGAGGGCTTCGGAAACGAAGCGCGAGGGAGGCGCAGTCGAATTGGGGAAACCCTCGTGCACTGGGGAGTGTGAGGGAACGACAGACACCATCTGCTCCGGGGATGTCGCGAGAGAGGTCGCGGCATCCCCACCAGGAGTTCAGCAGGACACGACCGCGGGGCTCAGGCGGTCAGCACCTCGTAGCCGGCTGCGCGCAGGCCGGCGAGCGAGGCGGCGTCCGCGCCGTCGTCGGTGAGGAGAACGGGGAACAGCTCCGCACCGCCGACGGCCGCGAACGCGACCGTGCCGAGCTTGCTGCTGTCGGTGACGACCACGGCCCGGCGAGCACGCTCGGCCATCATGCGGTTCACGGCCGCTTCGCGCTCATCCTGGGTGGTGGCGCCGGCGTCGGCATCCATTCCGTTGACGCCGATGAAGGCGATGTCGAGACGCACTCCTCGCAGCAGCTGCTCGACGAACGGGCCGACGAGCTCGTAGCTGCGCGAGTGGATCACGCCTCCGGTGACCACCACTTTGATGTCGGGGCGGGTCGCGAGCTGGGCGGCGATGTTCACCGCGTTGGTGACGACCGTGATGCCGGGGCCGGCCGCGAGATCGTCCCTCGCGGCGAGCGCCGCAGCGATCGCCGTGGTCGTCGTTCCGCCCGAGAGCCCGACGACCATGCCGGGGGCGACGAGTGCGGCGGCGGCCTGTGCGATGCTCTCCTTCTGCTGCGACCGCTGATGGCTCTTGTAGCGGATCGGCAGTTCGTAGGCGACGGAGTGGGCGACCGCGCCGCCGTGCGTGCGGGTGAGCAGGCGCTGCTCGGCGAGCGAGTCGAGGTCGCGGCGGGTGGTGGCAGCCGAGGCACCGAACCGCTCGACGAGCTCGTCGACGTTGACCTCGCCGTCGGCGGCCAGCAGGTCGAGGATCGCGTTCAGGCGGGCGGCGCGCTTCATGTCACCATCCTGCCCGGTTCGCGCAGCTCACCCCGCCACCTCGGCGGTCTCGAGCGCGAACAGGCGCAGCATCCGTGCGGCCTCGCCGGCGAGCGCGTCACGGGCAGGCGTCAGGTACTTGCGAGAGTCGACGAGCTTCTGGTCGGCGTCGAGTGTCGTGCGGATCGCCCGGGTGAAGAAGCCGTTCAGGTGGGTCGAAACGTTGATCTTGGTCATGCCCGCCCGCACCGCGTCGGCGATCACGGCGTCCGCGACGCCCGACGAGCCGTGCAGCACGAGCGGCACGTCGAGCGCGCCGTGCAGTCGCACGATGAGGTCGAGGTCGAGGGATGCCGTGCGATCGGTCATCGCGTGCGACGACCCCACCGCCACGGCGAGCGCGTCGACTCCCGTCGCGGCGACGAACGCGCGCGCCTCGTCGGGGTCGGTGCGCACTCCCGGCGCGTGCGCGCCGTCCTTGCCGCCGACCTCGCCGAGCTCGCCCTCGATGTAGACACCCGCGGCGTGCGCGCGCTCGGCGACGGCAGCGGTGATCGCGACGTTCTCTTCGTAGGGCAGCGTTCCGCCGTCGAACATCACCGAGCCGAATCCGAGGGCGATGGCCTCGTCGACGAGCTCGGGCCGCTCGGCGTGGTCGAGGTGCACGGCGACGGGTGTCGCGGCCCGACGGGCGATCGCGAGGGTCGCCAGCGCGATCGGCTCGAGTCCGCCGTGATAGTCGGCGCAGTTCTGCGAGATCTGCAGGATCACCGGCAGCCCCGAGTCGGCGGAGGCGCGCACCAGCCCCTCGGCGGTCTCGAGGTGGATCACGTTGAACGCGCCGATGCCGGTGCCGCGCGTCGCGGCATCCGTCACCAGCTCGCGGGCGGAGACCAGGGTCACAGACGTTCCTCTCGAACGGTGGGGATGAAGGGGCCGACGACGAGGCTCTGTTCGAGCGCGACCCACTCATCGGAGATCTCGCCGGCGAGCGGCATGAGCACGGCGGCGGCCGACCAGGCGGTCGCTCGGCGGAGGATCGTCTCGGGGTCTCGGATGCCGTCGGCGTAGAGCACCGCGCAGGCAGCCACTCCGGCGTCGCCGGCACCGGTCGGGTTGCCGGCGAGCGCGGCATCGAGGCGAGCGTGCAGCACATCGGATGCCGTGACCGCGAGCATGCCCTCGGCGCCGAGCGACAGCAGCACCAGCTCGACCCCGCGCTCGAGGAGCGACCGAGCACCCTCGATGGGGTCGGCGAGGCCGGTCGCCTCGACGAGTTCGGCGGCGTTCGGTTTGAGGACGGATGCGCCCGCATCCGCCGCGAGCAGCAGGGCGGGGCCCGAGGTGTCGACGATCACGGGAACACCTGCGTCCCGCGCCGTGCCGATCAGCAGAGGCAGCAGCGTCTCGGGCGCACCCGGCGGCAGGCTGCCGGAGATCACCAGCACCTGCGCGCCGGGAAGAGCGTCGACGACCTCGCCGAACAGCGTCGCCCACTCGGGATCGGTCGGATTCACACCGCGCTCGTTCACGATCGTCGTGTCGCCGAGCTCTCGGTCGACGATCGCGATGCTCTGCCTCGTGGCACCGACCACCGGCACGAGCCGGTGTGGCACACCGCTCGCTCCGAGTTCGGCGGCGAGCTCGACACCGGCGCGACCGCCGGCTGTCGAGACGGCGAGCACCGAGGCGCCCTGGGCGTGCGCGACGCGCGCGACGTTGAGTCCCTTGCCGCCCGCACGGGCCGCACCGGCATCCGCTCGATGCGTCTCGCCGAGGATGAGCCGAGCGACGTGCCAGGTGAGGTCGAGCGCCGGATTGGGGGTCACGGTGAGGATCATGCGAGCTCCCTCGCGCGCAGGGCCGCTCCGAGTATGCCGGCGTTGCCCGACAGCTCGGCGGGCACGAGTTCGGGGATGCGGTGGAAGCTCAGCCGCTCGGCGAGGCGCGCACGCAGCTCGTCGAAGAGCGCACCACCCGCGCGCGAGAGGCCCCCGCCGATCACGACGGCTTCCGGGGCGACAACTGCGGTGAGCTGGGCGAGCGAGAGGGTCAGCGCGTCGAGCGCCGAGTCCCAGATCTCGAAGGCGACAGGATCGCCGTCCGCGGCACGTGCGATCACGTCTTTCGCGCCGTCGGGCGTGATCCCCGTCGCCTCGCGGTAGCGACGCGCGATCGCCCCCGCCGAGGCGACGACCTCGAGGCATCCGCGGGCGCCGCAGGCGCACACGGGCCCGTCGGCGATCGGCGAGTGACCGATCTCGCCGGCGTAGCCGCCGGCTGTGTAGGGCTCTCCCCCCACGAGCAGGGCGCCCGCGATGCCGGTTCCGATGACGAGCACCACCGAGTTCGAGTAGGCGCGGGCGCCGCCCAGGCGATGCTCCGCCCAGCTCGCCGCACGGACGTCGTGGTCGAACGCCACCGGAAGGCCCAGCTTCGCCGACGCGAGATCGCGCAGCGGGGAATCGTGCCAGCCGAGGTTGCTGGCGAAGACGCCGAGCCCGGCATCCGCGTCGACGATGCCCGGAACTACGAGGCCGACCGCCCGGGGCACGACGTCAGGGTGGTCGGCTCGCAGCTCGGCGGCGAGCACACCGAGGCGCTCGATGAGCACCTCGGTGCGGTCGCCGTCGGCGACGGGAGTCGGGGTGCGTCGCAGGCCCAGTGCCGTGCCGTCGGCATCGAACAGCGCCGATTTGATGTCGGTGCCGCCCACGTCGAACGCGAGCACGGGCGCGCCTGCGCCCAGCGTCCGCGCGCCGGCGAGCCTCTCGCCCGACGCGTCGCTCACGACATCGGCGATGCGCTGCGCATCCTCAGGCCTGGTCATCGACTGCTCCGCAGGTGGGTCGGGTCATGCATCCAGGATGACGGATCGGGTGAGGTTGCGAGGCTGGTCGGGGTCGAGGCCGCGCGCGACGGCCCGGTCGAGTGCGACGCGGTGCAGGCGCACGAGGTCGGCCAGGGGGTCGATCGGATGCTGCACGAAACGCGCCCCCGTGGCCTCGACCTGCGCGGCCAGACCCTCGGGCGCCTCACCGAACTGCCAAGTCACGCGACCCGGCGCGGCGATCGCGATCGGACCGTGGCGGTATTCCATCGACGGGTACGACTCGGTCCACGACTGCGACGATTCGCGCATCTTCAGTGCGGCCTCGTGCGCGAGGCCGACGGTCCAGCCACGGCCGAGGAACGAGTACTGCTCGGCGTCGCGGAGCTCGTCGTCATAGTCGGCGGCGAGCACGGCGACGGCATCCTCGATCGCACCGGTGAGGTCTTCACCGAGCGACGCCCGGAACAGCGCGAGCGCGGTGGTCGCGAAGCGGGTCTGCACGACGGACTTCTCATCGGCGAAGGGCAGCAGCACGGCCTCGTCGACGAGAGAGACGAGCGGCGAGGTCTCGTCTCCGATCACGCCGATCGTGGGCACGCGACCCTTGATGCGGTCGACCAGTTCGAGGACCTCGGTCGTGGTGCCCGAGCGCGTGAGCGCGACCACGGCGTCGTAGCCGCGGTCGACGAACGACTCGGAGGCGGCGAACGCGTCGGTCTCACCCTGGCCGGAGGTCTCGCGGAGGAACGCGTACGACTGCGCCATGAACCACGAGGTGCCGCAGCCGACGACGGCGATGCGGGCTCCGGATGCGGGCAGCAGCGCCTGTGCGTCGCGGAGATCGGCGGCGCGAGCCCACGTCTCGGGCTGCGAGGTGAGCTCTTCGCGCATGTGTGCGCCGGGCAGAAGTTCGGTCATGTCGGGCCCTCCGGACCAGATGTTGCAAGTTTGTGATTGTTTAGGTGCTGATTCGATCATAGTATTTCGACACAAGGAAATCTCGCAAGGTTCCTCTTGATTTGTTTATTCTCCTGACAAATAATCGAACAAGTTCCACCGCCCCTCCGGCGACCCGGTCCATGGAGGGTTCTCCGAGCCGACCCGGCTTGACCGATCGCCCAGCCACCAAGGGAAGGCGATCACACGCACCGTCGCGTGAGTTGTACTTGCGACTGTGCACCACCTACACAGTGAGGAATGCAATACACATGAAGAAGTCACTGCGATTCGGCGCCGTTGCCCTGGCGGCAACCGCCACGCTCACGCTCGCTTCGTGCGGGTTCGGCGGCTCCACCGGAAGCGGCGGAGACGCCGAGGGCGAGACCACTCTCAACCTCCTCGTCCCCAGCTACTCCGACGCCACCAAGGGCCTGTGGGAAGACGTGATCGACGGGTTCGAGAAGGAGAACCCCGACATCAAGGTCGACCTCGAGGTGCAGTCGTGGGACAACCTCGAGAAGGTCGTCTCGACCAAGATCCAGGCGGGCGAGGCTCCCGACATCTACAACGGCGGCCCGTTCGCCGGGTTCGTCGGCGACGAGCTGCTCTACCCGGTCGAGGACGTCGTCTCGGAAGACACGTACTCCGACTTCCAGGACGCGTTCCTCGCGAACGCCGAGGTCGACGGCACCGCCTACGCGCTGCCCCTGATCGCATCGGCCCGTGCACTGTTCGTCAACAACACCCTGCTCGACCAGGCCGGCGTCGAGGCGCCGAAGACCTGGGACGAGCTGCTGGATGCCGCGACCAAGGTGTCGGCACTCGGCGGCGGCGTGGCCGGATACGGCATGCCCCTCGGCTCCGAAGAGGCGCAGGCCGAGGCCGCCGTGTGGCTGTGGGGCGGCGGCGGCTCGTTCGGCGATGCCTCCGAGATCACGATCGACACCCCCGAGAACCTCGTCGGTGCCGAGCAGATCAAGAAGATGATCGACGCCGGCGCGACGCAGGCCGACCCGGGTTCGACCCAGCGCTCACCCCTGATGGACATCTTCATCCAGGGCAAGATCGGCATGCAGGTGGGTCTGCCGCCGACGGTGGGCCAGATCGAAGAGGGCAACCCCGAGCTGGACTACTCCATCGTGCCGATCCCGACGAAGGACGGCTCGCCGTTCACGCTCGGCGTCATGGACCAGCTGATGGCGTTCCAGAACGACGGTGACAAGCAGGAGGCGATCACCAAGTTCTTCGACTACTACTACTCGGCCGACGTGTACGTGCCGTGGGTGCAGGCCGAGGGCTTCCTGCCCGTCACCAAGTCGGGTGCCGAGCAGCTCTCCGGCGAGGAGGCCCTCAAGCCGTTCCTCGACGTGCTGCCCGACGCGCAGTTCTACCCGTCGACGAACGAGAAGTGGTCGGCCACCGACGGCGCCTTCAAGTCGCTGTTCGGCCAGCTGCAGACGAAGTCCGCGCAGGATGTCCTGACCGAGATCCAGGCACAGGTCGACGCGGGCTGAGCCCCGCCGACGGAGAGGTTCGGATATTCCATGAGCCAGACGAAAGAATCCTCGAACCTCGCGGGGGCNCCGCACCCCGGGCCGTCGATCGGGCGCCGCCCGCGGCAAGCCCGGCGGAAAGGACCTGCTCCAGGCGCTGCCCTGGATCGCTCCCGCCCTGCTCCTCATCATCGGCGTGGTGCTGTTCCCCGCCGGTGTGATGTTCTTCAACTCCACCCGCGACATCTCGCTGTCGGGCCTCGACAAGGGCTCGGTCGGCTTCGACAACTTCGTGACGGTGTTCACGTTCGCCGAGTTCTGGCCGATCATCTTCCGTACGGTCGTCTGGGTCGTCGTCGTGGTCGGCTTCACCGTGATGATCTCGCTGGGCCTCGCGCAGATCCTCAACAAGGCCTTCCCCGGCCGCCAGATCGTGCGCATGGCCGTCATCGTGCCGTGGGCGGCATCCGTGGTGATGACGACCATGGTCTTCTATTACAGCCTCGAGCCGTACTTCGGAGTGTTCAACAAGTTCCTGTACGACATCGGGCTCTCCGATGACGCGGTCGGCTACGGGTGGACGAAGAACCCGGCGACCGCCTTCGCGTGGTCGATCGTGATCGCCGTCTTCGTCTCGCTGCCGTTCACGACGTACACGATCCTGGCGGGACTGCAGACGGTTCCGTCAGACACCCTCGAGGCCGCGAAGATGGACGGCGCCGGAGCGACCCGCACGTACTGGACCATCGTGCTGCCGCAGTTGCGCAGCGCTCTCGCAGTCGCCGTGCTCATCAACATCATCAACGTGTTCAACTCGCTGCCGATCCTCAAGGTGATGACGGGGTCGATCCCCGGCTACGGCGCCGACACGATCATGACGATGATCTTCAAGTACATCGAGCTGCAGAAGAAGGTCGACGTCGCGAGTGCGCTCTCAGTCGTGGCCTTCCTCATCGTGATCGTGATCGTCGCGATCTACGTCAAGGCCGTCAAGCCCATGAAGGAGGTCTGATCATGACCCTGACCGAGACCGCCCTCGTCACGACCGCCGGAGACGACGCCGCTCCCCGCATCCCCGGGCGCAAGCGCCGCTACACCGAAGACCAGGTGACGCTGCCCCGCGTCATCCTGCGCATGGCCGCCGGCATCCTCGTGCTCGCGATCTTCGTGCTGCCGTACCTGATCATGTTCTTCGGCTCCGTGAAGACCAAGCCGCAGATCCGCTCGGTCGATCCGACGTACCTCCCGACCGAGTGGCACTGGGAGAACTACATCACGATGTGGTCGACCCCCGAGACGCCGCTGCCGTACAACCTGATCTCGACGATCATCATCGCCGTCTTCGCGACGCTGCTGGTGCTCGTGGTCTCGCTCCCCGCGGCGTACTACACGGCCCGGTTCACCTTCCCCGGTCGCATGGTGTTCCTGTTCCTCGTGATCGTGACGCAGATGCTGCAGCCGGCCGTGCTCACCTCGGGCCTGTTCCGCCAGTTCACGACCCTGGGACTCGGTGACACGTGGGCGGCGATGATCTTCATCAACGCGGCGTTCAACCTCTCGTTCGCGGTGTGGATCATGCACTCGTTCTTCGCCGGCATCCCCAAGGAGATCGACGAGGCCGCCCAGATCGACGGCGCCGGCCGCTTCACGGTGCTGTTCAAGATCAACCTGCCGCTGGTGTGGCCGGGCATCGTGACCGCGATCGTCTTCACGTTCGTGGCCTGCTGGAACGAGTTCGCCGCATCGCTCGTCATCCTCTCCACCGACAAGAACCAGCCGCTCTCGGTCGCGCTGACGAAGTTCGTGGGTCAGTACGAGACCAGCTGGCAGTACGTGTTCGGAGTCTCGATCGTCGCGATCCTGCCCGTCGTCATCCTGTTCATGCTCATCGAGAAGCGCCTCGTCGGCGGGCTCACCGCCGGCAGCGTCAAGTAGACCCATCGGAACGGATGCGGAGCGCCACCCCGGTGGCGCTCCGCATCGCCGTCTCCGGGCGGACTGCAGCGTTCAGGCTCGTTCCGGTCCGAGCACGGAAGCGCGCAGCGTCAGTCGCGAGAAGCGGATGAAGCGCGGAGAGTCAGTCGCGAGAGGCGGATGCCGCGCGCAGCTGCGCCGGGCTCCAGCGCACGCCCAGCGCGCTGGACAGCGCCACCTGAGCGACCCCGGTGGAGATCGAGGCGTCCGCATCGGCATACCGCACGGGCACGTTCGCCGTTCCGGTGGCGGTGTAGTCGATCTCGGCCTGGACGAGACGGAGGAACCGATCGCCGAGCGCGCGCGCCGGGCCGCCGATCACGACCTCGGCGGCGTCGAGCACCGCCGCGATGAGCTTGATCGTGCGCGCCAGTGCGCGCGCGCCGTCGGCCAGCCGCTCGTCGTCGGCTGTCGCGGCGAGGGCCTCGATCGCCTGGTCGTCGAGCGCGTCGTCGAAGTCGTCGCCGAACATGGCCGTCATCGATGCCACCGACTCCAGGCATCCCTGCCGTCCGCAGCGGCAGGGGCGTGCGGCGTCGCCGAACTGCACCTGCACGTGGCCGATCTCGCCGGCGCGGTCACGGGGCCCGGGGGCGAGTTCGCCGTCGAGCGTGACCGCCGCTCCGATCCCGGTGCCGATGTGGATGAAGAGGCGGTACCCCGACGACTCCAGCTCCCGGGCGGACTCGGCGATCGCCTCGGCATCCACGTCGTTGACGAGCAGCACCGGAACGCCGAGCAGCGCCTCGAACCGATCAGCGAGAGCGACGTCGGTCCAGCCGAGCTGCACGCTCTCGAAGACGCGTCGGCCGTCGGTCGTGCCGGGGAGCTGCACACCCGCGACGAGCAGACGGTCGCGATGAGCGGTGGCGATGTCGGCGAGCGCGTCGTCGAGCATCCGATCCCGCGTTTCCTCCGAGTACGCGACCCTGCGCGTCTCGACCTCGGCGCCGTCGAGACCGACCAGCGCGATGCGCGCGTCAGTCGGCCGGACCACGAGCACCAGGATGAGGTGATGAGCGGCGTCGATGCTGAGTGTCGTCGCCCGTTTGCCCCCGGTGCTGGCGGCCTGGGCGCCCTCGGCGATCAGCTGGAGATCGATGAGCTCGGCGACGAGAGACGAGGCGGTGGCCGCCGTGAGCCCGGTCGCGCGAGCGATACCCGCGCGCGTCTGCGTGCCGGGTTCACGGAACACGAGCTGCAGCGCCCGCCGCAGGTTGGCACGACGAACCGACGCCTGCGTGTCGAGTGCATCGTCGCCGTTCAGCATGGAGCCGGTCCCGTTGTCGGAATTGATTGACAGACCAGGGGGTTCTGCGTACCCTCAGTCATAGTTTATTCAATAAACTTAGTTCGGTCCCCGGGCGGGTGAGTGCTGCACACACTGTCACTCGCCCGGAAGGCCGGATCATCGCCCCTCAGCGGCTTCCGTGTGATGGCGGATCACCTCGGCCACCACGAAGTTGAACCACTTCTCGGCGAACTCGGGGTCGAGATGCGCATCCTCGGCGAGTGCCTTGAGGCGCGCGACCTGCTGCTCTTCGCGACCGGGATCGGATGCCGGCATCTCATGCTCGGCTTTCAGCTGCCCGACTTGCTGCGTGGCGCGGAAGCGCTCCGCGAGCATGAAGATGAGTGCGGCATCGATGTTGTCGATGCTCGAGCGCAGTCGGAGGAGTTCAGCCCGGGGATCTTCGGCGGCGGTCATGCCCCCTACTCTACGGAAACACGGGGCTGAACGACCCCATGCGACAGCGCGGATGCTCCCCGGTCGCGCCGCTGTCGAGCGCTATCGTGAGCACATGAGCCGAGAAGAGCAGGAACCGTCGTCGAGCGCGTCCGCTGCCGCATCCGACCCGTCCCCGACCTCGGAGTCACGGGTGTCGGCACCGGCCGAGACCGCCGGCGACTCAGCCGTCGGCGACTCAGTCACCGGCGGTGCGCCCGAGTCCCCGGCCGTCGTCACGACCGCGCTCATCGACCAGACAGGGTCACAGGCTCCCCGCACTGTCGTCGTCGAGCCGATGACGCCGAGCCGCTCGTTCTGGACGCGCATCGACCGCCCGTTCGTGTTCGGCTTCCTCGTGACCCTCGGGGGCCTCGCGGCGCTCGTGCTCGGCCTGGCCGTCGCGAACCTCTCGACCGTTCTCATCTACATCGCCCTCGCGCTCTTCGCCGCACTGGGACTCGATCCGACCGTGCGGTTCCTCGAACGGCGCGGGCTGTCTCGGGCCATCTCCGTGGTCGTCGCGATCCTCGGACTCATCGTCGTGGCGGGCCTCGTGGTGTGGATGGTGCTGCCTGTCGTGATCGAGCAGATCGCGAGCTTCATCCGGTCGGTGCCCGGCATGATCCAGGAGTTCATGCGCAGCGATATCTACGCGACCCTCGAAGACCAGTTCGGCGACCAGTTCGAATCCCTGGTCACCGACGTGCAGAAGTTCCTCACCGACCCCGGCAACATCGCCGCGATCGGCGGAGGGGCCCTGCAGGTCGGCGCGTCGATCGCGAATGCGATCTCGGGCATCATCGTGGTGCTCGTGCTCACGCTCTACTTCGTCGCGACCCTGCCCTCGATCAAGACGGGAATGCTGCGTCTCGCTCCTGCCCGTGACCGCGCTCGCGCAAGCGACATCACCGACCAGATCACCGACTCCGTCGGCGCCTACGTCATGGGGATGGTCGTGCTCGCGTTCTGCAACGCCGTCCTCACCTTCCTGCTCTATCTCTTCCTCGGCCTGCCGTTCCCTCCGCTGATGGCGACCGTCGCGTTCTGCATCACCCTGATCCCGCTCGTCGGATCGGTGATCTTCTGGATCATCGGCAGTGGGCTCGCGCTCTTCAGCGATCCCGTGGCGGCGCTCGTGTTCGCCCTCATCTACGTGGTCTACATGCAGATCGAGGCGTACGTCATCACTCCCCGCGTGATGAACAAGGCCGTCGCCGTTCCCGGGGCGCTCGTCGTGATCGGCGCCCTCGCCGGGGGTACGCTGCTCGGCCTGCTCGGTGCCCTGGTGGCGGTGCCGGTCGCGGCATCCATCCTCATCATCATCAAGCAGGTGCTGATCCCGCGACAGGATGCCCGGGTCTAGCCCGCCCCGAGCCGGCTCACACCACCCCGCGCACGCAGAAGCGCCCGGCCCCCTGAGGGACCGGGCGCTTCGCGCGAGACGACTCGACTCAGACGAGGTCGTTGTCCTCGAGCCACTTCTTGGCGATGTCGGCCGACGACTGCTGGTCGACGGTGCTGAGAACGTTGAGCGCGACGAGCTCCTCACCGGTCAGCTTGGCGCTGATGGCGTTGAGCACGTCCGACACGTCGTCGGCGATGTCGCTCGAGACGATCGGCACCACGTTCGACGAGATGATGAGGTTCTCGGGGTCTTCGAGCGCCACGATGTCTTCGGTCTCGAAGGCCGGGTCGGCCGTGTAGATGTCCGCGACCTGGATCTGGCCGGCGAGCAGCGACTCGAGCGTGGTCGGGCCGGTGGCCGAGAACGCCAGGTCGACGCCGTAGACCTCCTTGGCCTTCGCCGGGCTGTACGGACGCTGCTCGAACTCGGGAGCCGCGCCGATCGTGACCTGAGAGGTCACCTTCGACAGGTCGCCGATCGTCTTCAGGTCGTTCTCCTCGGCGAAGCTCTTCAGCACCGTGTAGGAGTCCTGGTCGGTCGCCTCGGCGAAGTCGAGGGCCGTCAGGCTCTCCGGCAGAGCATCCTGCAGAGCCGCGTAGACGTCGTCAGGGCTGGTGACGTCGACCTCGTCGTCCGAGATGTACTCGAGCAGGCTGCCCGTGTACTCGGGGAAGACGTTGATGTCGCCGGACTCGACGTCGGGCATGTACGCGTCGCGCTGACCGATGTTGAGCTTCTTCTCGACGTCGAAGCCTGCCGCCTCGAGCGCCTGGGCGTAGATCTCGGCGATGATCTCGTTGGAGTAGTACGCCTGCGAGCCGACGACGATCGTGTCGCCGCTGCCCGAGCCTTCGGTCGAGTCGGACGGCTCGTCGAGCGGGTTGCTCGACGAGCAGGCCGACAGGGCGAGTGCTGCCGCGGCGACCAGGCCGACGGCGAAGACAGAACGCTTGCCTCGTGCTGTGAACATGGACTTCCTCTTCTCTGGAACTGCTGTGGGGGACATCACGGAGATGGACGATTCAGGCGGTGGCCGCTGCGGCGGTCGGCTGTGCGGAGCCTCGCGACCGACGGCGGGTGGGGCGACCGATGCGGAGGCCCGCAGGGACGGCGGCGCGCTGCGCGGCCGCGAGGAGCAGGTCGACGAGCAGCGCGAGCACGGCGACGATGATCGCGCCGGCGAGCACCTGATCGAACCGGCGCAGGGGGATGCCCTGGATGATCGGCCAACCGAGGCCGCCGAGGTTGACGTAGGCGGCGATCGTGACCGTCGCGATGACCTGCAGGAGCGCCGAGCGGATGCCGCCGACCAGAAGCGGCAGGCCCAGCGGCACCTCGACCTTCCAGAAGATCTGCCAGCCGGTCATCCCCATCGCCTTGGCCGAGTCGATCACGCGACGGTCGATCGCCTCGAGGCCCGTATAGGCGCCGGCGAGCAGCGAGGGGATGGCGAGGAGCACGAACGTGACGATGGCCGCCTCGGGGATGCGCAGCACGCCGAGCAGCAGCACGAGCAGCACCATCAGACCGAAGGCGGGGATCGCGCGGGCGGCTCCGGAGACGGCGACCGCGATCTCGCGGCCACGACCCGTATGCCCGATGAGCCAGCCGATCGGCAGCGCGATGACCGCCGCGATCAGCACCGAGATCGCGGTGAGGGCGAGGTGCTGGCCGAGCAGCACCGGCAGCGCATAGCGACCCTGCCACTGCTCGGGGGCGAGCATCCAGGCGATGGCTTCGGCGAAGAGGTTCATGCGGGAGCCCCCACGGCGAGAGCACGGGCGGCGGCGGGCTTCGACGCAGCACGCGTCCACGGCATCAGCGCGCGGCCGAGAAGCAGCAGGATCAGGTCGATCACGAGAGCGATCACGACGACGGCGACGACGCCCGCGAAGACCTCGGCGATGATGCGTCGCTCGAGGCCGTTCGTGAAGAGGTAGCCGAGATTGGTGACGCCGATCAGGATGCCGACCGTGGCCAGCGAGATCGTGCTCACGGCCGTGACCCGCAGACCCGCCAGGATCACGGGCCCGGCGAGCGGGAACTCGACCGCCCAGAAGCGGCGGAACGCGGCGAACCCGGTCGCCGTCGCCGCCTGACGGACGCCGTCATCGACCGAGTCGAGGCCGTCGGAGACCGCACGCACGAGGATCGCGATCGCGTAGATGGTCAGCGCGATCACGAGGTTGGATTCACTGATCGCCGAATATCCGAGTGCGGCGGGCAACAGGATCAACAGCGCGAGCGAGGGGATCGTGTACAGCAGCCCGGTGAGCACGATGATGGGTCCGCGTACGAGGCGGAACCGCCAGGCGACCCAGCCGAGCGGGAGCGACAGCACGAATCCGAGCACGATCGGGATGATGCTCTGACGCAGATGCACCAGAGTCAGCTCGAAGATCAACCCGAGGTTGTCGGTGACCCAGTTCACGCGCGCTCGCCCTGGATCGCGCCGAGGGCGGCGGCATCCGGTCCTGCCAGCGGACCGTCGGACTTCTCGGCGTCGCTCACGATCGCGCCCTGGGTGCGACCCTCGGAGTCGACCACCACGGTGCCGTGCGGCGTCTCTTTGAGGTGCAGTGCGCGGCGTCCGCGGTCGGCTCCGATGAAGGATGCGACGAAGTCGTCTGCCGGGTTCTCGATGATCTCGCTCGGGCTGCCCACCTGAACGATGCGAGCACCCTTGTCGAGGATCACGACCTGGTCGCCGAGCAGGAACGCCTCGTCGATGTCGTGCGTGACGAAGACCACCGTCTTGTCGAGTTCGCGCTGCAGCCGCAGCGTCTCCTGCTGCAGGTCGGCGCGCACGATCGGGTCGACGGCACCGAACGGCTCGTCCATGAGCAGGATGTTCGGATCGGCCGCGAGGCCGCGGGCCACCCCGACGCGCTGCTGCTGGCCGCCCGAGAGCTGGCTCGGGTACCGCTCGGCCAGCGACTGGTCGAGACCGACGGTGGTCAGCAGCTCGCGCGCCCGCTCGTGAGCCGGACCCTTCTTCACGCCCGTCAGGCGCAGCACCGTCGCGACGTTGTCGATCACGGTGAAGTGGGGCATGAGGCCCGAGTTCTGCATCACGTAGCCGATGCTGCGGCGCAGCGCGACCGGATCGCCGCCGAGCACGCTCTCGCCGTCGATCTCGACGTCACCCGAGGTGGGCTCGACCATGCGGTTGATCATCCGCAGCAGAGTGGTCTTGCCACAGCCGGACGATCCGACGAAGACGGTCGTCTGGCGGGAGGGCAGCACCAGGCTGAAGTCCTTGACGGCTGTCGTGCCGTCGGGGAACTGCTTGGTGACGTTGCGGAATTCGATCACGATTACTCTCCGGTCGATCGATCGACGAGACGGGCATCAGCGCCCCGGCTGCGGCATACAGAGGTCATGCGGACACTTCGACACGGGGGTCGAACGCGACGAAGCCCGAGAAGTCCTTGCCGACACGGTCGAAGGCGCTCGGGTACGGGGTCGGATACGACCAGGCGTAGTCGGTGTGCAGCTCGCCGCCGGCCTGCACCGAGTAGTACTGGGCAGCACCCTTCCACGGGCACGTGTACGGAGTCGGGCTCTCGACGAGCGCGCCCTCCGTGATGGATGCCGGCGGGAAGTACCAGTTGCCTTCGATGCGCGCGAGATCGCTCTCGTCAGCCTCGGCGATGACGGTTCCTGCGAGTACAGCCTTCATGGTCCTGCCTCCTCGGATGTGGGTTCGAGCGTATAAGAGGTGTGCGACATCCGCCCCAGGCTTGCGCTGGGGGGCGTCAATGTGAGAAACAATCCTGCTCCGGGCACGCCGACCGCACCCGGCCTCTCACGGTCTGTTCGGAGCGGATGCCGGGACGGATGGCGCGGGAGGTCATGCCGATTCCCGCCCGTAGCCCTCCAGCAGCCGCAGCCAGACCTCGCTGATCGTCGGGTAGGCCGGAACGGCGTGCCAGAGGCGCGCGATGGGCACCTCGCCCACGATCGCCACGGTCGCGGTCTGCACGAGCTCGGCGACCTCGGGGCCGACGAACGTGGCGCCGATGATGACGTCGCGCTCCTTGTCGATCACGATGCGCGCCTGGCCCTCGAAGCCGTCCTCGTAGAGGCTGGCGCCCGCGACCCCGCCGAGGTCGTAATCCACCACGGCGACATCTGTGCCCGCCTCACGGGCCTCGGCCTCGGTCTGCCCGACCGATGCCACCTCGGGGAACGAGAACGTCACCTGGGGGGCCGCGGTCCTGTCGGCCGTCGCCACGTGCTTTCCCCACGGCTCGTCGTCGACATCCGCGCCCTGCGCCCGAGCCGCGATGACATCGCCGGCCGCCCGCGCCTGGTACTTGCCCTGATGCGTGAGGAGCACGCGGCCGTTGACATCGCCGACCGCGTAGAGCCAGTCGGATCCGGGGACGCGCAGCGTGTCGTCGACCGTGATCCAGCGCCCCGGCTCGAGGCCCACGACGTCGAGCCCGATGTCTCCGCTGCGCGGCGAACGGCCCGTCGCGACGAGCACCTCCGCCGCGGTGACCGTCGATCCGTCATCGAGCACGATCGACACCCCGTCGTCACCGCGCGTGACGCTGGTGGTACCCGTGTCGGTGCGCACGTCGACGCCGAGCTCCTTCAGCCCCGCGGCCACCCGCTCACCCGCGAACGGCTCCATCGTGCCGAGCAGACCGCTCCGGGCGATGATCGTCACCGTCGAGCCGAGAGCCGCGTACGCCGTCGCCATCTCGACCGCGACGACTCCGCCGCCGATCACGGCCAGCGACTCGGGAAGCTCTTCGGCGCTGGTCGCCTCACGGCTCGTCCACGGGGATGACTCGCGAAGGCCTTCGATCGGCGGGATCACCGCATCCGATCCCGTGCTGATCGCGACGGCATGGCGGGCGCGCAGAACGCGGGTGCCGCCGTCGGCATCCGTCACCGTCACCTCGCGCTCGCCCGTCAGGCGACCGTGACCTCGGGCCAGGTCGATGCCGGCCGAGTCGAGCCACTTGACCTGTCCGTCATCCGACCAGTTGCTCGTGAACGAGTCGCGGCGGTCGAACACGGCCCGCACATCGAGCTTTCCGGTGATCGCCTCCTTGGCTCCCGCCACGTGCTGGGCCGCGCGCAGCGCCTGCCCAGAGCGCAGCAGCGCCTTCGACGGCATGCACGCCCAGTACGAGCACTCGCCGCCGACCAGCTCGCTCTCCACGATGATCGCGGTCAGTCCGTCCTGCACGGCGCGGTCGGCGACGTTCTCGCCCACCGGACCTCCGCCCAGCACGATCAGGTCGTATTCGTCGGTCTTCTCAGCAGTCATGGGGTGCACCTCTCCGTCGCCCAGTCTTGCTCAGAAGCAACGCCGAGTCACGGGGTGGTGTTCCGCCGGAGCTTGTGCAAGAGCGCTCCGGGCGCGTCGTCGGCGTCGGCCACTCTCGCCCCCCGCCCGGTCCACAACTCAGCACGAGCGCCCCGAACCCACCCGGAAACGACCGGTTTCGCCTCAGCCGCCCGATTCCATGCTGAATAGCGAACGTCAGCGGTCACGCACCCCGCGGAGCGACGCGGGGCGCGAGCACCGCCGCGGCGAGCGCGATGACGCCGGCCAGGGCGAAGACCGCCACGAACGGATCGGCCACCGCCGGGAGCCCGGTGAACAGCACGCCCGTGATCGCGAGCGCAAGGGCGCTTCCGAAGGAGTCGGCCACCGTCATGGCCGCACTGTTGAAGCCCTGGTTCTCGGGCGCCGACATCTCGAGGGTCAGAGCGCTGGTCCGCGGACTCATCAGCCCCATGCCCGCCCCTGAGACGATCCACGCGACGATGATGACGACGACCGGCGCGGTGAGCACCGCTGCGGCGAGCGCGAGCACGACTCCCGCGACGACGAGGAGCGTGCCGATCCGCACGGCCGTGACGCTCGAGAGGCGCACGCCCATGCGCCCCTGCACGGTGGCGGCGGCCGACCACGCGAGGGCACCGCCGGTGAGGGAGAGCCCCGCGATGGTCGGCGACACCTCGTATCGATCGGTCAGCAGATACGGGATGTACACCTGGGCGCCGAAGAACCCCGCGGCGGCGAGTCCGCGCACGAGCAGCACCGAGGGCAGACCGCGTCGGGCACGCAGGGTTCCCGTGGGCAGCAGCGCCCGGACCGCGACGAGCGCCACGACGACTGCTGCCGCCGCGAGCACGGGGCCGACGCCGGGGACGTCGCCGACGAGATTCAGACCGAGCACCGCGACCGCGGCGAGCACCGACCATCCCAGCCGACCGAACGCCCAGGGGATCGTGGCATCGCCGTCGCCCGAGAGCCCGCGGAGCGCGGGGACGACCATCAGCAGGGCGGGGACCACGAGGAAGACGACGCCGAGGAACACCCAGTGCCAGCTCCACAGCTCTGTGACCGCCCCGGCGACGGTCGGCCCGACGAGCGACGGAACGACCCACGCGGCGGCGAATCCGGCGAAGATCGCGGGATGCAGCTCGCGCGGATAGACGCGGGCGACGACCACGTACAGCGCCACCATCAGCCCGCCGTTGCCGAGGCCCTGGGCGAAGCGCCCGGCGACGAGCACCTCCATGGTCGGTGCGAGGCCCGCGACGAGGAGTCCGGCGACGAACAGCGCCACCGACGCGTAGAGCGGGGCGACGGGTCCGCGGCGATCGGCCCAGTTGCCCGCCACGACCATGCCGATCACCCCGGTGGCGAGCGGCCCCGCGAAGGCGAGCGCATACAGACGATCGCCGTCGAGGTCGGCGCTCACCGCCGGCATCACCGTCGTGACGGCGAGGGATTCGAACGCCCCGAGGAACACCAGGGCGCAGGCGCCGATGGTGATCCAGAGGTAGGCGCCGCTCATGATGCCGGGGGCGGCGACCTTCGCGGTCTGCGCCCCACCCGTGTCGATGGTCATAAGCACGACCGTAGAACCTCAACAAAGGTTGAGGTCAAGCGGGATCAGCGGGTGCGCGTCAGCGAACCGGCAGGAAGTGCGTCGGCGTCGGAGCCTGGGCGGTGTGACGGATGCCGAGCGGCGCCCCGGTGCGCTCATCGAGGTCGATCAGTGCGACGGTGTCGGAGCGCTGCCCGGCGACGAGGAGCTTGCCCTCGTGCACGAGGTGATGCCGCGGCCAGTCGACGCCCGAGTCGGCGAGCGCGATCGGCTCGAGGCTCTCGCCTCCGCCGCGCACGCGCAGCGCCGCGATCGTGTTGCCCCCGCGGAGCGCCGTGTAGAGGAACTGCGCGTCGCGCGTGCGGGCGAGCTCGGCGGGGAAGTCCACGCCGATCTCGGCGATCGGGCTCGCGAGCACCGACGAGGCCACGGCCCACGTGCCGTCTCGGCCGGCGGCGAGCGTGAACACCTCGCACGAGTACTCCGTGACGACGTGCAGGTGGCCGCTGGGGTGCACGACCATGTGGCGCGGGCCGGTGCCGAGCGGCAGCACGACCTCGTGATCGAGGACGAGGCCTGCCGGGCCCTGGCGCCAGATCCGCACCAGATCGAAGCCCAGGTCGGTCGTGGCGATGCGCCCGTCGGGCAGGAACGCCGAGGCGTGCGCGTGCGAGATGCGCTCTTCTCCGCCGGCCGTGAGTTCGCCGGCGTACGGATCCGATGCCGCCGCGGCGACCCCCGCCGGCGCCGACGTCTCGATCGGTTCGCCGAGGAGCGCCGCACGCAGCTCGGCGGCCTTGTTCACGGCATCCGGCACCAGGCGTCCCTGCGGATCGATGCCGATGCGCACCACCCGTCCGTCGCCGTAGCAACTCGCGATCAGGGACGATCCGTCCCGCGCGACCGACACGTGGCAGACCGAATCGCCGGCCTCGACCGGCTCTCCGAGCGGCCGCAGCGTGGATTCACCGCTTCGAGAGAATGCCTGCACCGCGGCATCCCCCTCGAGCGCCGCGTAGACGACGTCGAGGGTCGGATGCTGCGCCAGCCACGACGGCGACGGGGTCTGCGTGACCGCGCCGCGGTACTCGAGGGCGGTCTGCATGTCGGCATCCCCCGCCAGCAGGCCGATGCCGTCGGCGGAGCCGTCCATCGCGGAGCCGTAGCCTCCGAGCCAGAACCGGGTCACAGCGCGCTCAGTCGAGCAGGTCGTGACGCACGATGACCTGGTCGCGCTCGGGGCCGACGCCGATGACCGAGATGCGGGTGTTGCTCATGCTCTCGAGCGCCAGCACGTAGTCCTGGGCGTTCTGCGGCAGGTCGTCGAAGGTGCGTGCCGTCGAGATGTCTTCACTCCAGCCGGGGAAGTACTCGAGGATCGGCGTCGCGTGGTGGAAGTCGGTCTGGTTGACCGGGACCTCGTCGAAGCGCGTGCCGTCGACGTCGTAGGCGACGCAGACCGGGATCTGCTCGAGACCCGTGAGGATGTCGAGCTTGGTGAGCACGAGGTCGGTGATGCCGTTGACGCGGGTCGCGTAGCGCGTGATCGGGGCGTCGTACCAGCCCACCCGGCGGGGACGGCCGGTGGTCGTGCCGAACTCGAAGCCGCGCGAGCGCAGCCATTCGCCCTGCTCATCGAACAGCTCGGTCGGGAACGGACCCGAGCCGACACGGGTCGTGTACGCCTTGACGATGCCGACGATGCGGTCGAGGGCACCGGGGCCGACTCCCGAGCCGGTCGAGGCGCCGCCGGCGGTCGCCGACGACGACGTGACGAACGGGTAGGTGCCGTGGTCGACGTCGAGCATGGTCGCCTGGCCGCCCTCGAACACGACGACCTCGCCGCGGTGCAGGGCTTCATCGAGCAGGTAGCCCGTGTCGGCGACCATCGGACGCAGTCGCTCGGCGTACGACAGCAGGTCTTCGACGATCTCGTCGGCCGTGATCGCACGACGGTTGAAGATCTTCACCAGGAGGTGGTTCTTCTGGTCGAGGGCGCCCTCGACCTTCTGGCGCAGGATGTTCTCGTCGAAGAGGTCCTGCACGCGGATGCCGACGCGGTTGATCTTGTCGGCGTACGCCGGGCCGATGCCGCGGCCGGTCGTGCCGATCATGCGCTTGCCGAGGAAGCGCTCGGTGACCTTGTCGAGCGTGCGGTGGTACTGGGTGATGATGTGCGCGTTGGCGCTCACCTTGAGACGCGAGACGTCGATGCCTCGGCCGCCGAGGGCCTCGAGCTCGCTGAACAGCACCTCGAGGTCGATCACGACGCCGTTGCCGATCACCGGGGTGACCCCGGGCGACAGGATGCCCGAGGGCAGCAGGTGCAGCGCGTACTTCTCGTTGCCGACCACGACCGTGTGGCCTGCGTTGTTGCCGCCGTTGAACTTGACGACCCAGTCGGTGCGCTCGCCGAGCAGGTCGGTGGCCTTGCCCTTGCCCTCATCGCCCCACTGGACGCCGACGATAACGATTCCTGGCATGGGTATCCCCCTTGCTTTCGCCGGGTTTGCACCGGCTGATGAGCTGGCCCTTGTCGGGCGACTCCATCCTACCGAAGGCCTGTTTCGGAGCCGTTTCGGGTGTGGACGGGTGAACTCCCGTCGCAGTTCGTGCCGCTCGGACGGTCGAACCCCCACTCCCGTCGCGGTTCGTGCCGCTCGGAAGGTCGCGACGCGGCACGAACTGCGACGGAGCAATCGGACGCGACACGAAGTGCGACCGGAAGAGCCGAGACGTGCGGCGGGCACGACGAACTGCGAAGCACGGCAGACCACTGACAGAAAAGCGACGGATGCTGTCGCTCCGGCGCATCGCCGATGTCGGTGGCCGGTGCCAGGATCGAAGGATGCCGAAGACCGGTCGCGTGCAGCGCGACGACAGCCTGAATCCCGCGAAGCCCCGCACACAGGGTCCGCTCGTGCTCATCGCCGCCCTCGTGACGGTCGTGCTGTGGGCGTCGGCGTTCATCGGCATCCGCGGTGCGGGTCCGCATTTCGACCCGGGAGCCCTGGCGCTACTGCGCATGGCGGTGGGCACCGTGGTGCTCGCGATCATCGCGGTGCGTCACGGCATCCGTCTTCCCGAGCGCCGCCACTGGTGGCTCGTCGCGGTGTGGGGCGTCGGGTGGTTCTGCGTCTACAACCTCGCGCTCAACGCCGCCGAGCGCACCCTCGATGCGGGCACGGCGGCGATGGTCGTGAACCTTGCGCCCCTGATGGTGGTCGTCTTCAGCGGACTGTTCCTGCGCGAGGGCTTCCCGAAGCCGCTCATCATCGGAGCCCCGATCGCGTTCCTCGGCGTGGTGCTGATCGGTATGAACTCGTCGACGAGCGAGGGGCCCGACATCACCGGGCTGCTGCTCGCACTGCTGGCCGCCGTGATGTATGCCGGCTGCACCCTGCTGCAGAAGCGCCTGCTCAGCGTGGGCACCGATGCGACGACCCTGACGTTCCTCGGCGCGGCCGCCGGCACGGTCGCACTGCTCCCGTGGACGGGCAGCCTGATCGGCGCTCTGCAGACGGCTCCGCTCGACTCGACGCTGTGGGTCGTCTATCTCGGTATCTTCCCGACCGCGATCGCGTTCACGACCTGGGCGTACGTGCTGCAGCGCAGCACTGCCGGGCAGACGTCAGCCACGACCTACGTCGTTCCCGCGATCGCGATCCTGATGTCATGGGCGATCCTCGGCGAGGTGCCGACTCCGCTCATGTTCGTCGGGGGCGCGCTCTGCCTGCTCGGCGTACTCGTCACCCGGATGCGGTGGGGCCGCCGAATCCGCTGACCTCGGTCTGCCGAATCAGCTCAGCGCGACACCGACCGGCGCTGACGGATCGACCCGCGCTGCGCCTCGACGCTCGCGAGCATGTCGCCCGCGAGCTTGCGCTTGAGTTCGAGCGACTCCCCGATCTCGGCGGCGAGGCGCGGACGGGTGCGGATCAGCTCGTCGATCGTCGCGAGGGGCAGCACGAGCACGGTCAGGATCTCGCCCGCGACCGTCACGGCCTGCGTCCGCTCACGAGTGAGCGCCGTCTGACCGATCAGATCGCCCCTCTCGGCCGCCGCGAACTCGACCCGCCCGCCGTCGACCTCGATCGCGAGCACCGCGCGGCCCGAGACGACGACGCGCACCTCGTCGGGCACGACACCACTGGGCAGGACGACCTCGCCGACGCCGTAGCGCTCGAGGTGCGAGGCCTGCGTCATCGCCTCGAGATCATCGTCGTGCAGATGCAGCGTCCCGGCGATCGAGACGAGCGCTTCTGCCAGGCGGCCGGGCTCGGATATCGGGTCGGTGGCATCGCCGTCGAGTGCGAAGCCGCGCCGCCGCGCCGCGTACCAGACCCACGACAGGTACATCGAGAGTGCACGTCCGGCATCCGCCGGCCCCGCGACCGGGATCGAGACGCCGTAGGCCCCGCCACCGGAATAGCTGACGGAGGCGCGCTCTCGATCGGCGAGCATCGGCAGGGCGTCCGCGACCTCGACCAACAGCGCCATGACCTCGTGAGGCGGGTCATCGGTCGCGAACTTCACGTCGGTGGATGCCGAATACGGCCCGTCCGGCTCGGAGAGGTTCGTGAACGATGCCCCCGAGAGGCTCGAGTTCGGGACGATCTGGATGCCGGAACCGGTGTCGATGTGCACGGCACGCCAGTTCACCTCGACCACGCGGCCCCTGACGCCGGCCGCATCGAGGAAGTCGCCGATCTTGAACGGCTGCTCGAACAGCAGCAGCAGACCCGAGATGACGCCGCCGACCGCGTTCTGCAGCGCGAGGCCGATCACGATCGACCCGACGCCGAGGGCCGTGAACAAGCCACCCACGTCGGCATCCCACACCCAGGAGAACAGCAGCGCGAGGCCGAGGGCGACGAGCACGAGCCGAGCGATCTCGACGAAGATCGTCGGGATGCGCTTGCGCCACGAGTCCTCGGCGGCGTTCGCGAACAGAGCCACGTTGAACGACGACAGCAGCAGCAGGATCACGAGGAACCCGAAGATCGTCGCGGCGACGCGGGTCCAGACCTGGTCAGCGGGCGACTGGATCGCGAAGGCCAGCAGCGCGAACAGGGCACCGACGGGGATGACACCGTTGCGCAGCAGGCGCAGGGGTCCCGCGAGCGGGTTGTTGCGGCGCCGGAGTCCGTTGATCAGCTCGGTGAGGACGACGAGCAGCACCGGCACGCCGACGGCGAGGGCGATGACCCACCAGCCCCAGCCGTCGCGGAACGCGTCGTCGAGCATGTCAGCTCACCTTCCAGACGGTCTCGCTCTTCCCGTGCGCCTCGACCGTGCCCGCCTCGGTGAAGGTGAAGATCTCGCGAGTGCGGTCGTAGACGGTCTGGCTCACGTAGACGCCGGGCTCGCCTGTCACCGAGCGCACCCGGTACGCGAGGTTCACGGCATCGCCCCAGAGGTCGTAGGCGAGGGTCGTCCGGGCCACGAGACCGCTCGTCACAGTGCCCGTGTCGACGCCGGCACGGATGCCGATCGACGAGCCGTTCTGCGCGTTGAACCGCTCGACGACACCGAGCAGGTTCTTGGCGAAGTCGACGCTCCGGCGCACATTGTCGACCCGGGGCACGATGAGGCCGGACGATGCGAGATATCCGCCGCGCAGGGTGCGGACCTTCTCGACGCCCGCCTTCTCGGCGGCCTCGTCGAAGCCCCGCATCAGGGTGTTGAGGTGGCCGATCTCCTGCTCGGTGCTGAGTCCGCGGGCGTAGTCGTCGAAGCCGACGAGCTCGGCGAACACGACCGAGACGTTCTCGTGCGCCTCTGAGATCGCCTCGTCACCCTGCTTGTACTTCGCGGCGACACTCTCGGGCATCAACGTGAGAAGGAGCTTCTCGTTCTCGGCCTGCTGTTCGTCGATCAATTCCTGCTTGATGCGCAGACTCGACGCCATGTCGTTGAACGCGCTGCCGAGGTCACCGAACTCGTCGCGGGCGCCCTGCGGCACCTGCACATCGAGGTCGCCCTCGGCGACGCGATGGACCGCACCGACGAGCCGGTGCACCGGACGCGTGAACACCTGGGCGAGCAGCAGCGACAACAGCGAGACACCCAGCAGGATGCCGAGCAACGACAGCAGCACCGTGCGGGTGAAGTCGCTCACCGGTGCGAACGCCTCCTCCGAGTCGATCCGCGCGATGATCACCCAGTCGAGCCCCTCGACCTCCAGCGGAGCGTACGCGGTGACGCTCTCGCGGCCGAGATAGTCGCGGCCGATCGTCGTTCCCGTGCGGCCGGCCTGGGCATCCGCCACCGCCTGCGTGTTCACCTGCTGCAGCAGCACAGTGCCGTTCACCTCGACGGCGCGCTCGGCGACGCTCGGCGGGACGCCGCCGTTGATCGCGATCTCGGCGTAATTGTCGGGGTTCTCGATCAGCCGCCGAGAGTTGCTGCGCATCAGGTCGTCGCGGCCGACGAGGTAGACCTCGCCGGTGTCGCCGAGCCCCTGCTCCTTCCAGCCCTCGGATCCCGTGGTGAGGTCGTTGATCGTGTCGATCGACACCTGGAACGCGATGGCCCCGGTGATGCGACTGCTGTTGCCGACCGGCGAGATGACCCACATGGTCGGCACATTGAGTGAGGGGATCCAGCGTTCGAAGTCGGTGAGGACGACGGTGTTCACCGAGTTCGTCGCGATCGCGTCCGCGTACGCGCTCGCGAGGACGGAGTCGCGATACGGCCCGGTCAGAAGATTCGTGCCGAGCTCCGGCCCTTTGTACGCCGAGAACACGACGTCGCCGTCGAGGTTCATCAGCAGAGCATCCTCATACCCCGCCTCCTCGACCAGACGCGTGAAGTAGTCGCCGTAGCGCTCCGACGCCTCGCCGTACAGCGTCCCGTCGTCCGGGTCGTTGTCGTTGAGGAGGGTGTCATAGTCGGCGTCGAAGTCCTGGTTCTGCGTCGTGAAGTGCGACTGCAGGTGCTGCCCGGCCACGGAGTCGGGGATGAAGGCGCTGTCGCCGTACTCGTCACCGGTGCGCTCCTCGAGCTTCGGAATGAACACATCCGCGTAGTACGCCTCGAGCTCTTCGCGCTCACCCGGCTCGGGCTCGTGCGTCTGCAACTCCTCGAATCCCTCGTTGATCGAGGTCGACAGGGTCTGCGCGCTGAGGTTGCGCGAGTTCAGTGAGGCGTCGCGCTTCACCGTCTCGAGGGCATCCGTGATCTCCGCCGCCCGCATCGAGCGGATCGTGATGAGCTGGTCGACCGCCGAGTCGTGCAGCGACTGCCGACCGTTGAGGAATCCGATCGTCCCGACGATCACCGATGAGACGAGGCTCACCGCGAGCAGCATGATGAGCAGCTTCGACTGGATGCTGAGGCCCACCCTCCCCCGCCACGGTCTTCTTCGCGTCTCCGTGCCTGTCGTGGTCCCCGCAGTGCCCTCGCTCATGTGCCCCTCCCGGCCGCGTGTGCTCTGCGGCTGACGCTATCGACATATCGACATATCGGTCTAGGGACAATGACACTTCGTGACCGATAAAGTGTGCGCGGAGGCGGATATGACGACCTGGTGGCCCTTTGCACGACTCGCAGCAGCCGTGCTCGCCCTTGCGGCGATCATCGCGCAGCTCTCCCGCAGCATCGAGAACTCCCTCGCCGCCAGCACCGAGTGGGGCCGGCACACTCCCACGGTGGCTGCGAACTTCCTGAGCTTCTTCACGATCCTGTCGAACCTGCTGGCCGCGATCGTGCTCGCGGTCGGCGCGATCTGGGCTCTGCGCCACCGCCGCGGCGCCGAGCGGGAGCCGAAATGGTTCGCGATTCTGCTGGTGTGCGTGAGCACTTACATGATCGTCACCGGCATCGTCTACAACACCCTGCTCCGCAACGTCGAGCTGCCCCAGGGCGTGACCGTTCCGTGGTCGAACGAGGTGCTGCATGTCGTCATCCCGCTGTTCCTCCTCGCCGACGTGCTGTTCGCGCCCCGGCGACGGGCCCTCGGCTGGGGTGCCGTCTTCATCACCGCGCTCTTCCCCATCGCCTGGGCGGTCTACACGCTCGTGCGGGCGAACCTCATCATCGCTCCGGCCACCGGAGACCCGTGGTGGTACCCGTATCCGTTCCTGGACCCGCACCGGGTGCCCGGCGGCTACCTCGGAGTCTCGGGCTACATCGTCGGCATCGCGATCGCCATCATCGGCGTCGCGTGCTTCGTGGTCTGGATCGGTCGAAGGCGCGGCGCCCCCGCTTTTGAATCGCGCACTTTGCAGAAACCGTGACGTGAAAGTCGCCAAGTGCGCGATTCGAACGAGAAAGGCGGGCTGACGCCGCTCTCACCGATGGGGAGAAGTCCCCACCCGCGGGCCCGAGCCGCCGGAGAGTATGCGGTTACGCTGGTCGACGGGGGATCGTCGACGCGTCCCCGTGGGAACGAGGAGACACACCGATGAACGAGCCCTACGCGCCCGGCCCCTCCGCAGGTTCGACGCCACCGCCTCCGCCCGCGCCCTCTGCTCAGGCGGTCCCGCCGGCTCCGCCCGCCCCCGCGACCCGCGCCGCCGCAGCCGCCACGGCAGCCCCGGCCTCAGCCCCGGCAGCCCCCGCCGCGTCGACCTCGGCGAGCAAGAAGTCCGAGGCCCCCACCGAGGCCGAGCTCCGCCGCGCGAGCGAGGTGCTGAAGACGGTGTCCGACGCATACTCCGCCAAGATGGTCGGTCAGGAGCGGCTGCGGATGAGCCTGCTGATCTCGCTGATCGCGGGCGGACACATCCTGCTCGAGAGCGTCCCGGGGCTCGCGAAGACCACGGCGGCGAGCACCCTCGCCGACACCGTGAAGGCGCAGTTCAAGCGCATCCAGTGCACCCCCGACCTGCTGCCGAGCGACATCACCGGCAACCAGATCTATGACGCGGCGACCGGCTCCTTCCGCACCGTGCTCGGCCCGGTGCACGCGAACTTCGTGCTGCTCGACGAGATCAACCGATCGAGCGCCAAGACCCAGAGCGCCATGCTCGAGGCGATGCAGGAGCACCAGACCACGATCGGCGGCGAGATCCACCACCTGCCGAAGCCGTTCCTCGTGATCGCGACGCAGAACCCGATCGAGCAGGAAGGAACGTACGAGCTCCCCGAGGCCCAGATGGACCGCTTCCTGCTCAAGGAGATCGTCGAGTACCCGAGCCCCGCTGAGGAGTTCGAGATCCTCGGGCGCATCGACTCGGGCGTGCTCGACCCCGACCGCCACGTGTCGAGCGCGATCAGCCTCGACGACGTGCACATGCTGCAGGACGTCGCGAGCCGCATCTACGTCGACCCGGCGATCCGCAACTACATCGTCTCGATCGCCTATGTCACGAGGAACCCCGCGCCCTACATCGGCGAGGAGCGCGCCCGTTTCATCAAGTACGGCGCGAGCCCCCGTGCGAGCATCGCCTTCCTGCAGGCATCCCGCGCCCTGGCCCTGCTGAACGGCCGGGCACACGTGCTGCCGGAGGACATCCGCTCGCTCCGTCACCTCGTGCTGCGCCACCGCGTGCTGCTGACCTTCGAGGCCGACGCCGAGGGCATCCGCAGCGAGGAGATCATCGACCAGATCTTCGCGTCCGTGCCCACGCCCTGATCCCGCCATGGCCAGCCTGATCACCCAGGTGAAGAGCAAGCTCTTCATCCACTCGTCGCGCAAGTCGCTGCACGCGCTCGACGGCGCGTACGCGTCGCTGCTGCACGGCCGCAGCCTCGACTTCGAGGATCTGCGCAAGTACGAGTACGGCGATCAGGTGCGCGACATCGACTGGCGTGCGACGGCGCGGCTGGGCACGCCGCTCGTCAAGCGGCACCGCGCGATGAGGATGCACACGATCCTGTTCGTGGTCGACACCGGGCGGTCGATGGCCGCCCTCGCCCACGACGAGAAGTCGAAGAAGGATCTCGCGATCCTCGCGACGGGCGTCCTCGGTGTGCTGGCTCTTCGCCACGGCGACGACTTCTCGCTCGTCTACGGCGACTCCGACCGGGTGCGCCGACGTGCGCCCGGCCGCAGCGAAGGCGCCCTCGAGCACGCGCTGCGCACGATCGACCACGCGATCGACTCGAGCACCGCGTCGAGCGACCGCGACGCCCTGCTCTCGTACGTCACGCGCACGATCTCGCGACGCATGATCGTGGTCGTGATCACCGACCAGGCCCCCGTGACCGATGAGACCGAGCGGATGCTGCGCCGACTGCGCGTGCAGCACGACGTCCTGTGGCTCACCGTGAGCGATGCCGATCCGGTGCTCGACCACACGACGAACACGATCCGCAGCGACGTCGACAGCATGTGGGAGGTGCCCGACTTCGTGCAGGGCGACCTCGACATCATCCGCGAGCTCACGGCCCAGACCGAGGCGGATGCGGCCCACCTGGCCGAGGTCCTCAAGCGCATGGAGATCAGCCACAGCGTTCTGGCTGGTCAGGACGACGCCGTCTCGCAGCTGCTGCAGCTGCTGAATCGGAGGTCGAATGCCCGGCTCTGATGAGCTCTATCCCCCGGCCCAGTACGGCTGGGGATGGCTCCTGCTCGCCTTCGGCATCCTGATCCTGCTGATCTCGGCCGCCTGGCTCGTGGCCGCCCTGACGCGCCCTCGGCGCGATCTCACACTGACCGGCGAGGCGCAGGGCCCGCAGCTGCTCACCACCGACGTGCTGTCGCAGCTGCGCGTGGAGTACCTCGACCGCATCCAGCGCATCGAAGACGACTACCGCGCCCGCACACTCTCGGCCCGCAACGCGAACCTCGAGTTCAGCCGCGTCGTGCGCACGTTCGTCAACGAGTACAGCGGCCTCGAAGCGCCGGTTCTCGCCCTCGACGACCTCGTGTCGCGCGGGGTGCACCCCGCCCTGATCGACGCGATGGGCCGCCACTACTACCCCAGCATCTTCCGTCAGGGCCCCGCGATCGACCCGGTGGCCGGTGCCGAGGCCGCGCGAACGGTGGTGCGCACATGGCACTAGCGAACGGATGGCTGATCCTCGTCGCCGCGGGCGTCGTCGTGATCGCGATCGTGATCGGCGCCGTGCTCGGCCTGCGCGGCAGTGCGAAGACCGAGGCGCATGAGCGCGCTCGTGTCGCCCGCGCCGAGCGCCTCCGCGCACTGCCCACGTTCCGCCAGGCGCTCAACCGCAGGATCCTCGCGCTGTCGAGCATCCTGCTGCTCGGTGTGGTCGCGGCGCTCTCGGCCGGTGTCGTGTCGGCCCGCCCGATGTCGTCGCAGACGATCCAGCCCGTCAACACGAGCCGCGACATCATGCTGTGCCTCGATGTCTCGGGTTCGATGAGCGAGGTCGACGTCGAGGTGCTGACCGTCTTCGAGGAGCTGCTCGAGGACTTCGAGGGCGAACGCATCGGCCTGACGATCTTCAACAGCTCCCCCGTGCAGATCTTCCCCCTGACCGACGACTACGAGTTCATCCGCGGACACCTGCAGAGCATGCGCGAGAGCTTCGACTACAACGAGCCGCTCCCCGAGCACTGGGTCGGCACGCAGAACGGCAACGGCGCCTCGCTGATCGGCGACGGCCTCGCCGCGTGCGCGATGGCGTTCGATCACCCCGACGACGAGCGTTCGCGGTCGATCATCTTCGCGACCGACAACGAGATCAACGGCGCATCGATCGTGACGCTCGATGAGGCGGCCGCGTACTCCGAGTCGATCGGCGTGCGGGTCTTCGCACTCAATCCGGTGCAGGGCAAGGATGCCGACGTCAGCGCCGAGCTCTCGAAGGCGGCAGAGGCGACGGGCGGAGCCGCCTACGGCCTCCGCGACACCACGACCGTCGGCGACATCGTCGAGCAGGTGCAGGAGCAGGAGGCGACCGAGCTGAAGGGCCAGGCGCAGGTGGTCTGGACCGACACCCCGAACCTCTGGATCGTCGTGCTGATGATCTCGATGCTCTCGTTCCTCGTGGTGCTCTGGAGGGTGAGACTGTGATCTTCCAGCCCGTGCTCAACGTCTTCCTCCTCGTGCTGCTGTGCGCTCCGGTGGCGGCCCTGGCCGTGATCGCACTGATCAGGGCGAAGGGCCGCGACAAGGCGCTGTGGGTCATGCGACTGGTCATGCTTCTCGCGTGCTTCGTGATGTTCCTGCGGCCCGGCATCCCCGGCGGCGCCACCGAGACCCTCGCGACCGACACCGACATCGTGCTCGTCGTCGACACCACGGCCAGCATCGTCGCCGAGGACTGGGACGGCGATCAGCCTCGCCTCGACGGCGTGCGGTCCGATGTGCAGGCGATCGTCGACGAGTACCCCGGTGCCCGCTTCGCGCTGATCACGTTCGATGCCTCCGCCGATCTGCGGATGCCGCTCACCACCGACACCACCTCGCTCGTGTCGTCACTCGACGTCCTTCGTCCCGAGGTAACGAGCCAATCCCGCGGCAGCTCGATCGGCCTCGCGAACCAGCTGCTCGCCGACACCCTCTCGAACGCAGCGACGGCGTCTCCCGATCGCTCGCGCATGGTGTTCTACTTCGGCGACGGCGAGCAGACCGTCACGACCGACCCGGAGTCCTTCGACGGCAGTGCGAAGTTCACGGATGCCGGAGCCGTCCTCGGCTACGGCACCGCCGAGGGCGGTCCGATGCAGCTGACGACAGGCGGCGTCGACGGGTCGGGCTCGGGCGAGTACATCGAGTACCAGGGGTCGAACGCGCTGTCGGTGATCGACGAGGGCAACCTCGAGGCGATCGCCGAACAGCTCGGCGTCGACTACCAGCACCGCAGCGCGGACGCCGAGCTGACTCTGCCGGACGCGCCGTCGACCACCACCAGCTACTCCGAGTCCGGATCGGTCGGGAACGTCACCGAGCTCTACTGGATCGCCGCTCTCGTGGTCGTGGCGCTGCTCGGGGTGGAGTTGGCGAGGGCGAGCATGCTCGTCGCGCGCCTGCGTCTGCTGCGCGCGCGGCCCGCCCGTGCTGCCCGAGGCGACCGCGGGCGTCGTGAGGAACCACGTGCCGACGCCGACCCGTCGACCGGGGCGACTCGTGGCACCGACACCGCCGGAGGTGCCGCATGACCGACCTGTCGACCCGTGAGGGCGCAGCTCCCGCCCCCGCCGATCTGAGGGCCGCGGCCGCCGCGGCACTGCTCGCCTCGAATCGTCGCCGTCGCCTCATCCGTCGCTGGATCGCGATCGGCACCCTGCCGCTCACGCTCGCCGCGCTGCTGTTCGTCGGCAAGATCCTCAGCATGTACGCGTTCGCGCACCAGTCGATCACCTCGTATGTGGCCGACGACTACGCGGGCTCCGAGTCCTCGGCACGCGGCCAGGAGTTCCTCAACTGGTTCGAGCCGTACAAGGCGCCGTTCAATGTGGGCACGGCTCTCGCGGGTTCCGAGAAGCTCCCCGAGGCGCGCGCGAAGCTCGAGGAGTCCCTCGGGCTCGCGACCGGTGTCGAGGTCTGCAGCGTGCGCATCAACCTCGCCCTCGTGATCGAGCGCATGGGCGACGCGGCCCGCGCCGACGGTGACGGAGCGGGTGCCGCCGAGCTCTACGGCGAGGCGCTGACGATCACGACCGAGATGCCCGGGGAGTGCGGCAGCGACGAGGCCGAGAAGCAGTCCTCGGACCCTGATCGCGACATGCAGCAGAGCAAGGACGACCTCGAAGACCGGCTCAAGCAGAAGCAGCAGAGCGAGGAGCAGACTCCCCCCGAGGAGGAGCAGCCGCAGGAACCCGACGAGCAGCCGTCGGACGACAAGCTCGACGACCTCAAGGACAAGCTCGAACAGGGCACGCAGGAGCGCGACCAGCAGCAGGGCGATGACGGCGGCGGCTCCGGGACGGACAAGCCATGGTGATGGATCACGAGAAGCAGCGGGCGCGCTACGTCGCCGGCACCGAGGGTGCGCCACCCGTCCCACCACCGGGGGGCTACCGCAACGCACGCCGACAGGCGGGTCCCGTCACGACGCTGGTGCCGGGGGCTCCCGCGGCGACCGCGACGGCCACGGCATCCGAGGCCTCCGCCGCCGAGCGGAAGCCGGCGAACGCGCTCGGATGGAGCGCGTTGATCGTCGGCATCCTGTTCGCGCTGATCCTGCTGATCACGATGGCGGTGGGCGCGACCGATGCGCTCTACGGCGTGACCATGCTGGCTCTGCAGCTCGTGGTCGTCGCGGTGATCATCGGGGCCCTCTTCTCGTCGCGGGGGCGCCGATTCGCCGTGATCGCGCTCGCGATCACGCTCGTGTTCAACGTCGCCACGGTCGGCGGCATCGGCGCTCTGCAGACGTCGGCCTCGGGCAGCTACGACGGCATGAAGACCGACGAGCAGAAGCACGAAGAGGCCTACCCCGGCATCAAGGACACGGATCCGCAGGATGCCTTGAACCAGCAGTCGCTGGAAGAGGTCAGGGCCGAGGCCGACGCGCTGTTCGCCGACATCCGCGAGCGCATCACCGCCGAGTACGGATACGAGTGGGTCAAGGTCGGCGACGAGGATCTGCGTCCGGAGCGCAACGGGTACGGCGGGGAGTCGATGCTGATCGAGTACACCTCAGTCGGGTGGGCGACGACCGAGCCGATCCACGGCTACAGCCTCAAACTCGATGTCATGAACACGATCGACCAGGTCGTCGCCGAGCACGGGATGCCGCCGCTGTACTCCTTCAACGGCGAGTACTCGGGTCTCGACCCTTCGGTGATCGCGAAGCTGTACGGCAGCGAGGATCCCAGCAGGCAGCACACCTGGGAGTACTACACCGACAACTACCCCGACCCGACGCGGCTGTACGCCAACATCTACGACCTCTCGAACGATCCGACGGGCGACTTCCTCACGAACCGCGAGGCGCAGAGCGCCCGCACCGGAGAACCGCTGGAGGGTCTGCAGATGGTCGTGATCGCGAGCGCCGTGCTCAGCGAGGCCGATCGCGCCGAGTTCGAGGAGAAGCTGAAGGACTACCCGGGATTCCGGTGAACCCTGTCGTGTCCACCACTGCGAAGGTAGCGTCATGGCATGCGCACGACCATCGACGAAGCAGGGCGGATCGTGATCCCCGCGTCGATCCGTGAACGCCTCGGCATCCTTCCGGGTCCGGTCGACATCATGATCGACGGCACCGGCATCCGGATCGAGGTCGCCGCGCCTGACGACCTCGTCGAGAAGGACGGACGCCTGGTCGTCCGCGGCGGCGGGGCCACTCTCACGCCAGACGACATCCGGGAGCTCCGGCTTGTCGACCAGCGCTGATCTGCTCCTCGACACGAGCGACGCGATCGCTCTCGTCATGGAAGACAGTGCTGGCCACGACGCGGTCCGGTCGGCGTGCACGGGCCTCGTCCTCGGCCTGTCGGGGCACGCCCTGCTCGAGACATACTCGGTGCTCACCCGACTTCCCGGCGGCAGCAGGCTGAGTCCCGAGGCCGCCGCACGGGTGATCGACCACGAGTTTCCCGGATCCGTCGCTCTGCCCCCTGACGAGGCGGTGCGGGCCGTATCCGAGCTGGCCGGCGCCGGCGTCGCCGGAGGCGCCGTGTACGACGGCCTCGTCGCACTCGCGGCGCGCTCAGCCGGCATCACGCTGCTCACCTGCGATCGGCGCGCGATCGGAACCTACGCGAAGCTCAAGACCGACATCCGAATCATCTGATCGGATGCCGGCCGGCGACGCGACCGTTCGGCGTCCCCTTCATCGGGCGGAGCGCGGCTCGAGGTGTCCGAGGAACACCAGCACGACCTGAAGCCGATCTCTGACCTGCCACTTGGCCATGACACGGCCGAGGTGGGCCTTCACGGTCGCCTCCGCAAGATGCAGCTGCTCGCCGATCTCCGCATTGGAGAGACCCCGCGCGAGAAGCTCGACGATGGCGAGCTCCCGCGCCGTCAGCTCCGGACGCTGCGGGGAGTGCTGCGCGTCGCCCATCACGTGATCGTCGTCGCGCTCGGGCTCCGCGTTCGCGTCACCGGCCGACATCGCGGAGAACCTCGTCCGGCGGGATGGATGCCGCTCGAAGCGCGGGGAGGAACGCCGCGGCGGCGAACGCAAGCGGCGGGATGAACAGCAACGCGGAGAAGTAGGCGACCGAGTCGGCCGTGATCCCCATCACCAGGGGCAGTCCGAACACGCCCGTCGGGAACACGAGGGCCAGGAGAGCCGCGCCGAGAGCACTGAGCGTCGCACCCGAGACCGCGATCACGGCGCCGAGCAGGGTGAACTGCGCCACGAACGCCCACAGCACACGGCCTCGACGCCATCCGAAGGCGCGGAGCACGCCGATCTCCGCGCGCTTCGCGCCGACGAGGGCCGCCGCCGCTCCTCCACCGACCACGAGCAGGAACACGACGAGCAGGGCTCCCAGTACGACCTTCGCCATCTGCAGTGCGGCCTGGACCGGCTGCACCGCGGACAGCAGCGCGCCGAGACCTCCTGCGACGTACCCTCGGCTGCGCAGCTCGTCCACCACCTCCGAGAGACGATCGGCGCTGTCCACCACCGCGTAGATCTCCAGGTACTCCAGTCGACTCTGGATCTCATCCGCCGGCACACCCTGCCCGATGGCCCGGATGCTGTCGACCCACTCCGGCAGAGCGTAGGCGACGTCCTCTCCGTCGAGACCGGCGAAGCCATCGTCGAACGCGCCGACAACCGTGACCTGAACGGCCACGCCCTCTCTGAGGTTCTCGGAGACGTAGCGATCGTGCCGGGCGGTCAGAACAGCGCCGACGTCGGCGCCGAGCTCGTCGAGGTCGGATTCGGCGAGAAGGATCTCCCCCTCCGCCACGGGCTCGCGACCGTGCGTCACGGGCGGCTGCAGCGGCGAGAATCGCGACGTCAGGAAAGGCCCGACGGTCGTCGACCCCGAGGACACCTCTATACCTGTCGGAGCCCACCCGACGGCGGCCTCGATGCCCTCGACCGCCCGCACTTCGGCGAGGTCATCCGCATGGAAGAGGCCGCCCGGGGCGTCGGACTCGATCGACGGGCTGATCATGATCGCGCGCAGCACAGCGGCGCCGAGGCCCTCCTTCGTCGTGGCCGCCGAATCCGCGGTGTCGGAGCCGAGGGGGATGAGGGTCCCGAACACGGCGATGCCGAGCACGGAGAGGATCACGAGAGATCGGTTGGCCCGGACGAGGCTGGGAATCAGCCAGCGCGCCAGTGCGCTCGCACGCCGCATCACAACCCTCCGATCGCCACACGACGGTCGGCGTGACCGGCGATCCGCGCGTCGTGCGAGGCGACGACGACGGCGCGTCCGCTGTCGACGGCGTCCCGCAGGATCCCCCAGATCGCGCTCGCGTTCGCGTCATCCAGCGATGATGTCGGCTCATCCGCGAACAGGACGTCGGGGTCCTTCGCGAGGGCTCGCGCGATCGAGACGCGCTGCTGCTCGCCCCCCGACATGGTCTTCACGCTGCGCGCCGCTCGCTGGCGGAGACCGACGAGACCGAGCGCGCGTTCCGCGTCCTCCCGGGTGATCGAGGGTGCCGCGAGCATGACGTTCTGCACGGGTGTCAGCTCGGCGAAGAGACGCGGCGCCTGCGGGACGATCCCGAATCGCCGTTCGCGGACGAGGTTCCGGGTCGTATCGTCGCGGGCGACCGTCTGGCCGTCCACGATCACGGTCCCGGTGGTCTCGAGGACGAGCAGCGAGGCGATGCCGAGGAGCGTGCTCTTGCCCGATCCCGACCGGCCGCTGAGCCACACCAGCTCACCTCTTCCGAATCGCACCGAGGTCGGATGCAGCGCGACCTTGCCCGTGCCGTAGGTCTTCGAGACATCGATCAGCTCGATCATGGAGGTGGCCTCCGAAAACCAACCCGAGGCTCGAAGATCCCGAGGCGGTCGAGCAGGAGCGGGTCGGCGGCGACGCTGCGCCGCACGATTAGGGGCAGCGAATCCAGGTCGTCGCTCCACTGCCGCGTGATCTCATCTCCGATCGTCGCCGCTCACGATCGCGAGCGTTGTGATGAACTGACTCGTTCAGTGTGAATGCCCCATCGCAGCCCTGCATCCTACTTTTGTCTACATTTGAGGTCACAGCAACACGTATGACGGCACATCAGAATGACCGCCGTCGCCGCGTTCGGAGGAGACTCAGCTCGCGAGCGACAGACCGGCGGCGAGCGCGAAGCCCAACACGGTGGCCAGCCCCGTCAGCTGCTTGGCCTTCTCCTGCGCGTCAGGCACCATCGAGTCGACGAGCATCACGAGCAGGGCACCTGCCGCGAAACCGCTCGCCCCAGCACGGAAGGCATCACCGGTCGCGCTCGCCAGCGCGAAGCCGGCGACCGTGGCGAGCGCGCAGAGCAGGGCGATGCCGGCCCAGAGCAGCAGCACGCGCGACTTCGCCATCCCACCCTCGAGCAGATCCGCGGCCGAGCCGATCGACTCGGGGAGGTTCGAGACGATGATCGCGACGACGAGCGCGATGCTCACGGGTTCGCCCGATGCGAGGCCGATGCCGAGCACCAGCTGCTCGGGGATGCCGTCGAGCAGCGCACCGAGGGCGAGAGGCGCACCGGCCCCTCCGTCCTTCGACTTCGCGGCACGGGCATCCAGGATCCGGTCGGCGATGAAGTAGGCCAGGGCTCCTGCCGCGACGCCGATCACCAGCGGGATCGGGCCGGCGAGGTGGAGCCCCTCCTCCCACAGCTCGAACGCGATCGAGGCCATGAGCGCGCCGGCGCCGAAGCCGAGCACGATGCCGAGCCAGCGCGGCGGCCACTTACGCAGGAGTGCGAGCACCGCTCCGACGAACAGGGGCGAGGCCGCGACGACACCCCAGAGAATCGCTGCGCCCATGTGCCGCCTCCTTCAGGGCCACTCTGCCACCGCTGCGTCGGAATCGGCAGAGGCGCGGGGCGCACGCGCGCAGCGGCCGCATCCGTTCGACCGGGTTCGCTCGCGCAGTGCTCGCCGCTCGACGCCCTCCGCTCAGTCGATCGGGACGCGATGGATGCCGAGGTCGGTGCGTCCGGGAAGCAGATCCGCTCGCAGCGCCCGGGTGCCGTGATACTCACCGTCACGGAGTCGGCGATATGGGCTGGTCGGCGATTCGTCACGGATCTCGGAGAGCCGCTCGACCAGGCGCGCGCTCTCAAGGTCGACCTGTGCGGGCGCCAGACCGTCGGCATCGTGGACGACGTGCAGGTCGAGCGGCTCGATCCCGGTGTACCAGAGGGTCCCGTGGGTGAGCGGGAACAGGAGCGAGTCCAGGTCTCCGCTCACGCCTCGTTCCCCGATCGACCGGTCGTCCTCGCCCGCGGTCACGATCACGAGGGCGCGACGCCCGGAGAGCGGACCGTCGCCGTAGCGCAGGGGAAGACCGGTCTCGGGGTCGGAAGGACCGTACGCGAAGCCGTTCGTGAACACGCGATCGAACCACCCCTTGAGGATCGCGGGCGGGCCGTACCACCAGAGCGGGAACTGCAGCACGACGAGATCGGCGGACCCGAGCTTGCGCTGCTCCTCGATCACCTCCGACGGCAGCTGGCCCGAGGCGTACGCCTCCCCCATGAGGTCGACCACGCTGCCCTCCCTGCCGAGAGGCTCGCCCAGGTCGGGGGCGGCGAGAACGGGGTCGAATCCCTGACCGTACAGATCGGTGATCTCCACGTCATGGTCGCGCGACAGCGCCTCCACTCCGTCGCGGAACAGCCGGGCGTTGAACGAGTTCTCCTGGGGGTGTGCATAGATCCAGTGGACGGTCGGGCGTGATGCGGACACGGTTGCCTTTCTCTCAGCGGGGTTCGAGGACCGAGGGCCCGGCGGTGCGACTCCGGAGCGGCGCCAGCGCGGCGACGACGACCATCGCGGCGGCGACGAGAAGCGCGACGATGAAACCGCGAGACCCTGTGATCGAGGCGATCGTGCCGAGCACGGCGATCCCGAGACCGCCGCCGAGGGCGAAGCCGACCTCCTGGATCGCCCCCACCTGGCCGGCGTCGTCTTCGGTGGTCACGTCGAAGAGGGTCGTCGCGGCGAGCGTGGCCGCGACGCCGAATCCCAGCCCGACCAGCACGAGCGGGATCGCGACGAGATCGACGCCCGTCGCGAGCCAGACGAGGCCCGCGCCCTGCATCACGAGCGCGAGCACGGTGAGAGTGGGTGACGTCAGCCACCGGAGGAACAGCGGGGCGAGCACTCCGCCGAGCGCGATGGCCACCGCCTGCGGAAGGATCGCGATGCCGGCTTCGGCCGCACTGTACCCCCGCGCATCCTGCAGGTGCAGGCTCACCAGGAGCACGGACGCCGTCGATACGCCGCCGCTCGCCACGATGCGCACGATGGCGGGACTGAATCCCGGCACTCGGAAGAGTCGCATGTCGATGAGGGGCTCAGGCAGGGTGCGCTGACGGCGGATGAAGAACACGAGCGTTCCGACCGCGACGACCCCGGCGATGCCAGCGGCGAGCGGGGCTGCGAGCACCTCATGCAGGGCGAAGACGAGAGCCCCGAGGGCGACGATCGACGACACGATGCTGAGGACGTCCCATGACGGCGGCCGCGAGCTGCGGGAGTCGGGCACGAGCCAGATCGCGAGCACCCCCGCCACGACCGCGAGCGGCACGCTGCCCAGCAGCAGCCAGCGCCACCCCGGCCCCTCGGTCACCAGCCCGCCGAGTACCGGGCCCAGCGCGCTGCCGGCTCCGAAGGTCGCGGTCCACAGCCCGTAGGCCAGCACGCGCTGACGTGAGTGATAGTGCGCACCGATCGTGGCGACGACGCCTGCCACGACGAACGCCTCGGCGACGCCGAGGAGCGCGCGTACGACGATCAGCAGCATCCCGTCCTGCGCGAATCCGCCCACGGCGTTCAGCACGGCGAAGCCGGCGAGTCCCAGGAGCACGATCCGCTTGCGCCCGAACGCGTCGCCGATCCGGGCGGCGATGATCAGCGTCGCCGCCAGAGAGAGTGCATACACGTCGACGAGCCAGAGCGCGCCGCTGTCGCTGAGGACGAGGTCGCCGCGGATCGCCGGAAGCGCGGTCGACATGCTGCTGATCGCGAGCGCACCGATCAGGATGCCGAGGAGCAGGGGGATCATGGCGAGCCACGGATGCCGAGTCGCACGAGGCCGGGCGTCAGCCGCGGGAAGGGGGAAAGTCACTGCCTCAGTCTCGCGCCGAGGGTACACTTCAGACAAGTACGGTCATTCTTGGTACATAGTGACCGTTTGGATACTATGGGCCCAGTGGAGGGCAGACGGATGAGGGAGAAGACGGAGCGCATCGTCCGCGAATGGGGCGACGCGTGCGACGCCGAGGTCTCGATCGCAGTGCTCGGCGGGGCGTGGAAGCCGAGCATCCTCAGCCTCCTCGGCGAGCATGGCGTGCTGCGATTCGGCGAGCTCAGCAGACTGCTCGACGAGCCGACCGCCCGCGTGCTGACCCGCCAGCTGCGCGAACTCGAAGACGACGGGCTGCTCATCCGCACGGTCTATCGACAGGTCCCGCCCAAGGTCGAGTACCGCCTGAGCGACCTCGGCCGCGGATCGATGCCGCTCGTCGAGGCGCTGACCGACTGGGGAGGTCGCTACGCCGCGCACCAGCGGCGCGGACTGGCACGCATGGCGGCCGAGCCGGAGACGCTCGACGAACTCGAATCCGCCGACGCACGCTGACCGACCCGTGCGTCAGAAACAGGCGACACGCCGCCGATAGACTGGGAACCATGTCCAAGGTCCTCCAGTCACTTCCCGTCGGCGAGCGCGTCGGCATCGCCTTCTCCGGAGGACTCGACACCTCCGTCGCCGTCGCCTGGATGCGCGACAAGGGCGCCGTCCCCTACACGTACACCGGAGATCTCGGCCAGTACGACGAAGACGACATCGAGTCGATCCCCGGCCGTGCCCTCGAGTACGGCGCCGAGGCCTCGCGCCTGATCGACTGCAAGACCGCCCTGGTCGAGGAGGGCCTCGTCGCCCTCTCGTGCGGCGCCTTCCACATCCGCTCCGGCGGCAAGACGTACTTCAACACCACGCCCCTGGGCCGCGCCGTCACCGGCACGCTGCTCGTGCGTGCGATGAAGGAGGACGGCGTCGACATCTGGGGCGACGGCTCGACCTACAAGGGCAACGACATCGAGCGGTTCTACCGCTACGGCCTGCTCGCCAACCCCCGCCTGCGCGTCTACAAGCCCTGGCTCGACGCCGACTTCGTGACCGAGCTCGGCGGACGCAAGGAGATGAGCGAGTGGCTCCAGGCCCACGACTTCCCGTACCGCGACTCGGTCGAGAAGGCGTACTCGACCGACGCCAACATCTGGGGCGCGACGCATGAGGCGAAGACCCTCGAGCACCTGAACGTCTCGCTCGAGACCGTCGACCCGATCATGGGCGTCAAGTTCTGGGACCCCTCGGTCGCGATCGAGACCGAAGACGTCACCGTCACCTTCGAGGCCGGTCGCCCGGTCGCCATCAACGGCGTCGAGTACACCGACCCGGTGGCGCTGGTGCAGGAGGCGAACACGATCGGCGGACGCCACGGCCTCGGCATGAGCGACCAGATCGAGAACCGCATCATCGAGGCGAAGTCGCGCGGCATCTACGAGGCCCCGGCCATGTCGCTGCTGTTCATCGCCTACGAGCGCCTCGTCAACGGCATCCTGAACGAAGACACCCTCGCCACGTACCACGAGCAGGGTCGCCGCCTCGGACGCCTGATGTACGAGGGCCGCTGGCTCGAGCCGCAGTCGCTCATGCTGCGCGAGTCGATCCAGCGCTGGGTCGGCCTCACGATCTCGGGCTCGGTCACGATCCGCCTGCGTCGCGGTGACGACTGGACGATCCTCGACACCACGTCGCCGAACCTGTCGTACGGCCCCGAGAAGCTGTCGATGGAGCGCGTCGGCGACGCCGCCTTCGGCCCGGTCGACCGCATCGGACAGCTGACGATGCGCAACCTCGACATCGCGGACTCGCGCTCGCGCCTCGAGCAGTATGCGGGTCTCGGCCTCATCGGCGGCGCCACCGGCGAACTCGTCGGCCGCGTCACCGCCGGCGAGTCCGGTGAGATCACGGGTTCCGTGGAGGAGGTCGATGAGAACCTCGCCGATGCGGTCGACAACGCATCCGAGGGCGCTGCGTTCGACTCCGGACTCGACTGATCTGTCGGTTTCAGAGAGGGGGCGGATGCTGCGGCATCCGCCCCCTCTTGCGTGTGTCCGGCGGTTCGGCGTTCACAATTCAGCATGAACGTCGGGCCTCGACGCTGGATCGTGCTGGTAAAGGCTCAGAGCGGCGATCCGTGCTGAGTTGTGAACGGCCCACTGTTCAGACCCTGTGAGTCCTCCGAGTTATCTTGCACACACCTGTGCACATTAAGTACGATGGGTCCATGACCACCCGTGCTCCCCGCCGCGACTCCGTCGAGAACCGCGCCGGCATCCTCGATGCGGCCCGCGCCACCCTGGCCGCCGACCCGCGAGCCTCGATCGACGTCATCGCCCGCAGCGCCGGCCTCTCGCGTCGCACCCTGTACGGCCACTTCGACGACCGCGAGGCACTGATCCGCGAGCTCATCTCGGTCGGCGCGCAGCGATTCAACGCGATCGCCGAATCCGTGACCGACGCCGACGCCCGCATCGCCCTCGCCCGCCTCGCCGCCCGGCTCTGGCAGGAGGCGGCGCACGTGCAGGTCGCCGCAGCGCTGGCCCTCGACGAGGCCCATGTCGAGCACACCGCCGACGCCCTCGCCCCCCTCCGCCGCACGGTCGCCGCGCTCGCCCGCCGAGGTCAGGATGACGGCAGCTTCCGCACCGACCTCGCGGCACCCACCCTGGCGCGACTCATCGAAGAGGTCGCCCGCACGGTCGTGTCGCGCACGGATGCCGCCAGCACCGGCGCCGCCAACCTCGCCGTCCGCACGCTGCTCAGCATCGCGGGGCTCTCGTGGCGTGAAGCCGATGAGCTGCTGACCGCCCACCCCGACATCGTCGACCTTCAGGAGGTCAGCGCATGAGAGTCACCCTGCATGACGTCAGCAAGGGCAAGGGTGGCCAGGCGCTGCCGTCCATGAGCCTGGAGTTCCACTCCGGAGCCGTGCGCTTCGCCCTCGCCGAGACTGAGCAGCGCCCGAGCGTGCTCGGCCTCATCGCGAGCGGCCGAATGAAGCCCGACACCGGCCGCGTCACGATCGACGGCACGGCGAACAACCGGATGCTGCGCCGCACGATCGCTCTCGTCGATGCCCCCGACGTCAGCGACCCGCACGCCGACATCACCCTCGCGGGCGTCGTCGGCGAGGAGCTTATGTTCGCCGGCGTCGGCGCGACGCCTCTGCACGCCCGCCGGTGGCTCTCCCAGCTCGGCTTCGGCGAGCTGGCCGGTGTTCCGATCGGCAACGTCGATCCGGCCGCGCGCGTGCGCATTCTGTGCGAGCTGGCGATCCTGCGCAAGGGCACCGAGGGCATCGTGCTCGTCTCCCCCGACCGGCACGGCGGCAGCCCCGACGGATGGTGGCGCATCGCGTCGGAGTTCGCCGACCGCGGCTATGCCATGCTCGTGATCATCGGCGGCTCGGCGGCCGTCGCCCTCGAGCGGATGCACGAGCTCGAGGCGATCAACGCCTCGGGACCGATCGAGCCGCTCGTGCTCGACGCACCTGCCGCCGATTCGGCCGATGACTCGGCGGACGACTCCGACGACGTCGACGACGCATCCGCTCCCCCGGTGGAGCCGGACGAGTCAGACGATCGGGCCGACGCACCGCGCGCCGACGCCGAACACGGCGGCAACGCATCGGATGATCTGGAGTCGCCTTCCCCCGAGACGGACGACGCCGACTCAGACGACGACGCGCAGGCCGCCGACGACACAGACACAGACACACACACGCCCCGGAACGGAGCCGAACGATGAAGGTTCCCTCGATGATCGCCGCCGAGCTGCGGCGCCTCACAGCGAGCAAGATGGGCATCGTCGCCCTGATCGCGCTCGTGTGCGTGCCGATCCTCTACGGCGGCCTCTACCTCTGGGCCAACCAGGATCCCTACGCGAAGTTCCCCGACGTGCCGGTCGCGCTGGTCGTCGACGACGAGGGGGCGGCGACGCCCACCACAGGCACGGACGCTCCGACCGGAGAGACCGTCAACTACGGCGAGGACGTCGCCGACAACCTCATCGAGGGCAATGCCTTCGACTGGCAGCTCATGTCGGCCGACGAGGCGGCGGATGCTCTGCGCGAGGGCACGGTCGACTTCACCGTCACGATCCCCGCCGACTTCTCGGCTGCGCTGACCTCCGCCGCGGGCGACGATCCGCACCAGGCGCGCATCGATCTCGAGACCAACGACGCCAACAACTACCTGGCCTCGTCGATGGGCACGCAGGCGGTCGAGAAGATCCGCAGCTCGGTGGCCGAGATGGTCGGCAGCGAGGCCGCCGAACGGCTGCTCACCGGGCTCAGCGACGTGCGCGACAACCTGGTCACCGCGGTCGACGGAGCGAACCAGCTCACCGACGGCGCCAACACGGCAGCCACCGGAAGTACGACCCTCGCCGACGGCACCAGCAAGCTCGCCAGCGGGACGTCGCAGCTCGCGAGCGGCGCGGCCACCCTCGCATCGGGGGCCCAGCAGGTGAGCGACGGCAACCGTCAACTCGCCGACGTCGCCGACCGAGCAGGCTCGGCCGTGCAGCAGGCGACGAACGCGCTGCCTCAGGTGCGGGAGGACATCACGACCGTCCTCACCGACCAGGGCCTCACTCAGGACGAGATCGACCAGGTGCTGGCCACCCTCGATCCGCTCGGCGCCCGCCTCGAAGAGGGCAACACCACTGTGCAGAACGCGGTCGACAAGGTCGATCAGCTCGCGGCGGGCGCCGCATCCGTGGCATCCGGAGCCTCGCAGCTCGCCTCGGGGGCGAAGACCGTCGCCACCGGCGCGGCGGCCGCGAACGACGGCGCGGCGCAGCTGCGCGACGGACTCGGCACCCTCGCATCGGGCACCGCCGAGCTGCGCGACGGGCTGGCCGACGGGGTCGAGCAGATCCCCGCCTCGACCCCTGAACTGCGCACCCAGCAGGCCGACACGATCGCCGACCCGGTGAAGGTGTCGAGCGATAAGGTCGCGTCCGCCGAGGACTACGGCGCAGGGCTCGCCCCGTTCTTCGCCGCCCTGTCGGCCTGGATCGGCATCTACGCGCTGTTCCTCATCGTCAAGCCGATCTCGCGTCGAGCCGTGACCGCCCTGCACTCGCCGATCCGGGTGACTCTCGCCGGCTGGCTGACCCCGGCCATGCTCGGCGCCGTTCAGATGCTCGGACTCATGGGTATCCTCGCGATCACCCTCGGCTTCACGTTCAACAACCCCATCGGCACGCTCGGCGTGATGATCTTCGCGTCGGCGACGTTCGCGGCGATCATCCTCGCCCTCAACGTCTGGCTCGGTTCAGTCGGACAGTTCCTGGGCCTGGTGCTCATGGTCCTGCAGCTCGTGACGGCGGGCGGAACCTTCCCCTGGCAGACTCTGCCCGCGCCCCTCGCTGCGCTGCACCATGTGCTGCCGCTCGGTTACGTCGTCGACGCCATGAGGCAGCTGATGTACGGCGGGAACCTCGGCAGGGCGGGCTGGGATCTCGTGGTGCTGGGCATCTGGCTCGTCGGAGCTCTGCTCCTCGCGGCCATCGGCGTGACGCGGATGACGCACCGTCGGACCCTGCGCGACCTGCAGCCGAGCCTGATCGGCTGAGCCGAACGTGCGGGGGCCCGA
>NZ_JBQEPC010000006.1:0-216723 GCF_052045655.1 Microbacterium sp. 22215
CTCGTTCGCGGCCCCGGACGGCCCTCTGTGTCAGTCGCCCCAGGCGTTGTCCATGTCCTGGAGCACCTGGTCGATGGTCTTCTGCCCGGTGAGCAGCCCCTGAACGCCGACCTGCAGCGCGTCGTAGACCGACGGGTTCGGCCAGATGTTGTTCGGCAGGGTGGCGTAGGAGCCGTCTGCGATCAGGTCGACCACCGGCGAGTAGATGGTGTCGGAGAGGTCGAGGTTCTTATAGCCCGAGATGGGCAGCAGACCCGACTTCTCGTAGTAAAGCTCCTGCGCCTCGTCCGTTGCGAGCCATTCGACGAACTCCTCGGCCGCGGGCTTCACCTTCGAGGCCGCGTTGATCGAGATCGTGTAGTTGGAGCTCGCCAGGATGTAGGGGTCTCCACCGTCGGCCGCCGGGAACGGCTGCACCTTGAAGTTCGCCTCGGCGGGTGCGGCCGTGGCGATCTCGACAGCGGAGCCGGACGGGATGAAGCTGCCCACGGAGGTTCCCTGTGCGAGGCCGTTGGTGATGGCGTCGAAGCCACCGCCTTCTGCGCCGGGCTGGAAGCATCCGCCGTCGTGCAGGTCGATGACCATCTGCAGCGTGTCCTTCCAGCCGTCGGACTCGGCGAACGTCGTCTTGCCGTCGGCGCGCTGGGTGTTCCAGTCGGGCTCACCGGCGTAGACGCGTGTGGCCGCGATGCCCTGGGCAGTGAGGCCCGCGTTCGGTCCGGCGGCTCCAGCGAGAGCGAACAGCGATTTTCCTTCGCCCGCGAGCTCCGTGCATGCCGCGAACATCTCCTTCTCGTCCGTCGGCCAGTCGTCGAGGCCACTCTGCGAGGCGGTCCCCATGCTCGCCACGACGCCGGCGATGGTGAAGTCCATCGGCTGCCCGTAGGTCTCGCCGTCGATCTCGAAGATCGGCTCGCTGCCCGCCGGGACCAGCCCCGTGGCAGTGTCGCCGAGCGGCTCGAGGAAGCCTGCCTCTGCGAGCGGGATGACGCCGCGGGCATCACCCGATCCCGGGGTGGTCTGGACGACGTCGGCCGCGTTTCCTGCCTGGAACTGCGTGCGGATCGTCTCGCCGTACTTGTCGTTGGGCGTCGGGTTGAGGGTGATCTTGACGTCGGGGTGCTCATCCATGTAAGCCTTGGCGAGCGACTCGTACGGGCTCTCGAGATTGTTCGAGGTCGCGAACGTGAAGCTGAAGGCCTGCGCCCCGTCGGAGTCTCCAGAGCCCTGATCGGGCGTGGAACCGGAGCAACCGGCGAGGATGACGACTCCCACGGTCGCCGCGGCGAGGATGCCGGTGCGAAGGACGCGGGATCGAGAATGCTGTGACATGTCCAGCCTTTCTGACTACGTTGTCGAGGACTCTTCGGATCGAGCCCGGTGCTGTCCTGTCAGTATTGCCCCCATTTGCCGGAAACACACATAAGTGCTTTGGATGCATCGCATAAGTCGGCCTGAACGCTGCGCGCTTCCCGCTATTCGGCAGGAGAATGCGCGATGCCGGCGGAATCGGTGACGTCGATAAGATCGAGACACCCGCCCCCCCTGCCGGAGGTTCTGATGCCGACCGATCATGCCCTGCTGTCTCGACTCGATCTGAACCTGCTCGTGTCCCTCGACGCACTGCTGACTGAACGCAGCGTCACGCGCGCCGCCGAGCTGCTGCATCTGAGCCAACCCGCACTGAGTGCCTCGCTCGCGCGTCTGCGCACCCATTTCAACGACCCGATCCTCGCGCGTCGAGGAAACACCTACGAACTGACCCCGTTCGCGTTGCGGCTCACCGAGCACACCTCGACCGCGCTCGAAGCTGCTCGACGCGTCTTCGAGAGTCAGGCGACCTGGACACCGTCGGAGTCCACGCGCGAGTTCGCCATCTACGGCTCGGATTACGGCTTCGCCACCATCGGCGCGGTGGTCTCCCGCTTGGCTGCCGACCGCGGGCTCGGCGTGCGGTTCCGTTTCATGCTGCACAACCCGACGGTGGTCGAAGACGCCCCGAACCGACTGCGTTCCGCCGACGCCATGATCATCCCGCACGGGTTCCTCACGGATCTCTCCTATGCCGATCTCTGGCACGACGAGTGGGTCGCGCTCGTCGCCGAGGGAGAGCAGGGAATCGACGGCGAACTCACGATGGCGGACCTCGCCGATCGTCCCTACGTGATGACCTACCAGTCGCAGACGGCGTTCACATCGGCGAGCCGGCAGATCCAGCAGCTAGGCGTGGAGCCGCGCATCGACGCCGTCGTGGAGAGCTTTCTCGCGCTCCCCCTCTACGTCGCGGGCACGCGCCGGATCGGCCTGATCCAGCGCGCGCTCGCACCGCTCGCGGCACGCCTCGGCGGCGTGCGCATTGTGGAACTCCCGTTCGAGCCCACACCCCTCGTGCATGCACTCTGGTGGCACCCCGTGCATGCGCGTGACCCCGAGCACGCCTGGATGGTGGAACTCTTCCAGGAGGCAGGCCGCATCGTCGAATCCGGGGCGCACACGAACGACTGACTCAGGCGGGTTGTACCGCCGTGCGCATGCTCGCGCGAATCAGATCATGCTGTCGACGCACGAGCACCAGGGGATCCACTTCGCCGAGCTCGGCGAAGGCGTGCCCCTCCCACTCGCTCGACCAGTAGCCCCGGTAGCCGCCCTCGACGAACACGCGTACGAGCTCCGGATAGTCGATCGCCGGCTCCTGCCCTGCCTCATCGATGTCGTAGAACTTCGCGTGCACGTGCAGGATCTGCGGCATGATGTCCGCCCACTCCTGCGGAGCAACATGCCCGTGCATGTTGAAGGCGAGATGCGCGAAGGATCCGAGCCGACCAGGGTCGAAGTCGCGACCGTGGAGGTAGCCGATGAACTCGTCCTGACGCTCGCGCATCGTCGCATCGGTCGCCCAGATCTCCTGGAGCTTGGCCACAGACTCATCGTCGAGGCCTGCTCGGCGGACGGCGCGCAACAGCGTCGGAGACATCGCGTGCATGGTCGAGGAGAAGTCCGCGACGAAGCCGAGCAACGGCGAGTCCAGTTCCGCGAAGGTCTGGCGCACCTTGAGGACGGACTCCGCGTTCGGGCCGACGGGTGCGTGGATCTCGTAGGCGAGTTTCAGCTCGAGGCTCTCGGCGATCGGGAGGAGCCTGCGCAGCAGCTCCGGCTTCGCGCTCTGGATGCGCACCAGGGGGAAACCGAGCTGCTTCGCACCGGTGAACATCAGCTTCGAGAATTCGAACTCCTCATCCGGTGTCATGTCGCGGTCACGCCGACGGCCCATGTCGAGGTTCGCGCCGAACGAGCTCGCGTCGAAGCCGTGCCGGTCGAACGCGGCGCGCCAGCGCGTGACGAAGTCGTCCGACACCACCGGGTAGGTGGGCACCATCTGCGAGGCCACGATCTCGATGCCGGGACCGATGCCGAGCTCGGCGACGCGGTCGAGCAAGCTGTCGAAGTCGTACCACCCGGCACGGAACTCGGCGCTCGCGGAGTAGAGCGTCAACCCGAGCTGGAACGGATCCGCATCGGTCGCCGGGGGCGCAGGAGGGACGTCGCTCACGAGCGCCGGGATTGGGGCCGGGGAATCCGTGACGGTCAGCGTGTGGACGTCGCGCACGAAGTTCGGCACGTACATGCCGGGACCGCCGTCCGCACCGGGGACGATCTGCATGTAGGGAAGGCGGAGCTGCCCGACCAGCATGACGTCGTGGCTCTCGCCGCGCTCGACCGGCACATCGCGCCGCGCGATGAGCAGAGGATGCTCCTGCAGGAACCAGAGCGTCTCGCTCTGGTCGCTGAGCTCGTCGATGGCATAGGAGCGCCCGTGCAGTTCGAAGCGCAGATCTTCTGGCGCCACCTCTTCGCCGTCCACCGTGAGGGCGAGGGCGGAGACGGACGACAGCCACAGGCTGCGGTACCAGGGCAGGGTGAGGCTCAGAGCCAGTCCGTCCGGATGCGGGCGCAGGCTGTCTGCGTGGATGAGTCCGTTGGGCATGATGTCTCCTAGAGGGCGTCGACGGTCTGGCGGATGAGGGAATGCTGGCGGCGCACCTGCTCGACCGAGCGCCAGGGAATACGCTCCCCCTCATACTCGCTCGACAGATAGCCCGTGTATCCGGCATCTCGGAGCGCGCGGAGCACCGGTTCCCAGGGAATCTGCTGGTCCACGAGATCATCATCGATGTCGTGGAACTTCGCCTGGATGAAGACCACATGCTCGATCACGTCGAAGATGTCGGCGGGGTCCACGCCGATGCCGTCGAGGAACGCGGGTCGACGGCCGGGCAGCTCACCGGGGCGCAGGGGGATCGGTCGATCCTGGAAGATGCCGGTGTCCAGCAGCAGCCCGAAGTGCTTGGTGCCCGTGCGGGTGATCAGGGCGACGTAATCCTCGACCACCTCATGCTTGATGGGCGTCGGTGCGTGGATCTCCGGGCAGATGATGACGTCGAGCTCCTCGGCGAGGGGCAGGCTGCGCTCGACGACCTCGGTCCAGATCGAGTGCGGGATCAGGTCGCTGGAGACGACGCCGATCTTGGGTCGCAGGAACCGGAAGCCGAGTCGCTGTGCCAGACGCAGGTCGCGCTGGAGGATCGCGGCGCCCTCATCGACCGACATCTCTCGCGCGGCCTCACCGCTGGAATGCAGGCGGGTGTCGATCCACGAGCCCATGTTGGTCGGTTGGAGGCCGTACTTCTTCAGCAGGCGGAACCAGTCATCCACCCACTCCTGGGGCGGATCCGGATAGTTCGGCACGTGTCCCTCTCCGAGGATCTCGACACCGGTGGCGCCGAGATCGGCGATCTGATGCAGCGCCGTCTCGAGATCGAGACATGTGCCGTAGTCGCCCATGAAGCTGTAGAGGGAGACGCCGTAGCGGAAAGGCGCGCCGGTGGCCTCGGGCGAGAGGGTGATCGCCCTGGTCACCTGATACCGGCTGGGCTGGTGCTCCTGAGGGATGTACGACATGCGCAGGCGCAGGTCGATCGAGAGCTCATGGATGCCGTCCGGCAGCCCGCCGGCGAGGGGCACCGTGATGACGGCTGCATCCTCGAGCTGCCAGCGCACGCCGTCGCTCGCCCACAGTTCGTCGAGCGTGTAGATCTCCCCCTGCAGAGTCCAGGTGGGAACGTTCGCGGCAACATCGACCAGACCGGGGATCGACACGGCGATCCCGTCGATCAGCGATGCGGCCATCCCCCGATATGAGGGCATCCGCACGCGGAACTGGAATCCGACGATCTCCGCTCCCTCGCGCACATTGCGAAAGCCCACGGACTGGATCAGGTCTCTTTCGAGAAGCATCAGCGCTTCCTCTCTGGCGTGTGAACGCCTCCTCTGAAGGCTATCGAACTTCTGCCATTTTTAGACATAAGAGGTTTCTATGCGCCTATCGACGCAGCAGATACCCAGACCGACCCGACTGGGTAACCCCATCGGGGCTTGCGGTTAAGTCGATTTCCTACTTATCTGTACATGAATAGTACATAAGTGATGGTTCTCGTCGCTTATGCGCCACCGAGACGATGGAGTCCTCATGAGCGAGAACACGACCACACTGCCAACCCCGGCGCGCAGTACCCGCGCCCTCGGAGCCGCCGTCGCCGCAGTGGCTCTGGCAGTCGGGATGGCCGCCTGCGCGCCCGAAGCCGACACGCCGTCGACGACGACACCACCCGTCGTCGAGATCACCCAGGGAATGATCTCTGGCGTGAGCGCCGACGGCTCAGAATCCTTCCTCGGCCTTCCCTACGCGGCACCGCCCGTCGAGGAGAACCGCTTCGCCGCTCCCGCCGAAGCCGCCGGATGGGACGGCACCCGCGAGGCGACCGCGCATGGCAACTCGTGTCTGCAGGGAGGTGACGGCGAGGTCGCCGGAACGAAGACGAGCGAGGACTGCCTCTACCTCGATGTGTACCGACCCGCATCGACCACTTCCACCGATGCTCTGCCCGTGGTGATGTGGATCCACGGCGGCGGCTTCGGTTCGGGCGGCGCAGCGCTGTTCGATCCCTCCGAATTTGCCGACCGCACCGGCACCGTCGTCGCCGTCATCAATTACCGTGTCGGCGCGATGGGGTACCTGGCCACCGAGACGATGGGCGCCGATGCTGGTTCATTCGGTCTGCTCGACCAAGTCGCAGCCCTCCGATGGGTGCACGAGAACATCCCTGACTTCGGCGGCGACGCGGATCGAGTGACCGTAGCCGGACAGTCCGCCGGCGCGATGTCGATCTGTGGTCTCCTCGCCGCACCCTCGACCACCGGCCTGATCAGTGGAGCAATACTCCAGAGCGGGTCCTGCGCGTTCAACGCCTACACCGCTCGTGAGAACGCAGTCGAGAAGGGCGATCAGCTCGCCACTGAGATCGGCTGCCCGGCAGGCGATGAACAACTCGAATGCCTGCAGAGCGTGGACACCACCGAGCTCGTGAACGCGCCGGCCCGATTCACACCCGTCTTCGGCAGCTCCGTCCTTCCGACACGACCGCAGGATGCGATCGCCGAGGGCGACTGGGACGCCATCCCCCTCCTTGTCGGATCGAACCGCTGGGAGGGCAAGCAGGGCATCTTCTTCAGCGTCGGCCCGGACGCGGGCAGTATGACCGCCGAGGAGTACGACGAGCGCATCCGACAGAGCTACGGCGACGACGCCGAGGAGATTCTGCAGCGCTATCAGGCGGCAGACTACGACTCCCCCGCAATGGCTCTCGCTGCCATCGACACCGACAGCACTTTCGGATGCACCACGTACGCATTCGCCTCGTCAGCGTCGACACAGGTACCGGTGTACGCCTACGAATTCGAGGATCCCACGTCTCCCACGATGGCCGGAATGGCGATCGAGGGCTTGGACATGTCCAGCGCGCACTCGTCGGAGCTGGCCTACCTGTTCGACTTCGCGGATGTGGAGCGGCCTCTGACCGACGCCGAAAAGGAACTCTCGCACCGGATGATGGACTACTGGGGTGCCTTCGCGGCGACGGGCGAGCTTGGTGAACCCTGGCAGCGGTTCGAGGAGTCTGACCCGCGCTTCCTGAAGCTCTCCTCCGAAGGCGACGAGACCTTCACAGACTTCGCCGACGTCCACCAGTGCGAATTCTGGGCGAGCTCACCCACGCGCTGATCAGCACACACACCTTCGCCCACGGATCAATCTGGTCCGTGGGCGAACGTGTGCGCAGACACACGGGTTCGAGCTCAGCGCTCCAGCACGAGGGCGAGCCCCTGTCCCACGCCGATGCACAGTGCGACCACGGCGATTCCTCCACCACGGCGACGCAGTTCGTGCGCTGCCCGAGCGATGAGCCGCCCCCCGGAGGCACCAAGAGGATGGCCGATCGATATCGCCCCCCCGTGCACATTGACGCGGTCCGGGTCCAGGTCCGGCCAGCCGGCGAGGCATGCCAGCGACTGCGAGGCGAAGGCCTCGTTGAGTTCGACCAGGTCGACGTCCTCCCATGTGCGACCTGTGCGGGCCAGCGCCCGGTTCGCCGCCTCCACAGGGGCGATGCCGAACACATCGGGATCGTTGCCGAGCACTGCGCGACCGGCGATACGCGCCAGGGGCTCGGCGTCAAGCACGCCCTCCGCACCGATCAGCACGGCGGAGGCGCCGTCGTTGACCGGTGAGGAGTTCCCCGCCGTGACCGTGCCGTCGTCGGCGAACAGCGTACGCAGTGCACCGAGCTTCTCGAGCGAAGTGTCATCGCGGATGCCTTCGTCACGGGCCAGAGTCGCTCCGGGCACGGCCACGATCTCAGCGTCGAACACTCCTGCGGCCCATGCTTCGGCGGCACGGCGATGACTGCGCAGCGCGAAGGCATCCTGCTCCTCTCGCGTGATGCCGAACGTCGTGGCGAGCTTCTCGGCGGACTCGCCGTTCGAGATGGTCCAGTCCGCGGGCAGCGCGGGGTTGGTCATCCGCCAGCCGATCGCGGTGTTCCACAGCGTCTGATTGCCGACCGCGGGCCAGGGTCTCGCCGACTTCTCCACCACGAACGGGGCTCTGCTCATCGACTCGACACCGCCCGCGAGGATCACGGCGGCGTCACCCGTCTCGATCGCGCGCGACCCCTGGATCACCGCCTCGAGGCTCGATCCGCAGAGACGGTTCACGGTGGCACCGGGCACCGTCGTCGGAAATCCGGCGAGCAGCGCGGCGAACCGCGCGACATCGCGGTTGTCCTCCCCCGCCTGATTCGCATCACCCAGGAGCACGTCGTCGACGCGTGCGGGATCGATGCCCGTCCGCTCGACGATCGCTCGGAGGGTCACCGCAGCCAGATCATCGGGACGGATGCCCGACAGTGCGCCACCCGCGCGACCGAAGGGAGTGCGCACGGCGTCATAGATCATCGCTGCGGTCATGAGAGCTCCAGTCCGGTCAGAGTGCGCAGTGTCTCGACGGTGTTGTCGCCGAAGACCTCCCGCACGACGAAACGAGCGTCCACGACGTCGAAGACGGCGTGGTCGGTGTAGACCCGGGTCACGCATCCGACACCGGTGAGCGGATAGCTGCACTCGGCGACGAGCTTCGATGAGCCGTCCTTCGCGAGCAGGTCGGTCATGACGAACACCTGTTTCGCTCCGATAGCCAGGTCCATCGCGCCGCCCACCGCCGGGATCGCCCCGGGCGCGCCCGTCGACCAGTTCGCGAGATCGCCGTTCTGCGCGACCTGGAATGCGCCGAGCACGCAGACATCCAGATGCCCGCCGCGCATCATCGCGAACGAGTCGGCGTGGTGGAAGTAGGCGGCGCCAGGGAGCGCCGTGACCGGCTGCTTGCCCGCGTTGATGAGATCGGGGTCGATCCGGTCCGGTTCGGGCGCAGGCCCCATGCCGAGCAGACCGTTCTCGGTGTGCAGGATGATCTCGAGGTCGGCGGGCAGGAAGTTCGCGACGAGGGTCGGTGCGCCGATGCCGAGGTTCACCACCGAGCCCTCAGGGATATCCGCGGCGATCCGCGCGGCGAGCTCGTTTCGGGTGACGCTCGTGGTCATGGTGCGACCTCCTCGACAGCATCCCGCGGCCTGCCCTCGATGTCGACGCCGCCGACGAACCCCTGCTCGCCGAGCCACGGACGTCGGCCGACCGCGACGACGCGGTCGACGAAGAGACCGGGAGTCACCACGCTCTCAGGATCGATGGATCCCAGCGGCACGATCTCGTCGACCTGCACGATCGTGACTGCTGCTGCCGATGCCATGACGGGACCGAAGTTCCTCGCGGTCTCGCGATAGAGCAGATTGCCCCATCGATCGGCCGTGCGAGCGCTGATCAACGCCACATCTGCCGCGATCGGGTACTCGAGCACGTACCTCCGCCCGTCGATCGTGCGCTCCTCCTTGCCCGCGGCGAGTTCGGTGCCGACCCCGGTGGGTGAGAAGAAGGCACCGATGCCGGCACCCGCAGCTCTGATCCGCTCCGCGAGATTGCCCTGGGGCACGATCTCGAGCTCGATCTCCCCCGCCCGGTACAGGCCGTCGAACACCCACGAGTCGTGCTGCCGGGGAAACGAGCACATGATCTTGCGCACGCGGCGCTCCGCGAGCAGGGCGGCGAGCCCGGTGTCTCCGTTCCCGGCGTTGTTGGCGACGATCGTCAGGTCGCCGGCGCCCTGGGCGATGAGAGCGTCGATGAGCTCGACCGGCTGCCCCGCGCGTCCGAATCCGCCGATCATCACCGTCGCACCGTCGCGGATCCCCGCGACGGCCGTGGTGGCATCCGGCACGGTCTTGTCGATCACGATGCGCTCTCCGCCCGCAAGACCTCGCCGGCGATGCGGAACGCGGTGTTCGCCGCGGGCACCCCCGAGTAGACCGCGGACTGCAGTATCACCTCGCGGATCTCGTCGACGGACAGGCCGTTGCGCAGAGCGGCGCGCAGATGCATCGCGAGCTCCTCGTGGTGGCCGTTCGCGATGAGCGACGAGAGCACGGCTATCGACCGCGAGCGTCGATCCAACCCGGGACGCGACCAGACCTCGCCCCACGCGACGCGGGTGATGAAGTCCTGAAAGTCGGCGTTCAAGTCGGTGGTCGCGGCGATCGCACGGTCGACGTGCGCATCCGAGAGCACCTCGCGGCGCACCGCGAACCCCTGTGCGCGACGTTCGTCATCGGTGAGACCGGCCATCACCGGCTCCTCTCAGTCAGGAAGTGATCGAGCAGGGCCGAGACCTCGGCGGGGGCATCGACCGGAGCGAGGTGCGATGCCGCGGGCATCCGCACCGAGCGTCCGTCGCGCACGCCGTCGGAGATCTCCGCTGCGGAACTCTCCGGCGTCACCTGGTCATGCTCGCCCCAGACCGCGAGCACGGGAGCGTCGATCTCTCGCAGGTGCGCGCGCACGTCGTATTCGGCGAGCGCCTCGCAGCATCGTGCGTAGCTCTCGTCATCCGCGTTCTGCAGCGTGTGCAGAAGGCGTCCCGTCAGGTCCGGGTGCCGAGCGATCGAGCCCGGCGCGAACCACCGCTGCGCCGAAGCGACGATCAGGGCCGAGGTCGATTCGGCCCGCACTTTCGCCGCACGCTCACGCCATGCCGAGGGGCTGCCGATCACCGCCCCCGAACAGAGGATCGCCGCGCGCTCGACGAGAGCAGGATGCCGCAACAGCAGTTCGAGACCGACCGCTCCCCCGAGCGAGACGCCGGCATAGCGGATGCTGCCGGAACCGGCGTCTCTGGCTGCGGCGGCGACAGCGTCGGCGAGGTCGGCCACCGAGAATGACTCGACCGCCGGAGACGAGGCCCCGTGCCCGGGGAGGTCCCAGGCGATGACGCGGTGCGCCGCCGCGAGCGCGGGTGCGACGGACTCCCAGAGGATCGTCGACGTGCCGAGTGACGGGCCCAGGATGAGCAGCGGGCCGTCTGCAGGGCCCACGGGGTCGGTGAAGGAGAGCTCCATCAGCACTCCCCCGCCGAATCTCCGCCGACATATCGCTCCGGGTCGAGCAGAGCGTCGACATCGAGATCGTTCGCCTCCGGAAGCGCGTGGATCAGGCCGCGCAGGTCCTGCCCGCTGCGGGCTGCGGACAGGACGCCGTCGAACCGTGCTCGACCGATCAGGGGCTCGAGGACGATCGCCAGACGCTCCGTGATGATGAGCCCTCCGGTGAGATCCAGGTTGCGAGTGCCGGCCGCGACATCGATGCGCAGTCCCTCCACGAGCGAGGCTGCGTGGGCGGACGCACCCAGGGCGAGCCGGAGCAGCTCCCGCAGGGTCGGCCACTCGGCGTGCCAGGCTCCGTCGGGGCGCTCGTCTGCGGCCTGGGCCGCAGCGAGGTGCAGGGTCGCGGCGAGCTGCGGGGCGCGCAGCGATGCCGAGCGGATGAGGGTCGATTCGACCGGGTTGCTCTTGTGCGGCATCGCCGACGACCCGCCGCCGGCGCCCTCCGCCATCTCGCCGATCTCCGTGCGGGACAGGGTCGCGATGTCCGTCGCGACCTTGCCGAGCGCGTCGAGGGTCTGTACGAGGGCGTCACCCATCTCGGTGATCGGCCACCGATTGACCTGCCACGAGCCCGCCGGCTCCTCGAGACCGGCATGCCTGGCGAACGATGCGGCGAGCGCCTCCGCTCCGCCGACCGAACCGGTGATCTGCACGAACGATGCCCTCGTGCCCGCGGCACCGGCGAGCTGCGCCGGGAACTCGAGCATGGCGAGACGGGAGACCGCCCGCTCGACGCCTCGGGACCAGGTGCGCAACCGCGCACCGATGGTGGTCGGCACCGCGTGCTGGGTCAGTGTGCGGGCGACGACCACGTCTGCGCCGTGCGTCTCGTCGAGCGTCACGAGCCCGTCGAGGACTCGGTCGAGAGACGCCCTCAGGCGCTCGACCGCGGAGAGCGCCACGATCATCAGCGCCGTGTCGACGACGTCCTGACTGGTCGCGCCCCGGTGGATCCAGAGCCGGAGGTGCTCGGGTACCCGATCACGCAGCACGGCGACGAGCGGGATCACGGGATTCCCGCTGGAGACCGATGCCGCCGCCAGCGCTGCTGCAGCCACCCGACCACCAGCCGGCCCCGTTCCGAGCGCATCGGCGAGCACCGCGTGGTCGACCTCTGTCAGCATCCCCGTCTCGCGGTACGCCGAGACGAGCGCCCGTTCGGCGCCCACCAGGGCATCGACGACCGCGTCGTCACAGACCACGTCGTCGAATCCGGTCGCGACCGGCGAGAGCAGTCCGTCGTCGAAGGCGGTCATGGTCTCCCCCGCGTGATCGGGCAGCACAAGTCAGTAGACAAGGAACACCGTCTCCCTCTCGCCCTGCAACCGGATGTCGTGGTGAAGCCATCCGTCAGCGGTGCGTGTCGCGACGAGGGTCGCACGCTCCTGGGACGAAAGCGAGGCCAGAAGCGCGTCGCTCTCGAGTGCCGTCGTGTTCTCCGGAAGGTAGATCCGCGTGTGCAGCTTGTCGGGCAGCCCCCGGGCGTAGACGATCGCGGCGAAGAACGGCGCCCCCGTGCCGGAGGGTCCAGGGTTGCGGGTCCAGAACTCGTAGTGTCCCTCGTCATCGGTGAAGGCCCGACCGAATCCGGTGAACGTGTGGTCGTCGCGGCGGAAGGCGCCGCGGGCCCGGGGCACGGTTCCGTCGGCATCGGCACCGAAGATCTCGATGAACGCATCGGGGATCGGATCGCCCGCACCGTCGCGCACGGTGCCGGCGAGCAGGATCGCGCCCGGCGAATGCGGTGAGGCGACCTCGTGCATCTTCGGATACTCGACGCCGTAGGCGAAGAACGGTCCGACCGTCTGGCCGGGGGTGGCGCGGTGGGTCCTGGCGGGAGCCGCCATGTCAGTTCTCCTCCTGCTCGAACCAGGTCGCGTCGGGCCCGTCGACGACGATGTCGAAGCGGTACCCCGTAGACCACTCGGGAGAGGTCAGATCATGGTCGTACACGCCCACGAGGGCATCGCGATCCTTCTGCCGCCAGATCGTGTTGTAGATCGGGTCGAGGGCGAACAGCGGATCGCCGGGGAAGTACATCTGCGTGACGAGGCGCTGGGTGAACGAGGAACCGAAGACCGAGAAGTGGATGTGCGCGGGCCTCCAGGCGTTCACGTGGTTCTTCCACGGGTACGGGCCCGGCTTGATCGTGGTGAAGAGGTACTCGCCGTCATCGTTCGTGATCGCTCTGCCCGCGCCGGTGAAGTTCGGGTCGAGCGGGGCCGGGTGCTGGTCGCGCTGGTGGATGTACCGGCCCGACGAGTTCGCCTGCCACAGCTCGATCAGCTGATTGCGCAGCGGGCGCCCCCAGGAGTCCAGCAGTCGTCCGCGCACCGTCATGCGCTCACCCAGCGGCTCACCCGTGTGCTGGATCGTCAAGTCCGACTCGATCGCGGCGACGTCGCGCTGGCCGAAGGCCGGAGACAGGAGTTCGATCGTCTCGGGGTCGACCAGCCGCGGATTCTTGGTCGGATGCCGGAGGATGCTCGACCGGTACGGCGGAAAGTCGTGCATGGTCGCCGGAAGGCTCTCGCCACCCCGCTCACGGCGCGAGAGAGAGGCGTGGAGGCCGACGATCTCGGTCGTGATCTCGGCCTGCGAGACCTGCACGGGCGTGGCGAGCAGCGACTCGGGGGCTGCGGCGATCGTTCCGGCTGCGGCGGTCATGGTGTCTCCTTCGACACGGGCGGGCTGCGTTCACAGCATCCTCGTCGCACCCCGCCGGAGATGACGATAGATTCCCACTCAATGGGACACAAGCCTCCGTCCGTGACATCATCGTCGCATGGCCAACTCCCCCTCTGGCGACTCCGTCACCGAACGCCTGATCCGCGTGCTCGAGACGTTCACCCCCTCCCGCACCGTGCAGAGCGCGTCGGACATCGGTCGCAGGGCGGGACTGCCGGCCTCCTCGGCCCACCGCATCGTGGGCGAGCTGGTCGACGCCGGGATACTGGAACGCGACGACGACCGCAGAATCAGGATCGGCATGCGCCTGTGGGAGCTCGCCACCCGCTCCTCCCATGCGCTGCGGCTGCGCCAGGCGGCACTGCCGTTCATGGAGCGCGTACAGGCGCGGGTGCGCGAGCACACGCAGCTCGCGATCCTCGAACAGGACGAGGCCCTCTTCCTCGAGAGGCTCAGCAGCCCGGATTCGGGCTCGAACGTCACCCGCGTGGCGGGCCGCCTCCCCCTGCACGCCTCGTCGTCCGGCCTCGTGCTCCTCGCCTACGCAGATCATGCGGTGCAGGAGCGCATCCTCGCCGGCCCGCTGACCGCGGTATCGCCGGAGACCATCACGGATGCCGCCGCGCTGCGCCGCAAGCTCGCCGAAGTCCGAGCCGTCGGTCACGCCACCGCACCGGGCTACATCGAAGCGGTCTCGACCGGTGTCGCCGTGCCGGTGCACGACGAGACGGGCACTGTGGCAGCCGCATTATCGGTCGTCCTGCGTCGGGAGGATCCGGTGGAACCGGCGCTGCGCGAGCTGCTCGGCGCCGCGCGCGACATCGAGCGCGCGTTGGGAGGGCGCCGCTGAGGACTTCTCTCATTCAACGGTAGCGATGCGTGGAGACGCTCCGTCGGTACTCAGAATGGCTGGCGACACGTCCGTCGAAGGAGACGCCATGATCACCACCGTCCGCACCCGCGTCGCCATCGTCGGCGCCGGCCCCGCAGGACTCCTGCTCTCTCATCTGCTCGCCGAGGCGGGGATCGAGTCGATCATCCTGGATCGTCGCAGCCGGTCCGAGATCGAATCGACCATCCGCGCGGGGATCCTCGAGCAGGAGACGGTGCGCGTGCTGAGCGAGACCGGGGCGAGCGATCGCGTACTCACGGTGGGACACCGCCACGACGGGATCGAACTCCACTTCGAGGGCGAAGGGCATCGTATCGACTTCCCTTCTCTCACCGGACGCAGTGTGTGGCTGTACCCGCAGCACGAAGCGCTCAAGGATCTGATCGCCGCCCGTCTCGCCGCGGGGCAGGATCTACGCTTCGGAGCCGAGGTCACCGGGGTCGGGGACGTATCCACGGACCGCCCCTGGGTCACCGCCACGATCGACGGTGCCGACGTGCGCATCGAGGCCGAGTTCGTGGTGGGGGCCGACGGGTCGCGCAGTGTCGTCCGTCCAGCGGTCACCGGGTCGTCGACCGGCGGATACTTCCGCGAGTACCCATTCGCGTGGTTCGGCATCCTGTGCGAGGCGCCCCCGAGCTCCGGTGAGCTGATCTACAGCAACTCCCCCGACGGATTCGCGCTGATCAGTCAGCGCAGCGCGACCGTGCAGCGCATGTACTTCCAGTGCGATCCCGACGCCGACCCGAACGCGCTCTCCGAGGCCGAGATCTGGAACACCCTGCAAGCGCGGGTCCCCGGCACGACCTTGACCGAAGGCCCCATCTTCCAGCGCGACGTACTGCGCTTCCGCAGCTTCGTGGCGCACGAGCTCCGTCGCGGTCGCGCCGTACTCGTCGGCGACGCGGCACACACCGTCCCGCCGACCGGGGCGAAGGGCATGAATCTCGCGGTGGCCGATGTCGTCCTGCTCGACCGCGCGCTGCGCGCACTTCTCCTCGAGAACGACGCGCGGCTGATCGACGCGTTCGCCGAGACCGCACTGCAGCGCATCTGGAAGGCCCAGCACTTCTCCTGGTGGATGACGAGCATGCTGCACACCGTGCAGGACGCATCGGAGTTCGACCGCCGTCGCCAGACGGGGGAACTTCGCTCGGTGGTCGAATCTGAGTCAGGCAGGACCTTTCTCGCGGAGGCGTACACGGGGTGGCCGCACCCGGCGTGACTACACGTCCACACCGCGCTCGCGCGCTCACGCCGCGGAGTAGCGCGACCCGTCGATGTGCTCTGGATGCGCGACCTCCCGCTGTCCGCGTCGTACATGTCGGCCGACGACGTTCTCCAAGACTTGCTGAGCTTCCACGCGACGCCCGACCGCACGACGGCGCCCATCGCGATCCCGCACCTCCCGCCGTTCGCCGCATCGCCCCGGAGGGCTGAGCCCGCAGTCTGAGCGCGACCAGCGCGATCGGTGACGGGTGGTCACACTCCGGCGGGGATGAGCGTCGAGTCGCGAAATCTCTCTATGCCGACGCGCGGCGGACGAGTTCGACAGGAATCACGGTGCTCGCCGCGGGGTCGCTCATGAGTTCCCCCTTGAGAAGGGCTACAGCCTCCGCGGCGACCAGGCCGAAGGACTGGCGGATGGTGGTCAGCGCAGGGCGGGTGGATCTGGCGATTCTGTTGTCGTCGAATCCGACGATGGCGACAGAGTCCGGAACCGAGATCCTTCGATCTCCCAGGAACTCAATGCACCCCGCGGCCATGGCGTCGTTCGCGGCGAAGATCGCATCGATGCCTGCCCCGTCAGAGCAGTCGATCAGTGTCTGAGCAGCTCTGGAGCCACTTTCGTGAGAATAGTCGCCATAGGCCACCAGGGGCTGCTGAGACCCGATGGCTCCGGCATAGCCGTCGAGTCGCAGTCGAGAACCCGGCAAGTCCGCCGGCCCGGACACGAGCGCAATCCGTCTTCTCCCCTGCGCACGAAGATGCGCGACGGCCATGCGCGCACCTTCATAGTCGTCCGAGGCGACCCAACTCACCCGCTTCAAGAACGGTGCGGTGGGGATGCCGATGACAACTGAAGGAACACCATGCGCAATAAGTTCCGTGAGGATGTCTTCATCGTCGTGCCACGAGACGACGATCACGCCGTCGACCTGCCCCGAGATGGCGAGATCGAGAACACGCGTTCGTTCGCTCGCGTTGCCTGACACTGCGAGCACCATCGTCTTACCCGCTGTATCGAGCTCGGAAGAGATGTCTCGGACGAGAGCGCCGAAGTTCGGGTCGGCAAACAGACGACCTGCGGACTCGCCGACGAGGATCGCGATGGTGCCGGAGGTTCTTCGGCGAAGATTGCGCGCGTGGGCATTGGCCCGATAGCCAGTGGCGACGACGGCGTCCTCTACGGCTTTCCTGGCAGCGGGGCTGACCCAGTGCGCGCCGTTGATTGCTCGCGACACGGTTCCCACGGATACTCCGGAGGCGCGTGCGACGTCTTCTATGGTCGGCCGGCGTCGGCCGGAGGAGTTCACTACAGTTGCCCCGTCTCTGGGAGGGCGAGTGAGGCCGCCCCTTCCAGGACGGCCCCACCTGCATGGTTTCACTGCACGAACGCGGCGTCCATCTTGCTGAGCACACCTGCGACGTCATCCTGACCACTGAAGAGGGCCTGGACCCCATCGAAGAGTGTCGGCTGAACCGTCGTGCTCGGCCACAGCTGATCAGGCCAGGTCGAGATCTTGTTCTCGGTCACGAAGCTCGTGACAAGCTCGGCGACCTGGCTGTCCTGGACGAGATCGCCAGGCAGGGCAGCGGTGTCACCATACAGATCCGCGTACTTGATCTGGGTCTCCGGCGAGGCAAGGAACGCGAGGAACTCCGTCGCGAGATCCACCTTGTTCGACTTTGCATTGACTGCGAACGATGGGCCCGTGGTCGCAGAGAGGTATGTCGTCGACTCATCATCCGTTGCGGGGAAGGCCGCATAGGTGAGGACGAGACCGTCCGGCCCGGTGGAAGCGATGGCGCTGGTCTCAGCTGCGACGCTGACCGTCGCGAGCGTGTCACCGCTTCGAATCCCGTCTTGAACCTCCGAGTACGGGGTGCCGTTCGGGGACCCGTTGAAGCATCCTGCGGCGTCCAGCTCAAGGTATTTGTCCAGCGCCGTCTGCCACCCGGAGTCCGAGAACGTGGCTGCGCCGTCGACCTGCTGCTGCGCGAAGTCAGGGTCATCGGCGTAGACGAGCGTCGCGGTCAATGCGTACGGGAGGAGCTGGGTCGTCCAGGTATCGGAGAGCCCCAGCCCGAAGGGAACTTTGCCGGCGGCTGACGCGTCTGAGCAGAATTGGAGGACTTCGCTCCACGTCGTCGGAATCGCGAGTCCGAGTTCATCGAGGGCGCCCTGATTGTAGATGCCGCCGATGGAAGAGAAGGTCATCGGCACCGCGACAAGCTCCCCGTCACTGGTGGAGAGCAGGTCTCTGGCCGCATCGGGGATGCTGGATGCCCACTCCTCCGCAGACATGTCCGCGAGGAACCCCTTGTCGCCCGCGATCTTCACGCTGACGTTGTTGCCGGTTCCTGGGTACACCTGCAGCACATCCGGAGCGGTTCCTCCAGTGAGCTGAGTGGCGGTGACCTGCTGGTAGTTCTCGGGAGAATCCTGAACCTTGACTGTCACCCCCTCGTGGGCGGCCTCGAAGTCGGCGATGATGCCCTTCATCGCATTGCCGCCGTTGGTGCCGATGGTGAGGACGTTCTCGTCGCCTCCATCAGCGCCTCCGCCGGTGGAACAGCCAGCGAGGACTGTTGCGGAGAGAGCTGTTGCAAGCACGACCGCGCCGACGCGGTGGCGTGTCTTCGATGACAGCATGTGGGTGCCTTTCGGGTGGGGTGTTGCCGGAAGGGAGAGCACGGTGCTCACCCTTTGAGACCTGATGCGAAGCCCTGCATGATGAAGCGCTGCATCAGGAAGTAGGCGATGAGGATCGGGATGACAGACGTGATGAGAGCCGAGAACACCAGAGGCCAGTTGGCACCGTAGATGCTGACGAACGTGTAGACCGACAGCGGCGCAGTCTGACTGTCGCTTCCCGTGAGATAGAGGAGCGGCGTGAAGAAGTCGTTCCAGATCGACAGCGCCGTGAGGATGCCGACGGTGCCGGTGACCGGACGGAGAAGCGGAAACACGACCGCCCAGTACATCCGCAACGGCTTCGCGCCGTCGATGGTGGCTGCCTCTTCATATTCCCGAGGGAGGTCGCGGAGGAAAGCCGCATAGAGGAAGATCGCGAACGGCATGAACCCGCCGACGTTGATGAGGATGACGGCGAGCGGGTTGCCGACCAGTCCCAACGACGCGAAGGCGAGATAGAGGGGAAGCATGGCGAGCTGCCCGGGGAACAGGAATCCCGCCAGGAAGAGATAGAAGAGGCCGCGCGACCAATGCTGCGTGCGTCTCGTGAGCGTGTAGGCGGCGGTAGACGACAGCGCGATGATCAGGATGACCGAGACGGACGTGATCACCGCACTGTTGACGATGCTCGGACCCATCGCGGACTCGACCCATGCTGTTACCAGGTTGGAGAAGTTCAGTGGCCAGGTGAATCCGAGGAAGCCCTCTACGCCGTTCACGTCGCGAAGTGCGACGGCGACAAGGACGAACAGAGGGATCATGAAGACCACGGCGACGAGAATCAGCACGGCCTCGAGGCCGAAGGTGCGCCAGGTATAACGATTCATGCGAGCGCCTTCCGCTGCGTGAGGCGGAATTGTATGAACCCGATGACTCCGACCAGCACAGTGAGCACCACTCCCTGCGCGAGCGCATTCGGATACTGCAGGTACGTGAACGCCGTCTTGTACACGATGGTCGCCATCGTCTCGCTCGCCCCGGACGGACCGCCCTCGGTCATCGAGAAGACGGTGTCGAACTGTTTGAGGTTCGCGATGACCGTGAGCAGGAGATTGACCACGATGGCTCCGTTGATGAGCGGAAGAGTTATGGACCACGTGCGACGCAACGGCCCGGCACCGTCGACGGCTGCCGCCTCGAGCGCTTCAGTCGGAACGGCCTGAAGGCCGGCGAGATAGATCACCATCGAGTACCCCGCTCCTTGCCACACGATGGCGGCACACACCGAAAAGATGACGAGGTCAGGGTCACCGAGCCAGTTCTGCTGGAACGCACCGAGTCCGATCGATTCCAGAAAGGTGTTCACAGTCCCGGCCGGAGTGAGCAGATAACGCCAGAGGAACCCGGCCACGATAGGGGTCAGCACCACGGGGAGGAAGAACACGAGCCGCAGGACATATCGGCTCTTGATGTGAGTGTTCACGCCCAAGGCCAGCAGGAGTCCGAGGACGTTCTGACCGATCGTCACGATCGCTGTGAGCAAGAACGTGTTGAGGATCGCACGGATCGAGTTCGGGTCGTTGAGCACTGTCAGGTAGTTCTGAACTCCGACGAACTCCCAGAGGGATCCGAGTCCGTCCCAATCCGTGAACGAGAAGAAAAGCCCCTGACCGTTGGGAATCAGGACGATGGCCAGGTACACAACCAGTGCGGGGATGATGAACCAGATCGGCGGAACCACTCCCGATGACCGCGGACGTCTCCGTCTGGGCCTGCTTGCGGCCGATCGCTCTGCCCCCTGCCCGGACTCCTGCGCGCCATCCAACGAGTTCGCTTGGATGATCACGATGGCTCTTGACCTCTGAGCGCGGAAGCACCGTACACGTGCATCTCCTTCGATGTTGGCGCCAAAATTCGGCAACTAAAAACGTTTCCAGCTGACGAGGAACGACGATAGACCTCGATTCACTGACTTGTCAATCAGCCCTTGCGAAAACCTGAAAACGTTTTTAGCCTAAGCTGACCGCGTTGCGCGCATCAGCGCACGCTCGAGTAGAAAGACCTGCCTTGACTTCGCCCGACACCGCTGTCCTGACCGCCTCGTTCCGTCCGTGGCTCGCTCCGTTGACCTCGCCGCCCATGACGGACCGTCACGCGGACGGTCGGACCAGTCTCACCAGCCGGTTCATCACGCGCGGAGGGAGACCGTACTTCCCCGTGTCGGGCGAATTCCACTTCACCCGAATTCCACGAACGCAGTGGCAGCGGCGCCTACGGGCGATGCGCAACGGCGGAGTGAACACCGTCGCCGCATACATCTTCTGGAATCATCACCAGCCTCTCGCGCATGAGTCTCCCGCTTTCGACGACAACCGAGACGTGGCCGCCTTCGTCGATCTCTGTGCAGAGCTCGGACTCGACGTTGTTCTGCGCATCGGCCCCTGGTGCCATGGTGAGGTGCGGAACGGCGGCTTTCCCGATTGGGTGCAGAGCGCCGACGTCGACCACCGAACCGACGACCCGCGCTATCTCGCCCTGGTAGAGCCGTGGTATCGCGCGCTGAGCCACCAGTTGACCGGACGATTCGGTCCTGACAGCAACATCATCGGGATTCAGATCGAGAATGAGATCTACGACCAGTCCGATCATGTTGCGACGCTCAAGGGCCTGGCGAAGGACGTCGGAATGGATGCCCCCCTGTGGATGGCAACCGCATGGGGAAGCGCGCAACTCCCCGCTGATGAGGTCCTGCCGATGTACGGCGGGTACGCCGATGGCTTCTGGGTGGACGCCGGCGCTCCGTGGGATGACTCGTTCCGCGAGCACTTCTACTTCAGCCACGTATGGGATGACCCGGGCATCGGCGCCGACGTGCGGTCACTCGGCGGGACACCGCCTGCTCCGGATCGCCAGTCGCCTTCCGACACGTTCCCGCCGGTGACCTGCGAACTCGGCGGCGGGATGGCGACGGCCTATCATCGGCGCCCTGTCCTCACGGCCGAGGACGTCGCCGCAGTCGCGAATGCCAAAATCGGCAACGGCTCCGCCTGGCAGGGGTACTACATGTTCGCCGGAGGCCTGAACCCCAGTCCGGATCTGCAGGAGTCGCATGCAACGGGATACCCGAACGACATGCCGCAGATCGACTATGACTTTCACGCCCCTATAGGATCTGCGGGCCAGATCACTCGCACGCACGCGCTCCTGCGGCAGCAACATGCATTCCTGGCCGCCGTCGGTGAAGAGCTGGTGCTGATGACTTCGACTCTTCCGGATGCGATGCCCGAGAACGTCCACGATCTCACGACGATGCGGTGGGCCATGCGATCTGACGGGCACCGCGGCTATGTGTTCGTGAATCGTCAGCAGCCGCATGTTCCGCTTGCACCGAGCGGTCCCGTGCAATTCCAGCTCGATCTCGCGTCGACGCAGATGACCTTCCCTGACCAGCCCATCCGGATTCCGGTGGGCACGGTCGCCCGATTCCCCTTCCGACAGCCGGTCGGCGAGGCCGAGATCGACTGGGCGACCGCAAACCTGCTGACTGTTCTTCGGCGGCCGCATGGGGGCACCGTCGCGGTGCTCTTCGGGGTCAAGGGCCTCTCACCACGCATCTCCGTCAACGGAAAGGCCTTCGATGCTGACGCGGACTCCATCGGGGTCCATGCCTTCGGCGACGACGCGATCGTCATGCTCCCTGCCGAAGATGCCGAGTCTGCCTGGGTTGTCGACGGGAAGCTCTACCTCAGCGCCGATGAGCTCGATCCCACCGACGGAGAAGTTCGCACCTGGGTGCGGTCGGGAGCGGGAGTGCGAGCGTTCGACACGAAAGAGCTGGCCTTCTTCGATCTGCAGGCCACCGAGTCCGCCGCACCGGCGGTCTCCCTCGAACTGAGCGTCGTCCGTCTCGGCGTTGCTCCCGCCCCGTCCTACGGAGAGTTCGAGGGGCGCGCCTCGGCGCCCTCCATCGCGCGAGTACTCCAGGATGGGATGTTGACCGAAGCGGTCGTACCGTCGTCCATGCATGACCGCGATGTCGAGCTCGCGCTCGAGTGGGTGGGCGATGTGGCTGTGCTGACCGCAGACGGATCGGTCATCTCCGACCGCTTCTGGGACGGAACCGAATGGCACGTTCGTATCCCCGCGGGAGTGAAGACAATCGGCATCCATGTGCTCCCGCTGCACGAGGACGCATCCGTGTGGCTGCACCCCGACGCCCGAGTACGCCTTGAGAACTGTCACACCCAGGGCGTGAAGCGCATCGTTGCGCACCCGGTCCAGACCCTGACGCACCTTCCCATCGCCGCGGGCGGTACAGGCGCGCTCGCAGGAACCGCATGAGCCCCGCTTCCGCATACGCGCTGCAGGCAGACGGTCATACGGATCCGATCGCGGCGCCGAGGACGAGACCGCGGCTCACCTGGCGTCTGCGAGGTGAATGCCCGGAGGCCATCCAATCGGTCCTCGTGCGTCGCGCCCCGTCGATAGAGCGTCTTCACAGAGCCGAAGCGAGCATCGGCGAGCCGCTGGCATCACCATGGATCGGTCCTGACCTTCGGGACGGCGAGGTGACTTACTGGCAGGTCGGAGTTCACGCCGGAGGCTACCTGACCTGGTCAGATCCCGCACGCGTGGAGAGTCCTGTTCGAGACTTGTCTCACGCGCGAGCCATCACTCATCCCCGGTGGGTGACGCCGACACGACCGACGCCGATGCCAGAGGTCCGTTCGGTGATAGACGTCTCTGGCACCGTGGAGAGAGCGCGACTCGCCTTCACCAGTAACGGTGTCGTCGTTCCTCTGATCGACGATCGTCCTGCGATCAGCGGTCAGCTGGAACCCGGGTATTCCCAGCCCGACGGGCCTACCCCGGCTGTCTCATGGGACATCACCGCTCACCTTGCTCCGGGGACCCACGAGGTCGTTCTCCGCCTCGGCAGCGGCATGGCATTCCTTCCGCGGTCACACGACCGGTACTCGAAGTTCTCGCGAACCGGCGAACCGCTCTGGGTGCGTGCGGCGATCCAGGTACACCACCGCGATGGCCGAGTGGAGTCCGTGATCACCAGTGGAGAGTGGGAAACCCGCCTGGGTGGAACAGTGGATGCTCACTGGTACGGCGGAGAAGAACACGACCCCCATGAAGGCACACCATGGGTGAGGGCTGTGGAGGTCCCATCCCCCGAGCATTCATGGCGTTGGGGAAAACCCGTAGAGGTGTCCGAGGTGCTCCCCGCTCGACTCATGGAGCGGACACAAGGGAGCAGGATCTTCGATGCTGGTACGAACGCCGCCGGTCGGTTCCGCGTCACGGCACCCTCAGCGCGGTCAGAGCGAGTAGTGCTCACCCCGGGTGAGGTGCTCACCGCAGACGGCACAAGCATCGACCAGAGCACGACGGGCACCCCTATCTGGGATGCCGTCCGGCTCGATGGACGGCACTCGAACTGGGCGCCGTCATTCGTGTACCACGGAGGACGGTATCTGCAGCTTCGCGGCGGACCGGACGACGCGACGGTCGACTTGGAAGTGATGCGAGCGTCCAACGAGCTCGTCCAGACGTTCTCGACGTCTCACGTGTTTCTGCAGAGGCTGCACGACGCCGTCGACCGCGCGGTGCAATCGAACATGTACAGCGTCTTCACCGACTGCCCGCACCGGGAGAAGCTGGGGTGGCTCGAGCAGCTCTATCTCTGCTTCGATGCCATTGCACGCGGATACGATGCGAAAGCGCACCTCACTGGCGCTGTCCAACACATGCTCCACGCTCAGACGCCCGCGGGCCTCGTACCGAACATCGCGCCCGAGCACATCGTCTTCGACTCATTCCCGCACGCGGGCGACATCACCGCCTTCCGCGACGATCCCAATTGGGGCCGCGCGATCCTGGAGCTCCCCTACAAGCTCTATCGCCACTACGGAGACACGACGGCGATGGAGATGGCGTGGCCGGCAGCGATCAAGTATCTGGACTATCTGGCATCTCGGGCCGATGGCCATCTTCTCGACTACGGCCTCGGCGACTGGGTGACATTGGACGACAGCACTCCGGTCGGCATGGTGGCGACATGGGGATACGCGTCAGCAGCCGATACAGCGGCGAAGATCGCGCGGGTCCTGGACGACACCGCCAGCCAGACTCGCTTCGAGCATCTCGCTGACGACATCTGGGCTGCATGGAGACACAAGTATCTCGACGAAACCACCGGAGTGTGGGGCAGCGGGTCTCAAGGAAGCTGGGCACTGGCCCATGACGCACGAGTTCATCACGGCGACGAGCGAGCAGAGGTGTATCGGCGGCTCGTCGACGCGATTCACGGAGACGGAGACGCGCTGACGGTGGGCGAGATCTCGCTGTCGCCGCTGATCAACGCGCTCGCAGAGAACGGCGACAGCGAACTTCTGCTCGCCGTCATCGAGCGAGACGATGTGCCCGGCTACGGTCTGCAGCTCGCCCGTGGAGCCACAGCGCTCACCGAGTCCTGGGGCGGGACGCAGGGGACCGCGGGGGTGCTGTCCCAGAATCACTTCATGCTGGGCGCCATTGACAGTTGGATACTCGGACACGTCGCCGGCTTACGGCAGCACCCTGACGGAGTCGGATGGAGCCATGTGGTGATCGACCCGGTCGACATTCCGGAGCTATCCGACTGCTCACTCGTCTTCGAGTCTCCGCACGGCAGATATGAGGTGAAGTGGCAACGAGATGAGACCGGAGTCCGCCAACTGTCGTATAGCGCCCCACCGGGAGCCAAGGTCGATGTGCCTGGCGAGAGCGCTCGTCGGCAATCTGTCGAGCAGTCGAGTGGTCGATACCCGATCCCTGACACCAGCACCCGTGCCGAGTAGGGTCATAGGTGCGGGACATGACGTCTTGCCTTCCACCAGGGACACGATGACCGAACAGAAGTACTCGCCCCCACGACCGCGACGGAGCGCGGGACGGATCACCATCCAGGACGTCGCGAACGTCGCGGGGGTCTCCATCGGCACCGTCTCACGAGTACTCAACAACCGAACGTGGGTAAGCGAAGACACTCGCGAAAAAGTGATGCTTGCGGTGCGGAAGACAGGTTTCACCGCAAACGCATCCGCCCGTTCACTCGTCAACCAGCGCACTCAGAGTGTCGCGCTCGTTCTCGGCGCCGCTCCGACGACGCTGTTCGAGGATCCCAACTACGCGATCATCCTTCAGGAAGCGAGCCGTGCGCTTGCCGACGCCGACTATTCGCTCAGCCTCCTCACCGCCCCTGATGCTCACGAACGCGAACGAGTCGCTAGGTACCTGCGATCCGGTCACGTCGACGGAGTCCTGTTCGTCAGCCCTGCCGAGAGCGGAAGCGACCCTCTATTGGACTTTCTGGAATCCGGCGCACTCCCCACCATCGTATGCGGGAACCCCTTCGCCGAATCTCGCCGAATCCCTCTCGTTCAAGCAGACGACGCCCCTGGCAGCGAGGCGCTGGGCGAGCACTTCCGCCGAATGCAATATCAGCGGACAGCGGCCATCGTGGCCCACTTCGACACGCTCGGCCCGCGAACCCGTGTCGACGGTTTTCAGCGCGGTCTTGGCCGTGCCCTCGTGGGAGTCGAACCCACATCCGGCTACACGCGACAGGCAGGCTACGACGCGATGCGCACGATCCTCGCCTCCCCGTGGGCGCCCGACAGCGTGTTCGCGACGTCTGATGCTCTCGCTCGCGGTGCCATCGAAGCAGCGCAGGACGCGGGCCTCCTCGTCCCCTCAGACATGGCGGTCGCGGGCTTCGATGACTCATCCATCGCAGTGCGCTCCACCCCGTCTCTGACGACCGTTCGGCAACCGGTCGTGGACGTGGCCCGCACGATGGTGCGAGAGGTCCTGGCCGGAATCGAAGGACAAGAAGTCGTCGGGCACTCGCTTCCGACGTCCCTCATCATCCGCGAGTCGGCATGACCGACGAGCGGCGCGGTAACCGCGGGTTTCGTAGCATCCACGTATCGCCCGACTTCCGAAGAGTCAACAACCCACACGCCTCGCCGTCGCTCTTCGGCATCTCGAATGAGCCGTCCAAAGATCACGCCGAGCAGGTCTACCCTCTGTTGGCGGAGTCCGGTTTCCGTTTTCAACGAGGAACCATCCACGTCAATCGCCTCTTCGACGAGCGCTTCCCAGACGCCACGTTGACGGACTGGGTCCAGAACACCGGCGGCATGCGTGACCCAGGCTCCTGGGATTGGCGCCCCCTCGAGTGGCTCACGAACGCCAAGCGCCACGGCATCGTCGCACAACTGAACATTCTGCACGTTCCTCGATGGCTCTCGCACAATGGAGAAGTCACCGGGGTGCCTCTCGACTGGGGAGCATGGGACGACATCATCGGAGTGATCGTCTCCCGACACGCAGACCTGATCGACTCGGTCGATGTGCTCAACGAACCGCTCACGCCCGCGATGCTGGACATCTCGAACACCAAGTACCAGTCCACTGAGCGCGCAGCGGGCGAACTCTACAGGCGGACCGCTCGGTGCATCAGGACACATCTGCCTGATGTGCTGATCGGTGGTCCCGGCGAGGATCGACGGGGCGGAGAGTTCGGATCCATCGGAACGATACTCCGAGATCAACGCATTCCTGACGACGAACTTCAGTTTCTTTCGTACCACGCGTATCACCCGGACCCCGGCTCTGACCTGCGTCTCGATGATCTCCATGCACTGATCCGCTCCAGCGGTCGCCCGCCCTTGCCTGTCTACCTGAACGAGTGGAACCACGACTACGACCCAGACTCTGCCGCAGCTGAAATCGTGGGGCGCAGAGCGGTCGCATACACGCTCCGCACCCTCTTGAGCCTTGCGCAACATCCGCAACTCGCCGGAGCTGCTTTCATGTCCGCCCTACCGGGAGACATCGAGCTCGATCCAGATCAGAACGCCCCAGGTCTGCGGCTCAATCAAGCGATCTATGACTGGAATGACCACGAGCAGGCGACGCTGTGGCCGCAAGCTGCCGCGTTCAGATTACTCAGCGTGCACTGCCGACTGGGCGAGGGCCCATTTCGGTCACATTCGCTGCAGATGACCGCGAACGAGACGATAGCCGCGTTCACGGGGGCTTGTGGCGTGCGCACCGTGATCGTCGTGAACACCTCACCAGACGCGCTGCTCATAGAGACACGAGATCCGGTATTCAATGGTCTCCGATCATCTCTGCTCGATGCTGACGGCGCCACGACGGAGGGCCCACCATCCGACGTGATCGTCTCCCCGTTCGGAGCTGCCGCTCTTACCCTCGCAGCGCCCTGATCTGGATAGGCCTGAGCACGGGCTCCACATGATTCGACGCGAATGAGCGTCGGTCCGGAGGACGACCGTTCCATTGAGTCGGCTCTCGCTCCGACCGGATCCTGGGTGGTTCTCCGAGACCTAGGCAGCAGAGCACCAGCCCCAGCGGAAATGTTCGCGACGCTTCGAGGTTGGGGTACATGTCCGCAACCCCAACCACCAGGAGCATCCCCATGCGAATCTTCCAGATCGGCGCCGCCGGCAACATCGGACGGCGACTCTCGCCGATCCTCGTCGAGCGAGGCGACGAGGTCACCGGCATGCACCGCTCGCCCGAGCAGGCAACGACCATCAGTGACAGCGGAGCGAAGCCCGTCACCGGTGACCTGATCAGCGACTCCGTGGAATCCCTCGCGGCGAAGATGGCTGGCCATGACGCGGTCGTGTTCTCGGCGGGTGCCCACGGCACGGGGCGCGAGAAGACGACGCTGATCGACGGAAAGGGCCTCGAGAAAGCTGCGGACGCCGCCCGGCTCGCCGGTGCGACCCGGTTCGTCCTGGTGTCCGCGTTTCCCGAATCCGAGCGCAGTAAAGGGCTCGGTGACGACTTCGAGCACTACATGCGCACCAAGAAGACCGCGGACGTGTACCTCGCCGCCACCGATCTCGACTGGGTGATCGTGCGACCAGGGATGCTGACCGAGGCGCCCGGCGGCGGGCGGGTGTCGGCCGGAATCGCGGTCGAGTACGGGTCGGTCAGTCGCGATGATGTCGCCGCCGTCATCGACGCCGTGCTGCACGATGCTCTCGTCAACCGTCTGATCATCGAAGTGACCGAGGGGACCGTCCCCGTCTCCGACGCCGTGGCCACACTCGCCGCGCGCTGAGATCCAATCGCCCCACCACGAAAGGCATCACCATGACCACCATCGACACCTTCAGCCACGACGTCTCCGGAGAGAAGGAGTTCGGATTCGCGCAGGCCATCAAGGTCGGCGACACCATCTACATCTCCGGTCAGCTCGCACACGACGAGCACGGCGACTTCCTCCACCCCGGAGATATCGACGGACAGTTCCGGCAGGTCTGGGCGAACCTCGAGAAGGTTCTCGCACACTACGGCGTCACTCGCAACCAGATCGTGCAGGATGGCGTCTTCGTCGTGGACCTGCCCCAGAACGCCGCCACGGTGGCGGCCGCGCATCTGGAGTACTTCGGTGCGCACCGCCCGACCAGCACGACCGTCGGCGTCGCCTCGTTGTTCTTCCCCGGCCAGCTTCTCGAGATCAATTTCATCGCCGACACTCGGCTTCCGGCGTAGTCACGCCAGACGCCAACCGACGAAAGGGAACAACCATGAACCACCTCAAGAACAAGGTCGTCATCGTAACCGGCGCATCCTCCGGCATCGGGGCGGCGACCGCGAGAGCACTCGCCGCGGAGGGCGCGACTGTCGTCTTGGCCGCGCGGAACGAGGCACGACTCGCCACGCTGGTCGACGACATCATCGCCGGCGGCGGCACGGCCTCGTACCGCGTCTCCGATGTCACCGACCGCGCCGACGCGGCTGCGCTCGCAGACTACGCGAACGATACCTACGGCCGCGTCGACGTGCTGGTGAACAACGCCGGATTGATGCTGTTCTCTTTCTGGTCGGATCTCGTGGTCGAGGACTGGGAGGCGATGATCGACACGAACATCAAGGGCTACCTGTACTCCATCGCGGGTGTGCTGCCGCTGATGCTCGCGCAGGGATCCGGGCAGATCCTCAACATGGACTCCGTCGCCGGGCATCAGGTCGATCCCGCAGCGGGGATCTACAGCTCGACGAAGTTCTTCGTGCAGGCCATGACCGAGTCAATGCGCAAGGACCTCGGGGTCAACCACAACATCAGGGTCAACACAGTCAGCCCCGGCGTCATCGACACGGGGTGGGCGGACAAGGTCACCGATCCCGAAGGCCGCAAGGCCGCCCAGAAGCTCAACGCGATCGCGATCGGCTCGGATGACGTCGCCTCTGCAGTGGTCTATGCACTCAACCAGCCGGAGAACATCACCATCAACGACCTCATCATCTCGCCGACGCAGCAGAACTGGTGACTCCGGTCGCCACCGTGAAAGGAACATCCATGACGCACAACAGCACCGCCATCATCGTCGGCGCCGGCCCGGGGATGGGCAGCGCCCTCGCGACGGCCTTCGCAGCACGCGGACACTCCGTCGCTCTCATCGCCCGCGACCCGCAGAAGCTCGAAGGCCTCGTCGGCGCCCTGAAGGCAGCAGGCCACACCGCTCGGGCGTATCCTGCGGACGCCGCCGACACCGCAGCGCTGCGCGCGGTGATCGAAGCAGCCGCGCGTGACCTCGGCGCACCTGAGGTGCTCGTGTACAACGCCGCCGCGGTGCGACAGGACCGGGCCAGCGAGCTCTCCGCCGACCAGTTCGCGGACACGCTCGCCGTCAACGTCGTCGGAGCGAAGGCCGCCACCGACGCCGTCCTCCCCCTGCTCCCCGGCGGAAAGGGCGTGCTCCTGTACACCGGGGGCGGCTTCGCGCTCGACCCCCAGGTCGACTTCGCTTCGCTCTCAGTAGGGAAGGCGGCGCTGCGCGCATATGTGCATGCGCTCGCTCAGGAGGTCGCGCCGCGCGGGATCCACGCCGCGACCGTCACGATCACGGGTACGGTCGACGGCGATGACGAGCACTACTCGGCCGCCGCCATCGCGGACGCGTTCGTGCACCTGGCCGGCCAGTCGAACGACGACTGGGCGATCGAGATCACCTATTGAACCCGCCCCGTCCACAGAAAGCTCGCATGATGCCCACCATGTACTCCCCCATCCGCCTTCGCGGCGTCGAGATCCGCAACCGTGTCTGGATGTCGCCGATGTGCACGTACAGCGCTGCCGCCATCGGGCCGGAGACGGCAGCCCCGACGGACTTCCACCTCGCCCACTACACCGCTCGCGCCGCCGGCGGTGCCGGCCTCGTGATGATCGAGGCCACCGGGGTCCGGCCGGACGGCAGGATCTCCCCATTCGATCTCGGTCTCTGGAACGACCGGCAGACCACGGCCTTCGCGCGACTCGCCTCCAGCATCGCGGCCGCCGGGGCCGTTCCTGCCATCCAGCTGGCTCATGCCGGCCGCAAGGCGTCCGTGGACAAGCCGTGGTCCGGCGGCGAACCGCTGGATGAGACGCAACACGGTTGGGACGCCGTCGGCCCGAGCGCGAAGGCGTTCCCCGGATATCCGGCACCCGTGGAGCTGACGATCACCGAGATCACCGAGATCACCGAGTCATTCGCCCGGTCGGCTGCCCGCGCGCTCGAAGCCGGCTTCGAGATCGTCGAGGTTCACGCCGCGCACGGATACCTGCTGCACTCGTTCCTGTCCCCCGCGTCCAACACCCGCACCGACGCGTACGGCGGCAGCTTCGAGAACCGTATCCGCCTCGTGCGGGAGGTCATCGCTGCCGTGCGGGCCGTGTGGCCGGACGACCGTCCGGTGTTCCTCCGCGTGTCGACGACCGACTGGATCGACGAGAACCTCGACGATGGCCGCGCGGGTTGGACCGTCGAGGAGACCGTCGAACTTGCCCGTATCGCGCGAGCGGAGGGCATCGATCTCATCGACGCGTCCAGCGGCGGCACGGAGCCCGTGCCGATCCCGCACATACGCGAGTACCAGACGCGGAATGCCGCTCGGATCAAGCACGAGGCAGCCGGTGCCGTCGCAGCCGTCGGGCGGATCTCCGACCCCCACTGGGCAGCCGAGCTGATCGCCGACGGCCAGGCCGATGCGGTCTTCATCGGCAGGCCGATGTTGCGCGATGCCTCGTGGGCGAACAACGCCGCTGCAGCTCTCGGAGAGCAGCCGAGCTACATCGAACAGTACGACTACGCGCTTTAGATCCGGACTCCTGTCACCGTTCAGGAGGACAATTGCAGGATGACCCGTAACACAGAGCTGGGCGACTTCCTCCGTTCGTCCCGGTCACGGCTCGCCCCGGGCGATGTCGGGCTCCCCGCGAGCCCTCTCGCCGGGGGGCGCCGGGTGCCGGGTCTCCGACGAGAGGAGGTAGCCCAGCTCGCGGGCATGAGCGCCGACTACTACGCCAAGCTCGAGCAGGGTCGAACCAAACAGGCATCGCGATCAGTGCTCAGCAGTCTCTCCCGCGCACTGCGCCTCAACCCGACCGAGCACGACTATCTCCTCGCCCTCGCGGAACCGCCCACCAGATCGCTTGCTTCTGCCGAGGCGACCGAGCTCGTCCGCCCAGGGGCTCGACGACTGCTCGACGCCGTGATCGATGCGCCCGCGTTCATCCTCGGCCGCGGAACCGCCATCCTCGGCATGAACGACATGGCCAGGGCGCTGTTCTTCGATATCGACGCGCGCCCGGTCGCCGAACGCAACCTGACCGTCTGGACGTTCCTGGACCCGGAAGCTCGCACGCGATATGTCGATTGGGAGTCGGTCGCAGCGGACAACGCCGCGATGCTGCGACTCGATGTCGCGTCGTCACCCGAAGACCCGGGGCTCGCCTCGCTCGTCGGCTCGCTCATGGCGACGAGCGAGGATTTCCGCCGAGCCTGGCATACGCACCATGTCTTCGAGTGCACGTTCGGGCGGAAAGCCCTGTTCCACCCGCTGGTCGGACGCATGGATCTGGACTACGAGACCTTCCCGATCTCAGGCGCCCAGGGTCAGACACTCCACATCTACAGCGCTGCCCCTGGATCGACGGCGGATTCCGCCCTCAGCCGGCTGGTGTCCGATCAGCCTGCCTCAGGATCCTGATCGATCGCCCTCAGCGACCACGCACGAGCGGACTCCCGTACGACGGCCACCCCACCGGGCTGCAGCACGATGCGTCCGTGTGCACCGCTGATCAGGTCGACGCCGTCGCCGTCGACCTGGACGGCCCGTTCCCCGTGGTGGAGGATGAAGAGATAGTCGCCCGCTGCACCTCGTCGGCGTACCGCCTCCACCCCGAGCACACGAGCCTCCGGGAGCAGCGGCCGGATTCCGGACCGCGAGGCAGACTCGGCGAGGAAGCGATCGAGAGAGATCTGCTCCAACTTGGTCGACACGTAGGTCGCGGTTCCCGCTCCCACGTCGTTTCGGGTGATGGCAGGCATCCCGGCGAGCGGGCCGGACTCGTAGCGGTCGACGACGCGAGCGGATTCGGTGTGGAGCAGCTCGGTCCACGCGCCAGCGCGCAATCCGGAGGTGAGCGGTACGAGATCCCCCTCCGCTCTCGGAAGGATCTGCTCGCCCCGGATGCCGAGCAGCTCCCGCAGCATACCCGGGTATCCGCCGGTGACGATGCGCTGGTTCCGGTCAGCCGTCCCTGAGGCGAACGTCACCACGAGGTCGCCGCCGGAGCGCGCATATTCCGCGAGCCAGTGCGCGGTCTGCGCGGTAAGCGCGTAGAGAGCGGGCACCACGAGCATCCGATACCGGGAGACGTCGCCGCCCGGCCGCACGAAGTCGACGGTGTGGCCCGCTCGCCACAGCGAGCGGTGTGCCGCCCGTACCTCGTCCGGGTACGCGATTGCGTCGTTCGGCAGATGCGGTGTCTCCCATGACCACCAGCCCTCCGCGTCCCAGACGATCGCGACCTCCGATTCCAGGAGCACTCCGTCCGCCGGCGGCTCAGCGACTTCGGCGATCCGCTCGAGGATGCCGCCGAGCTCCTCGACGGCGGCGAAGGCACGAGACTCGGGGCCGGCGTGGGGCACCAGCGCTCCATGCCAGAGCTCGGAGCCGCCGGCGGAGGCCCGCCACTGGAAGAACAGCGAGCTCTGAGAGCCTCGGGCGATGTATCCGAGAGAGTTGCGGATCATCCGGTCGGGTTGCTTGGTGAGCGTCTGCTCGCCGACTCGGATACCGGTCGCGTTCTGCTCCATCAGCACCCACGGCCCGCCCGCCCACGACCGCGCGAGATCAGCTCCGTATGCCACATGCGTCTCGCCATCCTGACCGGCAGTGTCGAGATAGTGGTCGAGAGAGACGAGGTCCTGCTCGGCGCTCCACTTCCACTGCTCGAGGTAGTTCCAGGTCGGCAGCATGAAGTTGGTCGTGATCGGGGCGGTGGAACCGCTCGCCCGGATCTCCGTCTTCTGCTCGGAATACGCATCCAGCATCTCGTCGGAATTGAATCGCTTGAAGTCGACGAGCTGCGCCGGATTATGCAGGTACTGCGTCTGCATGGGCGGGAGGATCTGATCCCACTCGCTGTAGCGCTGCGACCAGAATGCCGTGCACCACGCGGCATTCAGCGCATCGAGCGTGCTGTAGGTGCGCTGGAGCCACCGTCGGAAGGCCGCTGCCGCGTGCGGACCGTAGTCGATGGTGCCGTACTCGTTGTGGACGTGCCACCCGCGCAACCCCTGATGGGAGCCGTAGCGCTCTGCGAGGAACCGCGCGATGCGCCGCGCTGCTTCCCTGTACGCCGGCGCGCTGATCGCGTACGTGTCTCGTGAACCGTGCAGCACCGCGCTGCCGTCAGCACGCACGGGGAGCGCGTCAGGGTGCGCGATCGAGAACCACGGGGGCGGTGATGCCGTCGGCGTGGCGAGGAAGAATCCGACGCCCGCCGCGTCGAGGCCCTCGATCACGTCGTCGAGCCAGGCCACGTCGTACTCGCCCTCACGCGGCTCGATCATCGCCCAGGAGAAGACTCCGATCGTCGCCGTATTGACCTTCGCTCGGCGCATGAGTTCGAGATCCTCTACCCACGTCTCTCGAGACCACTGCTCTGGACTGTAGTCGCCCCCGAAGAGGAACTTCCCGGGAGCATACTGCGCGTTCGACATAGGGGTCCTTCAGTTCGAGAGGTGGGAGAGGTCGGCATCGATGATGGCCCCGACCTCGGTCCAGAGATCGTCCGGCACGACGAGGCGGTCATTGGCGACGAGCTCGTCGACTCTGTGCGGGGACGACACCCCGACGACGGTCGAGCTGATCCGGGCATCCCGCGACGAGAACTGCAGCGCCACCGCCTGCAGTGGTATGCCGCGACGGTCGCACGCCTCCCGCAGCCGTTGCGTCGTCGTGAGGATCTCAGGGCTCGGTGCTCGGTACTGATAGGTGGGGCTCGCGCTGGCCGGCCGCGCCAGGATGCCGCTGGCATACGGCGCGGCGTTGACGAATGAGACACCGCACTCGATCGCATGGTCGATGAGCGCGTCGGCCGACCTGTCGAGGAGGGTGTAGCGATTGTGGTTCAAGATGACGTCGAAGACGCCGAGATCGACATACCGACGCATCTCGTCGAGGTCTCCGCCGGCGACGCCGATCGCGTCGACGAGGCCGTCGTCTCTGAGCTCCCTCATCGCGGCCACAGCACCGTTACTGCCGATCATGGTGTCGAACTCGAACCATTCCGGATCATGGAGGTAGTAGACACCGAACCGTGACCCGCCGAGCCGTTCGGTGCTCTCTCGGAACGAACGATGGACTCTGCCCCCGGTGAAACAGCTCTCGTCCGGCAGCGGATCCGCCTTCGTGGCGATCATGAAGTCGTTGGGAAGCCCACCCGATTCCTCGATCGCGCGGCCGATCCGACGTTCGCTCTCTCCGCCCGAGTACTGATTCGAAGTGTCGAGTGCCCGGATCGGGCTGTCGAGGAGCCTGCGCACAGTGTCGACGGCCACGCGCTCGCCCACGTCGTAGCCGTAGGTCTGCACGTTGCCGCCGAGCGGGCTCGTGCCGACGCTGAGTCGCGCCAGCGTCGGCACTCGGTCGGTCTGCCGCACCGTCGTCACCCCTTGATCCCGCCGGACACCAGGTCGAGACGCCAGTAACGCTGCAGGGACAGCACCAAGGCGACGAGCGGGATGATCGAGATCGCCGCTCCGGTGATGGCCACCGAATACAGCGCCGGGCTTCCCGACCCCTTCGACAGGAGGGTGAAGAGCCCCACCGTGAGGGGATAGAGGTCCTGGTCGGAGAGCATGATGTACGGCAGCAGGAAGTTGTTCCACGTGCCGATGAAGTGGAGGAGGAAGACGGTGACCATCCCGGGGACCATCAACGGCAAGACGATCATCCGGAAGATTCGCCACTCGCCCGCGCCGTCGATGCGTGCCGCCTCCAGCGTCTCCTGCGGCACTGCGGACATCGCGTACACGCGGCACAGGTAGATGCCGAACGGGCTGACGATGCTCGGCAGCAGTACCGACCACTGCGTGCCGGTCAGCCCGAAGGTCGACATCAGGAGGTATTGCGGCACTGCCAGCACGATACCGGGGATCAGGATGCCGACGAGGAAGGCGAAGAAGATGACTGTACGACCACGGAAGTTGTACTTGGCCAACGCGAAGCCGGCCATCGCCGAGACGAAGACGGACAGCACCGATGCGACGCCCGAGTAGAGCAGCGAGTTGAGGCACCAGAGCAGGTACTGTCCGCCCTGGTAGGTGAACACCTCGACCAGGTTTTCCCACAGTCCGCTGCCGGGCGCGAATGTGAACGTGGTGAAGAGTTCGCTTCGGGATTTCGTCGCCGCAGTGAACACCCACGCCACCGGGATCAGGCAGTAGATGGCGCCGATGATCAGGATGATGCTCGGGAGGACGCCCCACCCACCCTGCCTGCTGCGTTCGCCAGCTCGCCTGGCTCGAGCTGAGCGGGACGTCTCGTCGCGCAGCACGATCGAGCGTGTGATCGTGGATGTCATGATTCCATTCCGTTACGTCGGCGGTTCACGATTCTGAGCACCAGAGCCGAGACGAGCACGGTCCCGAGTGCGAGGAGCGTGGAGGCCGCAGCGGCCTGCGGCAGATTGTCGGTCCCGAACGCGTCTCGATAGATCGCCATCAGGGGAACCCAGCTCGCGGAGATCGTGCTCGTCATCGGTCGCAACGTCGCAGGCTCGCTGTACAGCTGGATCGTCCCGATGAGCGAGAAGAATCCGGTGAGTACGAGCGCCGGCGCCACCAGTGGAATTTTGATCCGCCAGGCGATCTGCATCTCGTTCGCGCCGTCCAGACGTGCGGACTCGTAGATGTCTGCGGGAATCCCCCGCAGCGAGGTGTAGATGATGATCATGTTGAATCCGACGCCACCCCAGATGGCGATGTTCGCCAGAGAGCCGAAGATGCCGGACTCCTCGAGGAACGGGATCGGTCCCAATCCTGCTGCTTTGGTGAGGAATGAGAACGGGCTGGTGCTCGGGAGGTACATGAAGCCCCAGAGCAGAGCCGCGACCACACCGGGCACCGCATAGGGGATGAAGATCGCCGTGCGGCTGAATCGTTTGGCCCGCACGGCCGGGGCGTCCAGGAGCAGGGCGAAGAGCAGGGCGAGACCGAGGGTCAACGGGATCGCGATGATGCCGTAGACGAACAGTCGCCCGAACCCCTCGAGGAACGTCGAGTCCTGCAGCACAGCGACGTAGTTCTCGAACCAGACGAACACATCCTGCTTGCGGCCGAGCGCTCCTCCTGTGACGCGATATGCGCGGAGGCTGAGCCAGATCGCATAGCCGAGAGGGATGACGGTGAAGACGATGTAGAGCACGATCGCGGGCGTCGTGAACAGGTACGGGGCCAGTCGGCCCGACGCACGCCGCTTCGCCCTCGGCCGATGCTCTGTCGCCGACTCGGTGTGCGGCGGTTGTGTGGTGGTCACGCGCATTGCCTCGCTTCTTCTCAGACTCTGGAGCACCGGACGAGCTGTTCGGGGCGCCGGCGTCAGCCGACGCCCCGTGAGCTCACTTGTCGGTGACGGTGAATCCGCTCTTGACCATGTCGTCGACCACGGCCTTCTGCGTGGCGATGAAGGCGTCACGCCAGGGGGTGCCGTTGTCGATCGCCTTCTGCAGCTCGTCGGCGAAGACCGTCCTTGCCAGGTTGACGTTCGGTCCCCAGGTCACCGGGATCGTATCCGCGGAGATCTCCGATGCCACGCTGTAGAAGTCGGTCTGCTGCGGCATCAGCGCAGGCGGGTCGTTGCTCTCCGTCAGCTCCTGACCGACGATCGCCGCCGGATACAGCGACTGGGTGTTGATCATGAGGTCGTTGCCCTCTTTCGAGGCGTTGAGCCATGCCGCGAACTCAGCCGCCTCAGCCGGGTGTTCGCTGCTGGTCGTCACGATGAGTGCGGAGCCGCCCTGGTAGGGGACGGCGGCGTCGCCAGCCGTCCACTGCGGGAGCGGTGCCATCTCCCACCCTCCGCTGGTGTCGGCGGCGACGTTCTCGATCACGCTGGGTGCCCACACCGCCGACGGCCACGACAGCATCGTCCCGGCGTTCAGCGCCGCGTTGTACTCGGGCGTCAGCAGCGGGTCCGTGCTGACCAGGCCATCCTCGACGAGCGCCTCGAAGAAGTCGGCAACCTCAAGGGAGGGCTCATCGGCGATGCCGACCGTCCATTCGTCGCCCTCGCTCGACCACCACTGCGCGCCGGCCTGGGTGGAGACACCGGCCCAGAAGCCGAACTCGGCGGGCGGGAGGGCTGCGATCACCGATGCGGGATCAGCGGCCTTGATCGCCTCCGCAGCTGTACGGAACTCTTCCCAGGTCTTCGGCGGAGTGACCCCGAGCTCGGCGAACCGATCTGCGCGGTAGACGTTCGCCATCGGACCGACATCCTGGGGGATGCCGTAGACGACCCCGCCGAACGTGGTCTGTGCCCATGTCCCCTCGGTGAACGCGTCCTGCACATCGGAGACGTATTCGGTGATGTCCGCAGGAACATCGGCGACGATCATCGCAGGGAGCGTGGTGTATTCCACCAGTGCGATGTCTGGGGCGTTGCCCGCCCGGTTGGCCGTCAGCAGCTTCGCGGACGAGTCGGTGCCGCCTCCCGCATCGGTGTACTTGACCTGGATGTCAGGGTTCTCCTTGTTCCACTGGTTCACGACGTCCTGCGAGTTCGAGGCCCACGCCCAGTACTCGAGTTGCACCGGCCCATCATCCGGGGTCCCTGTAGCCGAGCACCCGGTCAGGCCGGCGATACCGGCGATGGTCAAGCCCGTCACCACGACGGCAAGCGGTCGATGAATACGCATCAACATCTCCTTTGACAGCTGCGTGCGCCGGACACTCCCCGGCTCACTTAGATTGCCCCGGCCATCACTCTTTGTCAACAAGTGAAACTAACTTTGTCGCAAGGCGATGCGGCATGATGGGATCTGATCGAGGGCGGAACGTAATGACGATGGATACTCCACAGACCCGCGAGAGCCCATCTCCCGCTTGGCCGACACTGAACCTTGTCGAGCGCGGAGCCCTCCGCGAAGTCCTCATCCACGGCCCGCTGCCGCGCGCCGAGATCGCGCGCCGTCTGGGTGTGTCGCGAGCGAATCTCACCCGAGTCACCCGCAATCTGCTCGAACATGGCCTCATCGTCGAAGGTGCGACCGAACAGCGCGCATGGACGGGACGCCCGAGCGAGCTGTTCGAGATCGCGCCGACCGCTCGTCACTTCTTCGGTGTGAAGCTCACCGGCGACACCATCTTCGCCACCGTCACCGACCTCGGGGCGCATGAGATCGCCACGGCTGAGGAGCCGATCGTCTCGCGCGCGAGCGACGATGTCGCGGCCCAGATCGGCGGCATCTTCACCGCGTTCACCGAACGGTTCGACGACATCGTCGCCGGGGGCGTCTGCGTCGCCGGCGACCTGACACAGAACCGGAAGGTCATCGTCGACTCTCCGTTCCTCGGATGGAAAGACGTCCCGTTGGCTCGCATGCTGACGGAGCGGTTGAGCATCCCGATCGCCACCGAGAACGACGTCAGAGCCTTGACCGCGACCGAGCACTGGTTCGGTGCGGGGGCAGGATGCTCCTCGCTCGGGTTGATCACCGTCGGCGCGGGAATCGGGCTCGGGTTCGTGATCGACGATCGACTCGTGACCGGCGCCCACGGCCGCGCCGGGCGACTCGATCATCTGGAGATCGACGCGAGCGGCCCGGTCTGCGCGAACGGCCACAGGGGGTGCGCCTCGATGTATCTCACGAATGAGGCGATCGCCCGGGGCATCGACGGACCGGAGATCGACTACCCGGGGGCGGTCGAGCTCGCCAGAGCGGGCCACCCCGGAGCGATCCGCGCCTTCCGCAAGGCAGCCGAGGCGCTCGGGAAGGTGATCGCAACGCTCGCCAACAGCATCGATCCCGAGAAGATCATCCTCACCGGAGACGGGTTGGCGGTGTGGGAGCTTGCCTCGGCAGACGTGCGCGCCGCGATCGACAAGACGCTGATCCCGAGCTCCGCGCCGCTCGACCTCGACGTGCAGCCATTCCAGTTCGACGAGTGGGCGCGCGCAGCGGCAGTGCTCGGCATCCGCACTGTCCTCCGATTCTGAGGCGGTTAGTTTCAGTCGTTGACAAACGGAAGATTTCTTAGCAGGCTGTGACCCCAGGGGCGAAAGCGCTCGCGTCAAGTCGAAGGAGACCCGTGTGTCGGTGGACGAGCGAACTAAGTCACCAGGGCGAACGCTCGTGCGACACCACGTCCTTCGGCAGGCAGGGGTGGAGGTCATCCTTGTCGCAGACGCCGGCCTGCCCGAGGTGCTGCACTGGGGAGCTCCCCTCGGCAGCCCTGACATCGACGAGCTGATCCTCGCATCGCGACGGCAGGTGTCATCGAGCGCCCTCGACGACGAATGGCCGCTGACCGTGCTCCCCGGCGAGCATGACGGGTGGGAGGGACGGCCCGGGTTCGCTGCGCACCGCGCTGGACAGGTGGCACTACCCGTCTGGCGGGATGTCGAGATGACCGGCGATGACGCCCGATTGCTCATCACCGCCTCAGACGAGGGGCTTCGCCTCCGCGTCGAGATGTCGCTGGACGACGCAGGAGTGCTGCGAGTCGCGCACGACCTGCTCAACACCGGCGCGGATGACCTGGAGCTCCTGGCGCTCGAGGCCACGATGCCGGTGGGCGATCTCGCAACCGATGCGATGGATTTCTCAGGGCGGTGGACACGAGAGCGAACCCCGCAGCGGAGTCGATTGCTGGAGGGAAGCCGAATCAGAGAGACTCGACGCGGGCGCACGGGGCATGACTCGCCCATGCTGCTGGTCCTCGGCACCGAGGGTTTCGGTAGCGGAACGGGCGAAGTCTGGGGCGTCCATCTGGCGTGGAGCGCAGACTCCGTGTATCGATACGACGCACTCCCCGAGTCGCGGACGCTCCTCGGCACCGGCCCGCTGATCCGCGCTGGTGAGATCGTGCTCGAAGCCGGTGCCCGATACCGCTCGCCGGTCGCCACCTTCGTCTGGAGCGATCATGGGCTCGACGCGCTCGCAGCTCGACTGCATACGTCGCTGCGCGCGCGCCCCATGCACCCCGGGACGCGCCCCGTCACCCTGAACACCTGGGAAGCGGTGTACTTCCAGCACGACATCCGACGCCTGAACACGCTCGCCCGCACCGCTGCGGAGATCGGGGTCGAAAGGTTCGTCCTCGACGACGGATGGTTCAAAGGGCGACGAAACGACGAAGCCGGCCTCGGGGACTGGACCGTCGACCCGGCCGTGTGGCCGGAGGGGCTGCACCCGCTGGTCGAGGAGGTGCGCGGACTGGGGATGCAGTTCGGGCTCTGGTTCGAACCGGAGATGGTCAACGTCGATTCCGACCTCGCGCGCGAGCATCCCGACTGGCTGCTGCAGGACCCCGCCGGGGTCCGTGCCTGGCGCAACCAGTACGCGCTAGACGTGGCGAACCCCGATGTGTTCGACTACCTGCTCGAGTCGATCTCACGGCTGATCGCCGAGTACGAGCTCGACTATGTGAAATGGGATCAGAACCGAGACCTCATCGAAGCGCTCCATGCCGGCAGAGCGAGCGTGCATCGCCACACCGTCGCTGTGTACGCGCTGCTGGACGCGGTGCGTCTGCGACACCCTCAGTTGGAGATCGAGTCCTGCGCGTCCGGAGGCGCCAGGGTCGATCTCGGCGTTCTCGCGCGCACGGATCGCGTCTGGGCATCTGACACGAACGACCCCATCGAACGCCTCGACATCCAACGATGGACCGAGCTGCTGCTCCCGCTCGAGCTGATCGGTTCCCACATCGGTCCGCCGACCACGCACACCACCCGCCGCGACACCGGCCTCGGACTCCGGATCGCGGTCGCGCTCTTCGGATCGTTCGGGATCGAGTGGGACATCACGGAATGCTCCGCAGACGAGCTCGACCAGCTTCGCGACGCGATCACGGGGTACCGGCGCCTTCGCGACCTGCTGCATACGGGCTCCCTCGCGCATCCGGACGGCGGAGACGCCGGAATCCGAGTGACATCGGTGACCGCTCAGGATGCGAGTCGCGCCGTGGTGAGAGTGGCCAGGGTCACGAGTTCGGATCGAGCGCTGCCCCGCCGCCTGCAGATCCCGGGTCTCACCCCGCACGCCCACTACACCGTGCGTCCGGTCCCTGAGCTGCGTGTGCCACGGCCGATCGAACCCACCCCGCCTCCATGGATGGAGCGCGGCCACCTCGTGCTCACCGGTGCGGCGATCGCGCGCCATGGCATCCGACTGCCACTGCTCGGCCCCGGCCAGGCTCTGGTCCTCGAGATGGAGCAGGTCGACTCCGGTGGCTACCCGCGCGAGATGTCGGCTCCGCGGGTCTCGGGAAGCAGCGGCCACAACACAGCGAGCGCTGCCACGGCGACCCCGATCACGTAGAACGCGGGAGAGACCAGGATTCCGGTGCTCGCGACGAGGCCGGCCGCAATCAGAGGGCCTGGGCCGGCGAGAAGCGCGTAGGCGACGTTGTATCCGATGGCAGACCCGGTAGAGCGGATCGAGGCAGGGAAGACCTCGACCAACAACACGTTCGCCGTCACAGCCGTGCACGCGACGAACAGTGCGAAGGGGATGAGTCCCACGATGGCCGACCACACGTTGCCGGTGCTGACGAGGGCGAATGCGGGCAGCGACCAGATGATCAGTCCGATGATCCCCGCGCGGTTCACGGGGCGTCGTCCCCATCTGTCAGCCGCCATCCCGACGAGTGGATTGAACGCGACGTAGATGACCATGACCACGCCTGTGGTCAGGAGGGCATCGAAGCGCGGCATACCGATGGGGCCGGACATGTAGTTGTTCATGTAGGTGACGAGGTAGTAGAGGCTCACGCCGAAGATGCCCGAGAATGCCAGGGTCATGACGAATGCCTTGCCGCGAACCTTCCAGCTCGTGGCTTCGATCTCTCCGTTGGCTCTCTTGCGCTCGAGCTCCTCGTAGACAGGGGTGTCGTCGAGGCGGCGGCGGATGTAGACCGCGACGATTGCCATGATCAGGGAGGCGATGAACGGGATGCGCCAGCCCCAGGCGGCGAGGGCGTCCGCGCTCATTGCGCCAGTGAGCACGACAGCGAAGAAGGTGCCGACGAGGAAAGCCAGTCCGGCCGTTGCGGTGATCAGGCTCGCGTACAGTGCGCGGTGTTTCGTCGGAGCGCTCTCGCCGATGTAGGTGGCGGCACTCGTCCACTCTCCGCCGACCATCATTCCCTGGATCAGTCTGAGGGTGACGATGATGATGGGAGCGGCCACACCGATTGTCGCGTAAGCAGGGACCAATCCGATGAGCGCGGTGACGACGCCCATGCCGAGCACGGTGATGATGAGCACGGTTCGGCGGCCGAACTTGTCGCCGATGGGGCCGAGGATCAGCGCGCCGACCGGTCGGGAGATGAACCCGACGGCGAAGACCGCCAGTGCCGACAGCATCTCTGCGGTGGGGTCGCCGGAGGGGAAGAACTGCGCCCCGATGATGGCTGCGAAGTATCCGTAGATTGCGAAGTCGAACCACTCCATGAAGTTGCCGATGCCGACGGCGACCATGCGTTTGCGGCGGTCAGACGAGGATAGTCGACGCAACCCCATGCTGGTTGTTGTTGCGTTCGCATCCTGTTTTTGGGCGTGCGAGGACATTGCGATCTCCTTTGTTCGCGGAATCGGTGGCGATGCCACCGACCGAGGGGGTGGAACGGTGCGGGAAGGTTCCTAGAGTGGGGCGTCGACTGACAGGTATTTCGTTGACAGGTACTCGTTGATGCCGACGTCGGCGCCTTCACGCCCGTACCCGCTGTGCTTTATCCCGCCGAACGGCGCAGCGACGTTCGACAGGACGCCACGGTTGATGCCGACCATTCCTACTTCGAGGCGTTCGGCGAAGACGCGGGCTCGGGTGAGGTCGTCGGTGAAGAGGTATGCCGCGAGGCCGTACTCGCTCGCGTTGAGGTGGTTGAAGAGGTCGTCCTCGTCGGACCACGACACGATGGGTGCAATCGGTCCGAAGATCTCTTCCTGAACGACGCGGGCGTCGCGGGGGACGTCGGTGAGGAGCGTGGGTGGGAAGTAGCTGCCGCCGGAGTTCTCGGGTGATGGCCGCTGACTGACGATCTTGGCGCCGCGCTGCAGGGCATCTTCGACGAGCTCCTGGAGACCGTCTGCCGAGCGCTGGTCGATGATCGGCCCCACGTTGGTCTCTGCCGCATAGCCCGGTCCGACAGTCAACTCGTCGAACTGCGCGGCCACCTGGGCTGTGAACTCTGCGAGGACGCTTTCGTGCACCCAGAAGACGTTTGCAGCGGTGCAGGCTTCGCCGTTGTTGCGGAGCTTGGCCTTCATCGCCTCGGCAGCGGCGTGGGGCACATCGGCGTCGGAGCAGACGATGAGAGGCGCGTTGCCTCCGAGCTCCATCGACACGCGCAGCACTTGATCCGCCGACTGCCGGATGAGCTGCTTGCCGACTTCCGTCGATCCGGTGAACGAGATCTTCCGCAGCCGCCGGTCGCTCATGAGCGATGCCACGGTGGGGGACGATGACGAGGTCGGGATGATTGACAGGACGCCGGCGGGGAGCCCCGCCTCGATGAGGATGGCGCCCAATGCGTTCATGGACAGGGGTGTCAGGGCTGCGGGTTTCACGATGACCGTGCAGCCGGCTGCGAGAGCTGGGCCGATCTTGCGTGTTCCCATAGCGAGGGGGAAGTTCCACGGGGTGACCAGCAGGCTCGGCCCCACCGGCTCTTGAACGGTCACGATCCTTGTGTCCCCTGTCGGGGACGTGCTCGCCCGCCCACCGAAGCGGACTGCCTCTTCGGAGAACCATCGGAGGAACTCGGCGCCATAGGTGATCTCCGCCTCCGACTCGACGAGGGGCTTTCCCATCTCGAGCGTCATCAGCAGAGCGAGGTCCGCTTTGCGTTCCAGGATGAGCTCGTATGCGCGGCGGAGGATGTCTCCGCGGTGGCGGGGAGGGGTCGCAGCCCACGCCTTCTGGGAACGGTGCGCGGTCTCGAGAGCCTCTAGAGCGTCCGCAGGGGAAGCGTCCGCGACCGAGGTCAGTCGCTGCCCCGTCGCAGGGTCGTTGACGTCGAATTCCTTCCCGCTGGAGGACGGTCGGAACGACTCTCCGATGAGCAGTCCGGTGGGGGCGTGGCTCAGCGCGGCAGAGATGCATGCAGCGAGATCTGGGGTGACTGTGGTTGTCATGAGAGGTCCTTGGAGGGGTCAGTGTCCGCGCGGTCGATCTGTTCGAGCGCCCAGGTCAGGTGTGCGGCGAAGGCGACCGGGTTCTCGGCGTGAGGGAAGTGTCCTAGTTCGGGCATATCCCGGTAGATCGCGTGCGGGATGATGTCTGCGAGTTCTCGGGTGGCGTCCGGAGGTACCGTGTAGTCGTATGCCCCGGACATCAGCACGATGGGTGGGGTGTCGGCGCCGAGCAGGTGGATGACGTTGTCGATATCCCAGCACGTGGAGTAGTAGGCGATGTCTCGTTCGTAGACTCCGTAGCCGCCCTGTGAGTAACCCCACCACACGCGGTCCCGCTCTGATTTCGGCGAGTGCGGAGACATGAGGCCGAAGGTCCATTCGGGAACGAACAATGCCTGATTGATCTGAGGGTGACGAAGCCACGGGGTGCTGCGGTTCGCGACGCGTGGACCGGCCTGGCAGCCGATGGCACCGGCAATCGCTCCAGGGTGGCGTGCTGCAGTCTCCACGACGGCAGCACCCGCCATGGATGCGCCAACAAGGATCGGGGGTTCGAGAAGCTCGAGCGCCTCGATGACGGCGGCGATGCAGTCCGCATAGCTTTCGCTGGTGAGTGCGTAGTCGTGGATGGAGCTGCCGCGAGCTGGCGCGGACCGACCGTGCCAGGGCAGGTCGAAGGCGATGAGTCGGTGACCCGGCACCTCGTCTCGCAGGCTCATCAGGCCGTGAAACTGCGAGCTGTCTGCGCCGGCGGTGTGGAGCAAGAGCACGGGGCGGCCCGAGCCCGCTTCCTCCACGAAGACATCGCAGGTTCCCCATGGGGCCACGGTGATTTGCACGTAGCGGCCGGTGATTCCTGATCGGTCGACACGGCGCGCTGGCACGGCAGGTCGCGCGGCGAGCACCTCGATGGTTCGCCGCACGAGGTGCAGGTGCTGGGCGAATGTGGTTTCGCTCCCCCGCACCTCTCCCGTCCCTCGCGGGCGAAGGTGCGCCAGGAGATGCTGTGTCCCCGGAAGCGGGGCGGCAGCGAGCAGCTGATCCCAGCTCTCCGCGGCGAGCGACACGGTGAACTCCGGCGCTTCGCCGGCGTCCACCGTCCCGCTCTGGATACGGATGCTGGCGAGCACCGCGCCCGCAGAAGCCAGCGCGAACTCGACAGCCGCGCCCGAGGCGAGGCGGAGGAACTCGTCGTCCGCAGCAAGGGCTTCGATGAGGGAGGCTGTGGAGGTCGAGTTCATCCGAGAACTCCGATGTCAGTCGTGACAGGTGTCATCGTTACCAGCGCTCGCGCATCGTGACCCGGGACCACATGGGCGACTCCGTCATTGAGTCGCCGTCGGATCAGGTCGAACACCTCGTACGTCGCCGGGAGATCCATGGACGAGATGAAGGGCATGTCCCGCTCGAGCTCTTCCGAGAAATGCAGGGCGTCGGAAGCCAGAAGGACCACTCCATCAGCGGTATCGGCCTCCACCATCAGCTGACCAGGCGTGTGTCCGCCGACCGGCAACAGTCGAACGCCGGGCGCGATGGTCTTGTCCTCGCTGATCGCGCTCAGCCTTCCTTCGCGGCGAAGGCCGATGAGCCGACTCACCTCTTCGGGTTCGGTGAAGTGCCCGACCAGCGGCTTGTCGAGCGCGCCACTGGTCGCGAAGTCGAGCTCCGCTTCCGCGATGTACACGTGGGCGTTCGGGAACCTCGAGAGGTTTCCGATGTGGTCGTAGTGGCAGTGGGTGACAATCACCGTGTCCACATCCTTCGCATCCACGCCGAGCGTGGTGCGGAGCATGTCGATGGGGTCGTGGAGAACGACCCGGTCTCGGCGGCGCGCGACGTCTGCGTCAAACCCCGTATCGACGACGATCACTCGCTGTGCGCTCTGCAGCACCCAGAAGTAGTAGTCGACCGTATGGGGGCCGTCCGGCTCACCGTAAGAGGCGTAGTCGAGGAACACGTGAGCGCGAGTGGTCTCACGTGTTCCGTGCCGAAGGGTATAGACGCGGTAGGTGTCGCCGCTCTTGTGCGGCGTGTCCATCGGCGTTCAGTCGTCCTTGCCGCTGTGAACGGCGACTGTGGGCTCGAGGACATCGATGCCGATGACCTCTTGCCATGCTTCGACGCCCCACTGGAACGCGACGATTCCGGCTTCGGGAAGCGCGATCTCGATTGCCTCGAGGATCTCCTCAGCGGAGAGTCCAAGGTCGAGGGCGACCTGGATGTGGCTCTTGAGCTGGGGCTTGGGGGCGCGCATCACGGTGAGGCTGAGAATGAAGAGCAGCTCCTTCGTGGTGCGGTCCAGGCGGCGCTGGTCGAGGTAGGCAGCGCTGACGACATGGTTGGCAGCCTGCAGGACGGGGAAGTCCGCGGCCGCCATCACCTTGTGGTAGTCGAGGACGTATCCCCGCTTCGTCGCCATGTCGTCGATATAGGTCTGGGCAGCAGCATTCATGGTGGCTCCTTCTGTGTGTGCGGTCGTGTCAGGCGCGGACGAGGACGTCGTTCGCGTTCTCGTAGTAACGGACGATCTCGGTGTGGTCGGGCGGGGTTCCGGCGTACTCGCGGGAAGCGTTCGCGATGGTGCCTGCCGCATCGGTGACGGGCGTATCGAGGCCCGCTCCGCTGGTGAGCGACTTCGCGATGGCGAGGTCTTTGAGCATGAGGTCCATTCCGAATCCGGAGGCGAAGCTGCCGCTGAGAACGAAGGCGGGGTACTTCACCTCGGTTGCCTGACTGCGACCGGTGGACGCGTTGATGACGCCGAGCATGGCTTCCGGAGCGATTCCGAATCGGGTGGCTGCCGTCAGGATCTCGGCTGCGGCGGCGATGTTGGTCGCTGAGAGCAGGTTGTTGAGGGCTTTGGCGGCGTCGCCGGCCCCGGGGCCGCCGACATGGTGCACGCTCCCGGCAACGGCGTCCAGGATGGGACGAGCGCGCTGCAACGATTCGGGCGTCGCACCGACCATGACGGCCAGCTCGCCGGTCTTCGCTTTGGCGACGCCTCCGGATACGGGAGCGTCGATGTAGGCCACGGATCGGCTGGATGCGCGCTTGGCGAGTTCCGCTGTGCTTCCGGGCTCGGACGAGCTCATGTCGATGATCAGAGATCCGGCCGGAAGCTTGTTCAGGAGCTTCGCGTCCTCGACGAGGAGTGATTCGACGATGCGGGAGTTCGGCACCATCAGGACGACTGTGTCGACACTGTCCGGCAGCACGTCCAGGGTGTCGAGTGCGGACACTCCGATGTCCTCTGCGAGGCGCGTGGCTGCTTCCGCGTTGACGTCGTAGAGGAGGACGTCGGCCGTGCGGGCGATGTTGCGCGCCATGGGCTCGCCCATCGCTCCGAGTCCGATGAAGAGGATGGTCATGTGAGATTTCCTTCCGTGGAGCGCAGGTGGGCGATGTGGCGCAGAGCGATCTGCGCCGCCGAATCCACGTGCGTCAGCGAGGCGCTGCCGGCAGCGGCGGGGTCGGCGGCTTCGATGGCCTCGACGACCTTCCTCAGCTCGGCGAGCATGTGTGGAACGCGGTCGGGGGCTGCGAGGGTGATGAAGCGTAGTTGGGCGATGCGTGCCTGCACGTTGGCGAGCATCTCGCCGATGATCGGGTTGCCGCTCGCCTCGATGAGCGCGTCGTAGAATGCGTTCTTCTCGCTGATGAGATCGGCGACATCGACCTCTGTTGCGCGCTGGGTGAGGTGGTCGAAGCCGGCGCGGAGCGCTTTCACCTGCGAGATGGAAGCACTCTGCGCAGCGAGACGTGATGCCGCGGACTCGAGTGCCGACCGCACCTGGTAGAGGTCGACGACATCGTCATAGCTCAGGCCACGCACCCTCGGGCCCACGTTGGGCACGATCTCGACGAGCTTCTCGCTCTCCAGCTGACGGAGTGCTTCGCGGACGACCGTGCGGCTGACGCCGTACTCGGCTTCCAGGTTCTTCTCGATCAGTCGGTCTCCCGCCCGGTAGTGTCCGGCGATGATGTTCTCGCGCAGCCGGTTCACGAGCTGGGCGCGGAGAGGTGCAGCTTCACGCTGGAGCATGGGCGGTGTCCTTTCGAGGGTGCCGGGCGGGGAGGGTGCTCCCCGCCCGGACGGTGTGTGATCCATGGTGGCTTACTGGGCGAACTCGTCCACTCGAGCGGTGTCGTTCGTCGCAATCGCCTTGTGCCCCTTCGGAGCGAAGAAGATGAAGACGAACCCGAGGGCGGCCGCCACGATCATGTAGCCGGCGACCGCGGCGAATGTTCCCGTCTCGGCCAGCAGGAGCGTGGCGATGATCGGGACCGGAGCTGACGTGATGATGCCACCGAGCTGGTAAGCGAGCGACGTGCCCGTGTACCGCACCCGAGCGGGGAACAGCTCAGCGGTGAAGCCGGAGATCGCCCCGTACGAGACGGCATGCATGATCGGCAGCGCGATCAGGAGTGCGGCGAGGATGCTCCAGAACGTGCCGATGTTGAACAGCCAGAACACCGGGAAAGCGCCGAGAGCGACGATGACGCAACCGATGAGCAACAGGCGACGCTTCGATGTCTTGTCGGCGAAGGTGGCGATGTACGGCATGGAGACGACCTGGATGGACGCGGCGATCATCATGGCGACGAAGATCACATTGGAGTCGATGCCGAGGTCGGTCGGACCATACTTCACCATGAACACCGTGGCGATGTAGAAGACGATGTTCGGTGCGAAACCGCACATCATGCCCACGATGAGCGCCCACTTGTGGAACTTCAGGACGTCCCAGACCGGGACCTTGGGGGTCTGGTTGGACTCCTTGACCGCCAGGAACTCGGGCGACTCCGTGACCTTGAGACGGATGTACAGACCGATGGCGACCAGGATCACCGACGCGAGGAACGGGATGCGCCAGCCCCATGCGTTGAAATCCTCGTCAGGCATGAGGGTGAGCAGAGCGAATGTGCCGGCGGACAGCACGGTTCCGGCAGGCACGCCGGCCTGCGGGAAGCTGGCGTAGAACGCGCGCTTGTTCGCGGGAGCGTGCTCGAGGGACATCAGCACTGCTCCACCCCATTCGCCGCCTACGGCGAAGCCTTGCAGGAAGCGGCAGATCACGAGAAGCAGCGGCGCCCAGATGCCGATCTGCGCGTAGGTCGGAAGGAACCCGACGACGAGGGTTCCGAGTCCCATGCAGAGGACAGACCAGACGAGCATCTTCTTGCGTCCGATTCGGTCGCCGAAGTGGCCGAAGAACGCGCCACCGAAGGGACGGGCGATGAATGCGACGGCGAACGTCGCGAACGCAGCCAGCGTGCCGGCCAGCGGATCGAGGTTCGGGAAGAACTGCGTATTGAAGATCAGCACCGCGGCGGTGCCGAAGATGTAGTAGTCGTACCACTCGATGGTGGTGCCGATGAAGCTCGCCCCAGCGACTTTCAGCGGAGAGGGTGGGGCATCGGTTGTTCGCGCCATTGCGGGTCCTTTGGTTGGAACTGAGATTACCAGTTGAGATGATGGTAGGACGGTATTACCGTAGTACGCAAGACGATAGATCTCCTCGACGGCGGTGTCAACAACCGAGTTGAGTGGTGACGTTCAAAGACGAATGGAGTACCCCATGAAGATGAAGGCAGCCGTCCTTCGCAGCACCGACTCGCCTGCCCCGTGGGCCGGGTCTGTCCCCATTGACGTCACTTCCGTTGACCTCGCACCGCCGCAGCGAGGCGAGGTTCTCGTTCGGATGGAGGCAGCTGGCGTCTGCCACTCCGACCTCTCCCGCATCGCTGGTGTTCGCGAGTGCCATGTGCCGATGCTCCTCGGACACGAGGGATGCGGCATCGTCGCGGAGGTCGGACCGGGAGTCGACGGCGTCGCGGTCGGCGACAAGGTGACGATGACTTTCATGCCCCGATGCGGAGAATGCGCATCCTGTCGCGCCTCCGGCTGGCGGCTCTGCGAGCGCGGCCTGGCGGCGAACGCCGCGGGTGAGATGCTCGCCGGCGGGAAGCGCATCAGCATCGGCGATGAGGTGATCGACCATCACGGGGGAGTCTCGGCATTCGCTGAGTACGCCGTGGTCGATCAGCACTCGGTCGTGGTGATCCCCCGCGAGATCCCCTCGTCCGTCGGTGCCCTGCTCGGATGCGCGGTTCTCACCGGAGGCGGAGCGGTGATCAACGCAGCTCAGGCGAAGCCAGGACAGTCGGTCGCGATCGTGGGGATGGGAGGCGTCGGACTCGCCGCCGCGCTCGTGGCCCGCGCGATCGATGCCGCGAGCATCGCGGCGATCGACACCAATCCGGAGAAGCTGACATCGGCGATCGAGATCGTCGCAGACACCGCTCACACGCCGGAGGACGCCATCGCCGCAGGCCTCACCTTCGACATCGTGATCGAGTGCGTCGGCCATCCTGCCGCACTCGCCTCCGCGATCGCGCTCACTGGCGTCGGCGGCAAGACCGTGACCGTCGGACTCCCCAAGCCCGGATCCTCCATCACCGTCGACTCGCTCGCACTCGTGACATCCGCTCGCTCCCTGATCGGTTCATACATGGGCTCGGGAGTCCCTGCGGACGACATCACGCGCTACGCACAGATGTACCTCGACGGATCGCTCGCGATCGACAGGCTCATCACCGGAACCACCGACCTCGACCACATCAACACCGCGATGGATCGACTGCACGACGGTCGCGAGATCCGTCAGATCATCGATCTCACCGCCACCCAGAAGGAGCAGAACGCATGACTGAGTTCGACGGCGACGTCGTCATCATCACGGGAGGCGCCAGCGGCATCGGGCGCGCCACCGCATCCCTCCTGCACTCGCGCGGAGCTCGCGTGGTCATCGCGGACGTCAACGGACCGGCTGCCGATGAGCTCGCCGCCGAGCTCGGTGAGGGAGCCCTCGCCGTCCAGGTCGACGTGTCCGACAGCGCGTCCGTGCAGCACCTCATCACCACGACGGTGGAGCAGCTCGGACGTCTCGACGTGCTCTGCAACAACGCCGGCTTCGGGTTCCGCGGAAACGTCACCACGATCGCGGAGGCCGATTGGGATCGCCTCATGTCGGTGAACGTGCGCGGAGTTTTCCTCTGCTCGAAGTACGCGATGCCGCACCTCGCCGCCACGGGGACCGGCCGAATCGTGAACACCTCGTCATACACCTCGCTCGTCGGCATCGCCGACCGCGCCGCCTACGTGGCGTCCAAGGGCGCGGTCACGGCGCTGACCCGCGCGATGGCCCTCGACCACGTGGCCGAGGGCGTCCGCGTCAACGCCGTCGCACCGGGGACGATCGATTCACCGTACTTCGGCACCATGATCGCCGAGGCGGACAACCCTGGCGAGCTTCTGGACGAGCTCAACGGGCGTGCGCCTATGCGGCGGATGGGGCAGCCGGAAGAGATCGCCGAGGCCATCGCGTGGCTCGCATCCTCCCGGTCCACGTTCGCCACCGGCTCGATCCTGACGATCGACGGAGGGAGCAGCGCGTGGTGACATCTCCCGCAGCAGGACTACAGGCAGAGGCTCAGCTCTCGCGAATGACGGCGACCCCGCCGGCCGGAAGGTCCACCCGGCCGTCGTGGGCGCGCGTCGTCAGCAGATCGATGCCCGATGCCTGCGCCCATCCGGCATCGCCTGCGTGATTGAGCAGGAACAGGTATGACGCGTCGCCCGATTTCCGTCGCACGGCTTCCACGCCCGGTGAGACGGTCGCCGTCGCCGTCACCGCGGTCTCGGCGATCAGAAGCTCGACCAGCTCGCCCAGACTCGCCTCGTCGAGATCCGTCGACGCGTACCAGGCCGTGCCGGCGCCGGCGCGGCGGCGGGTGACAGCCGGATGCCCGCGCAGCGGGCCCTCCGCGTAGGCGGCGATGACCTCCGCGTCGTCCTCGAGTCGGGGGGCGCGCAGCCGCTCGGCCCAGCGACGCCCGGTCCACCCGTTGTCGAGAGCGAACGTGCGCCCCTCCTCCAGCGGGAAGAACTCCTCGCTCGTCACCCCCAGCAGCGAGCGGAACGCACCGGGATACCCTCCGATGCGCACGGTGTTCGCCTCGTCGACGATCCCCGAGAACCAGGTGACCAGGACCGTGCCGCCGGCTTCGACATACTCCCGGACAGCGCGGGCGTTCTCGTCGGACACGAGGTACAGACCGGGGACGATCACCAACCGATAGTCGTCGAGAGGCGTCCAGGGCGCGACGATGTCGGCCGTCACCGTACGTTCGAAGAGCGCGTTGTGCACCGCGCGGGCCGTGTCGGCGTAGCGGAGGTTGTTCGCCGGCTTGAGCCCCGACCGCGCCGCCCACCCCGCCTCGTTGTCGTGCAGGATCGCCACCTGCGCCGGGGCGACGGTGGTGTCCTTCACCTCGGCGAGCGCGGTCAGTTGCGCCCCGAGGGCGACGACGTCGCGGAAGACGCGACTGTCCCGGCCGGCATGCGGCAGCATCGCCGAGTGGAACTGCTCGGTGCCGAACCGTGATGCCCGCCACTGGAAGTACATGACGCTGTTCGAACCGCGGGCGACGTGCGCGATCGCGTGCCTGCTGATCTCTCCCGGCTCTTTCGGCTGATTGATCGGATGCCAGCTGGAAGCGCCGGTCGCATGCTCCATGAGCATCCACGGTCGCCCCCCGCTCATGCCGCGCATGCGGTCCCCGCTGAAGGCGAGGTCCTGATGCCGGAGCGGATCGGGACCGAACGTGTAGTGGTCGTTGGCCACGATGTCCATCTCGTCGGCCCACCGCGTGTAGTCCACGACGTCGGGTCCGAGCCCCACCATGAAGTTCGTGGTGACGGGAAGATCCGGGGTGAGGCGTCGCAGCACCTCCTTCTCTGCGCGGTACTGCGCAAGGAGCTCGTCCGAGGAGAACCGCTCGTAGTCGAGCAGCTGTCCGGGATTGTGAGCCGTCGCCCCCCACGGCGTGGTCACCTCCTCGAACGAGGAGTATGTGTTGCCCCAGAAGGACATCCCCCATGCGGCGTTCAGCGCGTCGACGGTGCGATACTTCTCGGTCACCCACTCGCGGAAGCGCGCGTTCGACACAGGGCAATGGCAACGCGCGTTTCCGCCGCCGAGCTCGTTGCCCACATGCCACATGCGCACCGCCGGATGGCCTGCGACGTGGGCGGCGAGACGTTCCACGATCCGCACCGCGTACCCGCGGAACACCGTCGACGACGGGCACCAGCCCAGACGCCCGCCGGGTGCGAGGGGGTGACCGTGGATGTCCTGAGGCAGGATCTCCGGATGCAGGCGATGCAGCCACATCGGCACCGCGGCCGTGGGGGTGGCGAGATCGACGGAGATGCCGTTCGCGTGGAGAAGATCGAGCATGCTGTCCAACCAGGAGAAATCGAAAACCCCCTCCCGCGGCTCGTGCATGATCCAGGAGAAGACCCCGAGCGTGACGAGATTCACGCCGGCCTCGCGCATCAGGGTCATGTCCTCCTGCACGACATCCCACGACCACTGTTCAGGGCTGTAGTCGCCACCGAACGACAGCGCCTCTGTCGGCCACGGTGCGGCGTTCCGAGGGGCGTGGGAGATGACGTCGGTACTGCTGGTCATGCGGATTCCTCTTTCAGGGGTGCGGTGTCGGGCGCCCGCTTCACGCGGAGCACCCGGGCGGTGGGCGCGACGACGGCGGAGACGCGGAGTTCGCCGGTGGCTGCATCCCATCGCCAGGACCAGCCGTCGGGCGCGTCGGGGAAGAACACGTCGACGAGGATCTCCTCGCCGCGCCACCGCGGCAGGGGGACCACGACGGTGTCAGCCGCCCCCGGGCGGCGCCAGAGGCTCAGCAGCGCGTCGCCGTCGGGATCGCGTAGCCCGAGAGCGACCCACGGGTCCTCCCAGCCCGGCAGGCCGAGCGGCCAGAACGGGAGCGCGCGTTCGATCACCGTCAACACGGTGCGCTGCGCGTCGACCGCCGCACGGACCAGTGCGCGCTCCGGCGGCGTCATCCGGTTCAGGTACCCGGAGAGATAGAGGCGTCCGAGAAGCCCGTTCACCAGGGAGAAGATCACCTCCTCCCTGGTGCTTCCGGCAACCGGGTACGCCCAGTTGCCCGCCTGTTCCGGCAGCATGGCCGCGGGGGCGGCCGCAGCGATGGATGCGTACATCACGGGATCCTGCTGATCGGAGGTCGATTGCAGATGCAGGCGAGACAGCATCTGCTGATCCATCCGCATCGCCCCGGAGGCGCAGCTCTCGATGAGGAGGCGAGGATGCCTGGTCTGCACGTCATCGAGCAGCGTCAGCAGCGCACGGTCGTGCTCGAGCAGGCCCGCACCGGGTGCGACGTCACCGGAATCCGTGCCCGGTCCGGTCATCGTGTTGTAGTCCATCTTGATGAAGCCGATGCCGTAGTCGGCGACGAGCCGATCGATGACGCCGTCGACGTGCGCTCTGGCCGCGGGGTCGCGCAGATCCAGGAGGTGTCGACCGTGCTCGGCGAGGCGGACGCCTCCGCGGGAGAAGAACGCCGAGTCCGGCAGACCTTTCTCCGACGAAGCGAGTGCCGAGCGCACCCCGATGACCTCGGGCTCCAGCCAGAGCCCCGCCGTCATGCCGTGGGAGCGGATCCGGTCGATGACCTCCCCGAGCCCTCCGGGAAAGCGGCGCGCGGAGGGCTGCCACTCTCCCACCGAGTCCCACCAGCTGCCCTCGGCATACCACCCGGCGTCGATGCAGAACACATCAGCGCCGACCTCGGCGGCGGCGTCGATCAGGGGAAGCAGCTTCTGCGTGGTCGGGTCCCCCATGAGGGTGTTCATGTAGTCGTTGAAGATGACGGGCAGTGTGCGGTCGACCTCTCGCACGTGACGCAGGGCGCGGCGCTGCGCTGTCATCTGACCCAGCACGTCATCGATCCCGCCGGGGGCGTAGGCAACCGATGCGGGGACGGTCTCGAACGACTCCCCCGCCGCCAGGGCGACGCTCCATTGGTTGTCCTGGTCGGTGGGCCCGGCGAGCAGCAGGTAGGCGCCGTCCTCACGCTCGCCGAGCTCGAAACTCCACGGCCCGTTGTGCTCGACCTGCCAGGCGAGCGCGACGTCGCCGGACCGAGTGAGCAGTGCCGCCGTCGGCACCTGTTCACCGGTCGACCACGAACCGCGATTGGCGACCTGCACGCGGCTGCGCGGCGGGTGATGCTGCAGCGCGCGATCGATCCGGGCGAGCCCTCGGTCACGCAGCGACCGGGTCGACCACCGGCTCTCGGAGACCCAGTCGTTCGCAGCCGTGGCGAGGAGGAGATCGTCGATGTCCTCCACCGCCGCCAGGAAGGCTCCGGACGCGAACGTCGAGACGAGATCCAGTGTGATCGTGTCCGGGTGGTCGTCGTCCGAGGGCGCATGGTTGACGACGCTCCAGGTTTGGAACGCGGTGATACCCTCCGCTGCTTCGAAGACGCTGGTGACCTCGACGCCCGTCGTGTCATCGCGTTGCCGGATCCGGAGCCTACCCCCGTCATCGGCTGTCGAGAGCAGGCGCAGGCGCGCGCCGATCACCGTGTCCACAGAGCGGAAGCTCCCGGGGAAGCGTCCGTACCCGAAGCCCGACACTTCCACCAGCGGCTGCCGTCGCGATGGCGGCAACGAGGGCGCACCGGCGGCGTGATCACCGGCGGAACCGATCGCGATCAGCGACACCGGCGCGTCGGACGCGGTCGCGAACACGAGTTCGAGTGCGTCGGTGCCCCAGACGAGGATGTCGTCGGGGGGCGCCTCAGACACGCGTCGGTTCCCGGTCCGCGGACTCCCACGCCTGCGTGAAGTGGTTGTAGCACACGGAATTGTCGAGCGAAGCGCGGTCGGGTGCGGCCTCTCCCGACACGACCTTGCCCACTTTCTCGGGGTCCGGCGCGGCAATCGCGAGAAGTCGGGTGTAGTCGTGCTGCGGGTTGAGGATCACATCGTCTGCAGGCCCGCGTTCCACGACACGTCCGCGATAGAGCACGAGAATCTCATCCGAGAAGTGTCGCGCGGTCGCGAGGTCGTGAGTGATGTACAGCAGCGCCAGATTGTCCTCCCGCTGCAGCCTCCCCATCAGGTTGAGCACCCCGAGTCGGATCGACACGTCGAGCATCGACACCGGCTCGTCGGCGATCAGAACCTCGGCCCCCGGGGCGAGCGCACGCGCGATCGCCACCCTCTGCCGCTGCCCGCCGGACAGTTCGTGCGGTCGGCGTGCCGCCACATCCGCCGCGGGCATCAGATTCACGCGCTCCAGCATCGACAGCACCTGCTCGTGCACTGCGGCCTGCCCCCGTGCGCGGTGATGGATCCGGATCGGACGAGCGATGTGATGCTCGATCGTGTGAAAAGGGTTGAGCGAGGCGAACGGGTCCTGGAAGACCATCTGCACGTGACGGCGATACAGCGAGCGCGGCATACGCGAGCCGTCGTCCCTGGTCACGTCAATCCGACCGGAAGAAGGGGTCTCCAGCCGCGCGAGCATCCGCGCGATCGTCGATTTCCCTGACCCTGATTCGCCGACCAGCGCGATCGTACGGCCGGGGACGAGGTCGAAGGAGACCCGATCGACCGCACGGAAGGCGGCGCGACGAAAGCCTTTCTTGATCGTGTAGTCCTTGGTCAGCTCTGACACGCGGATCGTCGTCATCGTCCCTGCTCCTGTCCTTCGTCATCACCCGTGCGGATGAACGCTCCCCGCGAGCCGCTGAGGCTCGGGAAAGAGGAGAGCAGTCTGCGCGTGTACTCATGCTCGGGCGAGCGGTAGATGCGGTCGGCCGGGCCGAGTTCCACGATCTCCCCCCGCAGCATGATCGCGATCCGATCGCTGATCTCCAGCAGCAGGGGAAGGTCGTGGGTGATGAAGATGACGGCAAAGTCCAACTCATCGCGCAGGCGCACGATCTCACGCAGGATGTCTCTCTGCACGACGACATCCAGAGCCGTCGTCGGCTCGTCCATGATCATGACCTGGGGCTCGAGGAGCATGGCCATCGCGATCATCACCCGCTGGCGCATGCCTCCGGAGAGCTCGTGCGGATAGGACTGCAGTCGACTCCGGTCGACACCGACTCTCTCGAGCACATCACCGGCACGCTCGATGCGCTGCCGCTTCGACATCTCGGGCCGGTGTGTGAGCAGCACGTCGCACAGCTGTGCGCGGATCGAGGTCACCGGGTTCAACGCATTCATCGCGCCCTGGAACACCATCGACAGCTTCGTCCATCGGAACGCGCGGAGCTGTTCCTCTTCGAGCGCTATCAGGTCGATATCGTTGCCGTCGCGGTCGTGGAAGACGATGCGCCCGCTCGAGATCCGCGCCGGCGGCTTGTGCAGCCTGTTGATCGCGTAGGCCAGGGTGGTCTTGCCGCAGCCGGATTCGCCGGCGAGACCGAGGATCTCTCCGGGCGCGAGCGAGAGGGAGGCGTTCTTCACGGCCGTCACGGGACTCTCGACTTCGTAGACGACAGAGAGGTCTTCGATCGTGATCACGGAGGGGCGAACCGACCGAAGCGGAGGCGCTTCCTGGAGTGTCATGCCGTTGCCTTCCTTTCGCGAGCGAGACGGCTGCGCTCCTGCCGAACCGCTGCCCGTGCGCGCTTGCGGTGCAACCGCACGTTCTTGAGCTTGGGATTGATGATCTCGTCGATCGAGAAGTTGATCAGCGACAGCCCCATGCCGAACAGGGCGATGATCAGCCCCGGTGGGATGAACCACCACCAGGCGCCCAGCGACAGCGCGAAGCCGTTCTGGGCGTAGAACAGCATGGTTCCCAACGTCGAGGAGTTCGACGCTCCCAGCCCCAGGAACGAGAGCCCTGCCTCGCCCAGGATCGCCGCGATCACGGCGAACACGAACTGCGAGGCGAGCACGGGCAGGAGGTTCGGGAGGATCTCGACCGCGATAACCCGTCCGGCTCTCTCCCCGGCAACGCGGGAGGCGGCGACGTAGTCACGGTTGCGAATCGACAGGGTCTGTGCGCGGAGCACGCGGCTCGACGCCGCCCAGCCGGTGATCGCGAGCACGACGGCGATCGTCCAGAGGCCGCGTTGCTCCTGCGGCACGAACCCGGAGATCACGATCACCAGCGGGAGGCCGGGGATCACGAGGAAGACATTCGAGAACAGCGAGAAGGCCTCATCCGCGAATCCGCCGATGTACGCCCCCAGGATGCCGAAGAAGGCCGAGAGGATCGTGGCCAGCACGCCGACGATGAGTCCGATCTGCAACGATCCGGCCGTCGCGTAGGCGAGCTGTGCGAACACGTCCTGACCGGTCTGGGTCGTCCCCAGGATGTGCTCGGCGCTCGGGGGCTGCAGCCCCGCATCACGGATGGTGGTGGGATCTTGCACGAAGAGGGGACCGATCACGCCGAACAGCGTGATCCCTCCGACGAGGAGCAGTCCGAAGGCCAGCCATGGTGTCATCGTCGGCAGCATCATGCGCCAGGCGGAACGGGGCTTCTTCCCTCGCTCAGCGGCAGCGGTGGCGAGAGCCATCGTCGCATCGGCGACGTTCGACTCCGTGCGGGGCGAGAGGTTCGTCATCGGCCGACTCCTTCCGAGAAGTGCAGCGTGGGCACGGCCAGGGGCGCAGCGCACATCATGCGTTCACCCGGGTGCGCGGATCGATCAGGCCGTAGAACAGATCCACGATGAGGTTGGCTCCGAGGACGGCGAGCGTGATGTAGAGGAAGAGACCCTGCATGAGCGCGTAGTCGTTGTTGGTCACGGCGGAGAGCAGCTTGGATCCGATACCCGGATAGGAGAAGACCTGCTCCGTGACGATGGAGCCGGAGACCACGAACCCGAGAGAGATCGCGAAGCCGGCGATCGACGGGAGGACCGCATTGCGTGAGGCGTAGCTGCGAAGGATGCGGCCGGGGCTCAGCCCTTTCGCCTGCGCTGTCACGATGTAGTCCTCCGACAGTGTCGAGACCATCATGTTGCGCATCCCGAGCAACCACCCGCCCAGCGAAGCGATGACGATCGTCAACGCCGGCAGGAACCCGTACTGGATGGCCGAGGCGATGAACTCCCAGGAGAACCCGGGATCGAGCACCACGTCGTAGCCGCCCTGCGAGGGGAAGAGTTTGAGGGTGGAGGCGAAGAAGTAGACCAGGATCAGCGCCAGCCAGAAGTAGGGAACGGCTGCCAGCAGGGTGGTGGCCGGCACCAGGGAGTCCAGCCAGGTACCCGGCTTCCATCCGACGATCGCCCCGAGGGTCACACCGATCACAGCCGCAAGGACTGTGGCGATCCCGACGAGGACGATCGTCCAGGGCAGCGAGGTGCTGATGACCTCGGTGACCGGGGTGGGGAAATAGCTGACCGAGACGCCGAGGTCGCCTCGGAACACGTTGATGAGGTAGTTCCAGTACTGCAGCAGCAGCGGCTCGGAGGAATCGCCGCCGAGAAGGAGCTCGTACGCCTTGCGCGTGTCGGGGGTGACGATACCGCCCCGTTGCTGCAGCTTGGCGAGCAGGATGTCGACGGGGTTTCCCGGCAACAGCCTCGGGATCAGGAAGTTGAGGGTCAGCGCCGCCCACAGGGCGACCACGTAGAACCCCAGCTTGCGGACGAAATAGTTCACGACGCCCGTCCCTCACCTCGTGTGACGAACTCCTCCTCAGCGACGATCACGCTCACTCTCCCGTCGGCTTCAGCGACTTGAAGATCTGCGCGTTGTCGGGCGATGCCCACACTGCCGGGAATGCGTAGAGATCGTCCAGAGTCGGCCATCCGGTGAACTTGTCGGAGTGGAACTCACTCGTCGTTCCGCCGGTCAGGACCGGGATGTAGGGCATGGAGGCGACGATCTTCTCCTGGATGATGTCGAACTGTGCCTGGCGGGTGGCCGTATCTTCCGGGCTGGTCGCCTTGAGGACGGCGAGCGCGGCATCCACGTCGGGGTCACTGAAACGCGCGACGTTCTGCGGAGCGACTTCGCCGACCGGAGCGGTGAACTCCGTGTTGAAGTACTTGTCGTACAGGTAGTAGGGGTCGGATGCCGCGCCCTGTCCGAGCCCGTCGATCGCGAGCTGGAACGTGCCCTTGCCCTTCTTGTCCGTCCATTCGTTCCACGAGGACTGCGAGACGCGCAGCTCGATGCCGGCGGCTTTGAGCTGCTGGGCCATCGTGTCGATCGCCGTGATGTAGTCGGTCCATCCGGTGACGACTTCCACCGTCAGCGCCAGAGACTCCCCGCCCTTGGCATAGATGCCATCGGAGCCCTTCACCCACCCGGCAGCCTCGAGGAGCTCGCCGGCCTTGTCCGGGTCGGGCGTACTCGGTGCGACCGGCTCGACGACCGCGGAGGAGATGAGATCCTTCTGGGTCGTGGTCAGGGCGAACGTCGGCGAGATCTCACTGGCCGTGTTCTGGAAGGCGAGCGAATTGATCTGATCGCGGTTGAGTGCGACGTAGACCGCCTGGCGCACCGCGGGGTCGGTCTGCGGGCCCGTGCAGCCGAGATCGGCACTCGCGCAGGTCAGCAGTGCGACCTGGTTCTGCGGGATGGTGATCGCGTCGTACCCCGGGTAGGTGGTCGAGACGTTCTCGATGTCCGGCACCGGTCCGGTCTGCCAGTCGATCGTGCCGGCCTTGAGCGCGTCGGCACCGGCCGTGTTCCCGGAGAGCGAGAGGTAGCGCACGTTCTTCACGGCCGGTTCGCCGTCCCAGTAGTCGGGGTTCGCCGTCAGCGTGAACGCCTGCGGCTTGAAGTTGCCGAGCGTGTACGGCCCCGTGCCGATCGGCTTCTCCATGACGTCGGTCGTGGGATCGATGCCCGACCACACGTGCTCGGGAACGATCGGCGTCCTGCCCAGCAGCGTCGGTCCGCTGACGAAGGCCGGGTAGTCCCAGGTGAAGACGACGTGCGTGTCGTCGGTCGCCTCTACGGTGCCGTCGAAACCGCCGTTGTTGAGCGACGGGGTGTCGAGGAGCATCGTGAACGTGAAGGCCACGTCGTCTGCGGTGAACGCCTCTCCGTCGGACCAGGTCGCGTCGTCGCGCAGCGTGACGGAGAGCTGCCTTCCGTCGTCGCTCCACGTGTACTCGGTGCCGAGCAGCGGCGTGTAGGGGTCGCTGTTCACGTTCGTGACGAAGAATAGCGATTCGTAGATCGTGCCGATGCCGCCGATCTGCGACGGCGAGTACGGGTTGAAGTTGATCTGGTAGTCGCCGGACTGACCGGTGTACGCGATGAGGGTGTCTCCGCTGGAGCCTGACGACGAGCCGCCGTCTGCGGGTGCGCATCCTGAGAGCAGCAGGGCGGTCGCGGCAGCCGCGACGGCTCCCGTGACCCACGTGCGAGTGCCGGGCCGCGAGCCCTTTTTCCTGAGGAACATCGTTGTCCTTTCTCAGGCGCTTCCACTGAGAGTTGTCGGCGCCGACTGTGTGTGCTGGACGAAGATCTGCATCTTCCGTCCCTATTGTTACTTAGGTAAACTATGTCCGTCAAGCAGTTCCGACAAGTCGACCGAACGGCTGCCGTTCGAGAGGGCACCATGACCGATCTCGCAGTTTTCCCTGTGCGTGGCAGCGACGCCGCACACGTTTCTCCGTCCCCCCGCTTCGTCCATCTCCGCGGCGACGGGGTCTCCGTGGTGGTGGAGACCATCGCAACCACCGCCCACCTCGACGATCCGCCGACATTGCCGCAGGTGCTCTTCTGGGGCGGCGATCTCGGCCCGGTCGACAGCGCGCAGCTCAGCGACCTGGGCGCCGCGGTCAGCCGACAGGACGCCTCGGGCACGCTCGACGCTGCGTGGCAGGCATCGATCCTTCCCGTCGAAGGCGATGGGTGGGCCGGCCGGCCGGGGCTGTCTGTGACGCGCCGCGGCGTCCCCGTGCATCCGCGGTGGGCCGACATCGTCGCGACCCCGAGCGCCGACGGTCGCTCCCTGTCGGTCGACGCCGACGACATCGGCAACGGCCTCCGGGTGTCCTCGTCGATCGCCGTCCGCGACGGCGGGATCGTCACGGTCGAGCACACGGTGACCTCGATTGCGGGATCATCGGGCGACGCCGGAGATGACCTCACGATCCTCTGGGTAGAGGCAACCCTTCCCGCGCCGAAGGCCGTAGACCATCTGACCACGTTCGCCGGTCGATGGACGCGGGAGAAGTATCCGCACACGAGCGGGATCCCTCGCGGATCCACGACCAGGCAGACGCGGCGAGGGCGCGGAGGTCATGACTCTCCGATGCTCTACATCGTCTCGATCGATGCTCCCCGAGACCGCACCGGCGAGCTTTGGGCCGTGCACCTGGGATGGAGCGCCGACGTGACGTACCGGAACGACCGGCTTCCGGACTCCGTCAACATCCTCGGTGCCGGAGAGCTGCTGCGATCCGGGGAGATCGTGTTGGGCCCCGGCGAGTCATACACGACGCCGACGGCATACTTCGCTTGGTCGGACGCGGGCCTCGACGGGATGACAGACCGGTTCCACCGTTTCGAACGCGCTCGACCGGAGCATCCGCGGACTCCGCGCCCCCTCGTACTGAACACGTGGGAGGCCGTGTACTTCGACCACGACCCCGCGTTCTTGCTGGCTCTGGCTGATCGCGCCGCGCAGGTGGGTGTCGAGCGGTTCGTCCTCGACGACGGATGGTTCCTCGGCCGCCGCCACGACCGGAGCGGCCTCGGCGACTGGATCGTCGACACCACGATCTGGCCCGAGGGGCTGGGGCCGCTGGCCGATCATGTGCACGAGCTCGGCATGGAGTTCGGACTGTGGTTCGAGCCGGAGATGATCAACCTCGACTCCGAACTGGCCCGCGAGCATCCCGACTGGTTGCTCCATCCCGACGACCATCTGCCGCGACCTTCCGGACTGTCCTGGCGCACGCAGTACGTCCTCGACATCGCTCGCCCGGAGGTGTACGACCATATCCTCGGCCGTATCGACGCACTCGTGACCGAGCTTGGGATCGACTTCATCAAGTGGGATCACAACCGCGACCTCGTCGAGCCCGTCCACGCCGGCCGCCCCGGCACTCACGCCCAGACTCGGGCTCTCTATCGGATGATGGCGGAGCTCAAGTCCAGCCATCCACGCCTGGAGATCGAGTCATGCTCGTCCGGCGGTGCGCGCAGCGATCTCGGCATCCTGAGCGTGGCCGATCGCGTCTGGGCGAGCGACTCGAACGATCCGGTCGAACGTCAGGACATCCAGCGGTGGACGCAGCTCCTCCTCGCCCCCGAGCTGGTCGGCGGCCACGTCGGGCCGACGACCGCGCACTCGTCCGGCCGCACCACGCCGCTCTCGTTCCGACTGGCGACGAGCCTCATGGGATCGGCGGGATTCGAATGGAACATCGCCGACTGCACGCCGGAGGAGGTGCAGACCATCTCTCGCTGGGCCGCCCTCTACAAAGAACTGCGGCACGTGATCCATACCGGGACCGCTGTGCACGCCGACGTACGCGACCCGGCGCTGCGCGTGGTCGGTGCGGTGACCCGCGATCGCTCCGAGGCGGTGTTCACGATCGCGAGCGTCGCCACGATCGAGGACTCACTTCCTGAGCGGATCCGGTTGCACGGTCTCGACCAGGACGCCGTGTACGACGTGCGGGTGCGCGATGAGATCGGTACGTCGAAGCACGGATTCGCGACGCCCGCCTGGCTCTCGGCGGGCAGGGTCGCCCTGTCGGGCTCCGTGCTCGGCTCAGTCGGCCTGCAGGTCCCTCCGCTGTGGCCCGCGCAGGCGATCGTCCTGCACGTCGTCCGTCGATGACGCGTCGGGGGCCCGCCGCATGAGGGATGTGGCGGGCCCCTGAGCCGGCCGGCGTCGGCGGATGGCCACGGCGGCAGCCGTCGTCAGAGGCTGCCGATCTGCCGTCGCGCCTCATCGAGGGTGCGCATCACCGCGACCGAATCGTCGAGGGAGTGCACCGGCGATTCCGTTCTGCCCTCGGCGATGTAGGCGGCGAGGGCCGTGGCCTGCCAGGCCAGCCCGTCGCGCCCGGTCAGCCCGCTCCGGTCACGCCAGTGGGCCTCGTCGCTGCGCACGGTGATGCGCAGCTCTGCCGGGAACACGAAGCTGGATTCGAAACGGATGCTTCCCGACGAGCCGTAGACGGCCGCCAGCCCCGGGGTCGTCACCGTGCACGAGGCGCTCACCGCCGCATGAGCACCGCTCTCGTGCTCCAGGAGGATCACCGCCTCCGTCTCGACGCCGGTCGGAGCAAGTGCCCCTCGCGCAGACACCGTGCTCGCCGCACCGAGCACCGAGTGCGCGAACCAGAGGCTGTAGACGCCTGCGTCGATCATCACCCCTCCCCCCGCCGCCGGATCGAAATTGCGATCGGCGAGGTCGTACCGCCACTGCCACCCGAGGTGCGCGGTGGCCAGTCGCACGTCACCCAGCTCTCCTGCTGCGAGGAGCTGGGCGATGAGATCCGACTGCGGCAGGTACCTCGACCACATCGCCTCCATCGCGAAGACCCCGGCGGCGCGAGCGGCCCTCGCGATCTCCTCCGCCTGTGCGACGTTCAGGGCGATGGGCTTCTCGATCAGCACGTGCTTACCGGCCTCGATGGCCGCGAGCGCCAGGGGATGGTGCTGCGCATGCGGTGCCGAGATGTAGACGACATCGACGTCGGGGTCTTGCAGGAGCGCCTCGTGCCCCTCGTAGTGCCTCGGAATTCCGTGGCGTGCAGCGAACGCCTCCGAACGATCGGCCGACCGCGACGCGACGGCGACCACCCGCTGATCGGTGTGTCGGTGGAGTGCGCTCACCCAGTCCTCGGCGATCCCGCCCGGTCCCAGCACCCCCCAGCGGGCGATGGGACCGCCGCGCAGGGGGGTGACGGCGGGCTCCGGAAGTCGGATCATCGGAGGTGCCTGATGTCAGATCGCGGCGCTGTACGCGCTGTGCAGGGAATTGGCGTGCCGCAGCACGGCCGACTCGACGAGGCCGCTCCGATCCGCTGTGGAGGCGGTCGTCACCCGGAACACCGCGCTCTCGCCCGCGAGCAGCGTCACCATCCCCCGGTCCACGCGGGCATCGACGTCGAAGCGGTCCACGAGCAGCGTGATGTCGCGGACGTAGGAGCGAGCGAAGACCTCGACGAGCACGACCCCGCTCTCACCGGCGACCTCTCGGACCTCCACGGCGAGAGGATCGGGATCGAGCGCCTGGTCGACGACCTGCGCCGGATCGTGGATCGCGGTCGCGTAGCCGTCGAGGCGGGCGGTGAGGATCTCACGGGAGTCATCGCCGAAGGCCGCGAGGTCTGCGGGGACCTGCACCGTCGCCTCGCCACGAGCGGGCACCGACGCGGAGACCCGCGATTCGGCGAGCGACGAGCCGTCGAATAACGTCCGCTGCAATCGGATGTCGCCCTGCCACGGCTCGTCGGTGTCGTTCAGAACGACGAGCGCCACACCGCCCTCGCGCGGTTGGAATGTCGCCAGGCGCGGTTCGTACACGTCGCGCAACGCGAACCAGAGGGGCTTGCGGCGTTCGGCGAAGTCCACCGCCGCCCACGACACGACCGGCCAGCTGTCGTTCAGCTGCCAGACGATCACGCCGGTGTTCCGCGGCGAAAGGGACCGGAAGTGTTCGATGCCGAAGCGCACGGCCGCAGCCTGATTGAGCTGCGTCGCCCAGTGCCACTCCTCGATCGACCTCGGCTCCGGGAGGTGCCCCTGCATGCCGCGCTCCAGCTTCAGGTTGCCGTCCGCGGCCTTCTGATGCACGAGCATCTGGGTGCCGTAGGGCTCGAGCGGCTCGTCATGCACCGCATCGACCAGGGTCGTCCAGGCGGGCGGCCCCTGGAAGCCGAACTCCGAGACGAAACGCGGGCGATGGTTTCGATACACGGAGTAGTCCTCCGTGTTCCAGACGTCCCAGATGTGCATGGTGCCGTGGGACTCGTCGTTGGGATGCAGGTCGTCGTCGAACGAGTAGGGACTCGCCGCGGAGTAGAAGCGCGTCGGGTCCAATTCGGCCACCAGGGCCGGGAGCAGGGTCCGGTAGTAGCCGACGCCCCAGGTCCTCCCGTCCAGCTTCTCCTGCCAGCCCCAGTCGTGGTAACCCCAGATGTTCTCGTTGTTGCCGTTCCAGATGACCAGCGAGGGGTGCGCACTGAGCCGCACGATCGCCTCGCGCGCCTCGGCCTCGACCTCCGTCGCCAGCCATTCCTCCTCGGCATACGCGGCGCACGCGAAGAGGAAGTCCTGCCAGACCAGGATGCCGGCCTCGTCGCAGGCCGCGTAGAAGTCGTCGGACTCGTAGATGCCGCCACCCCACACCCGCAGAAGGTTCATGTTCGACTCGACGGCGTCGCGGATGCGGCGACGGTACCGATCCGCGTCGACCTCGGTGACGAAGGCGTGGTCCGGGATCCAGTTCGCCCCCCGCACCTGGATCACCCGACCGTTGATGATCACCGTGAACGGCGCTCCCTCGACATCCGGCTGTGTGTCGACATGCACGGTGCGGAACCCGACCCTGGTCTCGGACGCATCGACTGCGACGCCCCCGCGCTGCACGCCGATCTCGACCGGGTACAGGGGCTGCCCGCCGTGTCCCACCGGCCACCACACCTGGACGTCCGGCACCTCGAGGGCCAACCTCACCTCAGCTGTCCCCTCAGGCACGAGCTCGGTGACGACCGCACCGCCGACGGATGCAGTGACCTCCACCGCCTCACCGGTTGAAGCCCCTGCCCAGTCCAGGGCGATCCGCACATCGAGCAGACCGTCCGCGCCCGTGGCGCCCTGACGGAGGTCGACGAGGGGGCGCACCGACGCGATTCGCGCACCTGACCAGCTCTCCAGTCCGATCGGCCGCCAGATGCCGCTCGTCGCGACGTCGATCCCCCAGTCCCAGCCGAAGTTGAACGCTGCCTTGCGCAGTGCGTTGTACGGGTGGTGGTTGACGTGGGGTCGGGGTCCGTGCGCGGCGCTGCGTGCCTCTGCCTCGTCGACGGGCGCGCGAAAGGTGATCGTCACCGTGTTCACTCCCTCCTGGAGCACGGATCCGACGTCGAACCGGTAGCTGCGGTGCTGGTTCTCTGTCTCGGCGACGAGGTGACCGTTGACCTCGATCACGGCGACCGTGTCGAGCCCCTGCGCGACGAGGTCATGGCGGTCGGCACCGTCGTCGTGCCACTCGAACTCCGTCTCGTAGCGCCAGACGGTGTTCCCGATCCACTGCTGACGCGACTCGTTGTCCCCGTCGAACGGCGGATCGATCAGCCCGGCTGCGAACAGGTCGGTGTGGGCGCAACCCGGCACCGTCGCCGCGACCGAGAGGTCCTGAAGCGTCGCGGGGAACGGGCCGGAGACGGCGGAAAGGGTCCAGTTGTCATGCAGCGGTCGGTAGGCCATGAGCATCCTTGCATTGAGGCGGGTTCGTGGAGGAGGTCGCGTCGACGACCTGCTACTTTATTACCTAGGTTTACAAAGTGAACCTAGTATAGCCCTGGCGATAGGATCCGGGTGTCGATGGATCGAAAGCAGGACAGGTGACGGACGAAGCTGCCGACGTGGGAACCCACGCATGGCCCTACCTGACCGGAGTCGAGCGAGGCGCCCTGCGCGAACTCCTCATCCACGGCCCCCTTCCCCGCGCCGAGATCGCCCGGCGGCTGCAGGTCTCCCGCGCCAGCATGACCCGCGCGACGCGGATGCTGGTGGACAACCAGCTGATCGCTGAGGACGAGATCACCCTCCGCGGCGCGATGGGCCGCCCGAGCGAGATGCTCGTCGTCCGCGGCGACTCCCACCACCTGCTCGGGATCAAACTCACCGGTGATGCCGTGTTCGCCGTGGTGACCACTCTGCGCGCGGAGACCATCGCCTCGGTAGAGGAACGGCTCGTGTCGACGTCCGTCGACGACACGATCGATCAGATCACGCGGATCCATCGACACTTCGCCGACACCGTCGGCGACATCCGCGCCGCGGGCATCTGCCTGGCCGGTGACCTCGCGACGATCGGCGGACGCCAGATCGTCGTCGCGTCCTACTTCCTCCAGTGGCACGACGTCCCCCTGGCCGAGATGCTCGAGGCCCGGCTCGGCATCCCCGTCACCGCCGACAACGACGTCCGTGCCCTCACTGCTGCGGAGCACTGGTTCGGCGCGGGCGCGGGGTGCGATTCGCTCGCACTGGTCACCGTCGGCGCGGGCATCGGCTTCGGCCTCGTGATCGAGGGCAGGGTGGTCACGGGGCACAACGGACGCGCCGGTCAGCTCGACCACTTGGTGGTGGACTCGAACGGCCCGCGTTGCGGGCTGGGTCACCACGGCTGCGCGAGCGCGTATCTCCCCAGCGAGAGCATCGTGCGCTCGATCGGCGTCGACGGTCTCGACTACGACGGGGCCGTCGAGCTCGCGCGCGCCGGCGATGCGGACGCCGTGTCGGCATTCCAGGACGCCGCCCGCGCACTCGGACTCCTTCTCGGCACCGTCTTGAACGGACTCGATCCGGAGAAGATCGTCCTCACCGGTGACGGTCTCGCCGTGATGGACCTGGCCGGCGACGTGGTGCTGCAGACGCTCGAGGCGGTCCGCCTGCCGAGCGCACTGCCCGCCCCCCTCGACATCCAGCCCTTCGAGTTCACGGAATGGGCTCGTGCGGGCGCGGTCGTCGCGATCCGCAGCCTGCTCCGCTTCTGACGGCGACGAGCGACGGCCTCGCGCCGCCGAGAGGATCACCTCCCTGACGGCACCGCTCGCTGACCGCCGGCGCTCGGCTGCGCGCGCATCCTCCCTCGCGATCAGTCCGGGAGCTCCGACGTACCGCGGAAGACCTGCGTGGCAGCCGGGATCGCCGCGAGAATGTGCGCCTGCATCGCGGCCTCGCTGAGAGCCGCATTCGCCGTCTGGATCCCGGCGATGATGTCACGATGCGAACCGATGGTCCGCCGGATGTCCTCGGCCGAATACCCGCGGAACGCTCGGCGCACGAAAGACGCGGAGTGCAGGGTTGCGACGAAGCCGTCGAGGAACGGGGTCTGCGAGATCTCGAGGATGCGCGTATGGAATCGGACGTTGGCATCTGCGACGACGTCGAGCCATCCGCTGGCGCCGCCGGCGACGGCATCCTCGAGCTCTGTCTGAATCCTGATGAGATCGGCGACGTCGTCCTGCTGGGCCCTCGAAGCTGCACGCCGGGCGGCGAATCCCAGACCTCGCCTGGGCCTTGCACGCCAGCGGACACCACACCACCATCGACATCGCCGCGGCCACCGACGCCGGGCGCTTCATCAGCATCGCCGCGGGGGTGGTACCTCGCTCCGGGCTGGCCGCGGCCGGAAGCTTCCCCGCACCCAGACCGGTTCCGCGGCAGCAGCCTCAGTCCCGCTCGTCCGACGCGGATTCACGCGCGGTGTAGACGACGCTCCTGACCCGAAACGCTCCGGAGACCGCTCTCACCCCGACGACGCGACCGGTGAACCCTCCAGCGACTTCCGTCGAGAGATATCGCCCGTCGAAACGCCCCAGCTCGTATTCGACTCCGGCCTGCACCAGCCCGAGGACCACGTCATCCGGCCCGCCCGTCCGGGAGTCGGTCGTCCTCACACACAGAACCACCGGCGCCGACGCGTCGAGGAGGAGCGGTTCGCCGAGACGATGCTCGACAGGACCTATGCGTAGGATCCCCACCGCCTTGCCGGATTCGGCTCTGACCTCCGCCCAGTGGTCGTCGTCGATCCGCAGGACCGCCGCGGCCTCGCCCCGAATGTCATCGACGGCAGCATCGAACCTCCACCATTCGTCCGTGACGCGCGTCACGACAGCGGTCAGCGAGCGAGTCGGCCCAGCCACCTCGACCACGTCGACACCACCATCGTCTCGTGGGAGCAGTTGGGATTCGCGGGCGAGCCCCGGTGAGATCCATCGCGGGTGCAACGGGGCCTCGAGGGTGTCGGTGAAGGACCGGTCCGGAGCATCGAGCTCGTAGCGATCGACCTCGATCACCGGCCACCCGTCACTCCAGGTCACTCCGGCGAGGAAAGTCTCTCGCCCGTTGACGTGGAACATCGGCGTCACACCCCGCGGGCGCACACCCAGGTAGACCGCCGCCCACTCCCCGTCGGGCTTCTCGACGAGGTCGACATGGCCGGTGTTCTGCACGGCGTGAGAAGTGCTCCGGTGCGAGAAGATCGGGTTCTCTGAGGAGGAGACGAACGGACCACGGGGAGAGCGCGAGCGCGCGACCGAGACTCCGTGCCCCCGCTCTGTACCGCCCTCAGCGATGACCAGATACCACCAGTGATCGTGCTGATAGAGGTGAGGCGCTTCGGGGAACGCGAGTCCTGTCCCCCGCCACAGCACGTGCGGACCCTCGAGGATGTCTCCGGTAGCCAGGTCCACACGCGCCTGCGCGATGCCCGGCATGTCGGGATCGGTCGAGCAATAGGTGACGTAGCAGTCATCGCCATCCCAGGCGATGTCGGGATCGATGCCCACCAGCCCTTCGATGCGTTGCAGCGACGACCACGGCCCCGCCGGATCGGTGGCCGACGTGATCACCTGTCCCGCCGAGGCCGACACGTCGGTGGTGATGATCCAGAACCGCCCGTCGTGGTGGCGGATCGTCGGCGCGTAGATCCCCCCTCCCGGACTGGCGTGCCCCGGGACCCAGTTCTGCTCGGGGGTGAAGGCGTTGCCGATCAGGCTCCACCGCTCCAGATCTCGACTGCGCCACACCGGCACGCCGGGCGAGTACTCGAAAGATGAGTTCACCAAGAAGTACTCGTCGCCTGCGCGACAGATGCTCGGATCGGGATGGAAACCGGCGATGATCGGTTCCCGACTCGCCGCGAAGCGCACGGGTTCGCGCACGTCGCCACGAGTGGTCGTGGTGTCGAGGTTCGTGTTCACTTGATTCCCGTCATGGCGATGCCCTGGATGAAGTACTTCTGCAGAGCGATGAACATCAGCAGGACGGGCGTGATCACCAGCACGGATCCCGCGAGGAGAACTCCGTAGTTGGTGGCGTTCTGTCCCACCGAATAGAGCGAGAGCGCCACCGGAAGGGTGTACATGCGCTCGCTCTGCGCCACGACGAGCGGCCACAGGAAGTTGTTCCAGGATCCGAGGAAGGTCAGGATCGCGAGCGTCGCCAGCGCAGGCTTGCACAACGGCAGCACGATCGTCGCGAAGATGCGCATCTCTCCCGCGCCGTCGATGCGCGCAGCCTCGATCAGTGAATCGGGGATCTCCCCGATGAACTGACGCATCAGGAAGACACCGAGCGGACCTGCCAGGAACGGCAGGATCAGGGCGGGATAGGTACTCACCAGTCCGAGGTTGCTGATGACGACGAACAGCGGGATGAACGTCACCACACCGGGCACCATGAGCGTGACGAGGACGAGGACGAAGAGCGCACTCTTGCCCGGGAACTGCAGCTTTGCCAGAGCGTAGCCGACCATCGAGCAGAAGAGCAGCGTGCCGAGAACCGTGAAGCCGGCGACGACAACGCTGTTGAAGAAGAAGGTGCCGAAATCGAGCTTCGTGAACCAGGTGACGAAGTTGTCCCAGGTGAAGGACTCCGGCCACCAGGTGGGTGGACGACGCACCAACTCCTGCTGCGTCTTGACCGATCCCAGGTACATCCAGACGAACGGGGCCATCGTCACCAGCACGGCCAGCGTCAGCACCACGTACACGACGATGCGCGCCGAGGAGCGGGGGCGACGCTTGCGCGCACGGGAAGAGGCGGACTCATCCGGTCTGCCATGGGTCGAAGCGGTCGCCACGGTCGTGGCGGCGGCGGAGATCTGCGTGCTCATGGCATCAGGCTTTCGAACGGAAGAATCGGAACTGGAAGAGGCTCAGCAGGGCGATCGCGATGAAGAGCACATAGCTTGCGGCCGATGCAGTGCCGTAGTTGCCGAAGCCGAACTGGTTGAACGTGAAGTAGCTGATCGACAGTGTCGAGCTGAGCGGTCCGCCCTTGGTCATCACGAACGGCTCTTCGAAGAACTGGAGGAACCCAACTGAGAGCAGGATCGCTCCGAGCAGGAGCGTCGGGCGGAGCATCGGAAGCGTGATCCGTGCGAAACGCTGCCAGGCCCCTGCGCCGTCCACCTCGGCGGCCTCGAGCACATCCTGCGGGATGTTCTGCAGCCCGGCCAGGAAGATGATCATCAGCGTCCCCATGTTGCGCCACACCGCCATCATGATGAGCGAAGGCATCGCCCAGATGGGGTCGTTGAGCCAGTTGGGCCCCTCGATCCCGACACCGGCGAGCAGGATGTTCAGCAGACCGTCTGGCTGCAGGATGAATCGCCAGACGACGGCGACGGCGACGATGCTCGTCACGACGGGTGCGTAGAAACCGACTCGGAAAGCGGTGCGGAATCGGGTGATGCCGTTGTTCAGGGCGACAGCCAGCGCCAGCGCCACGATCATCGTCAGGGGGATGCCGATGCCGACGAAATACGCCGTGTTCCACATCGAGCGCGTGAACTGCGGGTTCTGGAACAGCTCGACGTACTGACCGAGCCCCACGAAGTCGACCGCGAAAGGGTCGCCGATGTCACGGCTGGTGAAGTCCGTGAACGACATCACGAACGACGAGAGGAGCGGGTAGAGCATGAAGAGGGCGAAGCTCGCGATGAAAGGCAGCGCGAACAGATAGGCCACCCAGGTCGTGCGGTTCCGCGTTCCCGCAGGACCACCGCCGCCGNGCCGCGGCGGCTCGTGGAGAGATCACGCTCATCGTCAGTCGCCGAGTCCCAAGCTGTCGGCCTCAGCCTGGATGGCCGCCAGACCATCCTTCGCGGAGATCACTCCGAGCATGATCTGCTCGATCTGCGTGTCCGCCGCCGAGGAGACCTCGGGCCAGACGGTCAGCGATGGCGCGGTCCGGGTGCTCTGCAGCTGTTCGCCGAAGGTCACAGTCATCGGGTTATCGGAGAGTGCGGGGTCTTCCCACGCGGACTGCTGAGAGGGCAGACCGTTCACCGTCTCGTACCACTTGACCTGCACATCGGGTTCGATGAGCCACTGGATGAGCTTCCAGGCGGCATCCGGATTCTTCGAGTTCTTGAAGACCGCGAGGTTGCCACCGGCCGAGAACGAGGTCGACTCCCCCGTCGCGGACGCGGGGATGCGCGCGACGGAGTACTTGTCAGCGAAGTCCGGGCCTCCGGCATCGAGCACACCCGGCACGTCCCACGGGCCGCTGATGAACATCGGCGTGGAACCGTCGACGAAGCGGGATACCTGCGAGCCGCTCTCGTTGTCAGGGTTCGGGTCGGCGATGCCCTCGTCGAAGAAGCTGCGCACGTACTCGAGTCCCGCGGCGTTCTCTTCGGTATCGATCGTCCACTCGGTCTGATCGTCGTTCATGATCTCGCCACCGTTGGACCACATGAACGGGAGGTTGCCGATGAACGAGTTCCATCCCGCTGCCGGGAGGGTCACGCCGTAATCGGCGCCGTTGTCCTGGTAGGCCTTGGCGAGTGACTTGAACCCGTCCCAGTCCGTGGGGAACTCCGAGATTCCGGCTTGCTTCATCAGGTCGGTGCGGTAGAACAGCGCACGCGTCTCGACGTACCAGGGCACTCCGAACTGCGTGCCCCCGAGATCGGTGGTCTGGAGGGCGACGGGGAAGATGTCGCTCGTATCGATCTCGGCGGGGGTGGGCAGCAGCGCCTGACGGAACGAAGCCATCCAGTCGGAGCCGAGCATGCCGATGTCGGGCGTCGTGTTGCCCGCGACCGCGGTCTGGTACTTGTTCTGCGCGGAATCCCACGGAACCGCCGTGACCTCGATGTTGACATCAGGGTTAGCCGCTTCGAAGGGGGCCAGGAACTTCTTCAGCGCCTCCCCCTCCGTGCCCTGCGCCCAGATCGTCAGATCTCCGGTCGCGGGACCGTCGGTCAGCTCGACCGCTTCCTCCTGCGGCTTCGCGTCATCAGTTCGGCCGCAGCCGGAGAGTGCGACAGCCGCGACTGCGGCGAGTGCGACGACAAGTGTCGCTTTAGTTCGGATCATCTTCGTTCCTACTCATGTCGAACGACGGCAGGGGCCGCCTTGAACGGGTTGAGTCAAAATCTAAGCGCATAACATCCGTTACGCAAGAGAATCTTCGCTCGTTCGGCTGACGCCTCGGATTCAGGCGAGCGGTGCACCCTCGCAGCCGCAGGATTCCCCGAGCCATACGGCGGAGGGAAGAGTCGCGTGGTGGTCCGCCGCAACATCTCCGTTCAGCGCCTCGAGCAGGATCCGCACAGCTACGCGCCCCACCGCCTCCATGGGCTGCCGGACGGTCGTCAGCGTGAGCGCGCCGAATCGCCCCGCCATGACTCCGTCGAACCCGGTCACCGCGATGTGACGCGGGACCCTCAACCCTTCTTCCCGCAGGACGCGGATGGCGACGAGCGCCTCCTGGTCGGTCGAGCAGACGAAGACGTCAGGCCTGTCCTCCCGGGCCAGCGCGGCGCGCACAGCGGCCTCGGTGGAGACATCGTCGCCCGGATGACTGTCCGTCACAGGAGGCACGGGCAGTCCGGCATCACCGACGACCCGGGCGAACGCCTCGTAGCGCGCCTCGAACTCGGGGGTGCTGAGGGCACCGACGTACCAGGGCCGACGGTAGCCGTGGACCGTGAGGAGATGCTCGACGAGCTCCACCATCGCCGTCCGTTGATCGACGAAGACCGTGTGCATCCCCGTGCGGCGAACGGCACCCCCCAACTCCACGACCGGCAGCCGTGCACTGATCTGCGCCAGCGAATCAGCAGGCGCAGCCCCGGCGAAAGCGATCAGGCCGTCGACCCGCCCGGCGACATCCACCACGTCGGGCAGATCCGTCGGGCTGCCGGCACCCAGCATCAGGGCGTACCCCTGTGCACGGCACTCGAGTTGCACCCCGCGCTGCACCTCGTCGGCGTAGAGGGGGAAGAGTCGACCGTCCGGAACTGCCAACGCATGCGCGACGAGATCGTCGCTGGAGCCCGCGCGGAGACTCGGTTCCAGGAGGTAATCGAACGAGTAGAGTCCGAGCGCGCCGGTCTTGCCCCGGGCGAGACCGCGGGCACTGGCGCTCGGCACATATCCCAGCTGCTCGGCCGCCTTCAACACGGCCAGACGCGTCTCGTTCTTGACGCGCTCCGGGCGGGAGAACGAGAACGAGACGGTGGCGGTGGAGACTCCGGCCAGCCGGGCGACGTCGTACACCGTCGGTCGCTTGGCGGCAGTATCGCGGGGTCGATCGCTCATCTCTCGACACAGAGTACAGGCGATCCCCAATACTCCGTGGCGAGCAGGACCGCCGAGCAGGCCCTGGAGCGCACCAGCGCATCCGCGTCTCGGCGTCGGAGACCATCTGCAGTCCAGCCCGTCGTGAGTTCACTGGGGATCACGGCCGGAGGATGATCCCCCCGACAGCCGATCCCGCTTATAGGTGATCTCGGTGTGGCCGTGCGGTTGCGGAAGACCGTCCACCCCCAGGCTGACGAAGACGATCCGCTCGATCGCGAGGATCTGTCGCCGGCTGACCATGTTCCGCACCTCGGCGCGCATCGAGAGCGAGGTGCGACCGAACGCGGTGGCCCGGATGCCGAGCTCGATCAGATCGCCCTGGGCGGCTGAACTCACGAAGTCGATCTCGGACATGTATTTCGTCACGGCCCGTGGGTTGCCGAGTTGCAGGATCGCGTAGATCGCTGCTTCTTCGTCGATCCACCTCAGCAGACTGCCGCCGAAGAGTGTTCCGTGCGCATTGAGGTCTTCCGGCCGCACCCACCGGCGCGACCGGAAGGAGACTCCGTCAACGGGCTCAGCTGCTGCGGTCATACCGCCGGGACGAGCACATCGCGCACGAGAGCATCGAGCTGGGCGGCCGCATCCAGGAACTGCCGCAGAGTATTGCGTGCGGCACCGAAGTCCGCGAACTCCTCGTGCGTCAGGCCATAGGGTTCGTAGGCCCGGACGAACTCCGGCAGAGCGAGCAGGGCATCGAGGATGATCGGATCGACGGGCATCGAGATCCGATCGGCCACCGGCAGGTGGTTCTCGTTGATTCGCGCCTGCCAGTCGAACGGTGGCGAGATGACGAGGTCCCCCCCGACGAGCTCCGACCACTGCAGCGAATTGCGGAAGGCCGCCGAGAGGATGCGGCTGCGATATCCGCGCTCGGTGAAGATCACGTGCGCGCGCTTGAGGGCGGCCACTCCCGCCCACTCGAGGGCACCGGGTGCGACGAGAATGCGGTTCTTCGCGCTCCATGTCTTGAGCCAGTCATCCAGACGGCCTCCCATGATGGTCACGACGTGACCGAACTCCCGATCAGGAAGACCCTCCGCCGCTCGCCGGTCGAGCGCGCGTTCCAACGCTTCGCCGACAGCGACCGCCTGCGCGACGGTGAACGACAACGTCGCGTTGATGCTGACCCCGCGGTACGCCGCCTCCTCCATCGCCGCGACGCCGGTCGCCGTCGCGGGGATCTTCACGATGATGTTCGGCGCGAGCTGCGAGAACTCCTCCGCCTGGGCGACGAGCGCATCGCGGTCGCGGTGCAGGCGGGGGTCGGTCTGGATGGAGAGTCGTCCATTGCGTCCACCGGATGCCTCGAAGGCGGGGAGCAGCTGAGCGGCCGCGGCGATCGACAGTTCCCGCACCGCTTCCCACCCCAGCTCGGATTCGCCCCAGGTGGGATGCTCGTCGGCGAGGGCCTGCAGACGCGGCGTCCACACGTCGGGATGGGTGCGGATCGCGGTCAACGCGATCACCGGGTTGCAGGTGGCACCGACCGCGCCGAACTCGATCGAGCGACGCAGTTCCTCAGGGTCTGCTGAGTCATTCCAGAGGGCGGTGGGGTAGCCGGCGACTGCGCGAGCGAGCGGGAGATCGGATGCGGTGGCGTTCATGGCTGATGCGATGGTGCTCATGTCGTCGCCCCCTCAGACGCTCGGCTGTGCGGCGGGAACGTCGAGTTCGCCGGTCAGATACTGGGCTCGACCGAACCCGAAGGACCAGTCCTGCGGGCCGTTCTCGACGTATCCGATGAACACGTCCTCTCCGGAGACGCCGACGGCAGCCAGTCGCTCGGCGATCTCGGCGTACAGGGCCTGCTTGGTCTCGTCGCTGCGACCGCGCTGCGTGAAGATCTGGATGATGACAGGGTCCACCCTGTCGAATCCGAGACCCGCATCTTCGGCGACGATGCTCGATGCCCCTCGAGCGGTGATGACCTGGAACCGGTCCCGCTGCGGGATGCCGTAGATCGCGACGATAGCGTCGTGAATCGCCGCGGCGATCTGTGTCGAGTTCGTGCGGGCGTCGCTGTGGTCGATGCGAACGAGTGGCATGCGGTCTCCTTGGTCAACTTTGTTCTAACATTCTTACATCGTCTCTTGGGGATGTCAACGAGGCTTGCACTGATCGAAAATGTCATGCAAGAATGTCTTTACATGGCTTTGCCCAGGTGAACCGTGTCCCAAGACGCCGCCGCACCCGCGGACGGCGGATCCACGCAAAGGAGCGTCCTCGTGTCGAATTCCCGCATCACCAGGCCATCGCCGGTGGCCTCTGGGAAGCCCGGTTCTCGCGGCTTCCTCGCCCGCCTGACGGTGATCTCCACCCTGGGCGGTCTGCTCTTCGGGTACGACACCGGGGTGATCTCCGGCGCCCTGCTCTACATGCGCGACGACCTCGCGATGTCGACGGGTGAAGAGGCGTGGGTCGTGAGCTCGCTCCTGTTCCCGGGCGCCGCGTTCGGTGCCCTCCTCGGCGGTCGCATCGCGGATGCCCTCGGCCGCAAACGCAGCCTTCTCGTCTGTGCCGTGATCTTCCTGATCGGTGCGATCGCCTGTGCGATCGCACCCAACGTGGCGATCATGGTCATCGCCCGCATCTTCCTCGGCTTCGGCGTGGGAGCGGCAGCGGTGGCCTGCCCGCTGTACCTGGCCGAGATGGCGCCGGCCGACAAGCGCGGACGCATGGTGACGATCAACGAGCTGATGATCGTCACCGGACAGCTGCTCGCTTTCGCGATCAACGCGCTGCTCGCCGTGCTCATCAGCGACACTCACGTGTGGCGCATCATGCTCGCAGTGGCCTCCGTTCCCGCTTTCATCCTCCTCGTCGGCATGCTGGTGCTGCCCGAGTCTCCTCGCTGGTTCGGTGCCCGCGGACGCCTCGACGAAGCGCGTGCCGTGCTCAGCCGCAGCCGCACCCCCGAAGAGGTCGAGACCGAACTCGCCGAGATCGAGAAGAACTCCCGCTCCGAGGGCGACCAGCGGCGTCATGCGTGGCGCGCGCTGCGCGACAATCGCTGGATGCGACGGCTGCTGTACGTCGGATTCGGACTCGCTGCGGTCCAGCAGGCGACGGGGATCAACACGGTCAACTACTACGCTCCCAGCATCCTGAAGCAGACGGGACTCGGTGACCAGGCCGCCCTGATCGCCACGATCGGCGTCGGGCTCACCAGCGTGACCATGACCGTCGTCGGGATCTGGTTGATCGGCTTCGTCGGGCGTCGCAGGATGCTCGCGATCGGGTTCAGCGGTGTGGTCGGCTCACAGATCGTGCTCGCACTGGTCTTCCTGCTCCCTCACTCGGACGCCGTGAGCTACCTGATCCTCGCCGCGATGATGTTGTTCGTGGCCTTCGTGCAGGGTTTCATCGGCACGGTCGTGTGGCTGCTGCTGAGCGAGATCTTCCCGCTCGCCATCCGCGGGCTCGCGATGGGTCTCGCCGTGTTCGTGCTCTGGACGGTCAACGCGCTGATCTCCTTCGTCTTCCCGCAGATCGTCGAAGGCATCGGCTCGACCTGGACCTTCGCCCTGTTCGCGGCTGTCAACGCCGTATCGCTCTGGTTCGTCCTGACCCAGGTTCCTGAGACCAAGGGACGCTCGCTGGAGACCTTGGAAGACGACTTCCGCACCCAGGCCATCCGCACGATCCCCCGGCGGGACCGCCTCGGCGCGCGCTGAGTTCACCCGAAGAAGGGGGCGTCGTCGACTGATCGACGACGCCCCCTTCTTCGGGTCCCTGTGCGCTGCGTCCGTGGAGCACGGCAGCCCCGCGCCACCACGGCGAAGACCCCGAGCACGCGAAAGCCCCCGGCCTGAGTGGCCGGGGGCTTTCGGGCGCGTGGCGCGTGATCCGGATCAGCCGATCAGCTCACGCAGCGTCTGCAGCTGGAAGCGCGACACCTCGTCGGCCCGCTCGTCCTCGGCGAAGACGTTCGAGACGACGAGAGCGTCGGGACGATCGAGGTATCCCGTGTCCTTCAGCGTCGTGAACAGCTCCACCCAGTCCACATCGCCATCCCCGATCCGCAGGTGCTGATGCACCCGCGCGGCGTTGCCCGGGGGGTTCGAGATGTAGCGGAGTCCGTGCGAACGGTGGTGGTCGAAGGTGTCCGCGGTGTAGACGGCCCCCAGACGCTCACCGATCTCGGGAAGCAGCGTCGTCGCGCGGTCACCGTAGTGGAAGGTGTGCGAGGCGACGTAGACGAAGCCCACGGCCGAGGAGTTCAGCCCACGGATGACACGCCACGCCTCCAGCCCGTCCTCGACGAAGTCGTCGGGGTGCGGGTCGATGTTGAACTGCACGCCCTCACGCTCGAGGATCGGCAGCAGCTCCTCCATCGAACGGTAGAACGCATCCTCGCTCTCCTCCTGGCGCTCGGGGCGCCCGGAGAACTCGGTGTTCAGGACGGGAGCCTCCAGCGCGACGGCGAGCTCGATGATCCGCCGCAGGTTGCGCACCGCGGCGACCCGCTCCGCCTCGACCGGCGACGAGATCCGCTGCACAGGCAGCAGAGCGGGAATCGTCACGCCGGCGTCTGCCGCGCGCTTCTTCAGCGCGGCGACCAGGGCGTCATCCGCCTTCGGATGCCGGAAGAACGGCGCGAAGTCGGCGTGCGGCGTGAGGTGCAGATACTCGTACCCGAGACGTGCGGCGACGTCGGGGAAATCCAGCAGCGAGTGATCGTGGTGGTACGGCGTGGGGTCCAGAGCGATGCGAACCATGTGTCGTCTCCTGACTCAGGCGTAGAACGCGGGGCGCTCGGCGGTCTCGACCGGAACGATACCGCCATCCAGGGCCTTGACACCCGCCTCGCACGCGAGCGCGACCAGGTAGCCGTCCCACGCGTTCGGGCCGTCCACGAGCCGACCGTCCTTCACGGCGTCGACCCAGCGCTGGATCTGGCGGTCGTACGCCGTCGCGAAGCGCGTGGTGAAGCTCACGTGGTCGTTGATGATGAACTGCCCGTCCCGCCACTGCTGCAGACCGGAGGGCTGCCCGATGCGAGCAATCCCCTTCTCGAACACGGCCTCAGTGCCCACCTGGTAGCCGAACTGCACGCTCACGTTCATCTCGACGTCGACGAGCACGCCGTTCTCGAGCTCCATGATCACGAGGATGGGCTCACGCAGGTGCTCGGGGGTGAGGGTGTTGCGTCGGGGGAACTTGATCTCCACCGACTTCACGCTGGAACCTGCCAGCCACGGGATGACGTCGAACTCGTGCACGACCGAGTCCGTGATGAGCATCGTCTGGGTGTAGCTGTCGGGAACGGACGGGTTGCGGTGCACACCGCGCACCATCACCAGGTCGCCCGCGTCACCCGAGGCGATCAGGTCACGTAGTGCCGCGTACTCTGGGTCGAAGCGGCGCGTGAAGCCGATCTGGATGTGCGGCCTGTCGAGCTTCTGCTCGAGTTCGAGCACCTCGCGCGAGGTCGCCGAGTCGGGAGTGAGCGGCTTCTCACAGAGGATCGGCAGACCCGCCTCGAGCGCCGGCACCAGCACGGGTTTGTGGAACTGCCCCGGCGTCGCGATCAGCACGGCGTCGACCGCGTTCGCGGCGATCGCGTCTTCCACACGGCTGAATGCCGCAGCGCCGGGTGCGTTCGACAGCGCCGCAGCGGCGCGTCCGGCATCCGGCTCGATGATCGCCGAGACGACGGCTCCCGAGATGCGGTGGGTGATGCGTGTGATGTGGTCGGCGCCCATGAGGCCGGCGCCGACGACGCCGATGCGAAGGTCAGTGGTCATGATTCAGTACTCCAGAGAAGAGAGGTCAGTGGATGCGGGCGAGGTGCGTGCAACCGAAGATGTGCTCGCGCGTGCGCTTCGCGATCGGGAACGGGTAGTCGACGTCGCAGCCGTACATGTCCTGCTCGACGATGGCGAAGATATCGGAGTCGATCTTGGCGACCGCTTCGATGATCGGGGCGAGGTCCGGCACGCCATGCGGCGGCTCGATCATGATGCCCTGGGTCACGGCATCCGCGAACGGCACGTCGTTCTTGAGCACGTCGAAGAGCAGCGAGGTGTCGACCTGCTTCAGGTGCAGGTAGCCGATCCGCTCGGGGCGCTCCTCGATGAGCTTGACGTTGTCGCCGCCGTAGTAGGCGAAATGACCGGTGTCGAGGCAGAGGTTCGTGTAGCGCTGATCGGTCTCGTCGAGGAAGCGGACGACTTCGCGCGTGGTGCCGATGTGGCTGTCGGCGTGCGAGTGGAACTGCTGCTTCACACCGAACTCCTCGAGCAGCGCCTTGCCGAGTCGGTCGTGACCGGCGGCGAGCTTCCTCCACTGCTCGTCGGAGAGCGTGCGGGACTCGAGCACCTCGCTGGTGGCGTCGCTGCGCCAGAGGTCGGGGATCACGACGAGGTGCTCGGCGCCGAGCTTCGATGCGAGACCCGCGACTGCGAGTGCCTGATCCCAGGCGCGCTGCCACTGGTCCTCCCCCTTGTGGAAGCCCGTGAAGACGGTTCCCGCCGAGAGCTTCAGGCCGCGCGATCCGAGCTCGTCCTCGAGCTGGTGGGGATCGGTGGGGAGGTAGCCGTACGGTCCGAGCTCGATCCAGGAGTATCCCGAGGCGACGACCTCGTCGAGGAATCGCTGCCAGGGCACCTGCTTCGGGTCGTCGGGAAACCAGACGCCCCACGAGTCGGGGGCGGTGCCGATGCGCAGGCCGGCGGGGTTCTCGCCCGAAGTGGGCGTTGCGAGGGGGGTGGTCATGTCAGCCTCCGTGGGGTCTGAGTTAGAGATCGTGGATTCAACCGAGGAGCGGACGCTGGCGCGCCTGCTGCTCGAGGTACTCGGTGCGGGCGTGCTGGGTGCTGGCGAGGGTCGACACCTCTGGCACGGGTACGTCCCACCACCCGGCACCGTCCGGCGCGTAGATGAGCGGATCACTGTTGATGTGGATGAACGTCGAGGCCGTCGAGGCCTTGGCTGTGGCGATCGCGGCGGAGAGATCGTCGATCGCCGACGCTCCGGGTTCGATTTCGATCACATCGAGGCCATAGCTTCGGGCGTTGGCGGCGAGGTCGACGGGCAGGATCTGCTCGCCCTGGAAGTTGCGGGCCCCCGGGTCGTACTCGCGATACCAGGTGCCGAACCTCTCGGACCCGACGCTCTCCGACAGGTGCCCGATCGATGCGTAGCCGTGGTTCTGGATCAGCACGAAGATCACCTTGATGCCTTCGGCGACCGCCGTCACGAGCTCGGTGTTCAGCATCAGGTACGAACCGTCTCCGACCATGACGATCACATCGCGGTCGTCGCCGTCGGCGAGCAGTCCTCGCTTCGCGCCGATGCCGCCGGCGATCTCGTAACCCATGCACGAGAACGCGTACTCGACGTGATATCCGAGCGGGTCCCGTACGCGCCACAGCTTGTGCAGATCTCCAGGCAGGGATCCCGCAGCCTGGATGATGACGTCTTCGGGGGCGGATGCCGCCTGTACGGCACCGATGATCTCGGGCTGACCGGGCAGCGCGAGGCCCGACGGGGCGAACGCCGCGTCGACGCTCGCATCCCAGGCGGCCTTCTCGCGGGTGATCCGCTCGGTGTGCTCGGACGTGATCTCCCACCCCTCGAGTTCGATCGAGAGCTCTGCGAGCGCCTCGCGAGCATCCGCGATGACCGGTAGTTGCGAGCCGTGCTTGTACGCGTCGAACGAGGCGATGTTGATGTTGACGAACACCACGTCGGGGTTCTGGAAAGCGGTGCGCGATGCGGTCGTGAAATCGCTGTAGCGCGTACCGATGCCGATCACGACGTCGGCCTCGGCCGCGATGCGGTTGGCGGCGAGCGTGCCAGTCGCACCGACCCCGCCGAGGTACTGGGGGTGATCCCAGGCGAGCACTCCTCCACCTGCCTGCGAAGTACCCACCGGGATGCCGGTCGCCTCGACGAGCGTGCGCAGCTGGTCTTCGGCACCGGAGTACAGCACGCCGCCCCCGGCGACGATGAATGGCCGCTTCGCACCGCGGATCGCGGCGACGGCGCGAGCCAGGGCCGCGCGCTCCGGCAGCGGACGCCGCACGTGCCATTCGCGATCCTGAAGGAACTCGAGCGGTACCTCGATGCGCTCGGCCTGCACGTCTTCGGGCAACGCGATCGTGACCGCGCCCGTCTCGACGGGGTCGGTCAGCACGCGCATCGCGCCGAGCGCGATGGAGTACAGCTGCTCGGGGCGCTGCACACGGTCGAAGAAGGTCGACAGCGGGCGGAAGGCGTCCGTCACCTGGATGCCCGGGTCGTGAGGGTGCTCCAGCTGCTGCAGCACCGGGTCGGATACGCGCGTGGCGAAGGTGTCGCTCGGCAGCAGCAGGGCGGGAAGCCGGTTCGACGTAGCGAGTGCCGCGGCCGTGAGCATGTTCGCGGCACCGGGTCCGACCGATGCGGCGGAGGCGAGCGTGCCCCGGCGGCGGTGCATGCGCGCGTAGCCCACAGCCTGGTGCACCATGGCCTGCTCGTTGCGCGCCTGGTAGTACGGCATCAGATCGGGCTGTTCGACGTTCGCCTGCTTGAGCGCCTGACCGATGCCTGCCACGTTGCCGTGTCCGAAGATGCCGAACATGCCGGCGACGGTGCGCTCGCGGATGTCGCCGTCGACCGTCCACTGGTGTGCGAGGAACTCGACCAGCGCCTGGCTGACCGTCATCGTCTTCGTGTTCGCCATCAGCGCTGGCCTTCCTCGTCGTTCTCGGTCACATCGTTGTCGTACGGGAGTCGGGAGTCGAACTCCTGCCCCTCCCAGGTGTCGCGGACCCAGGCATGCGCGGGGTCGTCGCTGATCAGCCAGGTGCGCTCGGGATCGGGACCGGCCATCACGTTGAGGTAGTAGAGGTCGTAGCCGGGAGCGGCGACGGCGGGCCCGTGGTAGCCGTAGGGCACCAGAGCGATGTCGCCGGTTGCGACCATGGCATTGATGTCGATCTCGCCCGCCGGCGATGAGTAGGTGCTGAACATCCCGAACGCACCGTCCGCGGCGGCCGGGTTGCCACCGACCCTGGCGGGCGCGGATTCGAAGTAGTAGATCTCCTCGAGTCGGGACTCGTGATCGGGGTGATGCTCGTCGTGCTTGTGCGGGGGGTATGACGACCAGTTCTCGGCCGGCGTGATGACCTCGCACACGATCAGCCGTGCCGCGTCGAGCGCCTGCGGGGTGCCGAAGTTGTGCACCTGGCGGCTCGACCGGCCGGCACCGCGCAGTTCCACGGGTGTCTCGTCCGCGGCGATGTACTGCCACGTGCGCCGCTCGCTCGTCGGCGCCTCGGTCACCGCGACGCGGCCTTCGCCGGTGATCGTCGCTGTCGTGCCGATCGAGAGGTAGAGCACGTCGGTGGGTCCGTCGAAGACAGAGGCGCGACCGTGCAACCGCGTGTGCCATTCTCCGGGGTGATGGTGGTGAGCGACGCGGAACGAACCGGCGAGGGGCACGATGATGCGCTCCACGTCGGTGGCCTCGAGCTCGAGGGCGTCGCCGTCCGACAGCTCGGCGACACGGATACCGGTGTGCTCCCATCCGGGCAGGGAGGCGTCGACGACGCTCTGCCAGCCGTCGCGCGCGAGCGTGCCCCGGCGGTGGAACCAGCGATCTTCTGTGGTGCTCATCTTCGTGCTCTCAGAGGAATGGATGCCGCCCCGCTCCCCCGCGGGGCGGCATCCGGATGGTGTCAGTCGTTCTGCGGGAATCCGAGGTTGATCCCACCGTGGGTGGCCGGATCGAGCCACCGGCTCGTGATGGCCTTCTCCCGTGTGAAGAAGTCGAACCCGTGCACACCGTACGCCTTGGCGTCGCCGAACAGCGAGGACTTCCAGCCGCCGAAGGAGTGGTACGCGACCGGGACGGGGATCGGCACGTTGATGCCGATCATCCCCACCTCCACCTCGCTCTGGAAGCGCCGAGCGGCGCCGCCGTCGTTCGTGAAGATCGCGGTGCCGTTGCCGAACTGACCGGAGTTGATCAGATCGAGTCCTTCCTGGAACGTCTTCACCCGGACGATCGAGAGCACCGGGCCGAAGATCTCCTCCTGGTAGGCGCGCGAGGTCGTCGGGATCTCGTCGATCAGCGTCGGGCCGAAGAAGAAGCCGTCCTCGTGCCCGTCGATGGTCAGGCCTCGGCCATCGACGACGATCTTGGCGCCGTCCGCCTCAGCGATGTCGACGTAGGACGACACCTTGTCGCGGTGCACCTCGGAGATCAGCGGTCCCATGTCGGGCTCGACGCCGTCCTGGCCGGCGCCGTTGCCGATGCGCAGCTTCGCGATCCGCTCGGAGATCTTCGCGATGAGTTCGTCGGCGACGGGCTCGACGGCGATCGCCACCGAGATCGCCATGCAGCGCTCGCCCGCCGCACCGTAGCCGGCGTTGACCGCCTGGTCGGCGACCAGGTCGAGGTCGGCATCGGGCAGCACGAGCATGTGGTTCTTCGCCCCGCCGAGCGCCTGCACGCGCTTGCCGTTGCGCGATGCCGTCTCGTAGATGTACTGCGCGATCGGAGTGGATCCCACGAAGGAGATCGACTGCACGATCGGGCTGTGCAGGAGTCCGTCGACTGCGAGCTTGTCGCCCTGCAGCACGGTGAAGACGCCGTCGGGAAGCCCGGCTTCCTTCCACAGCTCCGCGAGCCAGAGCGCGGCGGACGGGTCTTTCTCGCTGGGCTTGAGCACCACGGCGTTGCCGGCGGCGATCGCGATCGGCACGAACCAGAGCGGCACCATCACCGGGAAGTTGAAGGGCGAGACCACACCGACCACGCCGAGCGGCTGCTTGAGCGAGTAGACGTCGATGCCGGTCGAGGCGTTCTCGCTGAAGGCGCCCTTGATCAGGTGCGGGAACCCGGTGGCGAGTTCGACGACCTCCTGGCCGCGCAGGATCTCTCCGAGTGCATCCGAGACGACCTTGCCGTGTTCGGCGGTGACGATCTGCGCGAGTTCGCCCTTGCGGGAGTTCAGCAGCTCACGGAACGCGAACAGCACCGTCTGGCGCTTGGCGATCGAGTAGGTCTTCCACACTCGGTAACCGCGCTCTGCCGAAGCGATCGCGGCGTCGATCTCGTCCTGGTCGGCGAGAGCGACGTGCGCCGACACGGCTCCGGTCGCGGGGTTGTAGACGGGCGCGGTGCGGCCGCTCTTCGACGGGCTCTCAGCGCCGTCGATCCAGTGCGGAATGGTTCGGATTACAGAGGTCATCAGGATTCCTTCGGGAGATGCGGTTCAACGGGTGGAGGCGACGGATGCGCCGCGGACGAGACCGGCAGCGGCGTCGACAGCACCGGCCACGTCGCCGTCCGGCGGATAGAGGAGTGTGCGGCCGACGGTGAGTCCACGCACCCCGGGGAGCGCGAGCGCGTCTTCCCAGGCGGCGAACGTCTCGTCGGGATCGGCGCCGGAGTCACCTCCGAGGAGGAGCGTCGGCATGGTGGTCGCGGCCATGACGCGCTCCATGTCTTCGACCACGGGCAGCTTCATCCAGGTGTAGGCCGAGGATGCTCCGAGTCCCGCTGCGATCGCAATCGACAGGATCACGGCGTCGGTGGACAGATCGTTGACGACACGTCCATCGACCCAGCGGCTGAGGAACGGCTCGAGCATGATCGGAAGCTGCGCCTCGGCGGCGGCGGTCACCGCTTCGGCCGTGGCCTGCAGCGTGGGCGCCGTACCCGGATCGTCGAGGTTGATCCGCACGAGCGTCTTGGCGAAGTCGGCGCCGATGGCAGAGAGCTCGTCCACGGTGTAGGCACCGTAACGGTCGTCCATCTCGAACGACGCGCCGCGCAGGCCACCGCGGTTCATCGACCCGACCACGATCTTGTCGTCGAGAAGGCCCAGTCCGGCCAGGTCGTCGATGATGTCCGGTGTGCCGAGCACTCCGTCGACGCCGGGACGCCGCAGGGCGGTGGCGAGCCGGTCAAGCAAGTCGTAGCGATCGGCCATCGCCATCGGATCGGATCCGACTGCGAGAGCGCCACGAGCCGGGTGATCGGCGGCCACGATGAACAGCTTGCCATCGGCGCCGAGCAGGTCACGGCGCGGCCTGGCTCGCAGGCGCTCGCCGATGCGCACGGGATCGGCGGCACGCAGATCGCGGAGGCGGGCAAAGTCGTCTTCGGAGAGGGTGATGCCGGTCATCAGCGGGCTCCTTCGAGTCGTTCCTGCACCTCTGCCGTCGTGGGCATGGCGGTCGAGCATTCGAGGCGGGAGGCCACGATGGCCCCTGCCACGTTGGCGAAGCGGAGAATCTCCTCGAGCCCCCAGCCGGCCAGCAGTCCGTGGCAGAGGGCCCCGCCGAAGGCATCGCCGGCACCGAGGCCGTTGACGACATCGACGAAATGCGGAGGGACCTCGACGACCTCGTCCGCCGTCTTGGCGAGTACACCCTTGGGGCCCTGCTTCACGATCGCCAGGCGCACTCCGCGCTCGAGCAGGGCGTCGGCGGCGCGCAGCGGCTCGGTCTCCCCCACCGCGACCTCGCACTCCTCACGGTTGCCCACGGCGACGGTGACATGCTCGAGAGCACGGCCGACCTGCGTGGTCGCCTCGGCGGGATCGGCCCAGAACATCGGCCGGTAGTCGAGATCGAGCACGGTGTGCTCGGCGCGGCCACGGATCGCCCAGGCGTCGAAGTGGGTCTGTCGGCTCGGCTCCTGCGAGAGTCCGGTCACGGTGGACCAGAGCACTCCCGCTCCGCGCACGGCACCCGCGTCGAGCTGATCGGCGGTGATGTTGAGGTCGGGTGCTTTCGGCTCCCGGTAGAAGTACAGCGGGAAGTCATCCGGCGGGAAGATCTCGCAGAAGGTGACCGGAGTCTTCATGTCCGGGTCGACAAGAACCGCCGAGTCGTCGACGCCGAGGCGGCGGAGCTCGCGGTGCAGATACCGCCCGAACGGATCGTCGCCCGTGCGGGAGACGAGTTGCACGGCCCGTCCGTACCGGGCGGCGGCGACGGCGACGTTTGCTGCACTGCCGCCGAGGTACTTGCCGAAGGTGGCGACATCTTCCAGGCCGACTCCGCTCTCGAGCGGGTAGATGTCGACTCCGAGGCGGCCGATGGCGACGACGTCGGGAATGTTCTCTCCGGTCATACTCCTGTGTACAACTTTCCTGATCGGGGCGGACTAACTATGTCCTAACAATAACACAAGGATGGTTCTGTGCAAGGAAGAGATCACGGATCGTCGCTTCCAAGAGAAGTGACAAACCCTCCAGGACGTAATATTGTCGGGACAAACAAGGGAGATCACCGGATGGCGACCACGGACGGCGTATGGCCGGACCACCTGTTCCTCGACCTCGACCGGACAGGCCCGATCCCGCTCTACTTCCAGGTCTCCAGCCGACTCGAAGCAGCCATCCGTTCGGGAGAGATCCCCCAGGGTGCCCGCCTCGAGAACGAGATCGCCATCGGTGAGCGACTCGGCCTCTCCCGCCCGACCGTGCGCCGCGCGATCCAGGAGCTGGTCGACCGCGGGCTGCTCGTCCGCCGCCGCGGGATCGGCACACAAGTCGTGCAAGGGCAGGTCACTCGCCAGGTCGAGCTGACCAGCCTGTTCGACGACCTGCAGAGCACGAAGCACAGCCCCGGAACGACCGTTCTGGTGCACGAGGTCGCCCTGGCTCCCGAGAATGTGGCCGAGCATCTCAGCATCCCCGTCGGTGCGGAGGTGCTGCACATCCGACGCCGCCGCACCTCCGACGGCAACCCAGTCGCAATCCTGGAGAACTGGTTCCCCGCCGACATCGCGGAGATCACCCGCGAGCAGCTCGAGGATCAGGGCCTCTACCAGTTGCTGCGAGGCCGCGGAGTGACGATCCGTGTCGCGAAGCAGCGCATCGGGGCGCGGAGAGCCCACGACGACGAGGGCAAACTCCTCGAGATCGATCGCGACGGCCCCGTGCTCCAGATGGAGCGCACCTCCTTCGATGGCGCTGGCCGGGCGATCGAGTTCGGAGTACACATCTATCGTCCCGACCTCTACAGCTTCGAGACCACGCTCGTCGCGAAGTAGACGCCCGCTCGACCTCAGCGCAACAGCATGCCGATCGTGTTTCGTAACGTCGAAGCGACCAGTTCATCGTCCAACTCGGCCACCTTGTCGCAGAAGATCTCCGAGCAGTACCAGCTGTCGTAGCCGGTGGAGCGGCAGGCGTCCACCCATTCCTGCAGGGGGATGTCTCCGGCTCCGGTCCAGACGTTGCGCGAGATCCCCTGGTCGGGAATCTCACCGGCGGGGATGTGCAAACCGTCGCAGACGTGCACGGCGGCGATGAGGTCAGCGGGGAGCGCCGCCACATCGTCCGGTGTGTCGCCGGCGGCCCAGAAGTGCCAGAAGTCGACGCAGAGCTTCAGGTTCGGCCGATCGATCCGGTCGAAGATCTCCAAGGCTTGAGCCACTCGGTTCACCGGAGACCAGGCCAGGGGTTCCAGATAGAGACCGACGCCATGGTCGGCGGCGATGTCCGCGGCAAGCGCCACTCGTGTCGCGGTCTCGGTCAGCGTCTGCGCATCAGTCAGCCCGAGTGCGCCACGGTAGCGCAGGTCCTGCGGCGTCAGCGTGCCGGCGCGGAACTCCTTCACGACGCGCACGTCGACCGGCCCGGTGCACATCTGCACGAAAGGCGCCCCGACGATCTTGGCCACCTCCGCGAGCCTGGTCGCGTCGTGGCGGAACTCGGCATCGGGCGCCTCCTGGATCGCCCCTACCCCCGAGACGGGGAAACCGTCGAGCGGTTCGATCAGATCATGCCCCGAGTAGCCCGCGTCGAGGAAGCGGAACAGTTTCGGCGTCTGCAGCTCGACGGCATCGAACCCCGTCGCCTTCGCCACGGCGATGTCGCGCAGCGTCGTTCCGTGGAACGCAGCGGTCGAGTTCATCGAGATCTTCATGATGCCCGCTCTCTTGCGCCGAAGCGCACCCGGTCTTCAAAAGTACGAATGTCAGGACATTCTATTGACATTTTGATCTTAGTGCCGATACGCTCAGCGCACCCAAAGACGGTAGCCGGAACCCGCCGGCGCAAGAAAGGATCACGACGCCGTGAAACTCACACACAGCACTCGCAAGGGTCTCGCCCTCGTCGCCATCGCCGCGTCTGCGCTGGCATTCGCCGGATGCACCTCCGGCGGTTCCGCCGGTGACACGGACACGAAGGCCGGACTCAAGAGCGGCTACGGCTCCCTGGCCGAGAACCGCGACGCCTATTTCTTCACCTACTACAACCCGGCAGGCGATCCCTTCTGGGCGCAGATCCTGCAGGGCGGAGAAGACGCCGCCGAGCTCGGCGACCTGAACCTCACGCATCAGACCGCAGACGGCGACCCCGACAAGATGGTCGACCTGGTGCAGACCGCGATCGCCACAAAGCCAGCGTTGATCCTGATGCCCTTCAACGAAGGTGAGAAGTGGGTGGGCGTCGCCTGCGACGCCGCCAAGGCCGGCATCACGGTCGTCGCCTACAACGTGCCGGCCCCCGACTCGGCAGCCGACTGCGTCTCGGGCTTCGTCGGGCAGGACTTCCGCGAGGTCGGTGAGATCGTCGGCGCACGGCTCGTCAAGGAGGCAGGCCTCGGCAGCGGCGACAAGGTGCTGCTCCCCGCCGAGGAGCCGGAGCAGGCCTACGCGATCAACCGCGGCGGCGGCGTGCAGACTGCACTCGACGAGGTCGGTGCGAAGGGTGAGTTCCTGCGCACCTCGGGGAACGACGAGGAGGCGCTCAACTCTCTGACCGCCTGGCTCACCGCGAACCCGGATGTCGCCGCCATCGCGCCGCTGGGCGGCACGCCGCACCGCAACATCGTTGCCGCGATGGAGGCGGCCGGAGTCAAGGTTCCGGTCGTCGGGTTCGACACCTCACCGCAGGTCGTCGCCGGCATCAAGAACGGCGACATCATCGCCACCGCCGACCAGCAGGGATACGTGCAGGGCTTCCAGTCCGTCACGCAGGGAGTCCTCTACATCGACTTCGGACTGTCCCCCGCCAACATCAACTCCGGCGGTCGCGGTCTGATCGACAAGACGAACGTCGGCCTGCTCGAGGACGACAGGCTCAAGGGCGTTCGCTTCTGACCGCTCCGGTCGCGGGGCCGCCGTCGCGCGGCCCCCTTTCTCTTCTTCCCCTCCCTGAAAGGCATGAGATGACTCAGCCCGCAGAAAGACAGCGGGAGCACGTGCTGACCGCTCCCGCCCCCACCGAAGCGGTCGTCACCGGCCGCCTGCTCGGCGACAACACCCCCCGCTCGTTCGGCGACAGGCTGCGCGAGAGCATCCGCTACAGCCGTGGGCGTGGCGCACTCGAGATCGGCGTGATCGTCGCCCTCGTCCTTGTCGGCTTCATCATCGCCAGCCTGGCCGCCCCCGCCGACTTCCCCTTCCTCTCCGCCAGCAACCTCTCGGGAGTGATCTCGCAGAGCATCCCGGTGCTGGCTCTCCTGGGACTCGGTGCCGGCATCCTCATGGTCGCGGGCGAGTTCGATCTCTCCCTCGGCGCGAACGTCGGATTCACCGCGATCGTCTTCATCAACGTCTCCGAAAGCGCCGGCTGGGGATGGGGCATCGTTGCAGGCCTCGCGACCTCGACCTCCATCGCGCTCATCAACGGCCTGATCGTCGTGCTGACGCGGATTCCCTCGTTCATCGCCACCCTCGGCATGGGCTTCTTCTGGGTCGGCGCGAGCATCTTCGTCAACGGCACGTCTCCGGCGATCCTTGCCGAGGGCAAGGACGACACGCTCGTCACAGTGTTCGCTGGCGACTTCGGCTTCTTCCGATCGCAGTTGATCTGGTTGATCATCATCGGATTCGCCGCCTGGGCATTCCTGCACCGTCACAAGCTCGGCAACCACATCTTCGCCGTCGGCGGCAACGCCTCCGCCGCGAAGGCGATCTCCATCAAGCCCAACTCGGTGCGCCTGCTGGCCTTCGGCGTCTTCGGACTGCTCGTCGGATTCGCCGCGATCCTGATCTCGGTGCGCACCGGCTCCATGCAGCCCGGCAGCACGGACGACTACACACTGATGGCGATCGCCGCTGCAGTGGTCGGCGGCACGTCGCTGAACGGTGGGCGCGGTTCGGTGATCGGCATGATCATCGGTGCGGCACTGATCCGCCTGATCGAGAACGGACTCATCCTGGCAAAGGCACCCGGCTTCTACATCCAGCTCTTCGTGGGGCTGATCATCGTCGTCGCCGCCGTCTTCAACAAGCTCATGGAAGGAAAGGCATCATGACCTCCTCCGACTACCTGCTCCGCCTCGAAGGCGTCACCAAGAAGTACGGCGCCAACACGGTTCTGAAGGACGTGTCGTTCGACATCGGCCGCGGCGAGGTGGTGGGCCTGCTGGGCGACAACGGCGCCGGCAAGTCCACGCTCGTGAAGATCATGTCGGGCGTCGTACCGATGACCTCAGGGTCCTACTTCTGGGACGGCGCCGCCGTGCCGACGGTGAACCGGCCCGCCACCGAGGCGCTCGGGGTAGAGACCATCTTCCAGGACTCCGCTCTCGTGGACCAGATGTCGATCACTCGCAACATCTTCATGGGACGCGAGATCACCAACCCGCTCGGCTTCATGAAGCTGAAGAAGATGGATGAGATCGCGACGAACATCCTCGACACGGTCGTCACGATCGAGGGCATCAAGAGCTCGAAGCAGCTCGTCTCCTCACTCTCAGGCGGACAGGCCCAGGCCGTGGCCATCGCACGTGCCGTGCACTTCAAGCGCAGCCTGCTCATCCTCGACGAGCCGACATCGGCACTGGCCGTGCGCGCGACGGAGGCTCTGCTGGATTACCTTCGACAGCTCAAGACCGAGGGCGTGAGCTCGGTGCTCGTCACCCACAACCTGCACCACGCGTACAAGGTCTGCGACCGGCACATCGTGATGAACCACGGCAAGAAGATTCTCGACGTCCGCCGCGAGGACACCAGCGTCGAGGAGCTGACCGCCGCCGTCGTGGAAGGTCAGGTCGGAGTCGATCGCTTCCGCGCCGGGGCGGCCATCTGACGAGTGGAATTTTCTGTCTTCGGACGATGAGCGGTCTGGGGTGGGAGCAAGATCTCCCACCCCAGAGGCTGCTCTGCGCTCGAGGATCGCACCGCACACCTCGAAGCCAATCCGGTCAGCCGGCAGGCAAGTGAGGCTCCGCTGGAGGTGCACGCTTCATTGCGCGAGAATCCGGCGAACGTCAGTTACCGCTGCGTTACCGCAACCGCCACTCCAGACATGACGAAGGCCCCGCATCCCAGTGTTTCCCAGGGAGTCGGGGCCTTCGTGGTGGCGGTGACGGTGGGATTTGAACCCACGGTAGGGGGTTACCCTACACAACTTTTCGAGAGTTGCACCTTCGGCCGCTCGGACACGTCACCGCGGACAAGCTTACGACACCGGGGGCCGCGGCGCGAATCGAGCGCGTTTTACCCGGTCAGGCCTCGATCGACCGGCGACCCCGCTGGTTAGGATGGCCTAAGGCATCCGTCGCGGATGAGCCGCGGAGTCGAGGCACCGAGGGGACGTAATGGGCTTCATCACATCAGAGGCGCTGGCAGAGACCGGATACGTCGTCCTCGACGACCACGACCAGGCATCCGACCCTGCCGAGTGGCTCGACCTCGAGTACATCGGCTGGCGCTCGTCGGGCGTCACGCGCTTCGCCCCGCTCGCGAGCTATGCCGGCGAGATCGAGTGCAACGGCTTCTGGAACCAGACCCCGCCCCGCACCGACAAGGACGGCGTGTGGGTCGACTCGCAGGTCGCGATCGCGCCGACCCTGCAGCGCCGCGCGCTCGAGCCTGGCGCCGGAGTCGGCCGCTGCCGCGTGATCGAGCTGCAGCCCAACGAGTACGCGGATGCCGTCTACAACCTGCACCAGGACGACAACAACCGCCTCAACGAAGACGGCACCGGCTGGGTCGTACGCGGCTATTACAACCTGTCGGATGACTCGGAGTCGCTGCTCCTCCTGCGGTCCGACCGGTTCGATCCGGCGACCGAGATCCGCCTGCCCCTGCGCGAGGGGTCGCGCATCATCGTCGACACCCAGCGCTTCTGGCACGCGGTCTGGCACCGGGGCACAGCCCCGCGGTACGCGCTGATCACCTCGTGGACGTCAGGCCCCGAACTCGACGCCTACATCGAGGCGAACCACGGCGACCCGCACCCGGCGACCGTCGATCTCGATCCGCGCCTGGTCGACGACGCACAGGTCGAGCTTCACCGCCGCATCGAAGAGCGCCGTCGCGCCTTCGAAGCCCAGGGCATCGTCATGGAGCCCCGCGCCGACCTCAGCGTCTGACCGGCCCGTCGCCCCGTTTCGTCTCGTCGCTGCGCTCCTCGCTCACCGCCCGAATCGCTCCCGCTCGTTGAGCGAGCGCAGCGAGGCGAAGCGCGCCACCCGACTACGCCGAGACGGTGCGCCCGTCTTCCAGACGGACCACGCGATCGACCGTCCCCGCCGGGGGCGCGACGTGCGAGATCAGCAGCACCGACTGCTCCCCCGCCGCCTGGAGCAGGTCGCGCAGCAGAGCATCGGATGCATCGGGGTCGACGCCCGCGGTCGGCTCGTCGAGCACGAGCACGGGGAAGCCCCGCAGCAGCGCCCGCGCCAGGGCGATGCGCTGCGCCTGACCGCCTGAGACGAGCCCACCCCGGTCACCGACGCGGGCGTCCAGCCCGCCGCGCTCGCGCGCCCACGACCCGAGGCCCACCCGGTCGAGCACGGCGATCAGCTCATCGTCCGTCGCCGAATCCCGGGCGAACAGCAGGTTCTGGCGGATGTCCTCATCGAACAGCTGCGGACTCTGCTCGCACAGCCCGATCGTGCGGCGAAGGGCGGGGCCCGACAGCGCGGCAGCATCCATGCCGCCCACGGAATACTCACCCTCGACGCGCAGGAATCCGACGAGCGCCGCAGCCAGCGAGCTCTTGCCCGCCCCGCTCGGGCCGGAGACGAGCACGCGCTCCCCCGGCTGCAGATCGAGATCGACGCCCCGCAGCGCCGGCGCTCCGCCCGGCCACCACGCACGGACATCTCGGAGCGTCAGAGCGGGAGCACCGGAGATCTCGACATCCTCTCCGTCATCCGATCGCAGCTCGGCGGGAACGTCAGAGGGCAGCACGTCGACGATGCGCTCGGCACTCGATCGCACGCTCCGCCAGGAGGCCGCCGCGATCGGCACCGCACCGAAGACCTCGAAGACGACCATCGGCACCAGCACGGCCACGGCCAGCCACGGACCGTCGATCGCGCCGGTCGCTAGCCCCGGGGCGGCGACGGCGAGCGCCCACACCGATGCCGCGCCGGCGACGGCCGAGACCACACCGGCGGCGATCGCCTGCGCGAGCGAGGCCCTGCTGACGGCTCGGCGAAGTTCGACATCCGTCTGTCGCACCCGCTCGCGCGCCTGCGCCTCGGCGCCGTACGCGATCAGCACGTCGAGAGCGCCGAAGTAGTCGGTCAGCGCCGCCGACAGGTCGCCTCGGCGACGCGACACGGCGGCCTCTGCGCGCGATCCGAACAGCCACCCCAGACCGATCGCGGCCGCGGCGGCGATCACCAGGCACGCGACGAGCGTGAGCGCGGCCGGCACCGACACGAACAGCAGGAACACGACCGCGCCGAGGGCGACGAGCCCCGACACCGCGAGCGGCTGCACCACGCGCAGCGGCAGGTTCTGCAGGTTCTCGACGTCATCGACGAGCGCAGACTGCACCCGGCCGTGGTCGGTGCGACCGAGCCCGGCGGGCGACAGAGGGGTGAGGCGTCGCACCATGTCGGCGCGAGCGGATGCGAGCTGACGCAGCGCCGCATCGTGCCCGCTCAGCCGTTCGAGGTAGCGGGTGACGGCACGCGACACCGCGAAGAAGCGCACGCCGACGACCGCGATCGACAGCGGCACGAGCGAGTCCACGATCGAGGCGCTGACGATCAGCCAGCCGCTCACGGCGAGCAGGCTCACGGCGGCGCCCGCCGACAGGAAACCCCAGATCGCGCCAGGCAGGAAGCGACGCAGCGGCGGCTGCGCGAGGCGGAGGATGCCGCGCACGCGCGCCGCGGTAGTGGTGGTGCCGGTCATACCCTCACCCCCAGCTCGACGACGTGGTCGGCGATCGCCCTGGCCGAGCGGCGGTGCGAGACGAGGAGAATCGTGGCTCCGGCATCCGCCCGCGCGCGCAGCGACGTCCAGAGCCGCTCCTCGGTGTCGGGGTCGAGCGCACTGGAGGGCTCATCGAGCGCCAGCACCGCATCCTGCCGAACAGAATGCCGATAAAGCGCTCGCGCGACAGCGACGCGCTGCGCCTGGCCACCCGACAGCCCGCTCCCCTGCACGCCCAGTTCGAGCGCCGGGTCGAGGTCGTTCGCACAGGCGTCATCGAGGGCGTGACGGATGCCGTCGGCATCCGGCGCCTCATCGCCCAACGCCACGTTGGCGGCGATCGTGCCGCGGCTGAGCTGCGGGCGCTGTCCACTCCAGGCCAGCCATGCCGACGGGGTGAGCTCGCGCACATCGACGCCGCCCATCGTCGCCGAACCGGAGAAGTCGACCGCACCGCGCAGCGCCGCGAGCAGACTCGACTTGCCCGCGCCGCTCGGCCCCTCGATCAGGGTGATGGTTCCGGGGGTCGCGCTGAACGCGACCGGCGGCAGATCACGTACCCGCAGGTCGGTGACGACGAGGTCTCGCCCGTGCGCCGTTCGCAATTCAGCATGGATATCGTCGCGACCGGCATGCACCCCGCCAGAAGCACCGGTGTCGTGATCTCCTGCTGAATCGTGAACGCGTGTCGCCCGAGCCGCGGCCGAATCCAGCACCTCGAACACGTCTTCCGTCGCTGCGACACCCTCGGCGGCGGCATGGAACTGCACCCCGACCTGACGGATCGGCAGGAACGCCTCGGGGGCGAGCAGCAGCACGAACAGCCCGACCTCGAGCGACAGATCACCCGACAGCAGCCGGAATCCGACCGCGACGGCGATCAGCGCCACGGCGATCGAGGCCAGCAGCTCCATCGCAAAACCCGACAGGAACGAGAACCGCAGCACCTTCATGGTCTCGCGGCGGTACTCGTCGGCCGTCGTCTCGATCTGCGCGGCGGCGCGGCGCTCGCGCCCGAACAGACGCAGCGTCGAGAGACCCTGCACGGTGTCGGCGAATCGGGCCGCGAGACGCTGCAGCGTCTGCCACTGCGTGCGCTGCACCGTGCGGGTCGCGATGCCGATCAGGATCAGGAAGAGCGGGATGAGCGGCAGGGTGATGATCGCGGTGAGCCCGCTCGGCCAGTCCTGCCACCACATGACCGCCACGAGCACCGGAGTCGCGATGACGGTGAGCACGAGCTGCGGGATGTACCGGGCGAAGTACGCGTCGAGCGCCTCGAGCCCGTGTCCAGCGGTCACGGCGAGCCCCGCCTGGTTGCGCTGCGCGAGCCAGCCGGGTCCGAGCTTCCCGACGGCCGCGATCAGGGCGGCGCGCAGCTGCATCCCGGTCTTCGCCGCCGCGCGCGTACCGGCGGCATCCGAGGCGGCGATGAGCACTCCGCGGAGCGCGGCGAGACCGAGCAGCCAGAACAGGGATGCCGTGACGTCACGCCCGGCGAGCGCGCCGATGACGGCATCCGTCAGCATCCACGCGAACGCGACCGTGACCGCGGTCTGCACGACGCCGATCACGCCGGAGAGCAGCAGGAATCCGCGCGCCGCGCTCGCGTAGCGCAGCAGGCGGATGTCGACCGGCTTCACCGCTCCACCTCATCCACCACGAAACCGGGAGAGGTCGCTCCGGTGGCAGTTCGTGCCGCTCCCTGTTCAGGAAGGCGGCACGAACTGCGACCGGAGCAGAAGACGACTCTCACGCGTGCGCCGGAGCTCCCTCGATCGAGCGGCGGGTGACGCGCTTGCGGAAGATCCAGTACGTCCACGTCTGGTACGCCAGTACGAGCGGCAGGGCGATCAGGGCGGTCCAACTCATGATCGTCAGCGTATACGGCGTGCTCGACGCGTTCTCGATCGTCAGGCTGAACGCGGGGTCGATCGTCGACGGCATGACGTACGGGAACAGCGCCGCGAACAGCATCGCGACAGCGGATGCCACGGTGCCTGCGCCGAACGTGAACGCCCACCCGTCGAGCCGGCGCAGCGACGCGACGATCGCCGCCACGAGAGCGAGAGCAGCCACGAGGCCGCAGGCGATCACGAAGTACAGCAGCGGCGCCTCGCGCCCGGCGGCCATCACGACGGTCCAGATCACGGTGACGGCGGCGGCGAGCACGGTCGGCACCGCAACGAGCTTCACCAGGCGACGAGCATCCTCATGCACCTGTCCGTCGGTCTTGAGTGCCACGAACAGCACGCCGTGCAGGAAGAAGAGCAGCAGCGTCGTGACGCCGACCAGCAGCGCGTACGGGTTCAGCAGGGCGAAGAAGCCGCCCACGTAGACATGGTTCTCGTCGATCGCCACCCCCTGAACGATGTTGCCGAACGCGACGCCCCAGAGGAACGCGGGAACCGCCGAGCCGATCACGATCATCCGGTCGAAGCCGCGCTTCCACTTCGCCGACTCGCGCTGGTGCCGGTACTCGAACGACACCCCTCGTAGGATCAGCGCGAGCAGGATCAGCAGCAGCGGCAGATAGAACCCGCTGAACAACGTGGCGTACCACTCGGGGAAGGACGCGAACAGGCATGCACCGGCGACGATGACCCAGGTCTCGTTGAGATCCCAGATGGGGCCGATCGTGTTGATGACCTGGCGACGCGAGACGTCGTTCCTGCCGAGGAACGGCAGCGACATGCCCACACCGAAGTCGAACCCGTCGAGCACGAAGTAGCCGACGAAGAGGAAGGCGACGATCCAGAACCACATGTATTCCATGACTGATCCCTTTCTCAGTACACGACAGACGGCAGCTGGGCCGTCTCCTCGTGGGGCTGCTCTTCGGTGTCGGGGCCCTTCTGGGCCGCCTTGATGATGAGGCGGATCTCGACCACGGCCAGCGCCGCGTAGATCGCGGTGAAGGCGATCAGCGAGATCAGCACCTCGAGGCCGCTCACACCCGGCGAGACGCCGTCCTGCGTGGTCATGAGCCCGAAGACGATCCAGGGCTGCCTGCCCATCTCGGTGAAGACCCAGCCCATGATGTTGGCGACGAGTGCGAGCGGGAACGACCAGATCGCGAGCTTCCACATCCACGGAGCCGGGGGCTTCTTGGCGCCCTTGCGGGTGACCCAGAGTCCGACGACGGCGACGAGCGCGGCGGCCATGCCGAGGCCGATCATCCAGCGGAACGCCCAGTACGTGACCCAGAGGATGGGGGCGAACTCGGTGAGGCCCGTGTCGGCGAACGTCGTGGCGTACTCGGCGTTGAGGTCGTTGATGCCGTGCACGCAGGCGTCGAACGTGTGCGTCGACAGCAGCGACAGCAAGTACGGCACGCGGATCGAGAAGAGCTCGGAGCTGCCGTCGGGTGTGCCGAGCGTGAAGATGCTGAAGGAGGCGTCGGGGCCGCAGACCGTGTTGAAGGTCGCCTCGGCGGCGGCCATCTTCATCGGCTGCGCGGCGTACATCGCAAGGCCCAGCTGGTCACCCGTGAGCACGACTCCGGCGGTCGAGACGATCATCGCCCAGAGGCCGAACTTCAGCGAGATGCGCATGGTGTCGAAGTGCTGCCCGCGGGCGAGGTGCCACGCGGACACCGAGATCACGACACCGGCGGCGAACATCAGCGCCCCGAAGATCGTGTGCGGGAAGGCGGCGAGCGCGACGGGGTTCGTCAGCAGCGCCCAGAAGTCGGTGAGCTCGGCGCGGTTGGTCTCGGGGTTGAAGACGTAGCCGACCGGGTTCTGCATGAAGGCGTTGGCGGCGATGATGAAGTACGCCGACAGGATGCTCCCGATCGAGACGCACCAGATCGTGGCGAGGTGCAGCTTCTGCGGGAGCTTGTCCCAGCCGAAGATCCAGAGGCCGATGAACGTCGCCTCGAAGAAGAAGGCGAGCAGTCCCTCGAACGCGAGCGGGGCACCGAAGACGTCACCGACGAAGCGCGAGTAGTCCGACCAGTTCATGCCGAACTGGAACTCCTGCACGATGCCGGTCACGACGCCCATCGCGAAGTTGATCAGGAAGATCTTGCCGAAGAACCGCGTGAGGTGCAGGTACTGCACCTTGCCGGTGCGCACCCACGCGGTCTGGAAGATCGCCGCGACCAGGGCCATGCCGATCGTCAGCGGCACGAACAGGTAGTGGTAGACGGTCGTCAGACCGAACTGCCATCGAGACAGGACCAGCGGGTCGAGCCATTCCATGAGCCACTCCTTCTTCCGTGCCCTGGTTCTTCTGTGTGCCGAGTGCCACGCTAACCACGTGCCCGCCGCCCCCGAGGGGCCGCGGACCGTGAATAAGTCAGACGCACGCCTAGGCGGCGGTCATCTCCGTCAGGCGCAGCTGCACGGTGCAGTCCGCCGGCAGGGCGGAGGTGCGCACGGCCTCGGCAGCGAGCGGCCCACCGGCTTCGGTGAGCACCCCCTGCATGAGACCGAGGTGCACGGAGCACAGCATCGGACGGTCTTCGGCGCGACCCGCGGCGTGCGGGCACGGGCTGAGATCGACGGTGAGCTGCTCGTCGTCGACGACGGGCTCGAAGCCGCTCTCCTCCAAGTGTTCGATCAGGGCATCCAGCTGGTAGGTCGCGTCGCGACCCAGAGTGGAGGCGGATGCGGGCAGCACGCGGCGCAGCAGGTCACCGCGCTCGGCAGCAGCCTTGGCTTTGTCGCGAGCGATGGGGCTGGAGGCATCCGCCATGCCGGTGGCTGCACTGTAGAGAGTGCGCGGCCGACCGCGGGTGGTGCGGTGCTCGCTGGCCTGGATGACGTAGCCGCCCTCGATCAGTCGCTGCAGGTGCTCGCGCACGGTGTTCGGGTGGAGACCTGTGGCGTCGCAGAGCTCACCGATCGTGCGCTCCGCCCGCGTCCGCGTCGTTCCACCTTCGAACAGCGCGTGCAGGATCCGCACTCGCGAGAAGGTCGAGATCGGCCCGCAGACGGGCCCGCCGTTGGCCATGAACCCAGTATCCCGTTGTGCTGCCGGCGTGGGGAACGATTCGGCCGTGAATAATGCGCCCCGCAATAGGGATGTCGGATACCGGCGATAGCCTGGCTGCATGGCCACCCGAAAACCCGCTCCCCCCGCCTATGTCTGCACCGAATGCGGGTGGACGACGGCGAAGTGGGTCGGTCGCTGCGCCGAATGTCAGCAGTGGGGCACCGTGCAGGAGCAGGGCGCGCAGACCGGCATCCTGAGCCGCATCACCCCGCTCGCGCCCACGGCCGCGAAGGCCGCTCGCCCGATCACGCAGATCACCACCGAAGACGCCCCGCGCCGCACGAGCGGTGTCGGCGAGTTCGACCGCGTGCTCGGCGGAGGCATCGTGCCGGGTGCGGCGATCCTGCTGAGCGGCGAGCCCGGCGTCGGAAAGTCCACGCTGCTGCTCGAGGTCGCGGCCCAGGCCGCGCGGTCGGGGCGGCGCGTGCTCTACGCGAGTGCCGAGGAGTCGCCCGCTCAGGTGCGTCTGCGCGCGGAGCGCACCGGAGCGCTGCACGACGAGCTCTACCTCGCCAGCGAGACCGACCTCGCGACGATCCTCGGGCACATCGACGAGGTGGCACCGCAGCTCGTGATCGTCGACTCGGTGCAGACCGTGTCGTCGTCGCTCATCGACGGCGCCGCCGGACAGCCCAGCCAGGTGCGCGAGGTCGCGGCCACCCTGATCCGCGTCGCGAAAGACCGCGGGCTGCCGGTCATCCTCGTCGGTCACGTCACGAAAGACGGCACCGTCGCCGGTCCCCGCGTTCTGGAGCACCTCGTCGACGTCGTGTGCCACTTCGAGGGCGACCGGCAGACGTCGCTGCGCTTCATCCGCGCTCTCAAGAACCGCTTCGGGCCGACCGACGAGGTCGGATGCTTCGAGATGACGGGCGCGGGCATCTCCGAGGTTCCCGACCCCTCGGGCCTCTTCCTCTCGCAGGGCGAGACGGAGCCGGGCACGTGCGTCGCCATCTCGCTCGAGGGCCGCAGGGCGCTTCCTGTCGAGGTGCAGGCGCTGACGATCAACACGACCGCACCGAACCCTCGCCGTGTCGTGCACGGACTCGACTCCTCACGGGTGGCGATGGTGCTGGCGATCCTCGAACGCCGCGCGGGAATCAAGACCAGCACCCTCGACGTCTACGTCTCGACCGTCGGCGGAGTGCGCTTCACCGAGCCGGCCGCCGACCTCGCGATCGCCATCGCCGTCGCCGGGTCGATCCAGCAGATCTCCGTGCCGCGCACGGTCGCCGCGGTCGGCGAGCTCAGCCTCGCCGGAGAGATCCGGCCCGTCACCCAGTCGGCGCAGCGCAGGTCCGAGGCCTCACGCCTCGGCTACGAGCAGGTGGTCGACGACCGTTCGAAGACGCTGCGAGCGGCTCTGAACGACGTCCGCTCGCGCAACACCACCCGGCGTCGCGAAGCCGACATCCCGCCGTTCTGATCCGGAGGCGCGGAGCGCCGCCACTGACGAGCCGGGGTCAAGCGTCGAGTGCCTTGAGCAGCTCGTCGGGCGATGCCTGCATCGGATGCGGCCCGGCGATGTCGAGGAACACCGTGGTGATGGGGTGCGCGACGAGGAACTTGCGCAGCCAGTCGGCCGTGTAGATGCCGACGCCGGGCGGAAGGTTGGCCGGCTTGTTCTTCGCGTCGCTGAACAGCAGCAGCGCCAGGTCACCCGACTTCGGGTCGCGGTAGGTCCACACCTCGCCGCTGTCGAGCGGATTGTCGCGAGCACCCGGCTTCACGAGCGGTACGACGGTCGTGCCATGGCGCAGCGCCAGGGCGACCGCGGCGATGTCCTGCTTCTCGAGCGCCTGCGCGAGAGCATCCGACCGGAAGTCCTCGGGCGCGGGCTTGTTCTTCGCGGACTTCGCCTTCTTCGATGCCATGCATCCAGCTTATTCAGCCCGCGACCGCGGCTCACTGCCGAGGCTGACGCTCACGGCGAAACGCGGACCTGCGCGCGGAGCCGCAGCAGAGAAGATTGGGGCCCTCTCGAGTCCTCCATTGGGGACTGGGGTACTCGAGAGGGCCCGCTGACCCTCGGGGCGGCAGTGTCGAAGCGCTGGGGACGCTGTGTTCGACGCCACTGGGGATGGCATGCGCCGCAAGTCTGCGAGGGTCACCCCAATGGTATCCCAAAGAATTCGCAGTGTCACCCGAAACTGAGTTCAGGACTGTATTCAAGACCTTTGGCCAGGTCGGCTTGCCCTCAGTAGAGCAGGATCTGCGCGGTGGTCGTTCCCTTGAAGCCGCCGATCTCGACCGCCACGTGGTACGACGCGCCCCCGCCGGGTGCCCGCGGACGGTTCTCCTGCGCGCAGGTCTCGACGCTCGAGCGTGTGCGGTCCCAGGTCACCGGCACCTTGCTCGTCACCGTCGCGCCGGCGGCGAGCGTCGCGATCATGCTGCTCGGGTTCTCCTGGCAATCGGTCGAACGCCACCACACGTCCGAGCCGCTGGACACGGTCAGCACCTGGGTCGTCGACCCGACATCGATCGTGCAGTCGGTGGACCCGCGGTTCGTCAGCGAGATCGAGAGCTTCGGCAGGACTCCGGCCTGGTACGAATCCGCGTCGGTGACCGCCGCGACCTCCACGTCCTGCGCGCTGCAGGCCACGATGCCGGGCGTCTCGTCAGCCGACGGCTCCGGCGAGGGCGACTCGGCGGCAGTCGGATCGGGCGTCGTCNCGGCGTCGACGACGCGGACGCAGACGGGGTCGGCGAGGGAGTCGCGTCGGTCGCACTGGCCCATGGCCGCGCCACGAGCAGCCACACGGCGGTGACGATGAAGGCGACGAGCAGGATCAGCGCGACGAGGGTCACGAGTCGCCGGCGACGATAGACGGCGGCGGAGTGACGGGGCATGAGTCCAGGTTAGTTGAGCCTTTTCAGCATTCTGGTGTTGCCGAGCGTGTTCGGCTTGACGTGCGCGAGGTCGAGGAACTCCTCGACACCGGCGTCGCCGCTTCGCAGCAGCTGGGAGTACACGTCGGGGTCGACGACCTGCTCGCCGATGGTGGTGTAGCCGCGGCGTCCGAAGAAGTCGATCTCGAACGTGAGGCAGAACAGCCGACTGAGGCCGAGCTCCCTCGCCTGCTCCTCGAGAGCTCCGACGATGGCCCCTCCGACCCCGTGGTGCAGCCAGTCGGCGCGGACCATCAGGGTGCGAACCTCACCGAGGTCCTCCCAGAACACGTGAAGCGCACCGCATCCGATCAGCTCGCCGTCGGCCTCGGCCACGACGAACTCCTGCACGGCGCCGTAGAGCACGGCGAGATCCTTGCCGAGGAGGATGCGCTGCTCGACCATCGGCTGCAGAAGATTCCGGATGCCGATGATGTCGGCGCTGCGCGCCGGACGGACGATGTACTCGCTCACACCGTCAAGCCTAGAACCCGAGACCTCCACAGACGCTGAAGCGGTCTCGCCCGTTCGAATCGCTCACTGTGCAGACAGTCCGGCCCGAAGCCTGCGAAGTGCGCGATTCGGACGAAGGTCCCGGACACGCAGAAGGGGCGGATGCTGCTCGCATCCGCCCCTTCTGTCTCAGGTCACTCTCCGCTGGCGATGGCCAGGTCGGGGGTGCCGGGGATCGCTCCGCCGGTGTTGACGCCGACCGCGACCTGCTCGCCGCGCGGACCGTGCTCGAAGAGGAACTCGCCGTCCTTCGAGTCGACCTTCACGTGGTCGCCGGGGTTCAGCTCACCGTGCAGGATCTTCTCGGACAGACGGTCCTCGACCTCGTGCTGCATCGCGCGACGCAGCGGTCGGGCACCGAGTGCCGGGTCGAACCCGATCTCGATGAGGCGCTCCTTGGCGGCCTGCGAGAGCTCGATCGTCATGTCGCGGTCGAGCAGACGCTCTCCGAGACGCTTCGTGAACAGATCGACGATCTGCACGAGCTCGCTCTTCGACAGCTGCGGGAACACGATGATGTCGTCGACACGGTTGAGGAACTCGGGCTTGAAGTTGCGCTTGAGCTCTTCGTTGACCTTGCCCTTCATCCGCTCGTAGGTCGTGGCGTTGACGCCCTCGATCTGGAATCCGACCGGACCACCGGCGATGTCACGAGCACCGAGGTTGGTGGTCATGATGATGACGGTGTTCTTGAAGTCGATCACGCGGCCCTGACCATCGGTCAGTCGACCCTCTTCGAGGATCTGCAGCAGCGAGTTGAAGATGTCCGGGTGGGCCTTCTCGATCTCGTCGAACAGCACCACGCTGAACGGCTTGCGGCGCACCTTCTCGGTGAGCTGGCCGCCCTCTTCGAATCCGACGAATCCGGGAGGGGCACCGAACAGACGCGAGACGGTGTGCTTCTCACCGAACTCGCTCATGTCGAGCGAGATGAGAGCAGCCTCGTCGTCGAACAGGAACTCGGCGAGCGCCTTGGCCAGCTCGGTCTTTCCGACGCCCGTGGGGCCGGCGAAGATGAACGAGCCGGAGGGGCGCTTCGGGTCCTTGAGACCGGCACGCTGACGACGGATCGTCTTGGAGAGAGCCGCGATGGCCTCTTCCTGACCGATGACGCGCTGGTGCAGCGCCTTCTCCATGAAGACGAGTCGCGAGGACTCCTCTTCCGTCAGCTTGAAGACCGGGATGCCGGTGGCCTGTGCGAGCACCTCGGCGATCAGACCCTCGTCGACGACCGCCTGGGTCGCGACGTCACCCGAACGCCACTGCTTCTCGAGGCGCAGACGCTCGGCGAGGAGGCTCTTCTCCTCATCGCGCAGCGATGCGGCCTTCTCGAAGTCCTGGTCTTCGGACGCCAGCTCCTTCTGCTCGCGGACCTTGGCGATCTTCTCGTCGAATTCGCGCAGCTCGGGCGGGCTCGACAGGATGCTGAGGCGCAGACGGGCGCCGGCCTCGTCGATCAGGTCGATCGCCTTGTCGGGCAGGAACCGGTCGGAGACGTAGCGGTCGGCGAGGTTCGACGCCGCGACGATCGCGCCGTCGGTGATCTGCACCTTGTGGTGCGCCTCGTACCGGTCGCGCAGGCCCTTGAGGATGTTGATCGTGTGAGGGAGGCTCGGCTCGTTCACCTGGATCGACTGGAAGCGGCGCTCGAGAGCGGCATCCTTCTCGAAGTGCTTGCGGTACTCGTCGAGCGTGGTGGCACCGATCGTCTGGAGCTCACCGCGGGCGAGGAGGGGCTTGAGGATGCTGGCCGCGTCGATCGCGCCCTCGGCGGCACCCGCACCCACGAGGGTGTGGATCTCGTCGATGAAGACGATGATGTCGCCGCGGGTGCGGATCTCCTTGGTGACCTTCTTCAGGCGCTCCTCGAAGTCACCGCGGTAGCGGGAACCGGCGATGAGAGAGCCGAGGTCGAGCGAGTAGAGCTGCTTGTCCTTCAGCGTCTCGGGCACATCGCCCTTGACGATCGCCTGGGCGAGGCCCTCGACGACGGCGGTCTTGCCGACGCCGGGCTCACCGATCAGCACGGGGTTGTTCTTGGAGCGACGAGACAGGATCTGCATGACCCGCTCGATCTCCTTCTCGCGCCCGATGACCGGGTCGAGCTTGTTGTCTCGCGCGGCCTGCGTCAGGTTGCGGCCGAACTGGTCGAGCACCTGCGAGCCGCCCTGGGCGCTCGGGGTGTCGTTCGACTGCGCACCGACGGCTGCCGGCTCGCGTCCGGGCGCACCGGACAGCAGCTGGATGACCTGCTGGCGGACCTTGTTGAGGTCGGCGCCGAGCTTGACGAGCACCTGGGCTGCGACGCCCTCACCCTCGCGGATGAGGCCGAGCAGGATGTGCTCGGTGCCGATGTAGTTGTGGCCGAGCTGCAGGGCCTCGCGGAGGCTGAGCTCGAGGACCTTCTTGGCGCGCGGCGTGAACGGGATGTGCCCGGTCGGCTGCTGCTGGCCCTGGCCGATGATGTCCTGCACCTGCTCGCGCACGGCGTCGAGCGAGATGCCGAGGCTCTCGAGCGCCTTGGCTGCGACGCCCTCACCCTCGTGGATGAGGCCGAGCAGGATGTGCTCGGTGCCGATGTAGTTGTGGTTGAGCATCTTCGCCTCTTCTTGGGCGAGGACGACCACTCGACGGGCTCGGTCCGTGAATCTCTCGAACATGCTGTGACTCCTTATTCGCACGGGGCGAAGCGCTGAGTCCTCGACGGTCTCCGCGCCTGTACATCGAGAGTAACCACCGTGCGGATGCAGTATGCCCGTGTTCGCCGTCGGCATAGCGCCGTGACGGTCGGTGACGGGAACCTTCGCGATCGAGGCCTTGACCACCATATCGATTCTCGTTATGTTAACGACTATCGGTAATAACGAAGATCGATAAGGAGTGGATGATGACCTCGACGAAGAACCGCACGCTCTCCCGTGGAGACACCGGAGCCCTGGTCGGCTTCTGCATCGCCGGGGTGATGATCGCCGCCTACATCACGGTGTATTCGATCGTCCGGATCATCGAACTCGCCCGCGGCGTCGACGTCCCGGTGCTCGCCGAGTTCATCGGCTCGAAGACCCCGGTCGACCTGCCGTTGACCTCGGGCGACACCGTCGCCGTCGGACTCGACAGCGCCGTGATCACGGCACCTCAGCTGCCGACGGTCGCGGCCGTGCCCGGCATCATGGGGCAGATCGCGCAGATCCTGACGATCGTCATCGTGATCGGATGCCTCATCGTGCTGGCCCGCAGCGTTCTCGCCGGTCGTGTCTTCAGCCGCCGCAACACCGCTCTCGCGTCGACCGCGGGCATCACCGGGCTCGTCGGGTTCGCCGCCGTCCGCTTCTTCGACAACATGCTCGCCAACGCGACGATCGCCCGCATCACCGACAACGGCGTCGAGAACGCCGTCATCAGCGTCGAACCCTTCACCTTCGTGCTCGCCGCGTTCGTCCTCGCGCTCATCGGCACGGTCTTCGTGGTCGGCGACCGCCTGCAGCGCGACACCGAGGGACTCGTCTGATGATCACCTTCGGCTCGGACTCGGTCTGGGACTCCCTGCGATTCATCGGCATCGCGCTCGCAGTCATGGCCGTGGTGGTGGGCCTGGTGGTGTGGGTCGGGCGCCGCCGCGGCAGCAGGACCATCGCGCTGAACGCGGCCTACTCGATCTGCGCGGTGTGGGTCGTGCTCTCGGCGCTCGGCGCCATCGGCATCGTCGTCAAGGTCTTCCAGGTCGGGTGGGCCGAGTTCTCGGGTCGCACGCTGGTGTGGATGGACTGGCCCGCGTCCATCCCCTGCCTCGACCCGACACTCAGCACGACCCCTGGCGCGGTGCTCCACTGCGGCGGCACGGAGCTGACCGACTTCACGGTCGAGAACGCCTCCCTCGGCCTCCGCGCTCTCGCCGGAGCCGCACAGCTGAGCACCCTGGTCTTCACGACGATGCCCGCGATCATCCTCGCGGTCATCTGCTTCAACACCCTTCTGGGCCGCGCGTTCTCGCGCACCATCACCCGCGCGCTCGTCGGTGGGGCGATAGGCGTGCTCGTCTTCGGCGTGGCCTCCGACCTGCTTGGCAGCATCGCCGCGACCGCCGCTCTGCGTGAGGTCTTCACTCCCGACAGCCTCTGGTACCCGCCCCGCTTCCAGCTCACCGTGACGCCGCTCCCCCTCGTCGGCGCGCTGATGCTCGCCGCGCTCGCGACGATCTTCCGCCAGGGCCTGAAGCTGCAGCACGAGCGCGATGCGCTGGAACGCACGAACGCAGCTCTCGAGAACGACACGCGAGGTCTCGTATGACCCCGGCGGAGAACGACGACGAACTCACCGGCATCCACTGCCGACTCGACGAGCTCCTCACCGCACGCGGGATGACGCTGACCGAGCTGAGCGCCCGCGTCGGCGTGAGCATCGTGAATCTGTCGGTGCTGAAGAACGACCGGGCGCGGGCGATCCGGTATTCGACTCTGCGCGCGATCTGCGACGCGCTCGACTGCGAGGTCGGCGAGCTGCTCGTGCTCGCCTGATCGCCTGCGCGCGACGCTGCGTCGCGGTTGGGGTCGCACTTCGTGCCGCCTGAAGGCGCCAGAGGCGGCACGAACTGCGACGGGAACCAGGTCGGGCGACGAGAGCCGTCAGGCGACCGGAGCCTGAGGATGCTGCGGCGGCTGGGGCTGCGCGACGGGCGCGAGAGGCTCGACGACCACCGCGGTGCCGTAGGCGCAGATCTCGGTGAAGTTCTGGATCGACCCGGCGTCGAAGCGCATCGCCACGATCGCGTTGCCGCCCCGCTGCTGGGCCTCAGCCCACATGCGCTGCATGACCACCTGCCGTGCCTCGTACATGACCTGCGTGTACTCGGGGATCTCGCCGCCGCCGAGCGAACGGAAGCCCGCGGCGAACCCCTGCCCGAAGTCGGTCGAGCGCACCGTCAATCCCATGACCTCCCCCAGCACCTGGGTGATGCGATAGCCGGGGATGTCGTTCGTCGTCACCATGAACATGAGGTCATCGTGCCAGAGACGCGCCGGCCTCGGACAGGAGTGGAGTGGGTATTTGTCCCCATGCAAGCCCCTCTATGAATTCACTGTGAGCCGATAGCGTCATAGACATGACCTTCAACGACCGGAACCTGCGCACCCCCGCCCGCCTCCTCATGGCGCTGCCCATCGCGGCCCTCGCCTTCTCGCTCGCCGCCTGCGGCGGCTCCACCCGACCCAGCGCCGACGACGTCGCCGCCGGTCTGGACGAGTTCTTCACGTCGCAGGGCCAGGAGCTCCCCGACGGCGCCTCCGAGTGCTTCGCCGGATACCTGGTGGACTCCGAACTCAGCAACGAGACGCTGACGTTCCTCGCCAACGGCGAAGACAAGCAGTCGAGTGAAGCCGACAAGGCCCTGACCACGAAGATCCTGCAGGACAACCTCGACGAGTGCGCGACTCCGGACACCGAAGAGTGACACACGGCGAAGGATGACGGATGCTTCGGCATCCGTCATCCTTCGTCATCTCGGGCCGCGGACTCCGGAGCGGCTCCTAGCGTTGATCAGGTCCGCGCGCTCCCCAGGCGCGCACCGATCCTGGAGTCCCCAATCCAATGAGCACCACCGTCCGCGCCACGAAGGCGCCAGACACCCGCGGTCCCGTCCGGAAGCTGCTGACCTCGTTCGGCTTCCAGATCCTCGCGGCCCTCGTCCTCGGCATCGCCGCCGGTCTGATCGCCCGCCAGCTGGGCGCGACCGCCGACAGCCCGAACGGCCTCTCGGCCACCCTCGACACGATCGGCAGCTCGTACGTCACGCTGCTGCGCACCGCCGTCGTGCCGCTGATCTTCACCGCGATCGTCGCCAGCATCTCGAACCTGCGCCGTGTGCAGAACGCCGCGCGCCTCGCCGGCCAGACGCTGCTCTGGTTCGCGATCACGGCGTTCATCGCCGTGACCATCGGCATCGTGCTGGGGCTGGTCATCCAGCCCGGCTCGCGCGCCGGTGACGGCCTCGAGCCGAGCGACCCGTACACGGTGGGCACGTGGTGGAACTTCCTCCTCGGCCTGATCCCGCAGAACTTCCTCGGCCTCAGCGTCGGCACGCAGGTCGACGTCGAAGCGAGCACCGCAGTGTCGAGCGTGAACTTCAACATCCTGCAGGTCATCGTGATCGCGGTCGCCGTGGGCATCGCGGCTCTCAAGGCCGGCAAGAAGGCCGAGCCGTTCCTCGCGTTCACCGAGTCGCTGCTCAAGGTCATCCAGCGGGTGCTGTGGTGGATCATCCGCATCGCTCCGCTCGGCACGTTCGGCCTGATCGGCGCGGCTGTGGTCAAGTACGGCTGGGAGAAGCTCGCCTCGCTCGGCTGGTTCGCGATCGCAGTCTACATCGGCCTCGCGCTCGTACTGTTCGTCGTCTACCCGATCCTCGTCAAGACCAACGGCCTGTCGATCAGGCAGTACTTCTCGGGCGTGTGGCCCGCGGTCCAGCTGGCCTTCGTCAGCCGTTCGTCGATCGGCACCCTGCCCCTCACCGAGCGCGTGACCGAGCGCAACCTCGGCGTGCCCCGCTCGTACGCCTCGTTCGCCGTGCCGTTCGGCGCCACGACCAAGATGGACGGCTGCGCCGCGATCTACCCGGCCATCGCCGCGATCTTCGTCGCACAGTTCTTCGGCATCGAGCTGAACCTCGTGCAGTACCTGCTGATCGTGCTCGTCTCGGTCGTCGGCTCGGCGGCCACCGCCGGAACCACCGGCGCGACGGTCATGCTCACGCTGACGCTGTCGACCCTCGGCCTGCCGCTCGAGGGCGTGGGCCTGCTGCTCGCGATCGACCCGATCCTCGACATGGGCCGCACCGCGGTCAACGTCGCGGGCCAGGCGCTCGTGCCGACCATCGTCGCCAAGCGTGAGGGCATCCTCGACGAGGAGCTCTACAACGCCCCGCGTGAGGGCCTGCCCTTCGCCGACGACTCCGACGACGACGCCCCCGAGACGGATGCCGCGGCATCCGAGAAGGAGCCGGCCGGCACCCGCTGACCCGCGTCCTCCGAGCGCCTCGCCCCCTCTCGGGGCGGGGCGCTCCTGCATGCGGCAGGTGCGTTCCCGTCGCGCTGAGCGCCCGCCGCTACGCGCGCCCCTGCTGCCGAGTGGCGCCGCGGGTGTCGAGCGCCAGCTCCTCGGCATCCATCGCGGTCATCAGCTCGCGCATGAGCTCCTCATCGAGGTTGCCGGCGTCGCGCTCGGCGAGCAGGATGTCGCGGCGCACCTGCAGCCAGCCGCGCGACAGGGCGACGAGGTCGTCGTACGAGGGCCTGGCCACGGCCTCCTCGACCTCCTGCGCCTCGTCGGTGTCTCGCTCGACCCGCGTCATGCGCTTCGTGAACGCGTCGAAGACGCTGAGGTCGACCTCGCCGTACTTCTGCTCCCACTCGACGCGCTTCTCGGCGAGGAACTCCTTGCCGGCCTTGCGGCTCTTCTCCCGGACCTCCGTGATCGCCCTCTCGTCGTCTTCGTCGTCGACGTCGCTGGCGATGCCGAGCCCGCGGATCAGCAGCGGCAGCGTGAGCCCCTGCAGCAGCAGAGTGCCGACGGTGACGATGAAGGCGACGACGACGATCGCGTGAGACGGTTCGGTGTCGAGGGCCGCGAGATCGGCCGCGGCGAGCGCTGTCGCGAGCGTGACGACGCCGCGCATGCCCGCCCAGGAGATCACGGCGTTGTCCTTCCACGTCAGCTGCAGGCCGGCCATCTGGTCGCGCAGGATCTTGGAGCGCAGCTCCTCGGCGCTGTAGCCCTTCCAGCGTTTCGATTCTCTGCGGCGCTCGTCGAAGGCGCCGGATTCGACCGTGCGATCCCAGCGTTCGAGACGCTTCCGGTCTTGGAAGTTCGCCCACCCGTTCGCCGGGTACACGTAGAGCGGCCGCATGATGAGCACGACCAGCAGCACGGCACCCGACAGCAGCAGGATGCGTCCGACCTCCTCGCCTCCGAGGTCGCTGAGGACGCGGGGGAACTGCAGGCCGATGTACGCGAACACGAAGCTCTCGAGCAGCAGATCGGCCGACAGCCACAGCGGCTTCTCCTGCTGGCGGGTCGTGTAGTCGGTGCGCGGGGAGTTGTATCCGACGTAGAGACCCATCGCGACGACCGCGAGCACACCGGATCCCAGCAGGTGCTCGGCGATCGCGTACGCGCCGAACGGGGCGAGAAGCCCGAACGTCCCGATCACGACGGCGTCGTTGATGCGCATGCGCAGCTGGTGCAGCACGATGCCGAAGACGAGACCGATCGCGACGCCGACACCGACGGCGAGCAGGAACTGCCCGACTCCGTCCCACACGGTGAGAGTGGCGCCGGCGATGATCGCCGCGAACACCCGGTAGAGCGTGAGCGAGGTCGCATCGTTGATCAGGCTCTCCCCCGAGAGCACCGTCATGATGCGACGAGGCAGCCCGAGTTTGCGACCGATCGCCGCCGCCGAGACGGCATCGGGCGGCGCGACGATGGCACCCAGCAGCAGGGCGCCCGGCAGGGTCAGCGACGGCAGGATCCACCACGCCACGAGACCGACCGCGAGGGTCGTGAGCAGCACGAGGGTGATCCCCAGCCGGCGGATCTGCGGCAGGCTGCGCTTGAAGCCCACGAACGAGACGTCGAGCGCCGCCGAGTACAGCAGCGGCGGCAGCACGAGGTTGAGCAGCAGATGCCCGTCGATCTCGACGTCGGGCACGAAGGGCAGGAAGGATGCCGCGAGCGCGACGACCGTCACGAGCAGCGGCGCCGGCCAGCCGCGCCATCGGGCGATCGCCGCCACGACCACAGCACCGACGAGCACGTAGAAGATCTCGGCATCCATGCCTTTACGGTACTGGGCCGCCCTCGTCGCGGTGCAGGTCAGTCGCGGCCGTCGGCGAGTTCGTCGCGGAGCCCGGCATTCTCGTCCTCGAGATCGAGCACGCGGCGGATGCCGACGATGTTGATCCCCTCGACACGAAGCCCGGTCACCCGACGGATGCGCTCGAGGTCGTCATCGCTGTACCGGCGGGTGCCGCCGTCGCTGCGCGCAGGAGTGACGAGCCCCTTCGCCTCGAAGAGTCGCAGACTCGCCTCGGGGACGCCGCTGAGCTGAGCGGCGACGGCTATGCCATACACCGGCATACCCGGATCGCGATCAGCCATCGGAACCTCCTTCGTGCATCACTTGCACTTTATCGGAACTTGTTCTATAAAAAATCTATAGCAAACGGTGCAGATAATCTGCACCAAGACAGCCCGACAGGGCCACACGAAAGGAGACACTCATGGCCATGTCATTCGATCCGTTCAGTCAGCTCGACCGCTTCGCCGCGAGCGTGCTGGACTCCGTCCGCGCACCGCGTCTCATGCCGGTGGACCTCTTCCGCGACGGCGACAGGTACGTCCTGCACGCCGATCTCCCCGGCATCGATCCGGGGTCGATCGACGTCGACCTCGACGGGGGACAGCTCACGATCCGCGCCCAGCGCACGGCCGACGGTCGCGAAGGCGTCCGCTGGCTCGCGCGGGAACGCGGTGCGGGCTCGTTCCTGCGGCAGTTCACACTCGGCGACGGTGTCGATCTCGACGCGATCAGCGCCTCGTACGAGAGCGGCGTGCTGTCGGTGATCATCCCGGTCAGCGAGCGCGCGAAGCCACGCAAGATCGAGGTCGAGTCGAGCGACAGCCGACAGTCGATCACCGCCTGATCGCACGGGGGCCGGGGCGCACCCGGCCCCCTCAGCCCGAAAGGAAGACCCATGCACACCTCCGCTGCACTCGACCGCTTCCTCCGCGGGATGGAGTATCCGGCGACGCGCGACGACCTGCTCCGCGAAGCAGCCCGTGACGGTCTCGACCCCGACGATCGAGCGGTGCTCGCTCAGCTTCCCGAGCAGAGCTTCAGCGCGGCCTGGCACATCCGATACCACGTCGCGCGACACGCTCTGGCCGAGGAGTTCTCACCGTCGGCATCCTCCGCCCTCGCCGCAGTGTGACGACCCACCGGCGACGATGGGGCGGGCGGGAATTCCCCGCCCGCCCTCGCCGTTGCATTCGGGGATGACTTCCACCGCGCTCTCCGTCCTCGACCTCGTCCCCGTTCGCACCGGCCAGACCAGTGCCGAGGCGATCTCCTCCTCCCTCGATCTCGCGGCGACCGCCGACCGGCTCGGCTATCGCCGCTACTGGTTCGCCGAGCATCACAACATGCCCGCCGTGGCATCCACCGCTCCTCCGGTGCTGATCGCCGCGGCCGCGATGCGCACGACGCAGATCCGCCTGGGCTCGGGCGGCGTCATGCTGCCCAACCACGCACCGCTGATCGTCGCCGAGCAGTTCGCCGCCCTCGAGGCCATCGCTCCCGGCCGCATCGACCTGGGCCTCGGCCGGGCTCCGGGCAGCGATCCCGTGATCACGCAGCTGCTGCGCGGATCGGGCACGACGAGCGACGTCGAGCAGTTCCCGCGCAACGTGCAGGACATCGCGGCTCTCCTCTCGGGCGAGGGCGCGACCGTGCGCTTCACCTCGGGTGGCGAGTACACCGTGCATGCGACGCCGTCCGCCACCGGCAACCCCGAGGTGTGGCTGCTCGGGTCGAGCGACTACTCCGCCCAGCTCGCCGCATCGCACGGCCTGCCGTATGTGTTCGCGAACCACTTCTCAGGGCAGGGCCTCGAGCGAGCTCTCGACCTGTACCGCACCGGATACCAGCCGAGCGAAGAGCACCCCGAGCCGCGCACGTTCCTCACGGTCAACGTCGTGGCATCCCCCACTCAGGAGGAGGCCGAGGCCCGCGCCCTCCCGCAGCTGCGCATGATGTCGCGCCTGCGCCTGAACAAGCCGCTCACCGCACTCGAGACGGTCGAGGAGGCACTGGCCGCAGAGCCGGATGCCGCGACAGACCAGGTCGTCGAGGCCGCCCGCTCGCGGTGGTTCGTCGGCACGGGCGAATCCGTCGCCGAAGAAGTGCGCGCCTTCGCGTCGAAGTGGGGCGTCGACGAGGTCATGCTCTCGCCCGTCGCGGGTGCGTACGAGTCCGAGCCGCGCGACTCCGCCTCCGGCCGCGCACAGACGCTCGAGCTCGTCGCCGCCGCGCTCTAGCGCGCTCCCGGCGCGTCGCCCTGGCCCTTGTGCCCCTGCCAGAGCGCCCTGCGCGTGCGGGGCCTGACGCGCCTACGGTGGTCAAATACTCACCTCCTGGGGTCCCTTGGCGTGCTTTTTTGACCACGCACCGCCCACGCGGCGCCGACGCGGTCGGCGGTCGGCGGTCGGCGGTCGGCGGTCGGCGGCGAAGTCTTCCTCCCCGTTCCCAGGTGCAACCGACTTTCCCACAGCCGGCGGCCGCATACACGCCCTCCTCCTCACGGCGCTTCGCCCACCCGGATGCTGGGAAGATGCGTCGCCGATCTCCGCTGCCGGGTTCACTCGGAGACACCTTCACGGTCCGTGCGGCAACGGCGGCGGGTGTGGGCCGCGGCCGAGTGGCGGCGGCTGATCTGCACCGTCCCTTCCACGGCGTGCGAGCAGTCAGCCCGCAGACGACGCCGCAGCAGCGAGTGCTCAGTCTCGTTCCGCGCCTGAGAGCGGGGCAGCTGATCGGTGGCACGACCGCGTTGCGAGTCTGGGGGTATCCCGTTCCGGGCTTCTGGAAGATCACCGACGACATCGACGTCGTCGTGCCGACAGATGCGGTCCGCCCACGCACATCAGGTGTGAGGAGTCGTCGGCTCGCGAGAGGAAGAGCAAAGGCATGGCGGATCGGAACCATCCCCGTCATCGACCCGCTTGCCTCGCTCTTCCTCTGCGTCGGTTCGTTCACGGATGAACAACTCGTGATCATCCTGGATGCGCTCGTCACAACGGCCGATAACTATCCGCGACTGCGGGCCGATCGTCCCCTGCACACGATCGAGGAGATCGACAGTCGCCTGCGCGAGTGGGGCCGCTTCGCCGGGTGTGCCCGCGTGCGGTCTGCGCTGTCCGCAGTGCGTGCGGGGGTCGAGTCCCCGAAAGAGACCGAGACGCGCCTGCAGCTCACCTCGGCGGGCCTACCCGAGCCCGTGGTGCAGTACGAGATTCATGAGAGCGGTCGCCTCATCGCACGGAGCGACATGGCCTATCCCGACCTCAAGATCTCGATCGAATACGAGGGCGACGGCCATCGGACCGACCGCGATCAGTGGAGGCGTGACATCCAACGGCAGCGAGAGCTCGAGGACCTCGGCTGGATCGTCATCCGCGTGACCCAGCTCGACCTAGGCGCCCCACGAGCGCTGCTCGACCGCATCCGCCGTGCGATCGCGTCCCGATCTTGAACCATGCAGCCCGCGCAGCGACCGCTCACTGAGTGGTCGAAAAAGCATCCGAATCGCCGCGTAGCGATGTCTTTTCGACCACCGACCCATCGAAAGGTGCGTTTATAGCCACCCACGAGGTCCGCCACCCGAAACTCTGCGCCCCCGCTCGCGCATCAAGGGCTGGTATTCCGGTGCGCCTGGGCGTAGCGTCACGACCAACGGAAGGGGTTCGATGATGAGCACGACCAAGACCCTGGCCCTCTGGGTGGCGTATGGGACGAACGGTGTCGTCGGCAGCATCCGACACGATGACGAGGGGTACACCGTCGTCATGGCGGGTTCCGATGCGGCGACGGGTACGTACCCGAATCTCGCGTCGGCGAAGGGCGCGCTGCACTCGCACATGTCGCCGGGCAGCGCCTGGCCGATGTTCCGGGAGCACTGACGCAGACGGGGAGAGCAGGGGCGCAACGGTCGCGGACCATGTCCGCGACCGTCGTACGCTGACTGCATGCGAATCGCCCCTCTTGCTGTGCCCGCGATGCTGACGGTCGAGGCGCATCTCGACACGATCCTCGCGGCTGCGGCCCCGATCCCCGGTGAGACCGTCCGGGTCGAGGATGCCGCCGGGCGCACACTCGCGGCACCGGTGATCGCTCGTGTGGACGTGCCGCTGTTCGACAACTCGGCCATGGACGGGTACGCCGTGCGCTACGCGGATGTCTCGTCGGCGACCGCCGAGCATCCGACCGAGCTGCGGGTGATCGCCGACCTGCCTGCCGGGTCGACCGCACAGCCCGAGCTCGGCGCCGGCGACGCCGTCAGGATCATGACGGGCGCTCCGGTTCCGCGCACGGCCACCGCCGTGGTGCCGTTCGAGCACACGCGAGACGGGTTGCAGAGCGTCGATGCACCCGCGGTGATCACCACGGCGCCCGCGCGCGAGGGCGCCCACATCCGTCGCCGCGGCGAGGAGCTCCGAGCGGGCGCCGAGGTCGCGCCGGCCGGCTCCGTCGTCGGACCGCTGCAGATGACGGCGTTCGCGGTGGTCGGGGTCGAGAGCATCCTGGTCAGACGGCGCCCCCGCGTCGCCGTGATCTCGACGGGCAGCGAGCTCGCACCGGCCGGCGGCGAGTTCGTGCCCGGGCAGATCCCCGAGTCGAACTCGGTGCTGCTCGCCTCGCTGTGCGCCGAAGCCGGGGCCGAGGTCGTCTCGGTCGACACGGTGACGGATGAGGATGCCGCATTCGAGGCTCTGCTCGACCGTGCGATCCGCGACGCCCGCGCCGATGTCGTGGTCACCTCCGGCGGTGTGAGCGCCGGCGCGCACGAGGTGGTCAAGAACGTGCTCCGTGATCGCATCGCGTTCGTCGCCGTGGCGATGCAGCCGGGCCGGCCGCAGGCGTTCGGCCGCATCGACGACGCCCTGATCTTCGGCCTGCCCGGCAACCCGTCGAGCGTCGCCGTGTCTTTCGAGGCGTTCGTGAGGCCTGCGCTCCTCGCGCTGCAGGGGCGCTCCGAGCACCGGCGTCCGACGCTGAGGATGCCGACCACGACCGGATGGCGCAGTCCGACAGGGCGACGGCAGTACGTGCCCGTGACGCTCGACCGCTCGGATCCTGCCGCCTGGTCGGTGCGTCCCGCGGCCGCCGACGGATCGTCCGGGTCGCACCTCGCCGCAGGACTGGCGCGGGCGGATGCCTACGTGGTCGTGCCCGAGGATGTGGCGGCGGTCGCCGCGGGCGACCTCGTCGACGTGATGCTGCTCGCATGAGCACGACATCGGAGACCGCAGCCGCGCAGCGGACAGGCGCACAGCCAGCGGCGATCATCCTCGCGGGCGGTCGGGCCTCCCGTCTGGGCGGCGCGGCCAAGCCGTTGCTCGAGGTCGACGGACGCACGCTGCTCGACCACGCCGTGGCGGCGCTCGCGGACTGCGAACCGGTCGTCGTGGTCGGTCCGTGGATGCCCGTCGGCGGCCCTGTGCTGTGGACGCAGGAGACCCCGGCGTTCGGTGGCCCTGTGGCGGGCATCGCCGCCGGGCTCGCCTTGATCGACAACGCCGAGGTGTTTGTCCTCGCCGCCGATCTGCCGAACGCCGAAGCGGCCGTGGCGCTGTTGCGACAGCATCCGCCGCTCTCCGAGAACCAGGACGGCCTCTGCCTGGCGGACGCCTCGGGACGCATGCAGTGGCTGACCGGCCGCTACCGCGTCGCCGCCCTGCGCACCGCACTCACGAGACTCCCCGACGCGGGTCGGGATGCCTCGGCACGCGCGTTGCTCGGCGGACTGGCGATCGGCACCCTGCCCGCCGGCGACCTGGCGACGGACGTCGACACGTGGGACGATCTGGAAAGAGCCAGAGCGGCGATGGCGCAGCGAGCCGCGCGCGACGATGCTCCCGAGGAGACGACATGACAGACAAGCCGCAGCACCTTCCGGTCGAGGCCCTCGATGAGTGGACCGCCGCCGTCTGCGAAGCCCTCGACATCGACCGCGAGTCGGTCGACGTGGCCCTGCTGCTGAACCTCGCCCGCGACGTCGCGCACGGCGTCGCACGCCCTGCGGCCCCGCTCAGCGCGTATCTGGCGGGCCTCGCTGCAGGTCGCGCAGGTGGCAGCCGCGAAGACACCGAGGCCGCAGTCGCGACGATCGCCGAGCTCGCCGCGACCTGGCACGCCGACGACCGGGATTCCTGAAGTTCTCTCATCGGCCCTGTGTCCGATGTGATCCAGAAGTAATCGCCCGGTAATCGCACTCGTGCGGGCCTGCAACATCCGCCCCCTACGTTCAGAGAACTCACCTCTCGAACGCAGGAGCCGCGATGTCCCAGATCACCGGAAGAAGCAGCGTCGACACCCATGCCGTGACCCTCACGCGCCGACCCGGACGGTGGATCGACGGGTGGAATCCCGAGGACGCGACCTTCTGGGCCGCCGAGGGCAAGGCGATCGCGCGACGCAACCTCGGCTGGTCGATCTTCGCCGAGTTCCTCGGCTTCATCATCTGGCAGCTGTGGAGCATCGTCGTCGTGCTGCTTCCCGCGGCCGGCTTCACGCTCAGCACCACCGAGTCGTTCTGGCTGATCTCGCTGCCGAGCCTCGTCGGCGCGACCCTGCGGTTCCCCTACACGTTCCTCGTCGCCCGATTCGGCGGACGCAACTGGACCATCGTCTCGGCGCTGCTCCTGTTGATCCCGGCGATCCTGCTCGGCATCGTCGTGCAGGACCCCGAGACCCCGTTCGGCGTGCTGCTCGCGGTGGCGGCGCTGGCCGGATTCGGCGGCGGCAACTTCGCGAGCTCGATGGCCAACATCACCTACTTCTTCCCGCAGAAGGAGAAGGGGTGGGCGCTCGGGCTCAACGCCGCCGGCGGCAACCTGGGCACCTCGGTCGCCCAGCTCGCGGTGCCGATCGTGGTCTCGGTCACCGCCGCCTTCACCTTCAACCTCTCGCTCGCGGGCTGGATGTGGGTGCCGCTGATCCTGGTCGCCGTCTGGGGCGCGTGGCGTCACATGGACAACCTGTCGTCCGCCAAGGCCGACTTCGCCGGGGCCGCAGCGGCCCTCCGCGAACCGCACCTGTGGGTGCTGTCGCTGCTCTACATCGGCACCTTCGGGTCGTTCATCGGCTTCTCGAGCGTCTTCCCGAAGCTGATCGCCGACACGTTCCCCGAGTTCTCCACCTTCCAGATCGGCAGCGCCTCGCTCTCGCTCGCGTTCCTCGGCGCACTGGTCGGCTCGCTGGCCCGCCCGTACGGAGGCAAGCTCGCCGACCGCTTCGGCGGTGCACGGATGACGATCGCCGCGTTCTCGCTCATGATCGTCGGCGCCCTCTCGCTGCTCATCACCCTGCAGGCGAACAGCTTCGCGCTGTTCCTCGGATGCTTCCTGCTGCTGTTCGTCGCGGCGGGAGTCGGAAACGGCGCGACCTACCGGATGATCCCCAATGTCTTCGCCGCCCGGGGTGCCGCGACCGCGGGTGACGCACTCGCGGTCAGCACTCAGCGCAAGGGGGCGGCGGCCCTCGGCCTGATCTCGGCGATCGGCGCCTACGGCGGATTCGTGATCCCCCAGGTGCTGGCCGCTGCGAAGAGCGGCACGGGTTCGTACGCACCGGCGTTCGGCGGATTCGTCGCCGCGTACGTGGTGCTGCTGCTCATCACGGTCTTCGTCTATGCCATCCCGCGGGCATCGCTCGCCGGACACCGGATCTGACCATGACCGAGCGCATCGTCGTCATCGGCGCAGGGCCCGTCGGGATCCGGTTCGCCGAGGAGCTCCTGCCTCTGGTGAGCGAGGGTCGGGCGACGGTGACCGTGCTGGGTGCCGAGACGGTGGATCCGTACAACCGGGTGCTGATCGCCGAGCTCGCGGTCGGCGAGGCGACGGCATCCGAGCTCACCCTCACGACGGCATCCGCGCTCCCGGGAGTCGATCTGCGCCTGGGTGCGCGGGTCGCGCGCATCGACCGCGAGACTCAGCGCGTCGACCTCGCCGACGGATCGACGGTGGCGTACGACCGGCTGGTGCTCGCCACCGGCGCGCGCTCGATCATCCCCTCTCTCGACGGGCTCGAGACGCTCGGCCCGGACAGCACCGGCCTCGACACCCACCTCACCGCGGGGGTCTGCGTGCTGCGCGACATGGCCGACGCCGAGCAGGTGCGGTCGGTGGTCGAACGCGGCGGCCGTGTCGTGGTGCTGGGCGCCGGTGTTCTGGGCATCGAGCTCGCGATGCTGCTCGCCGATGCCGGAGCGGTCCCCTCGGTCGCCCACTTCGGACCGATGCCGATGCCCCGCCAGCTCGATCGCGGCTCGGCGTCGATCCTGTCGACCGCACTGGCCTCGGCCGGTGTCACCCTGGTGCCGCACACTCGCGCCGAAGGTGTGATCGGCGTCGAGGGCGACGACGGCATCCGCCGGTTCCGGGCCCTCGCCTCGTCTGACGGCAAGCGCATCGAGGGCGACCTGCTCGTGCTCTCGTGCGGCGTGCGGGCGCGCACCGAACTCGCCGAGGCCGCCGGACTGCGGATCGGCAGCGGAGTGCTCGTCGACAGCTCACTGCGCTCGTGGTCGGATCCGCGCATCTTCGCGATCGGCGACTGCGCGCACATCGCCGATCCGGCCGAGTATCTGCACGAGCGCCAGGTGCCGGGTGGTCCTGCCGGGCTCGTCGGACCGGGATGGCGCCAGGCGAGCTGGCTGGCCGCCTCGATCGCGGCCGAACTCGACGGCGACGCCGTCGACAACGGGTTCGTCGACGAGCACCCGGGAGTCGTCGTGCTCAAGGGCGAGCTGGTCGACATCGCCTCCGCCGGAGACGTCTCGGCCGACCCGTTCGCCCCTGTCCCCACCGGCGAGATCTCACCGGGCATCGCGGTCTGGGCCGACCCCGAGCACGGCACCTACGTGAAGATGGCGACGCGCGACGGCATCCTCACCGGATTCGTGGCGGTCGGGATGCCGCGGGCCGCTGCCGAACTGAGTGTGCTGTATCTGCGGGGCGGCGAACTGCCGGCCGACCGGTCGCTGCTCCTGCGGCTCGACGACCCGGACGCCGATGCGGTGGGCCCCGCCGGCCGCGACGCGACCCTGTGCATCTGCAACGCCGTCACGGTCGGACAGATCGAGGATGCGATCGACGACGGATGCTCGTCGGTCGCCGAGGTCGGCGACTGCACCCGCGCCGGCACAGGATGCGGGGGATGCCGGGCTCGCATCACCGAACTCCTGCACGCCCACGCGGGAGCCGTCGCATGACCGACACCCACTGCCCCTACTGCGCGCTCCAGTGCGCGATGACGTTGGCCACGACCACGACCGCCGCCACCGCCGACCGGCCGATGCTTCCCGTCACCGTGGCCGGGCGCGACTTCCCCACCAACCGCGGGGGCCTGTGCAAGAAGGGGTGGACCTCGGCCGAGCTGCTCGCCGACACCGGTCGCCTCACCACTCCCCTCGTGCGCGGAGACGACGGCGAGCTGCATCCGGCCGAGTGGGATGCCGCGCTCGACCTGATCGCCGCGCACGTGCGCAGGATCGCCGCCGAGGACGGACCCGACGCGGTCGGCGTCTTCGGCGGGGGCGGCCTCACGAACGAGAAGGCGTATCAGCTCGGCAAGTTCGCCCGCATCGCGCTGCGCACCTCGCGCATCGACTACAACGGACGCTTCTGCATGTCGTCGGCCGCGGCTGCCGCGAACCGCTCGTTCGGGATCGACCGCGGCCTGCCGTTCCCGTTGACCGACCTCGACACGGCCGAGACGGTGCTGCTGCTCGGCTCGAACGTCGGCGACACCATGCCGCCGTTCGTGTCTCATCTGCAGGGGGCCAGGGCGCGGGGCGGCCTGATCGTCGTCGACCCTCGGCGCAGCTCGACCGCGCGGCTGTGCGCCGACGGCGCGGGCATCCACGTGCAACCGGTGCCCGGCAGCGACCTCGCGCTGCTGCTGGCGCTGACGCACGTCGTCATCGCCGAGGAGCTGTACGACGACGGTTACGTGCGCCAGCGCACCTCGGGCATCGAGGCACTGCGCCAGTCGGTGTCGGCGTGGTGGCCCGAGCGCGCCGAGACCGTCACGGGCGTTCCTGGACGCAGCATCCGCGAGCTGGCTCGCACGCTGTCCCGCTCCGACTCGACCTACATCCTCACCGGCCGCGGCGTCGAGCAGCACGTCGACGGCACCGACACCGCGACCGCCGCCATCAACCTGGCCCTGCTGCTCGGGCTGCCGGGCACCCCCGGCTGCGGCTACGGCACGCTCACGGGTCAGGGCAACGGACAGGGCGGTCGCGAGCACGGGCAGAAGGCCGACCAGCTGCCCGGCTACCAATCGATCAGCGACCCGGCCGCCCGAGCCTCGGTCGCGGCCGTGTGGGGCGTCGACCCCGACGACCTGCCCGGGCCGGGGGTACCGGCCGTCGAGCTGCTGCAGAGCGCCGGCCTGCCCGGCGGCGTCCGCGCCCTGCTCGTGCACGGCTCGAACGTGTTCGTCTCGGCGCCGAACGTGCAGACGGTGCGCGAGGCGCTCGGCCGTCTCGAGCTGCTCGTCGTGTCGGACTTCTTCCTCTCCGAGACGGCGAGGGCCGCCGACATCGTGCTCCCCGTGCTGCAGTGGGCCGAGGAGGAGGGCACCATGACCAACCTCGAGGGCCGGGTGCTGCGCCGCCGCCGAGCGGTCGACGCCCCCGCGGGAGCCCGCAGCGAACTGTGGATCATGGCCGAGCTCGCCCGCCGCCTCGACGCGCCGGGCGTCTGGAGCCTCGAGCCCTCAGAGGTGTTCGATGAGCTCGCCCGGGCCTCGGCCGGTGGCCGCGCCGACTATTCCGGCCTCAGCCACGCACTGCTCGACCTCGGCATCGAGGCGCACTGGCCCTTCCCTCTGGGCAGCCTCGGCACTCCGCGGCTGTTCGCCGACCGCTTCGCCCACGCCGACGGCCGCGCCAGGCTCGTGGCCGTGCGAGCACGGACGCCCGAGCCGGCCACCGGCGACGGGCTCACCCTGATCACCGGGCGCCTGCTCGAGCAGTATCAGAGCGGCGCCCAGACACGCCGCATCCCCGAGCTGACCGAGAAGCGGCCCTCGCTCGTGGCACAGTTGCACCCCGCGACCGCGCGCCGCCACGGGATCGCCGAGGGCGACGGCATCCGCCTCTCCAACGTCCGCGGCGAAGTGCGGGCGCGCGCGGAGCTGACCCACGACATCAGACCCGACACCGTGTTTCTGCCGTTCCACTATGCGGATGCCGAGAGCGCGAATCTGCTCACCAGCGACCGGGTCGATCCGCATTCTGCGATGCCGGAGTTCAAGCGGGCGCTGGTGCAGGTCAGCGCGGTCTGAGCGGCCGCGCGAGCCGCGTCAGGCTTCGGGTTCTCCTGAGAGGATGCCCCGCAGCCAGTCGCGCGCCTCGACGAACACGTCGTCGTCATAGCGATCGGGGTACTGCACGATCTGCCGGTCGGCCCGCGGGTACGACCCGAGGAAGACCACACGAGGGCTGAAACGACGGATGCCGAGCAGGGCGTCCGCCATGCGCTCGTGCTCGATGTGCCCGTCGGCGTCGATCACGAACCGGTAGCGGCCGAGCTCGTCGCCGATCGGGCGCGACTGGATCAGCGACAGGTTGATGCCGCGGGTCGAGAACTGCTCGAGCATCTCGAGCAGCGAACCCGGGTGATCGTTGGGCAGCTCGACGATCAGCGAGGTCTTGTCGGCGCCGGTCGGTGCCGGCGCCGTGGTGGTGCGGGTGACGAGCACGAAGCGGGTCACGGCCTGGGCGTTGTCGCCGATGCCCTCGGCGAGCACGTCGACATCGAGATGCTTCACGACGCCCGGGGCGGCGATCGCCGCCTGCACGGGGAGGCTGCCGTCGAGCATGCCGACCGCCGATGCGACGTTGCTCGCCGCGGGCACGTGCGAGTGCGTCGGAAGGTTCGCGCCGAGCCAGCCATGGCATTGCCCGTAGGCGACCGGGTGAGCCGCGATGACCTGCACGTCGTCCAGCGTGGTGCCGCGGGGAGCCACGAGCACGAAGTTGACGGGCACCAGGTATTCGCCGACGATCCGGAGGCCCGGCAGCGTGGCCAGAGCATCCTGCGTGGTCGAGACGCCGCCCTCGATCGAGTTCTCGATCGCGATCATCGCCGCGTCACTGCGTCCGTCGAGCACGTCGGCGAGCGCCTCGCCGACGTTGTGCACCGCACGCCGGTCCTGCCCGCGCGCTTCGGCGACCTGGTCGAGCGCCGCTTCGGTGAACGTTCCGGCGGGGCCGAGATAGCTGTAGGTGCGGCGTTCAGTCACGCGTTTCACCTTAGGGCACCTGTGGTGCGCAAGAAGATGCGCGGATGCCGAGATGGGGGCAGACTGTCTCCATGACGAGCCGTGCCGGTCTACCAGCCGAAGAATCCGATCTGATCGATGTCGACGAACTGATCGCCGCCTATTACGACCGCGTCCCGAATCCGGAGGTCGCCGCAGAGCGCGTCGCCTTCGGGACCAGCGGGCATCGCGGCTCCTCGCTCTCGAACAGCTTCAACGAGAACCACATCCTGGCAACGACCCAGGCGATCGTCGACTACCGGGCGGGCCAGGGCATCACCGGCCCGCTGTTCCTCGGTCGCGACACCCACGCCCTGTCGCTGCCGGCCGAGCGCAGCGCCATCGAGGTGCTGGTCGCGAACGGCGTCGACGTGCGGGTCGACTCCCGCGACTCGTGGGTGCCGACGCCCGCGCTCAGCCATGCGATCCTCACCTTCAACCGCGACCTCGCACCGGATGCTCCGGGCCGCGCCGACGGCATCGTCGTCACCCCGTCGCACAACCCGCCCCGCGACGGCGGCTTCAAGTACAACCCGCCGCACGGCGGACCGGCCGACACGGATGCGACCGGCTGGATCGCCGACCGCGCCAACGAGCTGATCGCCGGTGGACTCGTCGACGTGAAGCGCGAGCGCTTCGCCGACGTCGACTGGGATGCCGTGCCCGGCTACGACTTCCGCGACGCCTACGTGCGCGACCTCGCGACCATCATCGACATCGACGCGATCCGCAACGCGGGCGTGCGCATCGGCGCCGATCCCCTGGGCGGCGCATCGGTCGAGTACTGGGCGCTCATCAAGGAGGTGCACGACCTCGACCTCACCGTGGTGAACCCCGAGGTCGACCCGACGTGGCGCTTCATGACGCTCGACTGGGACGAGAAGATCCGCATGGATCCGTCGTCCCCCTCGGCGATGGCCTCGCTGGTCGCGAAGAAGGGCGACTACGACGTCCTCACCGGCAACGACGCGGATGCCGACCGCCACGGCATCGTCACCCCCGACGCCGGGCTGATGAACCCGAACCACTACCTCGCCGTCGCGATCGACTACCTTTTCTCGCACCGCGCCGAGTGGCCGCGCGATGCCGCGATCGGCAAGACCCTCGTCTCGTCGATGATCATCGACCGCGTCGCCGAGGCACTCGGACGCCGCCTGCTCGAGGTTCCGGTCGGCTTCAAATGGTTCGTACCAGGGCTGCTCGACGGGTCCGTGGCGTTCGGCGGCGAGGAGTCGGCCGGAGCATCGTTCCTGCGCAAGGACGGCACCGTCTGGTCGACCGACAAGGACGGCATCCTGCTGTGCCTGCTCGCGGCCGAGATCATCGCCGTGACCGGCAAGAGCCCGTCGGAGCGGTACGCCGAGCTGGAAGAGGCGTTCGGCGCCTCGGCCTACCAGCGCGTCGACGCCCCGGCCACGCCCGCGCAGAAGGCGACGCTCGGCAAGCTGGCTCCGGATGCCGTCTCGGCGACGACCCTCGCCGGCGAGGACATCACGGCCAAGCTGTCGCACGCTCCCGGAAACGGTGCCGCGATCGGCGGCCTCAAGGTGCAGACCGAGCACGCCTGGTTCGCTGCACGCCCGTCGGGAACCGAAGACGTCTACAAGCTGTACGCCGAGAGCCTGCGCGGCCCCGAGCATCTCGCCGAGGTGCAGGCCGAGGCTCGCGCCGTGGTGTCGGCGGCCCTGGGCGGCTGAGTCGGCATCCCTCTCCGCTGTCTTCTGCCCCCGCACGTCTTTCGTGCGGGGGCAGAAGTGCGTACGGGGCCGGTAGCTTCTCCGGGCGGGCGTGTCGCCCGGGGCGGGACACCTTCTGGTCCCGCCCTCACTGCCCCGCTGCGGGGTCGAAAATCGCACCCGAGAAGGCGATCTCGGATGCGTTTGTGACCACCGTGGTCCGTGACCCGCGCGCCATCCGTCGCGCACAGACGTGCGTGGTCAAAGAACCAGCGCACACCGCGATCTCGGATGCGTTTTTGACCACCGTGGGCCAGCGCGGTCGGATGCCGGCGATCCCCGGATGCCGGCGATCCCCGGATGCGCTCGGTCAGACCGACCGGGCGAGCAGCGCCCCGGCGTCGCGCAGCCAACGAGCGGGCTCGGCGAGTGCGGCATCCGATGACCCCGCGATCTCGGTGAGCGAGGCGGATGCAACGAACAGCGCCGTGTCGGAGTCGTCCGTGATGCGCCCTGCCGCCAGCAGTGCGGTCGCCCCCGCCGCAGACGCGAGGCCGGCGATGAACGAGGGCACCTTGCCGTCGCCGGACTGACCGTCGTACGAGCCCTCGCCCGTGATGACGACGTCCGCATCGGCGATCGCGTCCGCGAGTCCGATGAGCTCGGCGACCTCGGCAGCTCCCGGGGCGAGCGCCGCACCCCAGACGACGAGCGCTCCGCCCGTGCCTCCCGCGGCCCCGGTGCCTGCGAGAGCGGGATCGAGTGCGAGCAGCTCGGCGAGGTGCGCCAGCGCAGCATCCACCTGAGCGATGTCGTCGCCGGCGAGGCCCTTCTGCGGGCCGAACACGGCCGCCGCACCCCGCGGCCCGACGAGCGGATTCGTCACGTCGGTGAGCACCCGCACGTCCGGCGCCGTGCGGAGTCCGGTCAGATCGACGGACGCGATATCGGCCAGGCCGCGAGCCCCGCGCGCGACAGGCGCCCCGGCCGCGTCGAGGAAGCGTGCCCCGAGTGCGGCGAGCATCCCGGTGCCGCCGTCGGTCGACGCGCTCGATCCGATGCCGACCACGAGACGAGAGACCCCGTGATCGAGCGCCGCGGCGATCGCCTGGCCGAACCCGGTGGTGTCGGCATCCCAGGGGCGCAGCTCGTCGAGCAGCTCGATGCCCGAGGTCGAGGCCAGATCGACGACCGCGGTTCCGCCGGGTGCATCCGTCGTCGACGGGAGCAGCAGCCAGCTCGTGTCGATGCGGGAGCCCGCAGGGCCGTCGACCACCACAGGAACAGGGCGAGCACCGGGCACGGCGGCCTCGAACGCCGCGACGGTGCCCTCTCCGCCGTCGGCCATCGGCCGGTGCACGAACGTGGCGGTCTGGTCGATCGATGCCCACCCCTCGGCGAGCGATGCGGCCGCATCCGCCGCGGTGATCGTGCCTTTGAAGCTGTCGGGTGCGAGGACCACGCGAGTCATCGCGGGATGCCCGGGGTGCTCGCGCGCACGGTGACCTCGAGCGGCAGCGCCGCCTGCTCCCAGTCGGCGTCGACCGTCGCACGGAAGGCCTGGTAGCCGACCTCGCTCAGCGGCACGCGCACCGTCGTGAGCGCCGGGGTCACATCGCTGCTCGACGGGACGTCGTCGAAGCCGCACACCGCGATGTCGGCGCCGATCTCGCGTCCGGCGTCACGGATGGCCGACATGGCGCCGATCGCGACGACGTCGCTCATGCCGAACACGAGCGTGCCCGGAACCACGCCGTCGGCGAGCGCTGCGGTCATCGCCTGCACACCCGACTCGCGGCGGAAGTCGCCACGGAGCACGCGGTCGATCGCGCCGCCGCCGGACTCGAAGCCCGCACGGAACCCGGCGAGACGTTCGTCGGAGGTCAGCACCCCCTCGGCCGCCGCGATCGCGATGGCCGCGCGGTAGCCGAGGGCCGCCATGCGCCGCCCGAGCTCTTCGGCCCCGGCGCGGTTGTCGATCTCGACGTGACGGTTCTCGGCGCTGCCCGCACCGAACGTCACGACGCGGCCGCCGAAGCGCGCGTACTCGGCCAGTTCACGTGCGGTGTCGGAGTCGGAGTCGGTGGGCTCCTTCGTGCGGGATGCCGCGAGGATCAGCCCCTGCGGACGCTGGCCCCGCAGGGCTCGGACGATGCGCGCCTCGCGGGCGGGGTCGCGTTCGGTGATCGCGATCGTGACGACGAGACCCTGCTCGTCTGCTCCGCGGGCGACGCCGGCGGCGATGAGTCCGAAGTACGGGTCGGCGATGTCGGCGACCAGCAGCGCGATCACGGGAGACGTGCCGCGGGCCGTCGCCTGCGCCGACACGTTGGCCGTGTAGCCGAGCTCGGCCGCTGCCTGCTCGACCCTCTCACGGAAGGACTCGGCGACCTTGCGCTCGGATCCGTTGAGGACGCGGGATGCCGTCGCGAGCGAGACACCGGCCTCACGGGCGACGTCGTGCAGGGTCGGGGCGGCGCCTCGCGCGTGGCGCGACTGACGCACGCGGGAAGGGCTTTCCGGCTGGCTCATGCCCCGAGCATACTGCGGCGCGGCCTCGAGAGAAGGGAACGGAGGGGCATCGTGCGACGGCGCGTCAGAGCGGGCATCGGGCCGTCAGATCGACAGGTACGAGCGCAGTGCGGCGGCCTCGCCGTTCAGCAACGTCGGGTCGTCGCCGGGAACGAACTCGAGAAGCGCATCCTTCGGCGGCCGAGGCGCCGCCAGAGCCTCGGCGAAGAAGCGCGTCCACAGCGCATCCCGCGCCCGCAGCGGAAGGCGCTCCTGCGCGGGCCACCAGGAGAAGACGTGCGCGGCGGTCGTCTGCGCGGAGATCTCGCGGTACTCGCCGAGGACGGTGTCGACGCTGGCGGCGATCGTCGGCTGCCAGTAGGTGCTGAGCGCCGGGCTGTTCACGTCGGCGAGCAGTCGCAGCGTCGTGGGCGCCGTGTCGGCGAGAGTGCCGGAGTGGAACTCGAGGGCGAGGCCGATGCCCCGGTCCTCCGCCTCGGCGGTTGCATCGCGCAGACGGGAGACGGTGTTCGACCAGTCGGCGTCGGTCGCGTCCGACGACCCGAGGTGCCCGGCCCAGATGCGCACGCGGTCGACGCCCAGGGCTTCGGCGCTGTCGAGGATCGGCGTGAGCGTCTCGTCCGGCCCTGCGCGGAAGTACGACCCGTATGAGCACGACGCCAGCCCGGCATCCGCTGTCTCGGTGGCCACCTGCGCCGCCCGCTCGATGTCGCCGGCGGGCACGTGCACATCGGCGCCCCATTCGATCACCTCGAGGCCCGCTTCTGCCGCCAACCCGATGACCTCCTCGGCGTCGAGCGCCCGGAAGGTCACCGAGCAGAGTCCCGGTCGGATCTTCGTCATGCAGTCATCCTCTCAAGGGGCGAGGTCGGAGTCTCGGGGGTTGCCTTGCGGCGGATCTCCGCCTACCGGCGGCACGCCGAGTCCCGCGGCGGCACGCCGAGCCCCGCGGTGACATGTTCTCGCCACCGCGGGACTCGTCCGGCAGGTCTCGTCAGCGCAGGTGCGGCGAGACCGCGGCGCCGAAGGTCTCGGCCGTGCGACGCACGACGTTCTCGGGAGCATCCGCCCAGATGTCGGCGTTGAAGATCTCGACCTCGATGTCGCGGTCGTATCCGGTGTCGATCACGGCGCGCGTGAGCGAGCCGAAGTCGATCACGCCGTCACCGGTGTAGTGCCGCGACAGGAGCACGTCGGCGGCCAGAGGGGTCTTCCAGTCGCACACCTGGTAGGTCGCGATACGGCCCTCTCGCCCGGCGCGCGCGATCTGCTCGAGCACCTGCGGGTCCCACCAGATGTGGAACGTGTCGACAGCCGCGCCCACCACGTCGGCGTCGAAATCGGCCGCGATGTCGAGCGCCTGGCCCAGCGTCGAGACGACCGCGCGGTCGGAGGCGTACATGGGATGCAGCGGCTCGATCGCCAGCGTCACGCCCGCCGCCTTCGCGTCGGTCGCGAGCACGCCGATCGCGTCGCGCACGCGCTCACGCGCACCGATCAGGTCGCGCGAGCCTGCGGGCAGACCCCCGGCGACCAGCACGAGCACGGCCGTCGATCCGTCGGCACCCGCGGCGGCGAGCGTCGCGGTCTCCTCGATCGCGCGGCGGTTGTCGTCGAGTGCGGCGACACGCTCCGGCCCCTCGGGGAGGGTGAAGAAACCACCACGGCAGTGCGTCGTGAACCGCAGACCCGAGTCGGCGAGCATCCGCGCCGCGACGTCGAGTCCGACCTCGTTCACGGGCTCGCGCCACAGGCCGATCGCCTGGATGCCGGCATCCGCCGTCACCCGCAGCGCGGTCGCGAGGTCGGCGTGCTTGATCGTGGCCTGGTTGATCGACAGGCGAGGATCGACGATCATGCATCCACCCCGTTCAGGCGCAGCATCCCGTGCCAGCGCTCGCGCGCGAGTTCGGGCTTCTCGAGTGCGAGTGAGGCGTTCGCCAGCTCGACGATGCGGCTGAGGTGCGGAAGGCTCCGCGCCGAGTGCAGCCCGCCGACCATCTGGAACGCGGGCTGGTGCCCGTTGAGCCAGGCGAGGAACGCGACGCCCGTCTTGTAGTAGAACGTCGGTGCCGCGAAGACCTGGCGGCTCAGCTCTTCGGTCGGGCCGAGGATCTCGAGGTAGCGGGCGGGGTCTCCGGCATCCAGTGCCTGGATCGCCGCGGACGCCACCGGGGTGATCGCCGCGAACGCGCCGAGCAGCGCGTCGGAATGCCCGTCGCCCTGCCCCACGGTGTCACCGCCGATGAGGCCGACGTAGTTGAAATCGTCACCCGTGAACATCCGCACGTCCTGGGGAAGCTGCTCGCGCACCGAGATCTCGGACTCGGCGTTCAGCAGGCTCATCTTCACGCCCGCGACCTTGTCGGGCTGCTCTCCGATGATGTCGAGCAGCACCGCGGATGCCGTCTGCCAGTCATCCGCGCCGAAGTAGCCGGCGAGCTCGGGATCGAAGGCCGTTCCGAGCCAGTGCAGCACGACCGGGACCGTGGCTGACGACAGCACCTCGCGGTAGACGCGACGGTAGTCGTCCGCGCTCTCCGCGACCCTCGCGAGATGGCGCGAGGCCATGAGCACGGGGCCTGCCCCCTGCTCCTCGGTGAAGTGCAGCTGCTCCTTGTAGGCGTCGATGACCTGGTCGAGCGAGATGTGCGACTCGGCGACGTGGTCGGTGTTGACTCCGACCACCACCGAGCCGCCTTCTTCGCGGGCGACCTCGGCGCTGCGCGAGATGAGCTCGCGCGTCGCCGCGGCATCGAGACCCATGTTGCGCTGCGCGGTGTCCATCGCGTCTGCGACGCCGAGGCCCCACGAGTAGACGTTGCGGCGGAACGCGAGCGTCGAGTCCCAGTCGATGTCGGCGGGCTGGCCGGGAGTGTTGTCGGCGTGCACCTTCGGCACGACGTGGGCAGCGGCGTAGGCGACGCGGCTCTGCAGCGGCGAGGACGGGCGGGAGTACCCGCCACCGTCGCGCAGCTCGGCATCCGTCACCGCTCCCGCGGCATCGAGAAGTCGGAGCGTGGTCATGCTCAGCCCAGGGTCAGGGGCTCGAGCGAGACCTTGCGGCCTTCGGCGCTGGAGGTCAGACCCGCCTCGGCGAACTGCACTCCACGTGCGCCGGAGAGCAGGTCGAAGGGGTACTTCGTGCCCTCCACGAACGAGGCCAGGTACTCCTCCCACTGCTGACGGAAGCCGTTGATGAAGACGTCGTTCGTGGGCACCTGCTGCCAGTCGGTGTCGTAGTCGTGGCTGTCTTCGAGGTCGGGGTTCCATACGGGCTTCGGCGTCGCGTTGCGCGGCTGGATCTTGGCGCCGAAGAGGCCGACGACGGCGGATCCGTGGGTGCCGTCGACCTGGAACTCGACGAGCTCGTCGCGGTTCACGCGCACCGTCCAGCTGGAGTTGATCTCGGCGACGATGCCGCCCTCGATCTCGAAGATGCCGTACGCGGCGTCTTCGGCGGTGGCGGTGTAGTGCTCGCCGTTCTCGTCCCAGCGGTCGGCGATGTGCACGGCTGCCTGCGCATAGACGCTCTTGACCTCGCCGAACAGGTTCTCGAGCACGTAGTTCCAGTGCGGGAACATGTCGACGATGATTCCGCCGCCGTCTTCGGTGCGGTAGTTCCAGCTCGGGCGCTGCGCGGGCTGCCAGTCGCCTTCGAAGACCCAGTATCCGAACTCGCCGCGCACCGAGAGGATGCGGCCGAAGAAGCCCGAGTCGATCAGGCGCTTGAGCTTCTGCAGGCCGGGAAGGTAGAGCTTGTCGTGCACGACGCCGGTCTTGACGCCGGCCGCGTCGGCGAGACGCGCGAGTTCGAGGGCCTCGTCGAGCGACTCGGCCGTGGGCTTCTCGGTGTAGATCGCCTTGCCGGCCGCGATCGCCTTGCGGAGGGCCGACGCGCGGGCCTTGGTCACGAGGAAGTCGGCGTAGATCTCCCACTTCGGGTCGGCGAGGGCCGCGTCGAGGTCGGTCGTGTAGTCCTCGATGCCGTGCTTCGCGGCCAGCTCGGCGAGCTTCGCCTCGTTGCGGCCGACGAGAAGCGGCTTCACCGTGATGCGCGAGCCGTCGGGCAGCTCGATGCCGCCCGCGTCGCGGATCGCGAGGATCGAGCGCACGAGGTGCTGACGGTAGCCCATGCGCCCCGAGACGCCGTTCATGATGATCCCGATCTCGCGGGTTGTCGCCTGTGACATTGCTGGTCCGTTCTCTTCTCTCAGATCCCGCACCTTCTGCGGGGAAACTCGTGTGGGTGACTCTGTGCGGGTAAGCGCTTTCCGACAGCATGCCATGCCGACGCTCGGGGCGCAAGCGCGAGCGGAAAACGCTCTCCTGCGGCATCTGCGACGGATCTCGTCGGGCTACTCCCCGTGCGGGGTCAAAAGAGCATCCGAATCGGCCGTTTGGGATGCGTTTTTGACCCCGCACCGCGCGTGGGATGCGTTTTTGGCCCCGCACCGGCCCGCACCGGCCCGCACGCACCGGCCCGCACCGCGCGCACGGCGCTCACGACGCTCACCCGCCGCTCACGCGCTCAACTCCATGTCGAGGCGGGTGATCACCTGCGACGGCACGCCGCCGCGCAGCAGCGCCTCGACGTCATCGAGGGCCGAATCGGCGAGACGCCTGGCCTCGTTGCCCATGGATCCGGCGATGTGCGGGGTGAGCGCGACGTTCGGCAGCGCTCGCAGCGGTGAGTCGGTCGGCAGCGGATCTGGTTCGGTCACGTCGAGCACGGCATCCAGACGCCCCGAGGCGCACTCTGCCAGCAGCGCGTCGTGGTCGAGGATCCATCCCCGCGCCGTGTTGATCACCGTGGCGCCGTCATGGAGCGCCGCGAGTTCGGCCGCACCGATCATGTGCCTCGTCTCGGGCAGCGCGGGTGCGTGCAGCGACAGCACGTCGACCTGGTCGAGCATCTCGTCGAGCGGCAGCAGCTCCGCGCCGGCGTCGGCCACGGCCTGCGGCGACACGAACGGATCGGCGACGAGGATCCGGATGCCGTCGAGCTGGCCCAGCATCCGCACCACCCTGCGTCCGATCCGTGAGAACCCGACGATGCCGACGGTGCGGCCGACACTGCCGTACCGCGTCGACCCGACCAGGTCTCGCCACTCGAGCACCGTCGAGGGCGAGCGCATGTGCACGAAAGCACGCTTGAAGGCGAGGATGATCGTCGCGAACGTGTACTCGGCGACCGGCACGGCGTTGGCGTCGGCGGCAGAGGTCACGGTGATGCCCCGTTCCCACAGCTCGTCCGAGACCAGCTGCTGCACGCTGCCCGCCGCGTGCACCACGGCGCGCAGCCGCGGCATCCGATCGAGGAGATCGGCGTCGAGACGCGGGGCACCCCACGACGTGACGAGGATCTCGGTGTCGGAGAGATCGCCGTCGTCGATCGCCAGTCGCGTCGAGGGAGACAGCGCGCGCAGGCGGCTGAGTCGGGCGTCGTCGAAGAGCAGGTCGAACACCTCGGGGCTCATCGCCGTGCGCACCGTCACGCGCGCACCTCCGCGGCCTCGAGAGCGGGCTCGATCTCGAGCACGGGGCGCAGCGTGTACCGGCTGTTCGCCCACGCCACGTACAGAGCAGGAGCGCATGTGAGGCCGATCGCGATCGCGGGCATGGTGGTGAAGAGTCCGACCTGCACTCCGAGCACGACGAGCGACAGTGCCGTGAGGTACCAGCGCCGCACGCACAGGTACAGCGCGGCCTTGACGATGTCGCGCATCCGCGCACCCGGTTCTTCTGCCAGAGCGACGAGAGCCACGAGGGCGGTCGCCCCGGCGATCACGACGAGCAGCGCGAGGACCGGCACGATCATGACGGATGCCGGCGAGGCGCTGACCGCCCGCACGTCGACGAGGAGGACAACGACGGATGCCGAGGCGAACGCCCCGATCAGCATGCCCTTGCGCGCCGTGGCCTTCCACCCGCGGAGGAACGAGCGCACGACCTGGGGCTCGCCCCGCCCGAACTCGCGGAACGCGGTGAACGCGCCGCTCAGCGCGGGTGCGGCGAGCGGTGCCGCGATCGCCAGCAGGGGCCACGACAGGGCGGGGTCGGTCGTCATCAACAGCACCACGAGAGGAGATGCGGTGACGAGCACGAGGAAGTTGACCATCAGGCCGAGGTAGACGACGCCGAGGATCGTGGCCCAGGCGTCGTGCGAGATGCGCTTCATCGGTCAGCCCTTCAGTCCGCTGGTGGCGATGCCCTCGACGAAGTACTTCTGCCCGAGCAGGAAGATGATCGCGATGGGCACGACCGAGATCGTGAGTCCGGCGAACAGCAGCGCGTAGTTCGTGTCGAAGAGATTCGAGACGAAGCTCTTGAGACCGAGCTGGATCGTCCACAGGTCGGGGTTGCGCAGGTAGATCAGCGGCCCGAGGTAGTCGTTCCACGTGTTCACGAAGGTGAGCAGGGTGAGGCTCGCGATGGCGGGCACCGACAGCGGCAGCATGATGCGGCGCCAGATGGCGTACTCGCTGAGCCCGTCGAGACGCGCGGCCTCGCTGAGCTCCTCGGGGATGGTCTCGTAGTACTGCTTCATGAGGAACACCCCGAACGCGCCGAACGCCTGGAGCAGGATGATCGACCACAGCGTGTTCGACACCTTCAGATTCGACAGCAGGATGAACTGCGGGATCATGTACGACTGCCACGGCACGGCGATCGTGCCGATGTAGACGAGGAACAGAATGTCGCGGCCGGCGAACTTCATGCGCGCGAAGCCATAGGCCGCGAACGATCCGGTGAGCACCTGCAGGAACGTCACGCTGACGGCCAGGAACAGGGTGTTGCGGATCCAGACGAGCATGTTCGACTTCGTCCAGATGTCGATGTAGTTCTGCCACACGAACGTCTCGGGCACCCAGACGACGGGCACCGAGAACACCTCGTTGGCGTTCTTCAGCGAGCTCATGACCATCCAGAAGAACGGTGCGAGCAGGCCGACCGCCGCGATGACCAGGGCGACGTAGCCGAGCGTGCGACCGACCGTGAGCCTGGTGCGCACGCGACCGGCGGGGACGGGGGCGTTGAGCTTGCGCAGCGTTCCCCCGGTGACGAGGACCTGTGTCTCGGTCATCATGCGCTCCGCTTCTTGTTCCAGAGGAACTGGCCGATGGTGACGAGGATGCAGAGGAAGAACAGCGCGACCGCGGCGGCGGATGCGTAGCCGAACTGCGACTCCTCGAAGCCCTTCTTGTAGATGAACTGCGACAGCACCAGGGTCGACTGTCCCGGTCCTCCGTCGGTCATGACGAGGATCAGGTCGAAGATCTTGAAGGAGTTGATGGTGAGCATCACCGTGACGAAGAACATGGTGGGCCGCAGCGAGGGGAGTGTGACGTTCACGAAGCGCTCCCACACGTTGGCGCCGTCGACGCGCGCCGCCTCGTGCAGTTCACGCGGCACGGTCTGCAGGCCCGCGAGGAAGAGGATCATGTAGTAGCCCATGTCGCGCCAGGTGCTGACGATCACGACGGCGGGCATCGCCCACTCCGACGAGGTGAGCCACCCGGGCGGCTCCGAGATGCCGATCGCCCGGAGCACCTCGTTGATGGGGCCGTAGTCGGGGCTGAAGAGCAGGTTCCACACCACGGCGATCGCGACGATCGAGGTGATGTAGGGGAAGAACGCGGCCGTGCGGAAGAACGCGACGCCGCGGAGCTTGTTGTTGAGCAGCAGGGCGAGCCCGAGCGAGACGACGATCGTCAGCGGGATGTGCATCACCGAGTAGTAGATGGTGTTCCAGAACGCGATGTGGAAGCTGCCATCGCCCATCAGGCGCTGGAAGTTCGCGAACCCCACCCAGTCGGCCTTGCCGAAGACGTTCCAGTTCGTGAACGCCATGTAGAAGAGGATCAGCACCGGAAGCAGGGTCAGGAACCCGAATCCGATGAAGTTCGGCAGGATGAAGCTCCAGCCGATCAGGGCATTGCGGCGACGCAGTGCCGAGCGGCGGCGCGGCGGCTTCGTCTGCGGCGGGGCCGCGTCACGGCGCGGGGCCTCGGTGGTGGTCATGTCTCGTCTCCTGGATGCTGCGCGAGGTCGGTGTCGGGGGCCGACCGGCGGCCGGCCCCCGAGTGGATCAGCCGACCTCGTTCTTGACGCGGTCCTCGGCCGTCTTGATGGCGTCGTCGACGGACGCGGAGCCCGACATGACGGCGGTGTGCAGATCCGCGAGGATGCCCTGGATCGTCGCCGTCTTGCTCGAGGTGGGGTTCTCGGGCAGAACGTCGTGCGTCGACCAGGCGAACTTCGACAGGTCGTCGGCGGGTGCCCCGTCGACCGCGAAGTACGTGTCGACGACGGCGTCGTTCGTGAGCGCGGGCGAGATGCCGATCGCGGCGAGCGCCTGCGCGCCCTCCTCGGACGCGGCGAACTCGAGGAACTGCTTGGCTGCGTCGACCTTGGCGGAGTCGATGTTCGCGTTGATGCCGAAGCCCGTCGGGTCGCCGAAGGTCACCGGGGTGTTGTCGGTGCCGGTGGTCTTCTCGTCGAGCTGAGGCGCGGGCGCGATGCCCCACTCGAAGTCGTTCGCCTCACCCGACGCCTGCTGCGCGATGAGCGTCGCGGTGTACCAGGTGCCCATCAGCATCATCGCGGCCTTCTGGGTGCCGAACTCGCCCTGGTAGGTGAGCTGGTTGGCGGTCGAGGTGTTGAAGTCGACCTGGTCGCCGGCATCCTGCAGAGCGAGCGTGCTGTCGTAGTAGTCCTTCATGTTGTCGAAGTCGCCGTCGAGCACGCTCGTGCCGGTCTGCGCGTTCGCGAAGCCCTGCACGGTCGACTGCCAGCGGTGCAGGTACGTGCCCTTGGACGCGTCGGTGGTGAGGGCCGCGGCGGCATCCGCGTAGTCGTCCCACGTCCACGAGCCGTCGGGCTGGTCGACGCCCGCCGCCTCGAAGAGCGCCTTGTTGTAGAAGAGCACCCACGAGTCCTGACGGTAGGGAACCGCGTACGCGGCGCCGTCGACCTCGTAGGAGTCGGCTCCGCTGATGCCGTCGGGGAGCGCGACGTCCGAGACGTCGAGCAGCTGGCCGCCCTCCTGGAAGGTCGTGACGTACTTGACCTCCTTCTGCGTGATGATGTCGGGGCCCGACCCTGCGGCGAGGTCGGCGGTGACGAGCGTGTTGTACTCGGCGGCGTCGTACTCCTTGAGCTCGATCTTCACGTTCGGGTGATCCTTGGTGAAGGCGTCGGCGAGCGTCTGGAACTCGGGGGTGGTGTCGATGCTCCAGCCCGAGAGGGTGAGCGTGACGGGGGCGTCGGGGTCGGTCTCGCCGGCGTCGCTGCTGCCGGAGCAGCCTGCGAGGGCGAGGGCCGCGACGGCGGCGATGCTGCCGGCGGCGAGGATCTTGCGGTTCATGGGGATACTGCTCCTTTGCAATGGCGGGTGCCCCGGACGGGGCGGGATGACGGGTCGGGATGACGGCTCAGACGAGCCGGTGTTCGGTGGTGGTGGAATCGGGCCAGACGACGGCGACGTCGTCGCCGTCGATGCGGACGGAGGGAGCGGATGCCGCGGCACGGTCGGACAGGTGCACCGCGGTCGCGATCCACTCCCCCGTCGAGACCGGGTAGGTGATGACGGGGACGGATGCCGCCGCACCGAGCGGGCTGGCATCTCGCCGCGCCTCGATCGACGGCACTCCCCCGGGCGTGACGGCGGCGATGGTGCTGTGGCGGCCTCGGGCGCTCGCGGAGGCGGCCGTCGCCGAGAGGGTGTCGTCGACGGAATCCGCGGCGAGCGCCCACCCGCCGATGCGCAGGGCGGTGGGGGCTGCATCCGCCTCGATCCGATCGATGCGCACGAGCCGCACCTCCCACGCCCCGCGCACGATCGACCAGGTGGTGACGGCGCCCGCGACCTCGACCTCGCCGGTGATGCCGGAGCCGTGTCGGGTCTGGGTCGCGTCCGGTGCGATCCAGTGCGCAGTCGCCTCGGATCCGGCGATCGCGGCATCCCCGTCGCGACGGATGCCCTGCACGCGCATACCGGCACGGTGCGTCGCCCGGCCGTCGGCATGCAGCAGCGCGACCGACTGCTCGAGGGGCTCGGCCCAGGCGTCGCCGTTGAGCAGCGGGCTCGCGGCGGTCGAGTAGCCGAGGCGTGCGTAGAGCGGCGAATCGCCGACGAGGTCGCCGGGGCGCGCGTGGTCGGCCCCGTGGTTGATCACTCGCACGATGCCGTCGTCGGCGGTGGCCGAGATGATCCACGCCGGCGCCTCGACGATGCGGAGCACGTCGGCGGTCTCGACCGGCAGAGGCTCGGCCGGCGCAGCCCACACCGGATGATCTGCGGGGAGAGCGACGCCGAGCAGCCCCTTCGAGGCCCAGTACGGGGAGCCGGTACCGGAGTAGTTCTGTGCGAGCCGACGCCACTCACCGTGCCACCCGAGGTCGAGGAGCCCTTGATCGTTGGGGGCGCCGTTCTCGGCGAAGTGGCGGACGATGTCGGATGCCGCGCGGCGCAACTGCCCGAGTGGGACAGACGGGACCTCGGCGATGGCGCCCGCCCAGTAGGGCGCTGCCGCGGCGAAGCGGTAGACGAGGCTGCGGCCCTGGATCAGCGGAGAGCCGTCGGCCCCGACCAGGGCGATCGCGTCCTGCAGGAACAGGTCGAGCCGGGCGAGGTCGCCTTCGGTGCGGCCGCCTGCGAGCTCGCTGGCGCCCTGCATCCGCGACCACAGCACCGGGTAGAGGTGCAGCGCCCAGCCGACGTAGTGGTCGTACGCGCGGTCGTCGCCGTCGGAGATCCAGCCGCCCTCGCGCACGAACGAGTCGTGCTGCGCGAGGTCCTGATCGATGTCGGCCTGCGACCAGGGGCCGCCCACCGAGCGCAGGAACGTCTGCACCACGACACGGAACCACAGCCAGTTGTTCTTCGGGTAGCTGTCGTCGCCCACCACGGGCGCGAGGTAGTCGATCATGCGGTGCTGAGTGGTCTCGTCGAGGCGATCCCAGATCCAGGGGCGGGTCATGTCGAGGATCAGCGCGATCGACGCCGCCTCGACCTTGGCCTGGGCATGCTCGTCGAGTCGCACCCACCGGTCGGGGCTCGACGGATCGACCCCGGCCACGATGCCGCGGGAGTAGAAGTCGATGAGGTCGTCGACCCCGTCGCCGCGCGCACCCGCGATGCGGAAGCCGGCGAGCAGGAAGGTCCGCACGAAGCCCTCGAGGCCGTCGACGTCGATGCCGTAGCCGCCGGATGCGCCGGGAAGCGTGATGCGAGCGCCGTTCTCGGAGGCCCACGGGCGGACCGCGGCGAGCAGCCCGTCGGCGTACGCGAGCAGATCGTCGCGCGACCACTCGGCATCCGGAGACGCCTGGCCCTCGCGGGGGCTCATCGCCGTCGGGGCGACGGTGCGCTCGTACGTCACAGGGTTCTCCTTTGAAGACTGCTTCGAGGTGGATCGTGGGGACGTCCGTCCCTTCGCGATCGTTGGGAGATTATCATCGCATTTCGATCAAGACAAGACTCAAATAAATCTAGATCGATCATTTTCGATCAGCTATGCTGAGTCCGTGAACACGCTTCCCGCGCCGACCGCCGACGATCGCGTCGCCTGGGCGCACGTCGATGCGACTGAACTGCGCGCCCGCGCCGAGGCGGATCTCGGCGTGCCCTGGCCGCAGCCCCTCGCCAGTCAGGCCGCTCGCGTGCACCGCGACGGCGACCGGGTCGCCTGGGAAGACCCGGCCTTCGCGCGACAGCACCGACTCAGCAGGGCGGTGATCGCCGCGGCCGTCACACTGGACGGGCGCTGGATCGACGAGGTCATCAACGGGGTGCAGCTGCTGTGCGAGCAGAGCTCGTGGTGCTGGCCGGCCCACGACGACACGTTCGACCGGCACGGCAGCGTGCTCGCGACCGTCACGGATCCCTTCCTCGACCTCGGCGCGGGAGAGGTCGTGGCCCAGCTCGCGTGGATCGATCACGTGCTCGGCTCGCAGCTCGATGCCCGCGCCCCCGGCATCCGCTCCCGCATCCGGCACGAAGCGCAGGTGCGTGTCTTCCGCCCCTTCGTCGACCGCCGCGACTGGCACTGGCTCGGACTCGACGGCGACGTGCACAACTGGAATCCGTGGATCCACTCGTCCGTCCTCACCGCCGCCGTGCAGCTGCACGCCGACCCCGACCACATCATCGGCCTGGTCGTCGAGGGACTCGACCGCTACCTCGCCTCACTGCCCGACGACGGCGCGATCGACGAGGGCTACTCGTACTGGTGGAACGGCGCCTGCCGCGCACTCGAGGCACTCGACCTGCTCGAGTACGCGACGGACAGATCACGACCCGACCTCGCCGGACTGCGCGAGACCGTCGCGTTTCCGCACCGTTGCCACCTGGGCGGCGACTGGTACGCCAACCTCGCCGACGGACAGGCCCGCCCGCCGGCGGATCAGCCCTGGCACGCCCTGCACCGTGCGGCCCGGCGGATCGGCGATGCGGATGCCGCCGCCCACGCCGCCTCGCACCGCAACGCCGCCCCGTCGGAGTTCGCCGGGCTCGGACGCCTGATCCGTGCGCTGACGGATGCCGACTGGCTCGCCGCCGCCACTGCCGACTCTCCTCTTCCGCGCGACGTGTGGCTGCCGTCGACGCAGGTCCTGCTCGCACGCGAACAGGCGGGGACCGCCGCGGGGCTCGGCCTCGTGATCAAGGGCGGGCACAACGCCGAGCACCACAACCACAACGACGTCGGATCGTTCATCGTCACATCCGACGGGGTTCCCGTGATCGTCGATGCCGGGCGCCCGACGTACACGAAGGCCACGTTCGGGCCCGACCGCTACTCGATCTGGACCATGCGGAGCTCGTGGCACAACACCCCCACGATCGCGGGCGTCGACCAGTCTCCTGGTCGGGAGTTCGCCGCATCCGAGGTCGAGGTCTCGATGACGGATGCGGCGTCGTCGCTGACTCTCGACCTCGCCGGCGCCTACGACGTCGCCGGACCGACCTGGCAGCGCACGGCGGCCCTCGACCGCGCCGCGCGCGTCGTCCGCGTCTCGGACGAATGGGCCGCGCCCCTGCCCGGTGGGCCGACCACCCTGAACCTCGTCGTCGCGGGCGCCGTGTCAGCCCTCGGCGACGGCGTGCGGGTCACGCCGCTCGACGGTGCAGCACCCGTCGTGATCCGCTGGCCCGCCGGCATCCGAGCCGCCCAGAGGGTGCGCCCGCTCGACGACCCGATGCTGAGCGAGGTGTGGGGCGAGCGACTCACCCGCATCGAACTCGACGTGAGCGCGCACGATCGCGCGTGGATCACGGTAGAAAGAGACGACGCCACCCCGGGGACGGGTGACAGCGAGGACGACCGATGACCGATCAGCAGCACGCTCCGCTGGCGCCCGCGCGTCACGCGCACATCATCGCCGCCCTCGAGCGCGACGGGATCGTACGGGTCTCGCGCCTGACCGAAGAGCTCGGCGTCGCGCCGGTGACGCTGCGCCGCGACCTGCAGCAGCTCGAGGAGGAAGGACGTCTCGAGCGCGTGCACGGTGGCGCGGTGCCGGCCGAGGCTGCGCGCGCGGATGAGCCGGCGCTCGCCCAGACCGGTGGCGCGATCGGCGTACTGGTGCCGTCGCTCGCCTACTACTGGCCCGGTGTCGTGCGGGGCATGGAGGCCGAGGCGCGCAAGCGCGGGCTTCGTCTGGTGCTGCGCGGCGCCTCGTACGAGCTGCAGGACGAGCGCCCCGTGCTCGAGCGCCTCATCGCCGCCGACGACATCCGCGGCCTCATCGTCGCCCCCAACCCCGACGTGACCCACGCGCAGGACGTGGTGCAGTGGCTCGACGCCTCCGGTATCCCGGCGGTGTTCGTCGAGCGCGACGCCGTGGTGCTCCCCGACCGTGCGCCCGTCGAGAACGTCACGACCGACCATGCTCTGGGTGCTGTGCTCGCGGCGCGCCACCTGGCCGCCCTCGGCCACCGCCGCATCGGCCTCATCCTGTCGCGGGAGTCGCCGACCGGCCGCAAGATCGTCACAGGATGGGCGACGGCCTGCGACGAGCTCGGATTGGCTCCGGCCGACCACTTCGAGAGCCTCTTCCCCGACCGCAACGGCCCGGGCTTCGCGACCGCCGTGAACGCGGCGATCGACAAGGCACTCGACGCCGGGGTGACGGGGCTGCTCATCCACTCCGACCCCGAGGCGATGGCGTTCATCGACATCGCGCTGAACCGCGGACTCTCGGTGCCCGAGGACCTCTCGGTCGTCGCCTACGACGACGAAGTCGCTCAGCTGTTCACCCCGGCGCTCAGCGCGGTCAGCCCGCCGCGTGCCGCCGTCGGCGCCGCCGCGATCGACCTTCTCGCCAAGCGCATCGCCGACCCCGCGCGTCCGGTGCATCGGGTGTCACTGAGCCCGACGATGCACGCCAGGGAGTCGTCCGCTCCACCCGCCTGACGTCAGCGGGTGCTGGCACGCTCGACGAGAAGGGTCGGTACGACAGCGGATGCCTCGCCCCCCGCCGTCCCCTCGATCTCAGCCACGAGCAGGTCGACGGCGCGGTGCGCGAGAGCGGTGAAGTCCTGACGGATCGTCGTCAACGGAGGGCGGTAGTTGGCGGCATCCGGCACGTCGTCGAATCCGATCACGCTGACGTCCTCGGGAACCCGGCGCCCGGCCTCGGCGAGCGCGCGCAGCAGTCCCAGCGCCATCTGGTCGTTGGCGCAGAAGACGGCGGATGCCGCGCCCAGCGCACCGCCCGCGGCGAACCCGGCCTCGGCCGACCAGTCGCCGCGCAATGCCGTCGGCGGTTCAATACCCGCCGCGACGAGGGTCTCGCGCCAGCCGCGCTCGCGCTCGGCTGCGGCGAACGAGTCGGCCGGACCCGCGAGATGGTGCACGGCGTCGTGCCCGAGGCTCAGCAGATGCGCGGTCGCGGCAGCGGCACCGCCGACGTGGTCGCTGTGCACGACGGCGAGGTCGGCTGCGGCCGGCGCATCGACGACCACCAGGCGCAGTCCCGCCGGGCGCTGCGCCGCGGGAACCAGGGCGGATGCCTCGTTCAGCACGATCGCGCCGTCGACCTCCTGCTCGGCGAGGCGCTCGAACGCATCGGCGACGCTCTCGCCCGCGGTCACGAGGGTGAGGGCGTACCCGCGCTCGGCTGCCGCTTCGGCGGTGGCCTGCAGCATCCGCGAGTTGCCGACCGTCGCGAGCGTGGTGACGACGAGTCCGATGGTCTGAGAGCGGCCGGTGCGCAGGGCTCGGGCGGCACGGTGCGGGCGGTATCCGAGCTCGGCCATGGCCTGCTCGACCCGCTCGCGGGTGGCGGGATCGACCCGGGGGCTGTCGTTCACGACGCGAGAGACGGTCTGCCCCGAGACGCCGGCTCGCGAGGCGACCATCGCCATCGACACGCGGCCCGACGAGGGGCGGCGGCGGCGCGGCCTGCCGGCATCGCGCAGGAGGTCGTCTTCCATGGCGGGCGCTCCTTCAGCCGTTCACACTCGGAATGTTGACGTTACCACGGACCTGTGCGTACCATGTTTACGTGAACACGCACGAATCCCCCGAGTTGCGAACCGAGACCCTCTCCGCCGGAATCGTCAAGCGAGCGACCACGCTCGCCGACGGCCGCGAGCTGATCTACTTCGACGACCCCGACACGACGCTCGGCGAAGAGCGCTCCGTCGATTCCCGCACCCTCGACCCACGCGGCGAGACCGCCACGATGCGCCTCGACGTGCTCACGGGAGACTGGATCACGGTCGCCGCGAACCGCCAGAACCGCGTCATGATGCCGAGCGCCGACGCCGACCCGCTCGCGCCGCAGTCGCCGACCAACCCGTCGGAGGTGCCGTCGCGCTACGACGTCGCCGTGTTCGAGAACCGCTCCCCCGCGTTCGGGCCCGCCTTGGCCGAGGCCACCGGCACCGCCCCCGAGGCGAGCAACCCTCCCCGCGGCCTCGACGACCTCGGCGCCCTCGGCCTCGGCCGCACCCGCACCTCGGTCGGACGCTGCGAGGTCGTCTGCTTCAGCCCCGAGCACACCGGCTCGTTCGGCACGCAGTCGGTCACGCGCGCCCGCACCGTGATCGAGGCCTGGGCCGACCGCACCGCCGCGCTCTCGAAGCTCCCCGGCATCGAGCAGATCTTCCCGTTCGAGAACCGCGGCGAGGCGATCGGCGTGACACTCCCCCACCCGCACGGCCAGATCTACGCCTACCCCTACGTGACGCCGCGCACGACCCGGGTGCTCGACTCGATCGAACGCACCGCGCCCGATCTGTTCCAGCACATCCTCGAGTCCGAGCAGGCGTCCGAGCGCGTCGTGTTCCGCGGCGAGCACTGGACCGCCTTCGTGCCCTTCGCCGCCCGCTGGCCCCTCGAGGTGCATCTGATGCCGCACCGCCACGTTCCGGACTTCGCCGAGACGACGGATGCCGAGCGCGACGAGCTCGCTCCGCTGTACCTGCGCCTGCTCCGCGGCGTCGACGCGCTCTATGACACCCCGACCCCGTACATCGCCGCCTGGCACCAGGCCCCGGTCAACGTCGGTCGTCACAGCGTGCGCCTGCACCTGCAGCTGACGAGCCCGCGGCGGGCGGCCGACAAGCTCAAGTTCCTCGCCGGTTCTGAGGCGGCGATGTGGGCGTGGGCCGCCGAGATCACCCCCGAGCAGGGCGCAGCACGCATCCGCGAGGCCATCGCACAGGCAGACGCCGCCCACGCCGCAGACTCAGAAGAGGTATCCGCATGACCACCACCACCGACGCCGCGACCGCGCTCTTCACCGAGCTCACCGGCCACGCCCCCGCAGGAGTCTGGTCCGCCCCCGGCCGCGTGAACCTCATCGGAGAGCACACCGACTACAACGACGGCTTCGTGCTGCCGTTCGCGATCCCCCACCGCACGGTCGCCGCCGTCGGCACGCGCGACGATCGCCGCATCCGTGTCGCCTCGACCTTCGCCGACGAACCGGTCGAGGTCGCGATCGACGACCTCGCGCAGCTGTTCCCGACGCCGACCGGTTCCGCACCGACGGTTCCCGAGTGGGCGGCGTACCCGCTCGGCGTCGCCTGGGCGCTGCGTCAGGCCGAGGGCGCTGCCGACAGCGTGATCACCGGCTCGGGGCTCGACATCGCGATCGCCTCCGACGTCCCCGTCGGCGCGGGCCTCTCGTCGTCCGCCGCGATCGAGGGTGCCACGGCATCCGCCCTCAACGACCTGTGGGAGGCGGGCCTCGACCGCACGGCCCTCGCCCGTGTCGGCCGCCGTGCCGAGAACGAAGCAGTCGGCGCGCCGACCGGCATCATGGACCAGATGGCCTCGATGCTCGGCGAGCCCGACGCCGCGATCTTCCTCGACTGCCGCTCCCTCGACGCGAACCTCGTGCCCGTCGGCATCGCCGAGGCCGGCCTCGCGATCCTCGTGATGGACACCCGCGTCAAGCACGCGCACTCCACCGGCGGCTACGGCGAGCGCCGGGCCGCGTGCGAGCGCGGCGCGGCGATCATGGGCGTGCCGAGCCTCCGCGACGTCTCGGTCGACGACCTCCCCCGTGCCGCAGAGCTCATGGACGACGTGACCTTCCGCCGCGTGCGGCACGTGGTCACCGAGAACCAGCGCGTGCTCGACACCGTGCGCGTGCTGCGCGAGGAGGGTGCCCGTGCGATCGGCGAGCTGCTCGTCGCCTCGCACGCCTCCATGCGCGAGGACTTCGAGATCTCGGTGCCCGAGCTCGACACGGCGGTCGAGGCGGCCCTCGCGGCCGGGGCGATCGGCGCACGGATGACCGGTGGCGGATTCGGCGGTGCGGCGATCGCGCTCATCGAGCAGGATGCCGTGCAGCAGGTGACGGATGCCGTGAACGCGGCGTTCGCGGCATCCGCCTTCGCCGCTCCCGTGATCTTCACCGTCACCCCGTCGGCCGGCGCGCACCGCGACGCCTGACCCCGTCCCGATCCTTGTGTGACCCCCGTCCCGATCTGCGGAGCCTGCCCCGATAATCGGCCGAATCCCGCCGATTCGCCCGCAGATCGGGACCGCGTCCGCAGATCGGGACGCCACAGGTCGGGTTCCGCCCTGAAATACTGAACTCTCCACCACCTGAGGAGCACCATGTCCTGGATCGTGACCGGCGGCGCCGGATACATCGGCTCGCACGTCGTACGCGCACTCGCGGATGCGGGGCTGACGCCCGTCATCCTCGATGACCTCTCCAGCGGGGTGGCGTCGTTCGCGCCCGAGGGCGTGCCGTTCGTGCAGGGGTCGATCCTCGACCGCGCGCTCGTCGAGAAGACGCTCCGCGATCACGACGCCGACGGGGTCATCCACGTCGCCGGTTTCAAGTACGCCGGCGTCTCGGTGCAGCGCCCGCTGCACACGTACGCGCAGAACGTCGAGGGCACCCGCGTGATCCTCGAGGCCATGGAGGCCGCGGGAGTCGGCAACATCGTGTTCTCGTCGTCTGCCGCCGTGTTCGGTACGCCGGATGTGGCGCTCGTCGTCGAAGACACCGCCAAGAGGCCGGCGAGCCCCTACGGGGAGTCCAAGCTCATCGGCGAGTGGCTGCTGCGAGACCAGGCCATCGCGACCGCGGAGTCCGAGACCCCGCTGCGCCATACGTCGCTGCGGTACTTCAACGTCGTCGGCTCGGCCGACCCGACGGTCTACGACGTCAGCCCGCACAACCTCTTCCCCATCGTGTTCGAGGCGCTCCTCGCCGGCAAGACGCCCAAGATCTTCGGCGACGACTACGACACCGAAGACGGCACCAACGTGCGCGACTACGTGCATGTAGGCGACATCGCCGCGGCGCACGTCGCGGCCGCCCAGCGCCTCCTGGCCGGCGAGTCGATCGAGCCCGCGTACAACCTCGGCTCCGGCGACGGGCTCAGCGTGAAGCAGATCATGGATGCCGTGGCCCGTGTCACCGGCATCGACTTCACTCCCGAGATCGGCCCCCGCCGAGCCGGCGACCCCGACCGCATCGTCGCCACCGGCGAGCTCGCCGCCCGCGACCTCGACTGGAAGATGCGGTACACGGTCGACGAGATGGTGCGCACGGGCTGGGAGGCTCGTCAGGCCGCTTCCTGATCTCAGAGATCCCGGGTGCGGATCGGGTAGAGCCAGAAGCAGAGCCACGCGAGGGCCGCGAAGACGAGCGGCACCACCGCGACCATCACGCGGATGCCGCCGTCGACCGCCTCCGGCTGGGCGTCGCCGAGCGATGCGTCGAAGCCGGATGCCGTGAGCACCACCGCCGCGACGATCGCCTGCAGCACGACCGACCCGCGCACCACGAAGCCGTTCACGCCGAAGTACGCGCCCTCCCGGCGATGCCCCGTGCGCACCGCATCCTCGTCGATGATCTGGGCGAGCACGACCTCGAGCAGCTGCAGCAGACCGCCGACACCCACTCCCACCGCGACCCCGACGAGGGCCGCCGCCATCACGGTCGACGGCAGCAGGTATCCGAGCATCGCGATGCCGAAGACCGCGACGCTCCACAGGAGAGCCGTGCGCGGTGAGGTGCGCCGCACGACCGCGCTCCAGAGGACGATCGACGGGATCGCCGTGACGAAGATGGCACCGAGCAGCAGACTGCCCTCCCCCTCGGCTGCACCGAGCGAGTACCGCACGTAGAACGGGATCGCCGCGAGGACCACCGCGATCGCCGTCTGGATGAACAGCGAACCGAGCACGTACGGCACGAAGGCGCGATTCGCGAACGTGTAGGTCAGCTGGTCGCGCCAGCGCATCGCCTCGGACGCCGCCTCCGGCACTCGACGCTCGATCATGCCGCCGACGAACGACCACACGAGCAGCACCAGGCAGACCGCCGAGAGCACGATCGCCATGCCCGGCCAGCCGATCCGCCCGTACAGCGCGGGGGCGCCCGCCGTGCCGAGCACGATGCCGAGGATCGCGAAGATCTGCCGGGGCACGTTGCCCCTGGCGCGCTCGTCGGTGGTGCGGAAGATCTCGGGGAACAGCGCCGAGATGTTGAGCACGACGACCACGAACGCGATGTCGTACACCGCGACGACGATCAGGAACCAGACGATCAGCCCGGCGGCCGGCAGCTCCGGCGGCATCCACACCAGCGCGAACGCGACGACGAGCGGCACGATCCCGAGACCGATCCAGGGGATGCGGCGGCCCCAGGGCGTGCGGATGCGGTCGGACAGCGCGCCGACCACCGGGTTGAGCACGGCGTTCAGCACCCCGTGCGCGATCATCGCGGCGGCCACCCAGGTCGGTTCGACGCCGAGGTGGGTGACGTAGAAGTAGACGACGAACGCCGAGAACGTCTGCGTCATGAGCTGCGTCGGGAATCCGGATGCTCCGAACGCGATCGCCTGCGCCCTCGTCGGCGCGGCATTCAGCCGTCGGTCTCGAAGACGCGTCGTCAGCGAGGTCATGCGCTCTCTCTCCGCTGCAGGTCGCGCAGATCGCGCCACCCCAGCCTGATCAGTCCCTCGTCGGCGATCGCCTGCAGCACCGCCGGATCCGACAGCAGACGCAGCTCGTGCCCCCGCTTCACGGCGCCGTAGTCGACGGCGGCACGAAGCTCGTCGTCGTCGACCATCGGATGCAGGTAGATCTCCGTCACTCCCGAAGGCACCGCCCGCAGCAGCGCGATGAACCCGTCTCGTACCTGCTCGTACGACTCGTCGGGTGCGGCGTCGAAGGGGTGGCTCCAGAGGCGGTCGATGATCTCGACGCCGAACGCGTCGGCCCCGGCCGCAGCCTCGGCGAGCTTCGCCTGCAGCGCGGCATCGTCTTCCGTGCCCTCCATGCTCCGCGGCAGTCGGAACGGCAGTCCGTGGCGCGCGGCGAGCTCGAATACAGGCCGGAGGAAGTCGCGGCCCGTGAGCAGCCCGTAGACCGAACCCATGTGGTTGTCGAGGTGGGTCACGTCGACACCGGCATCCAGTGCCGCCTGCAGCTGGGCTGCGAGCTCGGCGGCGACGTCATCGGTCGACGCGTGCTGCTCGATCTCGAGCGCACCGGTCGGGAAGTACCCGGCCGCATCGACCAGGGTCGTGCCGGTTCCGGTGAGCGGGCGCCACCGGTAGTCGGTCCACTCGCTCGTGAGCACGAGGTGCACTCCCACGTCGAGATCCGGTCGCGACGCGGCGAACGCGAGCGCCTCGGGGGCCCAGGCGCACGGCACCATCAGCGTGGTGGAATCGATGTGCCCTGCATCCAGCAGCTGCACGATCGCGGTGTTCGCCGCGTGGCACATGCCGAAGTCGTCGGCGTTGATGATGACGGCTCGGGCGCCGGGGGCGAGCCCGAGTCGATCTGCGAGATCCGAGCTCATCTGCGCTTCCTGTCTGCATCGGGAACCAGGCGCGAGAACACGGTCGCGCGAAGAGCGGATGCCGCCTCACCCACCGCCCCGACCAGAGGCGCCTCCGGTCCGAACGACGAGACCGCGAACGTCAGAGGCAGTCTCGGAGCGAGGTTCTCGGCGTAGTAGTCGGCGATGGCGTCGATCATCGCGGGGTGCGCAGCGGATCCGCTGAGGATGAACGCCTCAGGATCCAGTACGAGGGCGATGCTGCCGGCGATGAGGGTGAGTCGGCGTCCCATCTCGGCGGCCATCGCGATCGCGGCAGGGTCGCCGGCGTGCGCGGCATCGAGGTGCTGATCGATCGTCTCGTCGGGGTCGCGCCCGTTGGCGAGGGCGAGATCGCGCACGACCTCGTCGCCGAGCACGGGGGCTCCGATCGGCACCGGCGTCTGCGGCAGGTACATGACCTCGCCGGCGACTCCCGAGAAGCCGCGGTGCAGCACACCGTCGATCACGATGCCCGCGCCGAGCCCGTCGTCGAGCAGCAGCAGCGCGAAGCTGGCGAGGTCGGCGCCGGTGCCCGCCGTCAGCTCTGCGAGCGCCGCCAGATTGACGTCGTTCTCGACGCGCACGGGGCAGCCGAGACGCTCCGAGAGCGCGTTCTTGAACGCACCCCCGTCTGGCCCCTGATCGTCGCGGATGCCGCCGTCGGCCGAGACGATGCCGGGAATTCCGACGACCACGAGCTCCAGCGGCCCGGCGACCACCCGCCTGCAGGCGGTGACGAGGTCGACGATGTGCTCCACCCGGTCGCCCCGCACGGGGAACGGCGCGTGATGCTCGGCTCGGACGGCACCGGTCGGGTCGACGAGCACGACGTGGGCGGCGTGGCCGTCGACGTGCACGGCGGCGGCGAGGCCGAGTTGCGGATGCAGCGCCACACGGCCCGCGGCGGGTCCACGGGTCTCGCGGTCGACGCCTGCCGGCGCGACCGCCGCGGCGCTCTCGAGCATCCGCAGCACCTGCGTCACCGCGGTGCGGGAGAGCCCCGTCTCGGCGACGAGCTCACCGCGCGTGAGCGGCCCCCGCCGCGCGAGCGTCTCGAGGATCGCTCGTCCGTTGAGGGTGCGTAAGAGGGTCTGCGGGCCCGCCAGCGGTCTTGCCATGATGATCCCCCCGGATTCGACGTGCGCTCAGCATGACACATCGTGTCTCACTGGTCGAGGGGTCAGTCCGTCGGGTTCGGCGGCCTCGCGGACGCGCGGCTCAGTCGAGAGCCGACATCACGTGCTTGATGCGCGTGTAGTCGTCGAAGCCGTACTGCGAGAGGTCCTTGCCGTAGCCGGAATGCTTGAACCCTCCGTGCGGCATGTCCGACACGAACGGGATGTGGGTGTTGATCCACACGCATCCGAAGTCGAGGTCGCGCGAGAAGCGCATCGCCCTGGCATGGTCGGTGGTCCACACCGACGACGCCAGTGCGTACGGCACGTCGTTCGCCATCTCGAGCGCCTCGGCGTCGGTGTCGAACGGCTGCACGGTGAGCACCGGGCCGAAGATCTCGCCCTGCACGGCCTCGTCGTCCTGGTGCAGGCCCGACACGATGGTCGCCTCGAAGAAGTAGCCCGTGTCTCCCTGTCGCCGACCGCCGGTCTCGACGGTGGCATGGGCGGGCAGCCGGTCGACGAACCCCTGCACCTGGGCGAGCTGAGCCGCACTGCTCAGGGGGCCGTAGAGCACGCCCTCTTCATGCGGTGCGCCGGTGCGCGCATCCGTCTTCGCCTTCTCGACCAGGGCCGCGACGAACTCGTCGTGCACAGACGAGTGCACGAGGACGCGCGTGGCGGCGGTGCAGTCCTGCCCTGCGTTGAAGAACGCGCCGGTGATGATTCCGGATGCCGCCTTGTCGAGGTTCGCGTCGGGGAAGACGATCGCGGGCGCCTTGCCGCCGAGTTCGAGGTGCACGCGCTTGACGTCGTTCGCCGCCGATCGGGCGACGGCCATGCCCGCACGGACGGACCCGGTGATGGCGACCATCTGCGGAGTCGGATGCTCGACGAGAGCCACACCGGTGTCACGGTCGCCGAGCACGACGTTGAGCGTGCCTGCGGGCGTGTGGACCGCCACGATCTCGGCGAGCAGCAGCGTCGTGAGCGGCGTCGATTCGGCCGGCTTCAGCACCACGGTGTTGCCCGCGGCGAGCGCGGGAGCGATCTTCCACACGGCCATGTTGAGGGGATAGTTCCAGGGCGTGACCTGGCCGATGACTCCGATCGGCTCGCGGCGCACGAACGAGGTGTGCCCGGCGAGGTACTCCCCCGCGGCGCGGCCTTCGAGGCTGCGCGCCGCCCCGGCGAAGAACCGCAGCTGGTCGATCGACTGCAGGATCTCGTCGTCGACGAGGCTGGCGCGAGGCTTTCCGGTGTCCTTCGACTCCAGGTCGGCGAACTCCTCGGCCCGGGCCTGCATCTCATCGGCGATGCGGAACAGCGCCAGCTGCCGATCGGCCGGGGTCGTGTCGCGCCAGAGCGGGAACGCGGCGGATGCGGCGGCATAGGCCGCATCGACGTCGGAGGCGTCCGAGACGGGCAGCTCGCCGTAGGTCTCCTCGGTCACGGGGTCGATCAGCGGCATCCGCCCCTGTCCGCTCACGGGAACGTACTGCCCGCCGATGAAGTTCTGGAGGAGTTCTGTGGCCATGCCCGCCATGCTAGCGATCGGAGTGCGAATACAGAAGAGTCTTTTGACTCAGACGATGGAATCAGTTGCCATGATGGGTGCATCCTGTCAATATCGACACATGAGCGCCACGCCGAAGCAGCCCGTTCTCGATGACATCTCGAAGCGGATCGTCGAACTCCTGCAGGAGGACGGCCGCCGGCCCTATGCCGAGATCGGTCGCGAGGTGGGGCTCAGCGAGGCCGCCGCACGCCAGCGCGTGCAGAGGATGACCGAGGCCGGCATCATTCAGATCGTCGCCGTGACCGACCCGATGCAGCTGGGGTTTCACCGCATGTCGATGATCGGCATCCGCGTCACCGGCGACCCGCGGCTCATCGCCGAGGAGCTGACGAAGATCACCGAGCTGGCCTATGTCGTCGTCACGCTCGGCACCTTCGACATCCTCGTCGAGGCCGTGTGCGAGAGCGACGCCGACCTGCTCGACCTCATCGCCACCCGCATCCGCACCATCCCGGGCGTCGCCCACACCGAGAGCCTGCTGTACGCGGGTCTCTACAAAGACCTCTACAACTGGGGCACGCGCTGAGGCGCGGCTCCGAGAACGGGACTGATCATGGGAACCACGGTCTTCGAACGTCGCCGCCCCGCGGATGCCGTGATCGATGCCTCGCTGCGCGACACGGCCTTCAGCGTCTTCTGGCTCGATGACGTCGAGCGGGTCTCGCACCCCGCCCTCTCCTGCAGCATCACGGCCGACCTGGCCATCGTCGGCGGCGGCTACGCCGGGCTCTGGACGGCCGTGCGCGCCAAGGAGCGCGACCCCCAGCGCCGTGTGGTGCTGCTCGAAGCGTCGCGCATCGCGTGGGCGGCGTCCGGCCGCAACGGCGGTTTCTGCGAGGCCAGCCTCACGCACGGACACGAGAACGGTCTCACCCGCTGGCCCGACGAGATCGACCGCCTCGAAGAGCTCGGCCACGAGAACCTCGACGGCATCGAGCAGACCGTGAAGCGGTACGGCATGGACGTCGACTTCGAGCGCACGGGACAGCTGGCCGTGGCCGTCGAACCGCACCAGGTCGAGTGGCTGCGTGAAGAGGAGGGATTCCTCGACCGTGACGCCGTGCAGGCCGAGGTGCACTCCGACACGTTCCTCGCGGGGGCGTGGGAACGCGACGGATGCGCGATGGTGCACCCCGCCAAGCTCGGTCTCGAACTGGCCCGCGTCGCCGCAGAACTGGGCGTCGAGATCTACGAGCAGTCGCTCGTGCGGGAGGTCATCGGCGACGGATCGGGCCCGATCACGCTCGTCGCCCGCGGCGGAGGACGAGTGACCGCGGATGCCGTGGCGCTGGCCACCAACGTCTTCCCGTCGCTCCTCAAACGCAACCGCCTGATGACGGTGCCGGTGTACGACTACGTGCTGATGACCGAGCCGCTGACCGACGAGCAGCTCGCCTCGATCGGGTGGTCGAACCGCCAGGGCCTCGCCGACAGCGCCAACCAGTTCCACTACTACCGGCTCACCGCAGACAACCGCATCCTCTTCGGCGGATACGACGCGGTCTACCACTTCGGCGGCAAGGTGCGCCCCGAGTACGAGGACCGCGCCGAGAGCCACCGCAAGCTGGCCTCGCACTTCTTCACGACGTTCCCGCAGCTCGAAGGGCTGCGCTTCACGCACCGGTGGGCCGGAGCCATCGACTCGTCGAGCCGCTTCTGCGCGTTCTTCGGCACCGCCCGCAAGGGACGAGTCGCGTACGCCACCGGGTTCACCGGCCTCGGCGTCGGCGCCGCCCGCTTCGCCGCCGACGTCATGCTCGACAAGCTCTCAGGTGAGCCGACCGAGCGCACAGAGCTCGCGATGGTGCGCGAGAAGCCGATCCCGTTCCCCCCTGAGCCCGTCGCCTCGATCGGCGTCAACCTCGTCCGCGCGGCGATGAACCAGGCCGACCACAACGAGGGCAAGCGCAACCTGTTCCTCAAGACACTCGACGCGGTCGGCATGGGATTCGACTCGTGAGCGAGCTCACGGCCGGCGAGGGAGTGGATGCCAGTGCAGTGCCCCTCGTGCATGAGCCGTTGCCGGCCGACGAGGTGCTGATCGGCAAGCCCACGGCGGCGGTGCACGAGCTGGCCACGATCGGCGGTGTCGAGGTCGGCATCTGGGAGATGACGCCGGGCACGGCATCCGACACCGAGGTCGACGAGGTGTTCGTCGTGCTCGCAGGTCACGCCCGAATCGAGTTCGTCGAACCGGCACTGCCCGCGATCGAGGTCGACCCCGGGGCGGTCGTGCGCCTGGCCGCGGGCCAGCGCACCGTATGGACGGTCACCGAGACGCTCCGCAAGATCTACATCGCCTGACTCGCGGTTTCGCGAGGAGACGGGGGCCAGCGCCCTGCGTCAGCGGGATCAACGCGGAGCGAACGGGCTCCCCGGACCGTGCTGACGGCGGGTCTCGGGGTCGATCCAATTCCCCGAACCGGTCATCCGGTGCCAACGCTTGTGGAATGCGAGATCGGTGCCGTCTGCTTCGACGACAGCTGCACCGCACAGATCGCAGATACGCAGGATGACGATGTCGCCATCTGCAGTCATGACCGAGATCGACTCGGCCGGGAATACGACACCCATCGCGTTCTCCTCTCGCGCCCCCTCACCGACCGTCGAGGTCAGGCTTCCTGGTTCCTCTCAGGGTAGCCAAGCGCACCCACCCCCGACACTGTCGGCATCTCTACCCGGCGCAGTCAGCCCTCCGGTGATGAGTCCCTGCTACGGCCCGCATCGAGGACGATCCCGAGTCGGTCGGCGACAGCACGCGCCTGCCTCTCAGCGGCGTCCGCTGTGCGCTCGAGGCCAGGCAGGTCCTCCGGACGGAAGTACCAGGTCGACCGGTCTCCCGGGGAGACGTATCGTTCCTCGTCGGTGAGCTGCGCGTCGGCGCGGGCCTTGAGGAGGTCGGCCTCGGCGCGGTCCCGCTCGTCGAGCACCCGCGACGCGAGCTCGATGTCTCCGGCTGGCAGATCGGCCGCGGCCCCGGCCTCCACGAGGGGATGGATCAGCACGGACGGCAGGGGCTTCGGGATGGAGGCGGCCGGTCGCACGCGCGAGGCGATGACCGCGGTCACCACGGCCCCCACGAAGAACAGCAGCCCGACGGCGATCGACGCATCTCGAAACGACAGTCGGAGCGACGCGATCACCAGGCAGGCCACGGCCGCGAGCAGGAGACCGCCGGCGATCGGGACGAGGCACCCGACCGCATCCCTCTTGCCACGGGCAGCGCGCGCTCGCCGATGGCTCTCGATGATCGCCGACGCGTCAGCCTCGCTGTCCGGCGGCACGAGGTGCAGCTGATCCGGATGCGTCCGAATGGCCGCGGCATCGACGGCCGGCAGGCGGAAGCAGTCCGGGCGGTCGGAGGAGATCGGCACCGAACCATCCTCTCGTGTCGGGGCCCCGTGCGACGCCCGCCTCGGAAGCACATGCGGCGCGCCCCCGACCTGCCGCTCGGCTCAGAGCAGCGCCCGCACCGACGCATACGCGTCGGCGACGTCACGGGTGGGCCGGTCGTAGACACGCACGACACCGACATCCCCGTCGTGCCTGCCCCACCCCGGATCGCCGGTGGTGATGAACGCGACCGCGGCGCCGTGCACGTCGTCAGCGAGTTCCTGCGGCGGGTTCGGCCCCGCGAGGGCTTCCATCGACGGGCCGTCGAGGCAGTCGAAGAAGAACGGCACGTCGAGGCAGTGCTCCGCGAAGCCGAAGCGTCCCGAGGGCCAGGAGAAGCGGTAGAGCCATGTGGGGGCATCGCCACGGTCGGCCGCGACGCCCGGCACGGTGGTGCGGAACATCCGATCGGTCAGCACACGGCCCGCGAGACGCGCCTTGCCGAGACGCACGACGTCGGCATTCGCGCCGAGATACTCGGCACGGATGCTCTTGGGCACACCGAACCGGTTCAGCAGCACTCCCTGCGGCACCCACCGCAGGGCCTTCGCGGCCTTCCCGACGAATGCCATGGTGAACTCATCGTCGGTCGCTCCGATCACCAGTGGCTTGTCGGCACCGACGCCGGCACGCAGCGACTCCCGGGTCGGCCGCGGAAGCAGGTCGCCATCGATCGTCGGGCCGAGTGGCAGCCCCTCCTCGATCACGGTCGTCAGTGACGACGGCCCGAGCTGGGTCGCCTTCTTCTGCAGCGCGAGCAGGCGCTCGTCCGACAGCGTCGACAGTCCGGCCACGGTCGGAGCCACCCCACCCGAGGCGGCGAGCGCACGCCCGAACGCCTCGGCGCGAGTCGCCGACACATCGCCCAGCGCCCCCGAGATCGCGTAGACCGCGCGGAACAGGTGCTGCGCCTTCTCCATGCCGAGCAGGGTGAGCACCGCCCCGCCGCCCGCGGACTGTCCGGCGATCGTCACGCGACCGGGGTCTCCGCCGAATGCGGCGATGTTCTGCTGCACCCACTCGAGGGCGAGCAGCCAGTCGCGCACGCCGCGATTCGACGGAGCATCCTCGATCCAGCCGAAGCCGTCGACGCCGAGCCGGTACGAGATCGACACGGTGACGACGCCGTCGCGGTTGAAGTTGCGGCCGTCGTACCAGGGGCTCGCGGGCGAACCTGCGAAGTACCCGCCGCCGTGGATCCAGACGAGCACGGGCAGGCCCGAAGCCCCGGGGTCGGGCGTGAACACGTTCACGTTCAGCGTCGAGTCGCCCTCGACGCTCGGCTCGGGGATCAGCGTCACACCGGGGTCGCCGCGCTGCGCGGTCGCCGCGAACTCGAGCGTGTCGAGCACACCCTCCCACGGCGCCTTCGGCACCGGCGCCTGGAATCGCAGAGCGCCGATCGGCGGCTCCGCGAACGGGATGCCGAGGAAGCCCGCCGATCGCGCGGCACCTCGCCCTCCCGTGGTCGGGCGCCAGCGCCCTCGGACCCGCCCCGCGGCGGTCTGCACTTCGACGTACTCGGTCATGGCTGCCTTCCGTGAGAGGACCGGAACTACTCGCCGACCCGCGTGACCTCGGCGTGCGGCATCCGCTCGGTCATCACGCGCACCGCCTCGGGGTTGTCATCGACGAGCACCGCGTCGCGACCGAGTGCCGAGGCGACGGCGCCGGTCGTGCCGCTGCCGGCGAAGAGGTCGAGCACGCGGTCGCCGGGGCGGCTGGATGCCCGCACGATGCGCCGCAGGATGCCCTCGGGCTTCTGCGTCGGGTAGCCGGTCTTCTCGCGTCCGGTCGTCGGGACGATCGTGTGCCACCACACGTCGGTGGGCAGCTTGCCGCGGGCGGCCTTCTCGGCGGTGACCAACCCCGGGGCCATGTACGGCTCGCGGTCGATGTCGTCGGCGTTGAACACGTAGTCGCGCGGGTTCTTGACGTACACGAGGATCGTGTCGTGCTTGGTCGGCCAGCGTCGGCGCGACTTCGCTCCGTAGTCATAGGCCCAGATGAGCTCATTGAGGAAGCAGTCGCGGCCGAACACCGCATCGAGCATCACCTTGGCGTAGTGCGCCTCGCGGTAGTCGAGGTGCAGGTACAGCGTGCCGTCATCGGCGAGCAGCCGCCACGCCTCTTCGAGCCGAGGCATCAGGAACGCGCCGTAGTCGTCGAAGCGGTCGTCGTAGGTGCGCAGCATCCCGCGCACCCGCTCGTACGCGTGGCCGTGGAATCCGTGCCTGACTTCGGAGGGCGGCATCGCCGGTTCGGGACTCAGCACGACCGGGGCGGCCACTGCATCCGCATCCGCATCCGCATCCGCATCCGGCTCGTCCGGAGTCGTGAACGTGCGACGGGCGGTGACGACCTGCCGCTCCTGCGCGCGACCGGTGTTGAACGGCGGATCGAGGTAGACCAGCGTGAAGGATGCCGACGGCAGAGTCGCCGCTGCGGCGAGGTTGTCGCCCTGGAGAATCGAGACATCGCCACGGACGACCGCGGTCTCGACCGCAGTCTCGACGGGGGTCGGATCCTCCGGCGCTGCCTCAGGCGCAGAAGCGGGGTCGGTCACGGAACCCGCTGCAGCCACGCGTCGGTGGCGAACTTCGACTCCACCAGCGCCTCGGCATCGGCATACTCATCGGCGGTGATCGCCCCGTCTTCCGCGGAGGTCAGCGAGCGGAACGTGTCTTTGAAGCGCTCGATGATCTCGGCCCGCGCGAGACCGGTCTGGCTGCGCAGCGGATCGACGCGCTTCGCCGCCGACGTCGTGCCCTTGTCGCTGAGCTTCTCGCGGCCGATGCGCAGCACCTCGGTCATCATCTGGCCGTCGATATCGTACGAGAGGGTCGCGTGGTGCAGCACTCCCCCGTTGGCAAGGCGCTTCTGGGCGGCTCCGCCGATCTTGCCGGACGAGCTGGCGATGTCGTTGAGCGGCTGGTAGATCGCGTCGATCCCGAGCGACCGCAGCGCCTGCAGCACCCAGTCGTCGAGGAAGGCATACGAGTCGGCGAACGTCATTCCCTGCACGAGGGATGCCGGGACGTAGAGCGAGTACGTGATGATCTGGCCCGCGGCCATGAGCATCGCGCCGCCGCCTGAGATGCGGCGGACGACGTCGAAGCCGTGGCGTGCGGCTCCCTCGGGGTCGACCTCGTTGCGGTACGACTGGAACGAGCCGATGACCACGGCTGACTGGTCCCACTCCCAGATGCGGAGGGTCGGGCGGCGTCGTCCTTCGCCCACGCGCGAGGTGAGCACCTCGTCGAGCGCGAGGTTCATGCGAGGAGAGACGGCCTTCTCGTGCACGATCTCCCAGTCGAAGTCGTTCCACCCGGGGGCGGTCACGAGAGCGCGGCGCACCGCGGTGCCGACCGCCTCGGGCGTGAAGCCCAGCAGCTGCGCCCCATCAGGAAGAGCGCCGCGGACCGCGGCGGCGATGGCCGTGGCATCCGTCTCGACCGGCAGCCCGGAGACCGCCGCGTTGATGTCGTCGAGTGCGGTGTCGGGTTCGAGGAAGAAATCGCCGGCGAGCCGGAAGCGGACGATCCTGTCGTCCTCGACCTCGAGGTCGACGACGACGAGCTTTCCTCCAGGGACCTTGTATTCACCGTGCACGGTTACAGCTTAAGGCGAGCGCGTCGCGCAGGCTCGGTGCGCCGACGATTCAGCGACCGAGGACGACCGCGCGCTCCCCCGCCCGGATCGGGGCCGAGAAGCGGTTGCCTGCCGGCGGCTGGGGGCAGACGTACTGATCCGAGAATGCACACGGGGGCAGGTAGGCCCGGTTGAAGTCGATCACCGCGGATCCGTCTGCGGCCGGCTCCTCGATCGGCAGGAACCGGAACCGGTAGGTCTCGGTGCCGTTGGTGCCGTCGGCGAAGACGGCGGTCAGACTCCCCTGCGGCGTGCGAGTGGCCGACAGCGTCACCGCGACCCCGTCGAGAGTGAAGCGCAGCCGCCCTGCGAGGTCGGAGTCGTGCGAGCGCCCGTCGATCGAGGTGACGGTGATCGTCTCCCCCGGCGTGGGCTCGAACACCGCAGCGATCCGCCAGCCCTCCCGAGGCGGATACGCGTCGATGGCACTGAACCGTTCGCGTTCGGGCCGCCTCGGATTGAACACCCGCAGCGCGACGCTGCCGCGCCGGTCGAACACGCGCAGCTCCCGACGCCCGAGCCGCAGCGATTCGCTGCCGCGCAGGGTGACGACCGACCCCGACGTACCGAGGTCGCTGCCGCGGATCCCTCCGTCTCCCGTGAGCGCCCACAGCCCCGGAACCCCCTCGACGGCAGCCGGTTCCGTGATGAGCCAGTTCGTCGACTCGAGTGCCGCAGGGCCGTACTCGGCGCCGGCGTACCGCTCGCGCGACTCGTGCCACGCCCGCCAGTCGTCTTCGAAACCCACCACGCACCTCCCTCTCGCCGCGAATCTATGCGGAGGAGAGACCGATATGTTGGGTCGGCGTCACGCGGATTCACCCGCTGTAACACCCGTTCACGGGGCGTAACACGCGGACGCGCGGGCGGGTCGTACGCGGCTCAGCGAGCGGGGATGTGCGTGTCGAGCCACGACAGCACGTCGACGCGGACCTCGTCCTGCTGCAGTTCGGCGAAGATCTCGTGGCGGGCGTCGGGGTAGACGAGCGTCGTGATGTCGGTGAGGCCCGAGCGCGTGCGGTACTCGTCGGCGAGCTTGTGCACGCTGCGGGGACCGCCGACGGAGTCGTCGCGGCCGACGAGCAGCAGCATCGGGATGTCGCGGCCGAGGTCCTTGCGGGGGCGACCGTAGAGCTTGGCGGCCTCGATCGGTCCGAACAGTTTGAGCAGCGGCACGTCAGTGGTGAGCGGGTCCTCGTCGAACGCCTTCCACACGGCGGGGTCGCGGCTGAGCCACTCGAGACCCGTTGCCTCGGGGCCCGCCCAGCGGGCGTTCAGCGGCGCGGCGTTGAGCGATCCGGGCATCCGCAGCGCCGAGCCCGAGAGGATCACGGCATCCCACGCCTCGGGGTGGTCGTTCACGAGCATCTGCGCGAGGAACGAGCCCCACGAGTGCCCCAGCAGCACGAGCGGAAGGTCGGGATGCTCGTCCTTGATGATCCCGGTGAGCTGCCAGACCGCATCCTTGGCGGCCATCAGGCCGCCCTTGCCGAGTCGACCCAGCTTCACCGGGCCACCGTGCTGGCGGATGCCGGTGCGACCGTGGCCGCGGTGGTCGTCGGCGTAGACGTGGAACCCGGCCCCGGTGAGCGCGGCGATCAGCGCCCCGTAGCGGCCCGCGTGCTCGCCGACACCGTGCAGCAGCTGCACGACTCCCCGCGCATCACCCTCCGCCTCGTGGACGTCGTAGACGATGGCGATGCCGTCAGCATCCGTGAACTCACGCGTATCCGTCACGCCCCCACTGTACTGAGAGTGCGCGGCGAGCGTCAGGCCGAGCGCCCGCGGCGCGGCCGGTGCCCCGCCAGCCGCGAAGGTCAGGCACCGAGCGCGGCGATGACTCCCTGGGCGATCTCGAGGTCGGTGACCTCGTAGCCGCCCACACCGTCGGATGCCGAGCCCATGCGCACTCCGCCATCCTCGCGCACCGCGCGCTTGGCCGAGAAGTGCAGGGCGTCGACGCCGGTGGCGGCGAGCGCGGCGGCGCTGGCGGCATCCACTCCACTGCCTGCCATGATCTCGATCTCTCCCGCGGCTTCGGCGACCAGCGCGCGGAGGGTCTCGACGCCCTCGATCGCGGTGGACGCACCACCGGAGGTGAGCACGCGGCGCAGGCCGAGCGAGCGCGCGGCGACGAGGGTGGCGACGGGGTCAGCGGTCACGTCGATCGCACGGTGGAGCGTGACGGATGCTCCGCCCGCGGCATCGCGGAGCCGACGCATGGCGGGGATGTCGAGCTGCCCTTCATCATCGAGGGCGCCGATCACGACGCCGTGGGCACCCGCCTCGATCGCGCGGCGGACATCGGCCTCCGCGACTGCGATCTCATCGGCGGAGTAGACGAAACCGCCGGCCCGGGGCCGGACGAGCACGTGCACCTCCACCCCCACGGCCCGTGCCGCGTCGATCGACAGATCCAGAGTCGCCGGCGACGGAGTGAGGCCGCCGAGAGCGAGAGCCTGAGCGAGTTCGACGCGCGCGGCGCCGACCGTCCCGGCGATGCGTACTCCGGTCGGGTCCTGGACGGCGATTTCGATGGCGAGGGCGCGGGTCATCCGTCCATTCTGGCCTGTGGTCGGCGGCCACCTCGGCATCCGGCTTCCGATTCCTGCGCAAATTACTTAGACTGTCTAAGTAATGTCTGCGTCTGATGAAGCCCTCCACCTCACCGCGACAGACCTGCGCATGGCGACTTTCCGACTCGCACGGCGCCTGCGATGCGCCCGAGCCGTCGACGCGATGAGCGATGCGCAGCTCGCGGTGCTCGCCACCCTGCGCATGCACGGGCGCCGCACGATCACCGCCCTCGCCGAGCGCGAGCGGGTCACCGCACCGTCGATGACGAGCATGATCAACGGGCTCGAAGAGCAGGGCTATGTGGTCCGCACTCCGGATGCCGAAGACCGGCGACGCGTGCAGGTCGACATCACCGACGCGGGCACCGAGATCGTGGCGCAGACCATCACGCGCCGCGACGAGCTGTTGGCCGAGATGCTCGGCGAACTCGACTTCACCGAGGAAGAACTCGCGACGCTGCGCGAAGCGAGCGCCCTGATGCGGAAGGTGGTCGACCGATGAGCGCGATGTTCCGTTCGTTCTCGAACATCAACTACCGCATCTGGTTCGCCGGAGCCCTCGTCTCGAACATCGGCGGGTGGATGCAGGCCACCGCCCAGGACTGGGTGGTGCTCACCGAGCTCACCGACAACGACGCCGCCGCGATGGGCGTCACCATGGCGTTGCAGTTCGGCCCGCCGCTCGTGCTCGTGAGTCTGACAGGCTGGGTCGCCGACCGGTTCGAGCGCCGGCGCATCCTGATGGCCACGCAGTCGGCACTGTTGCTGCTCGCGATCACCGTGGGTGTGCTGCTGCTCAACGGTGTGATGACGCTGCCGATGATGTTCTGCTTCGCCGCGGCCTTCGGCGTCGTCAATGCGTTCGACGCACCGGCCAGGCAGGCGTTCGTCTCCGACATGGTCTCGTCGGGCGACACCTCGAACGCGGTCGCCCTCAACTCGGCATCCTTCAACCTCGCGCGCATGATCGGCCCCGCGGTCGGCGGTCTGCTGATCGTCGCGATCGGCTCCGGATGGGTGTTCATCGCGAACGCCGTGACCTTCCTCGCGATGCTGGTCGCGCTGCTCCTGCTGCGCACCGGGCAGTTGGCGCCGCGTCTCAAGAACCGCCGCCCCGGCGGGCTTGCAGAGGGCTTCCGCTATGTGTGGGGACGCAGCGATCTGCGCGTGGTCTTCGTGACCGTCTTCCTGATCGGCGCGTTCGGCATGAACTTCCCGATCTTCGCCTCGACCATGGCGCTCGAGTTCGGCGCCGGCGCCGACGGATACGGCGTGCTGAGCTCGGTGCTCGCGATCGGCTCGCTCGCCGGCGCGCTGCTGGCCGCCCGCCGCGACCGCGCCAGGGTGCGGGTCGTCATCCTCGCGGCCGGCGGCTTCGGCATCGCCGCGTTCGTGTCGGCGGCAATGCCCACGTACATCTCCTATGCCGTCACGCTCACGTTCACCGGCTTCATGATCGTCACACTGCTGACGACGGCGAACGGGTACGTGCAGATGACGACGACCCCGGCCCTGCGCGGTCGCGTGCTCGCGCTGTACATGGCGGTCATCATGGGCTCGACGCCGGTCGGCGCACCCATCGCCGGGTGGGTGGCCGATACCTTCGGACCCCGCAGCGCGATCATGCTCGGCGGCACCGCCGGATTCGTCGCCTGCGCGATCGGCGCCATCTGGGTGTTCACCTCGGGCCGTCTGCACCGGTCCGAGAACAACCGCTTCCTGATAACGCTCGATGAGACCCGGCCGGTGAGCATCATCGACGAGGCCGACATCATCGAGAAGAAGGCCGACCCTGTGGAGTTCAGCGACGAGGCAGCCGTGACGACCCCGATCCGCACGCCGAAGAAGGACTGACCGCGACCCGAGCGCGTCGATCGCGTTCTGACCGCGTCGATCGCGTGACCGCGTGGATCGGCGATCCGAGCGCGTGTATGCGGTTTGTCAATGCCCTCCACTCACGGCCGGGGCGGACGTAGCTTCGCACCATGGACCAGAACACAGGACGCACCCCGCACGCCGAAGAGCCCGCTGAGGGTTCGACCGAGCAGAACCCGGAGCACAACACCGCTCCGGACGGACAGACCTCGACCGAACGCGATGAGCTGCACGGAAACGCTCAGGGTGCAACCCAGGGTGGAGCCATCCAGGGCGACAGCTCGCACGGCGATTCGGCCCGAGGCGCGATCCAGGGCGAGGCCGAACACGGCAACGCTCAGGGCGCAGCCCAGGGCGGCGCGATCCAGGGCGACAGCTCGCACGGCGAATCGCCGCGCGGCGCCATCCAGGGCGACGCGAGCCCCGACCGTGATGCGGCACTCGGCGGCGACAAGAACACCGAGGAGCAGCTGACGGCCGACAACGAGGTCGAAGAGGACGCGCTGCGCTCACTCGACCCGAACGACGCCCCCGCCTGAGCGCCGGGCAGCAGACGAAAGCAGTGTGGATGCCGCGGCATCCACCTTTTCGCTGGCAGACCTGTCCCTCGACCGAGCGGCGCAGCGATCGCAGAAGCCGATGCGGCCGACGCGAGGCGGGTGTAGGTTGCGGAGATGGAGCCGATCCGAGTGGGCCTCGTGGCCGACCCGGCTTCGCCCACTACCGTCGCGCGTCGGATGACCGACCTCACGCCACCGCTCGCCGCTGCGGCCGACAGCTGGATCGTCGAACTCGTCAGCGAGCCGTTCACCCTCGGGTCTGAAGACGTCGACGTCGCCCTCGAGCGGCTACGTGCGCATGCCGAGCAGAACGGGTGGGATCTCGTCATCGGCGTCACCGAGCTTCCGCTTCGCGACGATGACGGCCGCTACCTGCTGGCGGCGATCGATCCTCGTCGCCAGTCCGCGGTGCTGTCGCTGCCCGCCCTGGGTGGGTTCCGGGTGCAGAGCCGCGCCCGCCACGCGGTGCGGGGACTCGTCGACGGGATGGCCGAGCCCGCCTCGCCGGAGGAGCAGCGCCTGCCGCTGCCTGGTCTCAGTGCCCGCGGGCGCGTGCTTCTGGGGATGGTGCTGGCCAACCGTCCGTGGCTGCTCGCCGCCGGGCTCAAGTCCGCGCTGGTCGCAGCGCTGGCGACCGGCGCGGTGGCGACGATCGAACCGACCGTGTGGTCGCTCGCCAGCTCGCTGTCGGGCTGGCGCCTGGTGGCGGCGACTGTGGCCTCCATCACGATCATCATCGCGTGGATCGTGATCGACGGCAGGCTCTGGGACCGTCCGGACGACGACTCACTCCAGGCCCGTGAGAGATCCCGTCTCTACAACACCTCGACGCTGCTGACCCTGACCATCGGCATCGTCATCTGCTATCTGGCGCTGTACATCGTGAACCTGGCCTGGGCGCTCTTCGTGCTCGACACGTCGGTGATGAGCGAGTCCCTCGGCCGAACCGTCGACGTCGGCGATCTGTTCGTGCTCACCTGGTTCGTCGCGTCGGCGGCGACACTCGGCGGGGCGTTGGGAACGGGCCTGGAGTCCGACGACGCGATCCGCGCCGCCACCTACTCGAAGCGGGAAGAGGAGCGCCGAGCCCGCCTGGCCGACGAGCGCGCCTGAGGCGGCGACGACATGACGAAGGGGCGGATGCCGCAGCATCCGCCCCTTCATCATGTTCAACGTGCGTGTGCCTCGTCGACACAACTGGCGCAAATCAGCTGCAGTTGGCTCAAGTCCCGCCTGAAGTCAGGCTCTCCGTCGTCGTCGCCGTTGCGTCGTAGAAGTTGGCACAGTCTTGGAGCCCCGGAGTATCAAGGGTTGCAACTGATCCTCATGCCGTGTTTCTGCGTCACCCCGCGAACACCTCGATGGCCAGGGCAGGCGGGCGGTCAGTGTTTAGTGTCTCTCACTGGAGACTCGTTACCAGGGTGCACGGTGTCGGCATCCCGGATCTTCCCGTCAGGACGATGGATGTAGACCTGACCGCCGCCCGCGTCGGACACTTGAGCTTTGGCTCGCGCCTCTGCTTCCTTCTGGGTCGACGCCGTGTCGGTGACTTTCCCTTGGCTTGTCACCTTGTAGCCGTCCCGCCTGTTTCCAGATACGTCCCGGCGATTCTGATTCCCACTCATCACAGTCTCCTTCGACTCGCTGATACCCGATGATCTTCGCTACTTGACCAATTGCTCGCCAAGACAAGGTGTGCGTCTGGCACTTCTCTCCGCCACCCGAGCACGTCGACTGTGCGCCGTGCCGTGTTCTGCCCGTTTCGCTTTGCAACGACCTCACCCATCACGCTCGAGCCTGCGACTACGGAACGCGTGGAAGACACCAGGCACAGCGGCGGCCGCGCACGCGCCCAGAGCAAGGGATAGAGAGACGGCGCCGATGGCCGCAACGGGTGCCTTGACGAACGATCCGCCGATGGATGACGCGATGGACTGGAAGCTGAGGACCCGGCCACGTGTGTGCTCCGTCGTCAGTGCGGTGATCCGGGCGAACACGAGAGCACTCGCGCTCGGCGCGAGGAGTAGGCATAGAGCCAGAGGAACGACCATCCACAGCGATCCGGCGAGCGCCGCGGAGGCCAGGGCGCCTATGACGACAGCAATCATCGCGGTGGTGAGAAGCGCGGCGAACGGAATGCGTTTGGTGATGACCCCCACCAGACTGGCTCCCGTCAGGCCAGCGACGCCGATGGCGGTTTGAGCCATACCGATGACAGCAGCGGGGTGGCCAGCTTGTTCCAGGGACAGCACCGTCACAAACAGTGCGCCTGTGACAGCAGTGTTTGCCCAGAACTGCATCATCACCAGGTTCCGGATCTGGCGATGTGTGAAGAGGGTCTTCCATCCTTCGGCGAAGTCGCGCAAGAACGTTGCCTCGCCCCCGTTGCCATCTCCGATGGGCGACCGTATGAGAGCCACGGTCACGGTCGCCAGCAGGCAGCTCAGCGCAGCGAAGGCGTACAACAGGGGTGGGAAGAACCCGAGCAGCAGCCCGCCGAGAGGGGGTCCGAGGAGATTCGCGGCGTGCATGCGGCCCTGGTACAGCCCGCTCGCTTCTGTGAGGTGTTCCTTCGGCACGAGCTGGGTGATGGCCGCCAGCTCCGGTGCAGTGACGAATCCTCCGAGGATCGCCATCCCGATGGACGCGATAGCGAAGACCGTCATGTCGAGGTTCCCCATGAGCAACATGAAACCGATGCCGAGGGCGAGAGGGATCTGCAAGGCGTTGCAGATGAGCATGGTGCGCCGCCGGCTGTGCCTGTCCGCGAAGGTTCCTGCGATTGCGCCCACACCTGTAGAGACGATGGCGATGGTTGCCATGACGACGCCGGTGAGGACCAGGTCGTTCGAGACGCGAAGGACGATGAGGGGCTCTGCGAAGACGACCGCGGCCGACGCGAACTCGACGACTGCGCCTCCGCCCCAGAGTAGGCGGAAGTCGCGTCGCGTCCTGCCTGGCCAGTTCTGCACTGCGGTCGATTCGGCGCGGGTCATCACTGTTCCAACGGAGTGGGGACACGTGCTGTGAGTGCGTCTGGGTCTCTGTGGTGTCCTATTCCGGTGAGCATCAGGGGAACCTTGAGTGCGGGCGACAGGTTGAACTCTTTCTCGAAGTCCTCGTCGCGTTGAACAGCGGTGGTGCCGACTGCCAGCCCCAGAGAGGTACCGACCAGATAGATGTTCTGATTGAGATGCCCGGCGTCGAGAATCACGGAGCGGTAGGAACGCTTGTCCGTGTACTTCCACGCTGTGGACTGAAGATCTGCTGCGAGGACAATGAGCACCGCGCACTCGAGGAACCATTGTTGCCGGGAAAGCGCGTGGAGCATGTCGTCGTCGGACGATGCGTCTCCGATCCAGTCAAGAGAGTGGGTATCTGCGAGGTATCGGTAGTTACCTCTGGCAAGACCGTCGACGTTTCGTACCTGCAGGTAGAGGTCCGTGCTCGCCCGGGCACCACCTGAGGGCGAGTTGCGGTAGTGATTCCCGTACTGCACGTCCTCTTGCGTACGGGCTCTGCGGCGTGTGCTGGCAGCGTTGAACAAGAGCAGCCCGAGATGCTCGAGCGTCATGGCTCTTTCCGAGAACTTTCGGGACGTCCGGCGGGACCACAGCACCTCTTGGAAGTCTCTCTCCGGAAGGTGTTCGGGGTCGGGCAGGGCGACGGGCGTCGAGTTCGTGGTTGAGTCGAAGCGCCCCGGTACCGGGAACGCGATCTCTTTGACGATGACTCGCTCGCGTGACTGGTCGTGGGTGACGACTGGGTCACTGTGCCGCATTCGGGAGGCGAAGCTGTACAGCCGCGCCATTCGGTTCCAGCCGTCCCAGCCCTCGTTGAGCGTCCGCTCGAGATCCGCGCGGTCGTCATCTACTACTCCGGGAGCCCCCTGGAGGAGTGCCGTCGTGGTGCCGCGGTCCTCGAGGGCATCCGCCAGGGCGCGCAGCTGCACCGGGGTGACACGCGCCTGCTTGTGCTCGATGACGTCGTCCCACACCAGGTCTTGGTCCCTGAAGTACATCAGTCCGTATTCGGAGAAGTTCATGTCTGCACTTTCTTGGCGATGAGATTGATAACGGAGTCGCTGACGCGGGAGTCGTCAGCGGCCTTTTCGAAGTAGCGCCAGTCGCCGACGAGGTTCACCTCGAGAAACACGAGTTCATCGGCCTCCGTCACGAGGAAATCGAGTGCGCCGAAGTCGATGTTCAACTCTCGGATCAACTGACCGATGGCCGCGGCGTGGGCAGAGGAGAGCGAAGTGACGCTCACCTTCACGTCATCCATGTCTGTCCACAGCGCCTCGGCTGAAGGCTTCCCCTCCACGCGGTATGCGATGGTGTCGTCTCCGACTGCGTATACGCGGAGTTCGAAGACATGAGGCACAAACTCTTGGACGATGAGAGGCGCAGGCTCAACGCCGAGGCGGTGAAGGGCCGATGGCTCCAACACACGGGGGAACGTGCCATTCAAAACTCCGGGAGGATGCTCGACCCAGTGCTCGCCCACGACCTTCCCGATGAGCGGGGCGTCATTGTGGGCCTGCACGCGATGCGACCCGCGGGAAATGTCTCGCGTCACCGTCGTGTCAGGGACGCGTAGTCCGCTCCGGGCAGCGAGACGTTGCTGAGCTAGTCGGCCGGTCGCCGAAGCGTCGCCGTTTATTCGATGAGGGCTGAGTTCTTCGATTGTTCGGATGAACGCTGAGTTGTGCTGGCTGATGTACGTTCCGAGCACCTCGCCACCGAGTGAACCGGGCGCGGGCACAGCGCGCTGCGGGTGGTGGAAAAGATACCGAGCCCAGAACAACACGGGACGCAACGCTTCAGCACCGTGGTTGAGTTCGAACGTTTCGACATAACTGACGATGTCCACGTCCGGCAGGTCGTCGACGTTGAGACGAAGGAGCCTGATGTTTTGGGCGGCGAGCCCGAGGGATAGCGCGGAGATCTCCATGTCATCGCGGACGGTCGCGACGACGATGCAGGGCGTGGCGTCCTCGTGCGTCGGCGAGACGACACCGAGCTCGGCCATGCGCTCCTGGAAATCGAGCGAGGTGCCCTTGAGAATCTGGCGATGAGGCTTGCTCAACATGATTGATGACATGTCGGTTCCAAGGTTTAGAGCCGTTCCGTGGCCCAAGACGACGTCTTGAGCCACGGAACGACTGCGTCGGATCAGAAGTCCTTCTTCTCCCAGCGAACGTCTGCCGCGACGCTGTACTCGTCGAAGAAGTCGCGCACCTCCGGTGCGGGGGTCTTCGCGAGAAGGTCCTGGGCGGTCTGCTGCATGTCCATGTGTCACCTCCCCTCCTTGTCGATTCCCCAACAGTAAGTGGCCAACCTCAATTGGGCAACTCTTCATGGGAAACCCGCATGCCGCTGGCTTAGAGTGTTCTCATGGCCGGTCCGGAGGAGCATGAGGCGGGAACGATGACGTCCGCGATGCTCGCGGCTTTGGCGCACCCCCTCCGACGACGTATGTTGCGGATGCTCAGTCACCGCCAATCAGCGAGAGGCGCCGACTTCGTCGACGAGCTAGGGGTGCCCTCGAACTCCATCAGCTTCCACATTCGCACCCTGGCACGAGCTGGGTTCCTGGCCGAGGCCCCCGAACTCGCGCGAGATAGACGAGACCGGGTCTGGGTTCTCGTTCCAGGGACCTATAACGTGGGCGTCCCCTCGGCGCCAGTAGCGGATGCCGAGCTCGGAAGCGCCGTATTGCAAGCACTCGCCTCAGAGCATCAAGAGCTTCTCGCTCGCTCTTTGAGCTGGGTTGAGGAATACGCGAGCGGACGCACCACCGAACTCAACGGGGCGTTCGCACGGCACAGGATCATGCTGACTGAAGACCAGTTCGAGCAGGCAATGAGAGGCATCGAAGGTGCGATTCGTGACGCTGACGAAGCGTCCCACGCCACCCCGGACAATCTGCTCGCTTGGGAGATCGACATCATCGCAGCGAGCGAGCGTATCTGAGGGCTCGTCATGCGGCCTCCTGCGACCGCTCCTGGACGCAATGAGCCGGCAGCAGAGTAAGGCTGTCTCACTGGGGCGCTCTCACGGGACGGAATACGGTTCGAAAGGCGCGGTCGCCCGCCGCGTCGGATTCGTCTTGCTTGAGCACCATCCGCGTTCGATAGGGTCGAGGCTGACTCCCCCACCGGGTGGGAGACGAGGGGAAGAGCATGAGCACGACGGTCGAGGACAGCGCGAGCGAGAAACCCACGCGCACGCCGTGGACGATGCCCACCGAGGTGGACTACTACGGCAAGATGCTGCGGTCTATCCGTGGCAAGAAGTACGAAGTGTACGCGGTCAGCCGTATCATGCACCTGCTCGACGACCCGGAGATCGAGCTCGTCACCCAGAAGCCGGTCCGGAGGGCCGACGGGTCTCTCTCGCTGCTGGACCTCTACCTTCCGCAGTTCAACGTCGGCGTCGAGGTGGACGAGCTCCACCATCTCCTCGAAGGCACGCGTGAGCACGACCAGGCGCGTGAGCAGGCCATCACGGAAGTCTCCGACATCCGCCACCCCCTCGAGCACCTCAGCGTGGAGAGCACCGACCCGCTGAACACGCTCAAAGAGAGAACGGACGAGCTCATCGCTCGCATCCGCGAGTGGAAGGCGGAGGCGATCTCGGCGGGCACGTTCGTCCCGTTCAACTACGGCGACCGCTACACGCCGAGTGTGTGGCGCGAACGTGGCAAGGTCACCCTCGAGGACGATATCCAGATGCCGCGGGCAACCCACGTCGTCGCGCTCTTCGGGCACATCACAAACAGCCAGAGGAAGGCGACGTACCGCCTCGGCGAGAACTTCCAGGTGTGGATGCCCGAGCTGCACCAGGCTGACGGCAGGGACCGCGACGACTGGAAGAACGTCCTCAGCGAGGACGGCCAGGTCATCACACAGATCGAGCTCGACGAGCCCAAGCACCCGCACAACCCGGACATGCGCAACGTCGTGTTCGCGAAGTACCGGCACCCGGTCTTCAACGACACCTACTACCGGTTCCTCGGCGTCTTCGCCGTCAGCGGCATCGACGACACGGGCCGGGTCGTGACCTTGCGCCGGGAGGCAACCGAGATCGACCTGTCACCATACGCGCAAGCCTGACGTCGCTCGCGCCGGTCGAACTGCCGTGCGTGGTCCTGGTGGTACGCCTCGTCGGCGTCGCCCTGACACGATGATGCTCCTCCACGCCGCGATGTATGCCCGCTGTGGTCTACCGCGACGTCACCGGTCGTCGAAGGGGAAATACGAATTGAGGGCTTCGCTCCGGCCGGCACTCTCGACGCCCCTGGACTTCACTCGGAGGTGTAGATTGGCTTGCCCGCTGGGCTGTCGAGCGACGCGAAGGTTGCGGTAGCGAGCCAGCCGGGTCGTCGAGACCCATCCCCTGTGGACCGACACCATGCCCCCGCCGAGGATGTCGCACGTGCATCCCCTCTCTGCGGGGAAGAAGGCTTGGTCGATGGTCATGCTCGGCGTCACCCCGCCGACCAGCACGCCGTTCGGAGCCTCAGTGTCGCACGTCTGGTAGGCGTTGTGCGCATCCAGATACGGGCCAAAGAACGCCGCCAAGACCTGCGCCATTCTGACGAAGCCGGCAGCCATGATGAACGCGTCTCGGACGGAAGAAGTGATGTTCGCCTGTCGGGCATTGGGCATCGGGCATAGAGCCAGGGAGATGTACACGTCATCAGAGCCTCACGACCATTTGCCGAGCTCGCACTCAACGACTGGATGTTCTGCCCGAGGACCGTCCCCGGCTCAGGACCGTCCAGACTTGGCTTGCGTTCAGAGACATCCAGTCTGTTTCGTTGGCTTGGCTCAAGCAGCCTGCGCCAACGGTGGACGAGAGAAAGGCAAGGTCACATGACGATTCGGGTGACCTTGGCTGTTTTTGGCTACTCTGCAATCAGATTTACGGACAGTCCACCTAAGACCCACTGGGCTCATACCCGCTGATGCGTTGCAGTTGCTCGAGCCCCTCCGCTCCGTCAGCCGGCCAGAGGCGCCTCACCAGGTCTTCGGTCTGCTCGAAGGTGAACCGCCAGAAGCGCGGGCTGTCGACGTAGCGGAAGTCCGCGCTGGTAATCATGAACTTCGACATCCCGCCCATCGACCGATACGGATGCCGTCCATACCGGTACCAGAAGGACAGGGCGTCTTCGATGTCGAACCTGAGTTCGTCCGACGCCTCTAGGTCGACGGGTCCGTCCAAGCTCTCGAAGGTGGGCACACGACCAGAGTAGGACAGTCGCGGTTTGCCTCGGAGGATCAGCCGACTCGCGCCGCCCAATGTCCGAGGGGTCCTACACGGCGGAGTCCTCAGCCAGCGGCCGCTCCTTCCCAATGAGGCCGAAGACATGCCGTGGGAGAGTACGTCGGCCGCCCTCTCGAAGGAAGCTCGCGTACACGAAGAGGTAGCGCAGAAGCAGCGCTACCCCGACGAAGAAGACGAGAATGACCAGAACGCGCACCCAGAGGTCGAGGGCGTCCAGCCCTATGCCCATGACGACCACCGGCACTGCGATCCCGAGGATCGCCAAGGTGGTGAGCACCTGCAGCGCGAGCGAGAACCCTGCGGGCTGTCGGCTGGACTCGAACGCTTCCTGGGCAAGGGCCGCTTCCTGCGTCGCTCCGCGCGCATCCGCTTGCGCGCGCTCGATGCGCTCGATGAGCTGTCGTCGCCGCGAGGGCTCGTCTGAAGGGACGAGTCTCGACAGATCGAGGGGTGCGGCACCGATATGCGCAAGGCGCTGCATCTGAGGCAGGGCATCCACCGCCGCGGCGCGCTTGTCTGCACAGATTCTGGAGTAGGTCCATTCCCATGCATCGTCATTCTCAATGGGAAGGTCGAGATTGCGGCTGCGGAACCGTGACCACTGCGGGTGCTCAAGCTCCTCACTCACGCGCTTCAGAAGAACGCCAGCCGCCGACTTGATCTCCGCACCCAGAATCGCGAGCTGCGCCGAGACGTCTTCTTCGTCGTAAGACGACCGATCCTCGCCGGTGAGAGCAAAGAGTTCGTCGAGAGACAGGTCAAGGCCTGCATGGATGAGCGCGTTGTAAACATCGTCACGATTGACCAGAAGCTTGATCTGTAGCGCCCTCAGCTCGCTTTCCAAGCGAGTGCCCAAGTCCGTGGCCGCCGTGGCGCGTGACTTCAGATCATCCACCCGGCGACGCGCCGCCTCCTGCTCAGCATGCAGCCCGACGTATCGGGACACGAGGAGGCCCCCGACGATTGCAATCATCGCAGCAGAGCCTTGCGCTATGGAGCTCAGAAGCCAGTTCACATCCGCGGTCATATTCGAATTCTCGCGCATCTGCGAACTGCATAACCACAGCGTCAACCGCACTACGACGCAGTGCTGCGAGCGCAAGCTTCACGGACTGCTATGACTGGGGGCATGATTACTTCTTGGGCTGAGGCAGAGATGGCCGCTGCCGTGCACATGCGCTCGCTCGGTTTCGCCGATGCCGAGATCACCCGGCGCGGTGCCGACAAGGGCATCGACGTCCTCGCGACCAGCGGCTCCGCTCAGGTGAAGCACATGCGCAAACCAGTGGGCTCTCCGACGGTGCAGCAGTTCATCGGAGCGGCGGCTCCGAACAGTGTCGCACTCATCTACTCCCTCTCTGGTTTCACCGCGCAGGCCGTCGAGATCGCCGACGAGACGGACGTCGCACTGTTCGCCTACGCGGTTGAAGAGAGCTACTCGCCGGCGAACCGGCACGCCCAGACGTTGGCCGAGATCGGTTACGTGGACTACACCCTCGACTCCCGGACTGAGCGGTCCCAGAAGCTGGTTGATGGTGTCGGCACGTACCTGGCCGAGGCGTACTCGTTCGCTGGCAATGTAGCCTCTGCCGCTTCAAGCTCAGCAGTCGCTACCTTGCGCCGCCGACTGGAGACTGTTCAGAACCGGTTGTCCGCACTCGTAGATGACGAAGATGTTGCTCGGGCCCGGTCAGAGTTCACCGCGATACAAGAATCCCAGCGCCGGCTTCTGTATCTCACCGAAGTGTTCGCAGACTGGGATTCCGCCCGCGAGTTCAGCGGCAGCCTCCCCCGCATGATGATGAAGGCGATTCGAGTCGAACAGATCGCTCTGGCTGTTTCTCGAGACCTCCATCTGATTCCGGGGGACGATTTCGATCTGACGATGGACACTTGGGCGACGACCTGAACGCCGCCCGCCGCCGGGTACCGCGATGCCTGGGCCTATCGGACCTGCCTGGTTTCGCTCGTAGGTGAGGGCCGTCAGGCGTATCGCGCCGACAGCCGCGGCACTCCATCCCACCGCGTTCCCCGCTCCCAGCTCGATACGTAGATGGACCACTCCCCCTGGTCATCAAGAATGCGTCGGCGAAGCCCTTCGCTCCGGAACGACCCCGGCGCTGGAACGACGATTGTCTGCGCTGGACCGGTTGCACGCGAGGCCCGCACGACACGGCCATCGTTCTTGTCCTCGGCAAGGACCTGTCCCGCTACCTCACCCGTCCGGAAGGGCTGTAATTACTCGGGGCGGACCGCGTTCGCGATCTTCACGGCGATATCGACCAGGGAGACGCCATCGCTAGTGAGCCCTGCTCGCGCTCCGAGGAGCGGGCTCTCCGCACGAAGCTGGTCATAACTGATGCCGTGAGCCACCGGGATGACTCGCTCCGTCGCCAGCAGCGCTGACAGCTCCTGCTCGGCGACGCCCTCATTCGCCAGGCTCTCCAGCATGTGTGGAGTCATCAGCACCACTCCGATGCGGGACATGCGAAGGCCCTTGTCGATGGCGCGAATCAGCGACGTACCCAGCGCGACGTCCTTCTCGCTGAACCAGACGTCCACACCGTACGAATCCAGCAGATCGTGCAGCTCTGCGGCTGCGCCTTCACGGTCGCCCCAGGCGTGGCACAGGAAGATGTCGCGGCGCTCAGGATGCACCTGCGCTTGCTCAGCAGCCATCGCGCGGACCGGCTCAAGGTACGCGCGCTCCGTCACCGTGTACGACACCGACGGGCGGCTGGCGCGCACCTTTTGGTTGAAGTCTCGTTGCGCCTTGCGCGCGGCAACGTTCGCGTCACGTTCGAGCTTGTTCTGAATCCGATTCAGCTCGGAATTCATCTCACGCTCGATCTTGCGTCCTGCTGCGCGCACCTGTGAACGAAGCTGCGACTGCGAAGGCATCCGTCGTATAGCCATAATGATCCCTGCTTTCCGGCCGTCGGTTCTTATCGACGTCCAATTTCCGTCGAGCTCGCCAAGCTCTCCGAGCGCAGGTCCCACCCACGTCGCAGACCGTCAGTGACGAGATCGACATCGTCGTGTGTGCCGAAGATTTCTAGCCGATACAAGTGAGGCACGTGGCACTTGCGGCTGATGATGTCACCGGCGAGGCAGAACGACTCGCCGAAGTTGGTGTTGCCCGCGGAGGTGACTCCGCGGATCTGATTCCGATTGCGCTCATCGTTGAGGAAACGGATCACTTTCTTGGGAACAGCGCCTCGTTCGACGACGCCCCCCTCGCCACCACCATAGGTGGGGGTGACGAGAACGAACGGCTCATCCACGACGAGGTCGTCCGCTCGACTGTGGAGAGGGATGCGTCGGGCACGAAGCCCGAGCTTCTTCACAAAGCGCGCAGTGTTGCCCGACACGGTCGAGAAGAAGACCAGAAGAGGCGCCTCGGATGGGGCGGCGCTCATCGTCGACGTGTGCGACCATTGCGTGGTCATTGGCTCCCCCGATCCATCCTGCAATGCCCTCATCTGGTGTAGAGGGACACTCCGAGCGATTCCTCCAACATGACCATCGCCCGCAGATGAGGCCACGCTGCGCCCGCAAGCACCCGTCTCACAGATCCCTCATCGAGACCTGCATCTGCGGCAACCCGCCTGACACTCTTCTCTCCAATTGCCGCACGCAGATTCACAACAAATCTGCGTGCCGCTTCACCAGCGGGGTCAGGAGAAGGCTTCTCTGGCCACGACTCGGTGAGGTCCTTCGGAGTGGGGTGCGGCTTGTTAGGCAAAGGCCTCGCACCCCACTCTCAATGGTTTCTTACGCCAGGTACCGAATCAGTGCCGATGCCTATGACGTGTGTCAACTTCAACGTGTGGCGGCGCCGTAATGCGTGACGCCGCACAGTGCGACTCAGAAGTCCCAGTCGTCGTCTTCCGTCGCCTCGGCCTTGCCGATGACGTAGGAGGATCCCGAGCCCGAGAAGAAGTCGTGGTTCTCGTCGGCGTTCGGCGAGAGCGCCGACAGGATCGCCGGGTTCACGTTCGTCACGGTCGAGGGGAACATCGCTTCGTAGCCGAGGTTCATCAGCGCCTTGTTGGCGTTGTAGTGCAGGAACTTCTTGACGTCTTCGGTCAGGCCGACACCGTCATAGAGGTCCTGCGTGTACTGCACCTCGTTGTCGTAGAGCTCGAACAGCAGGTTGAAGGTGTAGTCCTTCAGCTCCTGGCGACGCTCTTCGGTCTCGTTCTCGAGACCCTTCTGGAACTTGTATCCGATGTAGTACCCGTGCACGGCCTCGTCACGGATGATGAGGCGGATCAGGTCGGCCGTGTTCGTGAGCTTCGCCTTCGACGACCAGTAGATCGGCAGGTAGAAGCCCGAGTAGAACAGGAACGACTCGAGCAGCGTCGAGGCGATCTTGCGCTTGAGCGGGTCATCGCCCTGGTAGTAATCCATGATGATCTGAGCCTTCTTCTGAAGGTTCGGATTCTCGGTCGACCAGCGGAACGCCTCGTCGATCTCCTTCGTCGACGCGAGCGTCGAGAAGATCGAGGAGTAGCTCTTCGCGTGCACCGACTCCATGAACGCGATGTTCGTGTATACCGCCTCTTCGTGCGGGGTGATCGCGTCAGGGATCAGCGAGACCGCGCCGACGGTGCCCTGGATCGTGTCGAGCAGCGTCAGGCCGGTGAAGACCCGCATGGTGAGCAGCTGCTCGTCGGGCGTCAGCGTGTTCCACGACTGGATGTCGTTCGACAGCGGCACCTTCTCGGGCAGCCAGAAGTTGTTCACCAGACGGTTCCAGACCTCGAGGTCCTTGTCGTCGATGATGCGGTTCCAGTTGATCGCCTGAACGCTGTCGACCAGCTTGATCGGGGGGTGGGGAGTCATGATTCGTCGTTTCTCGTGTTCAGTGACGGGCTCAGAGCATGCAGGAGACGCACTCGGTCATGTCGGTGCCCTCCAGTGCCATCTGACGCAGACGGATGTAGTAGATCGTCTTGATGCCCTTGCGCCATGCGTAGATCTGAGCCTTGTTGATGTCACGCGTCGTGGCGGTGTCCTTGAAGAACAGCGTCAGCGACAGGCCCTGGTCGACGTGCTGCGTGGCGGCGGCGTACGTGTCGATGACCTTCTCGTAGCCGATCTCGTAGGCGTCCTGGTAGTACTCCAGGTTGTCGTTCGTCATGAACGGCGCCGGGTAGTAGACGCGGCCGAGCTTGCCTTCCTTGCGGATCTCGATCTTCGACGCGATCGGGTGGATCGACGACGTCGAGTTGTTGATGTACGAGATCGAGCCGGTCGGCGGCACCGCCTGCAGGTTCTGGTTGTAGATGCCGTGCTCCTGGATCGACGACTTCAGCGCCACCCAGTCGGCCTGCGTCGGGATGTGCTTGCCGGCGAAGAGCTCCTTGACCTTCTCTGTCTCGGGCTCCCAGGCGCGCTCGATGTACTTGTCGAAGAACTCCCCCGACGCGTACGTCGAGTCCTCGAAGCCGTCGAAGGCCTGCTTGCGCTCGATCGCGATGTTGTTCGAGGCGCGCAGCGCGTGGAACAACACCGTGTAGAAGTAGATGTTCGTGAAGTCGATGCCCTCTTCGGAGCCGTAGTGCACGTGCTCGCGAGCGAGGAAGCCGTGCAGGTTCATCTGGCCGAGGCCGATCGCGTGCGAGCGGTCGTTGCCGTCTTCGATCGAGCGGACCGAGCGGATGTGGCTCTGGTCGCTGACCGCGCTCAGTGCGCGGATGGCGGTCTCGACCGTCTGACCCAGGTCATCGGCATCCATCGACAGCGCGATGTTCATCGAGCCGAGGTTGCAGGAGATGTCCTTGCCGATCTGGTCGTACGACAGGTCGTCGTTGTACGTGGTCGGCGTGTTCACCTGCAGGATCTCGCTGCAGAGGTTGGACATGTTGATGCGGCCCTTGATCGGGTTGGCCTTGTTCACCGTGTCCTCGAACATGATGTACGGGTAGCCCGACTCGAACTGGATCTCGGCGATGGTCTGGAAGAACTCGCGCGCGTTGATCTTGGTCTTCTTGATGCGCGGGTTGTCGACCATCTCGCGGTACTTCTCGGTGACCGAGATGTCACCGAAGGGAACGCCGTAGACCTTCTCGACGTCGTACGGCGAGAAGAGATACATGTCCTCGCCGTTCTTGGCGAGCTCGAACGTGATGTCCGGAACGACGACTCCGAGCGACAGCGTCTTGATGCGGATCTTCTCGTCGGCGTTCTCACGCTTGGTGTCGAGGAAGCGCATGATGTCGGGGTGGTGCGCGTTGAGGTACACCGCTCCTGCGCCCTGACGGGCACCGAGCTGGTTGGCGTAGCTGAAGCTGTCTTCGAGGAGCTTCATCACGGGGATGATGCCCGAGGACTGGTTCTCGATCTGCTTGATCGGCGCGCCGGCCTCACGGATGTTCGAGAGCAGCAGCGCCACGCCGCCGCCGCGCTTGGAGAGCTGGAGAGCGGAGTTGATGCCGCGGGCGATCGACTCCATGTTGTCTTCGATGCGCAGCAGGAAGCAGCTGACGAGCTCGCCGCGCTGCGCCTTGCCCGAGTTGAGGAAGGTCGGGGTGGCGGGCTGGAAGCGTCCGGAGATGATCTCCTCGACCAGCGCGACCGCGAGCTTCTCGTCTCCGCCTGCGAGGCCGAGGGCCGTCATCACGACGCGGTCCTCGAAGCGCTCGAGGTAGCGCTTGCCGTCGAACGTCTTGAGCGTGTAGCTCGTGTAGTACTTGAAGGCGCCGAGGAAGGTCTCGAAGCGGAACTTCTTGCCGTACGCGAGGTCGTTGAGCTGCTGGATGAACTCGAGCGAGTACTGCTCGATCACGGCCGGCTCGTAGTACTCCTTCTCGACCAGGTAGTCGAGGCGCTCCTTGAGCGAGTGGAAGAACACCGTGTTCTGGTTGACGTGCTGCAGGAAGTACTCGCGTGCCGCCCGCTTGTCGGCGTCGAACTGGATCTTGCCGTTCGCGTCGTACAGGTTCAGCATCGCGTTGAGGGCGTGGTAGTCCAGGCCCTCATAGGTCGGGTTCATCTTGAACGCCACCGTGTCGGTCACTGAGTCAGTCCCTGCCTGCTCGTCAACTGCGGTACCCACCGTCGCTCCAATCCGTCGCTCACGCGATCAACATCGTCTTGTGTGCCGAAGATCTCGAGCCGATACAAGTGAGGCACGTTGCACTTGCGGCTGATGATGTCACCGGCGAGACAGAAGGACTCGCCGAAGTTGGTGTTGCCCGCGGAGATCACTCCGCGGATGTGTCGCCGGTTGCGCTCGTCGTTGAGGAACCGGATCACCTGCTTGGGCACCGCACCTCGTTCGACGCCGCGCCCCTCACCCCCGCCGTAGGTGGGAGTGATCAGCACGAAGGGCTCGTCGATGACGAGATCTTCCTGCTGACGGAGAAGGGGAATGCGTCGGGCCGGAAGCCCGAGCTTCTCCACGAAGCGCGCGGTGTTACCCGAGGTGCTCGAGAAGTAGACCAGGAGCGGCGCAGCGGTCGCGACGGCGCTCATGGGGTGTCACGCCAGACGCGAGGCGAGCTCGTCGATCTTGTCGGGGCGGAAGCCCGACCAGTGACCCTCGTCGGTGACGACGACGGGTGCCTGCATGTAGCCGAGCGCCTTGACCTGCTCCAGGGCCGTCGGGTCCTCCGACAGGTCGAGGATGTCGTACTCGATGCCCTTGGCGTCGAGCGCGCGGTACGTCGCGTTGCACTGGACGCAGGACGGCTTGGTGTAGACCGTGATCGACATTCTTTCGCTTCCCCTCAAATCTCTGATTGCTTCTTCTTCTCAAGCATTTTCCGGCAGACCCTCGCCGGGATCTCAATACTACATATAGGTACGGACATTCAGGGTGACCACTAGGGGTAGTAGTTACAGTCGTGTAGTTTTCCACCGCTCTCCACTGTTACAACACAGGTTCTCCACCGTTTCTTCCACAGGCCGGACCCCCTGAGAGAGGCCTCCGAACCGCGAGAAATCGCGGCTGGGAAGCACCTGTGAGAGATCCATCCACAGGCGGCACGATACGGGCGGCCTCGGACATCGGATTTTCTGTGGAAACGCACCTCCGGCGTGTCGCGGCGTGTCGCCGAGACACCCCTTCGACCGGTGTCGCCGGCTCCCGGTAGCGTGGACCCGTGGCGGGATATCGGGACCTACTTCGCACGCCCGGAGTGGCGCGCATGATCGCGGCGCAGCTGACCGCGCGATTCCCCAACGGGATGAGCTCGCTCGCGATCCTCCTGCATGTGGAGCAGCAGACCGGCTCCTACGGATCCGCCGGGCTCGTGCTCGCCGCGACGAGTGTCGGACAGGCGGTCGCCGGCCCCATCACGAGCCGCTGGATGGGCGCGTGGGGCATGCGTCGTGTGCTGACCCTCACGCTCAGCGTGTGCGTGATCGCCGTGCTCGGACTCGCGTTCCTGCCCTTGAACGTGCCCGGCTACATGGTCCTCGGCATGATCGCCGGGCTCTCGACACCGCCGGTGCAGGCCGCGGTGCGCACCATCTATCCCAAGCTCGTCAACGCCAAGCAGCTCACCCCGCTGTTCTCGCTCGACGCCTCGCTGCAGGAGATCATCTGGGTGCTGGCGCCCGTCGTGATCACGCTGGTCTCGACACAGGTCGGAACGGCGGAGGGACTGCTCCTCGTCGCGGTCGTCCTGGTCGGCGGAGGGGCGTGGTTCATCCTCTCCCCCGAGGTCGGACGCGTGCGCATCCCCCGCAGCCGCAGCGCTCTCGGCAAGGTCGTCCTCAAGCCTCCGGTGCTCCTCGCCACGATCATCGGCTTCCTGCTCATCGGCGCCTGCTCGGCCGTCGAGGTCGGAGTCGTCGCGACGTTCGAGCACGGCAGCCTCGCGGCCGGCGTCGTGCTCGCGGTGTTCGCCGTCGGCAGCCTCGCCGGAGGACTCTCGTTCGGGCACATCCCGATCGGCCCCTGGGCGATGGCCCGCCGCCTCACGATCGTCACGATCGGTCTCGCCCTCACGATGTTCTCCCTCAACGAGTTCTGGCTCGGCGGCACCCTGATCGTCGCCGGGATCGGCATCGCCCCGGCGCTCGCCGTGCTGTTCGCCATCACGACCGCGAGCGTCAAGTTCAGCGAGACCGCCGAGGCGTTCGGCTGGGCGGGCACCGGCCAGCTCATCGGGGCGGCAGCCGGATCCGCCGTGGCCGGGTTCCTCGTCGACGCGACGGATCCGCGTGGCGCCTACCTCGCCGCGACGCTGTTCGCGGCTGCCGCTCTCGTCGTCTCGATCGTGTTCGTCCGCTTCTTCCCCGATCTGCGTCACCGCGACGCGAGCCCCCACCCCGACACCGAACCCCTGGCGGTCACCCCTTCATGAGCTCTGTCCCCTCCCCCGCATCCACCGCCCCCGAGGTCGTCTGCGTGGGCGAGTCCATGGGTCTCGTCACGGCACTCGGCGCACCGCTCGCCGAGACCGAGACCGCAGCCCTCGGGCTCGCGGGCGCAGAGGGCAACGTCGCGGTGGGCCTTGTCGCAGCGGGGCATACGGCGGCGTGGGCCTCACGTCTCGGCGACGACCCGATCGGCGAGCGGATCTCCACCGAGCTCACTCGTCGAGGCGTCGACCTGTGGGTCACGACCGATGCGGATGCTCCGACCGGCGTCATGTTCAAGGATCCCGGCGTCGAGTCCTCCTCCGTCTACTACTACCGCCGCGGGTCGGCGGCATCGCTGATGGGTCCGGGGTTCCTCGACGCCGCACAGCTCGCCGGCGTCCGGATCGTGCACACCACCGGCATCACCCCCGCGCTCTCTCCGTCGTGCCGCGCGATGGTCGACCAGCTCTCCGTCGATGCCCGCGCAGCAGGTGCCCTCGTCTCCTTCGACGTGAACGATCGTCGCGCGCTGTGGACCATGCAGGATGCCGCCGAAACGGTGGCCCGCCTCGCGGATGCGGCCGACATCGCGTTCGTCGGACGCGATGAGGCCGAGCGCATCTGGGGCACCGTGACGCCCGCCGCGATCCGCGCTCACCTCCCGCACTGCGGTCTGCTGATCGTCAAGGACGGCGACATCGGCGCGACGGCGTTCCACGGCGAGGCCGAGCCGGTGTTCGTGCCCGCTCCGCGCGTCGACGTCGTCGAGCCGGTCGGCGCCGGTGACGCGTTCGCCGCAGGTTTCCTCGCCGCGACCCTCGACGGCGCCGGCCTCGCCGACCGTCTCACCGCCGGGCACGCCGCCGCCGCCCGCGTGCTCACGACGCACGGCGACCTGCCTCCGCTGATCTGACCTCACGTGACTGCGACCGAGCTGCCCTGCGCATCCCGGTCGTAGGCTTGCTGCATGCCCGCACCGCTCTCGTTGCCTCGCATCTCCTGGGGAGACCCGACGTCTGACCGCCGCGTCCTCCTCGTGCACGGACTCGGCTCGTCCGGTGCGCTCATGTGGCGCCTCGGCACCGCTCTGGCAGACGCGGGCCGGCACGCGACCGCGGTCGATCTGCGCGGCCACGGAGACGCCCCGCGAGCCCTCGACTACTCGGTCGCCGCCTACGGCGCAGACCTCGTCGCGACGCTCCCCGACGGCGGCGGACCGTGGGATGCGGTCGTCGGCCACTCGCTCGGTGGCGCCTCGGCCACGGTGGCCGCGGCATCCGCCCCGGAGTGGACCCGCCGACTCGTGCTCCTCGACCCCGCGATCCTCGTCGGCGGCCGTGACGCCACGATCGTGCGCAAGAGCCAGGAGCGCGCGTTCGCCGACAACCGGGTCGAGCTGGTGCAGCAGGAGCATCCGCACTGGCATCCGCAGGACTGGGAGCTCAAGGTCGACGCGGTGCACCGCACGAGCGCCTGGGCGGTCGAGCAGACGAGCAGGCAGAACACTCCTTGGGATGTCACCGCGGATGCCGCGCGTCTGAGCGTCCCCACGCACGTGATCGCCTCGGATCCCGCGGTCTACAGCATCTTCACCGGCGATGTGGCGGCCGGCGTGCTCGCCTCGAACCCGCTCATCACGATGTCGGTGGTCGCGGGATCGGGGCACTCGCTGCACCGCGACAAGCCCGAGGAGACCATCCGACAGCTGGAAGAGGCACTCGCATGAGCACGTTCGATCCGACCGCCTTCCTCCCCGACGATCTGCTCGAGCGCATCCGCGAACGCGCGCCGATCCACGACCGCGACAACACGTTCCCGCAGCACGACCTCGATGAGCTCCGCGACGCGGGCTACCTGTCGATCCTCGTGCCGACCGAGCGCGGCGGCGCGGGTCTGGGACTCGCCGAGGCGGCGATCCTGCAGCAGCGCCTCGCCACGGCAGCCCCGGCGACGGCGCTCGCCATCAACATGCACCTCGTCTGGACGGGCGTCGCCAAGGTCTTCTCCGACCGCGGAGTCCCGGGCCTCGAGTTCGTGCAGGACGGTGCGGTCGCCGGTGAGGTCTTCGCGTTCGGCATCAGCGAGGGCGGCAACGACCTCGTGCTGTTCGGCAGCGACACGGATGCCGTGCCTACCGCCGACGACGGCTACTCCTTCACCGGCACCAAGATCTTCACCTCGCTCGCGCCCGTCTGGACTCGGCTCGGCCTGCACGGACTCGACACCACGAGCCCCGACGCCCCCAAGCTCGTGTTCGCCTTCGTCGACCGCACCGATGCGGTCGTCACGGGTGATGACTGGGACACCCTCGGCATGCGTGGGACGCAGAGCAGGACGACCCGCCTGAACGGGGCACTCGCGGATGCCGCCCACGTGGTGCGCCGCATCGATCCGGGCCCGAACCCCGACCCCATCGTGTTCGGCATCTTCTCGGTCTTCGAGATCCTGCTCGCCTCGGTGTACACCGGCATTGCGCGACGCGCGCTCGACCTCGCGGTCGAAACCGCCCAGAAGCGCCGCTCGAAGAAGACGGGCGCCGCCTACAGCCAGGACCCCGACATCCGCTGGCGGATCGCCGACATGGGCCTCGCGTACGACGCTCTGCCGCCACAGATCGCCGCACTCGCCCGCGACGTCGACGAGAAGGTCGACAACGGCGCCCGCTGGTTCGCCCTGCTCTCGGGAGTCAAACACCGCGCCATCACCATGTCGAAGCACGTCGTCGATCAGGCCATGCTCGTCGCGGGCGGCGGCTCGTACTTCTCGTCGAACGAGCTCTCGCGCTTGTACCGCGATGTGCTGGCGGGGGCCTTCCACCCGTCCGACCCGGAGTCGGCGCACGCCACCGCGGCGAGCGCGTGGCTGGGACCGCTGGAGTCCTAACCCCGGTATTCTGCGGTTTCCCCGTCAGGGAATGAGAGATTCTGCGGAATCGGTTGAAGAGAGCCCGCTCCGGTGCGAGGATCGCATCATGGCGTCCTCGAAGAAGCACCCCCCACTGGATGATGTCGCAAAGACGATCATCGAGCTGCTCCAGGAGGATGGGCGCCGCTCGTACTCCGACATCGGCCGCGAGGTGGGCCTGAGCGAGGCCGCCGTGCGGCAGCGCGTGCAGCGCCTCACCGAGTCCGGTGTCATGCAGATCGTCGCGGTCACCGACCCGATGCAGCTGGGCTTTCCCCGGCAGGCGATGATCGGCATCCGGGTCTCCGGGGACACCCGGATCGTCGCCGAGGCCATCGCCGAGATCCCCGCGATCGACTACGTCGTGATCACGGTCGGATCCTTCGACATCCTCGCCGAGGTCGTCTGCGAGGACGACGAAGACTTGCTCGCCATGATCAACGACCACATCCGCCCGATCGACGGGGTGCTGTCGACCGAGACCTTCATCTACGCCAAGCTGCAGAAGCAGCTCTACAACTGGGGGACCAGATGAGCACGCAACGCACGACACCGTCCGAGGCCGAACTCCAGGCGATGGCCAAGGATCATCTGTGGATGCACTTCACGCGCCAGTCCACGATGGAGAAGAGCGGCGTCCCGATCATCGTCAAGGGCGACGGGCACCGCATCTGGGACTCGAAGGGCAAGGAGTACTTCGACGGCCTCGCCGGGCTCTTCGTCGTGAACGCCGGGCACGGGCGCCGTCGTCTCGCCGAGGCCGCGGCCACGCAGGCATCCGAGCTCTCCTTCTTCCCGCTCTGGTCGTACGCGCACCCCGCGGCGATCGAACTCGCCGACCGGCTCGCCGACGAGGCCCCCGGCGACCTCAACCGCGTGTTCTTCTCCACCGGCGGCGGCGAGGCCGTCGAGACCGCGTTCAAGCTCGCGAAGCACTACTGGAAGCTGCAGGGCAAGCCCACCAAGCACAAGGTCATCTCGCGCTCGGTCGCCTACCACGGCACCCCGCAAGGAGCTCTCGCGATCACCGGCATCCCGGCGATGAAGTCGATGTTCGAGCCGGTCACCCCCGGCGGGTTCCGGGTGCCGAACACCAACTTCTACCGCGCGGCCGAGATGGGCGGCCCGAGCGACGACCTCGAGGCGTTCGGCCGTTGGGCCGCCGACCGGATCGAGGAGATGATCCTGTTCGAGGGCGCAGACACGGTCGCCGCCGTCTTCCTCGAGCCGGTGCAGAACTCGGGCGGATGCTTCCCGCCGCCTCCCGGCTACTTCGCCCGGGTGCGCGAGATCTGCGACCGCCACGATGTGCTGCTCGTCTCCGACGAGGTCATCTGCGCGTTCGGTCGACTCGGCCACACCTTCGCCTGCACCGGTCTCGGCTATGTGCCCGACATGATCACGTGCGCCAAGGGCATGACGAGCGGCTACTCACCGATCGGGGCCACGATCATCAGCGACCGCATCTACGAGCCCTTCTCGAAGGGAGACGTGTCGTTCCCGCACGGCTACACGTTCGGCGGGCACCCGGTCTCGGCCGCAGTCGCACTCGAGAATCTCGCCATCTTCGACGAGGAGGGGCTCAACGAGCACGTGCGCGAGAACTCGCCGCTGTTCCGTGCAGAGCTCGAGACGCTGCTCGACCTGCCGATCGTCGGCGACGTGCGCGGTGACGGCTACTTCTTCGGCATCGAGCTGGTGAAGGACAAGGCCACGAGGGAGACGTTCGACGACGACGAGTCCGAGCGGCTGCTGCGCGGCTTCCTGTCGCCCGCCCTGTTCGAGGCCGGGCTCTACTGCCGCGCCGACGACCGCGGCGACCCCGTGATCCAGCTCGCGCCGCCGCTCACGATCGGCCCTGCCGAGTTCCGCGAGATCGGGCAGATCCTGCGCGGCGTGCTCTCGGAAGCCCAGTCGGTGCTCTAGCCCTCAGTCAGTTCGGGATCAGCCGGATGCCGCGGTGCGCCGCCTCGCGAGAAGTGCGAGGTGGAGCGCCGCGATCGTCTCGCCGTCGTCGAGGTCGGCTCCGAGCAGATCGCCGATCAGCGTGAGCCGCTGATAGAACACCGACCGAGACAGGTGGCTCGCCGCCGCTGCCGCCGAGCGATTGCCCGGGTGGGCGACGAGAGCCGCGAGCACGTCGAGCAGGTCGCCGCGGCGCTCACGATCGTGTCGGATCAGCGGCGACAGCATCCGCTCGCTGTGCTCGTGCAATCGGTGGTCGTCGCGCAGGGTCGCGACGAGCCGTTCGAGCGGGCGGTCGTCGACGCGGCGCACTCGGGTCCCTGCCTCGGCACGATCGCTGTCGGCGAGGTCGCGCGCCGCCCGCAGAGAGCCGAGCAGACCGAGCACGTCGTCGGCGACCGGCCCCACGAACACGGCGCGGTCGGGACCGGCGATGCGCAGCAGCACCTCGTCGGACAGCCCGGCGGATGCGGGCGTCGAGAGCAGTACGACGTCGTCGCCGTCGCCACGGGCGGCCATCACCGCGAATCCCGCCTGCCGCGCACGGTAGGCGAGCTCGCTGATCGAGCCATTGCCGCGTGCCACGATCCCGTGGCAGTGGCGGCCTCGGAGCGAGAAGCCACCGGCGCGCAGCCGTGCGTCGATGTCCTCGGCCTTGGCGAAGCGCGCGCCGAGCAGGTCGTCGATCACCCCACGCTGGGCCAGCAGCGACCACTCGGCGTCGCCGCCGTCGGCGATGCATCCGAAGGCCAGAGCCGTCGCTCCCTGCTCGAGCACCGTGACCCGACCGGCGGGGTGAGCGGCGCCCGGCAGAGCGAGGAGCGTGCCCCAGCGCACCCCCCGCGCCTGCACGGCCACCGTCTCGGCCGCACTGCGGTTCCCGAGCACCTCGGCGACCGCCATTCCTAGTCCCTCGGTCGCGATCACCTCGCCTGCGAGATTCTCGAGCACGACCGGGGCTCCGAGCGCGCGGGCGGTCTCGGACACCACGACGTCGGCGGGAGCCCCCTGCAGACTCAGCGCGGTGAAGAGCTCGTGCAGGTGCTGCCGTTCGCGCAGCGCCTGTGTCTGTGCGGCGATCAGCGCATGATGCACCGCCTCGGTCACGGCGACGAACTTGACCTCGTGCGTGAGCGCGATGAGGGCCAGCCCCACCGTGGCGCAGACGTCGACGACCGGCTGTGGCACCGCCTGCCTCGCGGTCTTCAGCTCGAACACGATGCCGGCGGTGCCCGCCCGATGCAGGCTCGACGCGAAGTCCCGCAGCTCGGCATCATCGACAGGCCACCCCGCCCCGGTGGTCAGCAGCAGCTCGCCGCCGTCGAGCAGACGTGCGACTCCGACGCTGTCGGACACGTGCACCCAGCGCACGGCGGCGTCAAGAGCGGCTCCGCCGACGATCACGTCGGGCTCGCCCTGCTGCACCGCGGCCTCTGCGAGGACGTCGGCGACCGTCAGGAAGACCGCACTCGCCGGACGATCTGTCCGATCGTCGGCGATGTCGCTACGTTCTGACACCGTTCTGGCTCCTCGTGCTCTGTGATCATGGGAGGAAGTCAGCGTATCGCGCCTCGGTCAGAGTGTTCGATACCGATTCCGTACCCCGAAGGAGCCCCGTGGACATCGTCCGTCACCTCATCAATGGAGCAGAGACCGCCGACGCGGCGCGCACGGGTCAGGTCTTCGACCCGGCCACCGGTCAGGTCTCGAAGCAGGTCGCCTTCGCCTCCACCGCCGAGGTCGATCAGGCGATCGCCGCTGCGGCATCCGCTCTGCCCGCGTGGCGCGAGACGAGCCTCATCAAGCGCGCCGACGTGTTCTTCCGTCTGCGCCAGCTGCTCAAAGAGCGCACGCCCGAGCTCGCGGCGATCGTCACCTCGGAGCACGGAAAGGTGCTCTCGGATGCCGCGGGCGAGGTCTCGCGCGGCATCGAGAACGTCGAGTTCGCCGCCGGTCTCGTGCACCTGCTCAAGGGCGAGCGCAGCGAGCAGGTCTCGCGCGGTGTCGACGTGCACTCGGTCAAGCAGCCCGTCGGCGTCGTCGCCGCGATCACTCCCTTCAACTTCCCCGTGATGGTGCCGCTGTGGATGGTCGCCTCTGCGATCGCCTGCGGCAACACCGTGGTGCTCAAGCCGAGCGAGAAGGACCCGTCGGCCTCGATCTGGCTGGCCAAGCTCTTCCAGGAGGCGGGGCTCCCCGACGGCGTGCTCAACGTCGTGCACGGCGATAAGGAAGCGGTCGACGCACTGCTCGAGTCGCCGCGCGTGAACGCGATCAGCTTCGTCGGCTCGACGCCCATCGCCCGGTCGATCTACCAGCGCGCGTCGACCGCGGGCAAGCGTGTCCAGGCTCTCGGCGGCGCGAAGAACCACATGGTCGTGATGCCGGATGCCGACATCGACGCCGCAGCCGACGCCGCCGTCTCCGCCGCGTACGGCTCGGCCGGCGAGCGCTGCATGGCCGTGTCGGTGCTCGTCGCGGTCGGCGACATCGCCGACGACCTGGTCGCCGCGATCGCCTCGCGCATCGAGGGCCTCACGATCGGCGCCGGCACGGATGCCGCGAGCGAGATGGGCCCTCTCATCACGCTCGAGCACCGCGACCGCGTCGCCTCGTACGTGACGGGCGCCGCAGCCGAGGGTGCGACGGTGGTGGTCGACGGCACGACGAAGGAGTTCGACTCGGACGGATTCTTCATCGGAGTCAGCCTGATCGACCAGGTCGCCCCCGGCATGAAGGTGTACGACGACGAGATCTTCGGTCCGGTCCTCTCGGTCGTGCGCGTCGAGACCTACGCCGAGGCCGTCGAGCTCGTCAACGCGAACGCCTACGGCAACGGCACCGCGATCTTCACACGTGACGGTGGCACCGCCCGCCAGTACGAGTTCGACATCGAGGTGGGGATGGTCGGCGTGAACGTGCCGATCCCCGTGCCGATCGGCGCGTATTCGTTCGGTGGATGGAAGGACTCGCTGTTCGGCGACTCGCACATCTACGGCCCCGAGTCGGTGCACTTCTACACTCGGTCGAAGGTGGTCACCACTCGCTGGCCCGACCACACGCCCTCGCAGATCGACCTGGGCTTCCCGAGCAACCACTGAGCTCCCGAGCAGACAGAGAACGGAGACACGAGACATGACGAGCTACACCGACCGCCACGGTGCATCCCACCCGCTGCCTGCCCCCGAGGCCGAGGCGCAGGTACGAGCGGATGACCGCGGCCACGTGTTCCACTCGTGGAGCGCGCAGGGCCTGATCGATCCGCTGCCGGTCGCCGCGGGTGAGGGCTCGACGTTCTGGGACTACGACGGCAACGCCTACCTCGACTTCTCGAGCCAGCTGGTGAACCTCAACCTCGGGCACCAGCATCCCGATCTGGTCGCCGCGATCCAGCAGCAGGCCGGACGCCTCTCGACCATCCAGCCCGCGATGGCCAACGACGTGCGGGGCGAGCTCGCCCGACTCATCGTCGAGGTCGCGCCCGAGGGCTTCGAGAAGGTCTTCTTCACGAACGGCGGCGCCGAGGCCAACGAGTACGCGGTGCGCATGGCGCGTCAGTCGACCGGTCGCCACAAGGTGCTCTCGATGTACCGCAGCTATCACGGCTCCACGTCGACCGCGATCTCGCTGACGGGTGATCCTCGTCGATGGGCGAACGGCACTCCGGACTCGGGAGCCGTGCGCTTCTTCGGGCCGTACCTCTACCGCTCCCCGTTCCACGCCGAGACGCCCGAGCAGGAGTCCGAGCGTGCGCTCGCCCACCTCGAGCAGACGATCCAGCTCGAGGGGCCGGCGACGATCGCCGCGATCATCATCGAGACCGTGGTCGGCACGAACGGCGTGCTCGTGCCGCCGCCCGGATACCTGCAGGGCGTGCGAGAGCTGTGCGACCGCTACGGCATCGTCTACATCGCCGACGAGGTCATGGTCGGCTTCGGCCGACTCGGCGAGTGGTTCGGCATCGACGCGTACGGCGGGCGCCCGGACCTCATCACCTTCGCCAAGGGCGTGAACTCCGGCTACGTGCCGCTCGGCGGCGTCGTCATCTCCGAGCGCATCGCGAAGGCCTTCGACACCACGCCGTTCGCCGGCGGGCTCACGTACTCGGGCCACCCGCTCGCGTGCGCCGCGGGCGTCGCGACCTTCGACGTGTTCCGCCGCGACGGCATCCTCGAGCGCGTGCGCGATCTCGGCGAGCGCATCGTCGAGCCGACCCTGCGCCGCTGGGCCGACACCCACCCGAGCGTCGGAGAGGTGCGCGGCCGTGGGCTGTTCTGGGCCGTCGAGCTCGTGCGCGACAAAGAGACACGCGAGCCGCTCGTGCCGTTCAACGCGAGCGGAGCGGATGCTGCGCCGGTCGCCGCGTTCGCCGCCGCAGCGAAGAAGGCCGGCGTCTGGCCGTTCACGCACTTCAACCGCATGCACGTGGCGCCGCCGCTCGTGATCAGCGAGGACGACCTGGTGCGCGGTCTCGCCGTGCTCGACGAGGCGCTCGCCGTGGCAGACGAGCACGCCACCCGCTGACCCACCCCGGGCGGGCATCTGCAGCCGGTCGCAGATACCCGCCCGGGTCGCAGGGTTTCCGCCGAATCTCCGCGACACGGTGCAGATCCAAGGCATGGTGCAGATCTGCGACGCGATGCAGACGAGGCTGCGGCGAGCTGCCCCATCCCGGCGGACATCTGCGCACGCTCGCAGATTCCCACTCGGGTCGCAGGGTTTTCCGCCGAATCTCCGCGACCGGCCAGACCCTACTTGCGGTCGAAGTCGAACGCCTTGAGAAGCTCGGCGACAGCCTTGTCGCGCTCCTCCCCACCCTCGTCGAACATGTGCGTCACGTGCGTGCGCAGGTGGTTCTCGAGCAGCAGACGGTTCAACGACTCCAGTGAGCGCTGGATCGCGCGGGACTGCGTGATGATGTCCATGCAGTACTCCTCGTTCTCGATCATCCGCGCGACGCCGCGCATCTGACCCTCGAGGATGCTGGTGCGATGCAGGGCGCGCTTCTTGATGTCTTCGATCACGCTTCGAGGGTACTCGGGTCCTGCCGCTGTCAGTCCTCGAACGGGTTCAGCACCGACAGGCCGGGGATCTCGAAGTCCTTCGTGTTGCGCGTCACGAGAGTCAGGCCGTGATGCAACGCTGTGGCCGCGATCAGCGCGTCAGCCCACGGACGACGATCCGGCACGTTGAGAACGGCGCACGTCCGCGCGATCTGCGGAGAGACGGGGAGGATGCGGGAGCCGAGCCCGAGCCGGAGCGCGTCCAGCCAGCGTCGGAGTGCTCTCGCCTGACGCGGATCTCGTCGCTGGAGTCCGAGGACACCGAGTTCCAGCTCGTAGTCGGTGATGGCGCTCATGTGAAGAGCCTCGGGCACCCCGCTCTCCATCCAGGTGCGAGCGGCGATGCCGGCTCCGGTTCCGCGCCTCGCGTCGGAGAACGTGTTCGTGTCGAGCAGATACATCGGTCAGAACTCGATCGGAGGACGACCGAAGTCCGTCTTCCGGTCGGCGACGATCCCGTCGATGATGCGATCGAACTCGCCGTCGTCGTCCACGAGGTCCTCCTCCGGCATCGCGAGGAACTCGAGAATCGACCCGGGCCGGGCCGGGACGAGCCGTTCGTACTCGTCGATGCTCAAGAGCACGTACGCGGGCTCGCCGCGCTTCGTGATCATCACGGGCTGGTCGTCGGCGACGCGCTGAGCGCGCGCGACGGACTGATTGAATTCTCGAGCGGTCATGGTGAACACGATGTACCTCGATTCGGAATGTAGTGATGGTACTACACAGCCCAGATCTTTCCACGGACGACTCGATGCGGCACACCGACCTCGGCGAGAATTCCCCGTGAAAGGATGACGTCATGCCGCGAACCCCGATGGCGCTCCTGTCGCCCGCAGACCAGGTACGACTTCGCGCCCTTCGCCGCATGAAGGCGGTGGCCCTCGGGGCTCTCATCTTCATGGCGGTCGTGTTCGTGATCGCTTTCGCGTTCCAGGAGCGGCAGCCGTGGCTCGGCTATGTGCGCGCGGCCGCCGAGGGCGGCATGGTCGGTGCCCTCGCCGACTGGTTCGCCGTGACAGCGCTCTTCCGCAGACCGCTCGGCCTGCCCATCCCGCACACCGCGATCATCCCGAACCGCAAGGACGAGATCGGGCGCACGCTGGGAGAGTTCGTCGAGACGAACTTCCTCGAGGCGAGCGTCGTGCGCACCAAGCTCGCGAGCACCGCGATCGCGAAGCGCGCGGGCGAGTGGCTGCGAGAGCCGGCCCACGCCGAGCGCGTGGGCGCCGAGGGAGCGACGATCGCCACGGCGGTGCTCAACGCCCTCAGTGACGACGACGTGCGCGACCTCATCACCGACCTCGCCCGCGAGCACCTCGTCTCTCCCGAGTGGGGTCCGCCGGCCGGGGCCTGGCTCGAGAAGATCGTCGAAGCGGATGCTCACCACGGAGCGGTCGACCTCGCGGCCGACAGCATCGCCCGCTGGCTCGACGCGAATGCGGCCTCGTTCTCGGGGCTCATCTCACGGCGGCTCCCCGGCTGGGTGCCGAAGCTCGCGCACCGCTTCGTCGACGACACCGCGTACAACGAAGCGGTCAAGTTCGTGCGCGCCGTGCAGGCCGATCCGCAGCATCCGGCCCGCATCGCCGTCGACGGCTACCTCGCCCGCCTGGCAGACAGTCTGCAGAACGACCCCGCGACGAGGGCCAAGCTCGAGAACGCCAAGGCCTCGCTGTTCGACAGCCCCCGCGTGGGCGCCCTCGCGGCCGAGGCGTGGAACACGGCCAAGAACGGACTCCTCACCGCCCTCGCCGACCCCGAGAGCGGGCTGCGCGTGCGTGCGGCTCAGGCTCTGCAGGAGGTCGGCGACAGGCTGACGACGGATGCAGCACTGCAGCACCGCGTCGACACCTGGGTGTCGGATGCCGCGGTGTTCCTCGTCGACCGCTACCGCCACGACATCGCGTCGATCATCACCGACACCGTCGAGCGCTGGGACCCGGTCGAGACGACCGAGAAGATCGAACTGATGGTCGGCCGCGATCTGCAGTACATCCGCCTCAACGGCACGTTCGTCGGCGCCCTCGCCGGTCTCGCGATCTTCACGATCGCCCACCTGCTGATCCCCGGGGTCTGACGCGTGCGGATCGTCGTGTCGGGCACTCACGCGAGCGGCAAGAGCACGCTGATCTCCGACTTCCACGCAGCTCACCCCGAGTACGCGGTCCTCGGCGACCCGTTCGATGACATCGAGTCGGAGGCGCCGACTGGCGCGACCAGCTTCGTGGCGCAGTTGCGAGTGACCATCTCACGCCTGCGCGAGTCGGCGCATCTGAACGCCGTCATCTCGGAACGCGGGCCTATCGACTTCCTCGCCTATCTCACCGCGCTCGAGGCGCTGGGGCGCGGCGACGGCGCCCTGCTCTCTCGAGCGCAGGAGCTGGTCGAGTCCTCGATGGCCGATGTCGATCTGATCGCCGTCGTGCCGCTCGACCCACGGCAGGCGATCGCCGTTCCCGACGACGAGGATCCGGAGCTCCGTGAGGCGATGGCGGATGCCCTCCTCGACGCGCTCGATGACCTCGAACGTGCGGGCATCGCACCGCCGATGGTGACGCTCACGGGAAGTCCCGACGAGAGACTCGCGCTGCTGGAGAAGGCCGCCGGCTGATGGCTTCTGTCAGCGCACGACGAGCTCGGGAGTGATCAAGGCGTGCGCCGACCCGGCCTCGAGCCGACGAGGTGCTACGACGTCTCCCGTGGGCCCCATCAGAAGCTCCAGCACGGCCGTGGCGACGTCTTCGGGGCGCTGCTCGACACTTGAGAAGCCGAGCGCCTCTGCCGTCGGGGTGTTGTCGAAACCGATCACCGGCAGGACCCGGCGCGCGTCCGCCAACGCGAGCAAGGCTCCCACAGCCAGTGAGTCACTGGCGCAGACGAGGGCGTCGGTCTCGAGTCCCGCTGCGAGCGCGACCTCCATGGCGACGCGCGCCCGAGGGACGGAGTCGTCGGCCGTCAGACGTCCACCCCGAGCACCCGCGCCACGGATCGTCTCCTGCCAGCCGCGTTCGCGATCATCACCGGTCCCCGAACCCTCCGGCCATCCGAAGAACGTCACGTGGTCACCGGCTCCGAGCGCGTACTGAGTCGCCGCCCGCGTTCCCGCGGCGCCGTCGACGTCGACCCACAGGTGCCGCGGGTCCGCGATGTCGTCTTCGCCCCACGGCCTGCCGAATGAGACGAACGGCAACCCCTCGGCATCCAGATGCCCGACCCGCGGGTCGTCGCGGAAGGTTCCGGTGATGATGGCGGCGTCGATCTCGGAGCCCTCCCACAGCTCAGACAGGCGAGCAAGCTCCTCATCGGTGTCACGCGCAGCGTAGACGAGCATGCGCATGCCCCGCTCGCTGGCGTGCTCCGTGATAGCGTGCACGAAACGGTCGAGCACGACTCCGGAGATCCCGCCGACGTAGGGATCCAGTCGGATGCCGATGGTGGAGCTCCGTCGTAGCCGCAGGCGACGAGCGGCAGCGTGTCGCCGGTACCCGAGCGCGTCGATCGCTTCGAGCACGCGTTCCTTCGTGGCGGGGCGCACGACCTCGGGGGTGTTGAGCACGTTCGACACGGTCTGCCTCGAGACACCCGCGTGGGCCGCGACGTCTTCGACGGTGGGCGCCTTCGCCATCGCTGCTCCTCGCTGCTCGCGTCTCGTCTGTCGGGTCGCTCTTGACATGGCCGCGACCTCGCCCCTAGCGTATTGCACGCAGAGTTTGATCGTTCAAATTTCTGCCCACGCAGCCGGCAGACCCGTTCCGCACGCGACCGCAATGACTCATCAAAGGAGAGAGACCATGACACGGCACACCACGCGCACCATCCTCGGCACCGGGGCAGTGCTGCTCACCAGCACGCTCGTGCTCACCGGATGCGGGGGCTCGGGCTTCTCCGACGGCGGAGCGTCCTCCGAGTCGTCCGAGCTCACGTCCTCCGACGACGCCTTGACTGTGCTGATCGGCTCGTCGGGCGACGCCGAGACCGCGGCAGTGCAGTCGGCCCTCGACGCCTGGTCGGAGGAGTCCGGCACGAAGGTGTCGCTGCAGGTGGCGAGCGACCTCTCGCAGGAGCTCTCGCAGGGCTTCGCGGCCGGTGAGCCCGCCGACCTCTTCTACCTCTCGACCGACCAGATCGCAGGGTTCGCCTCGAATGGGTCGCTGCAGGCCTACGGCGACGAGCTGAGCAACAAGGACGACTTCTATCCTTCGCTCGTCGAGAACTTCACCATCGACGACACCTTCTACTGCGCCCCGAAGGACTTCTCGACGCTGGCGCTCGTCATCAACAGCCAGATGTGGGCTGAGGCCGGACTCACGGACGCCGACATTCCCCAGACGTGGGATGACCTCGCCGCCGTGGCCTCGAAGCTCACCACCGCCGACCACGTCGGTCTCGCCTTCGGAGCCGAATTCCAGCGGGTGGGCACGTTCATGGCCCAGGCCGGAGGCGGTCTCGTCAAGGACGGCCAGGCGATCGCCGACGATCCGGCCAACGTCGAGGCGCTCGACTACGTCAAGTCCCACCTCACCGATGGCACGTTCGCGTATGCGAAGGACGTCGGCGCCGGATGGGGCGGGGAAGCGCTGGGCAAGGGATCCGCGGCGATGGTGATCGAAGGCAACTGGATCACCGGCGCCTTGGCGAACGACTTCAGCTCGATCGAGTACACCGTGGCTGAGCTTCCCGCAGGCCCCGAGGGCAAGGGCACACTGCAGTTCACGAACTGCTGGGGCATGGCAGCCGACAGCCCCAACCAGCAGGCCGCCCTCGATCTGGTGGAGTACCTGACCAGCGCTGACAGCCAGCTCGCATTCTCGAAGGCCTTCGGACCGATGCCGTCGATCAAGTCCGCGGCCGACGCCTGGACCGCCGACAACGCGCCTCTCGCGCCCTTCCTCGCCGGCGCCGACTATGCGCAGTTCCCACCGAACCAGGACGGCGCCGCCGACGTCATCGCCGACTTCAACGCGCAGCTCGAGTCGCTCAAGACGACGGAGCCGGCCGACATCCTCGACTCGGTCCAGTCGAACCTCGAAGCGATCGTCGAGTAGCGGTGACGACGACGCACGCCGGGCCTCGCCACGGCGGGGGCTCCGGCCTCCGCCGCGGCGAGGCCGCCGCCGGCTGGCTGTTCACCGCACCGGTGATCGTGATCCTCGGGGTCTTCCTCCTGGTGCCGGTTCTCATGGCCCTCTGGGTGAGCGTCTCGGACTGGGGCGGTCGCGGAAGCCCCCTCTCCGGGTCTGTCTCGTTCGTCGGCGCAGAGAACTTCTCGGCCGTGCTCACCGACGGCGGACTGGCGACCAAGGACTTCGGCACCGCCCTGCGCAACAACGCCTGGTATGTGCTGCTCGTCGTGCCCCTCCAGACCGCTCTCGCCCTGTTCCTCGCAATCCTCGTCAATCGCGCGGTCCTCCGCGGCCGCGGCTTCTTCCGCACCGCGTACTACTTCCCCTCCGTGACGAGCTCCGTCGCCATCACCGTTCTGTGGCTGTTCCTCTTCTCCGCCAGCGGCGCGGTCAACGGCGTGCTGTCCTGGTTCGGTATCAACGGCCCCAACTGGTTCAACGATCCTCGCGGCATCCTGCATCTCGCGCTCGGCGGAGTCGGCGTCGACTCCGGGCCCGCGGCTCTGACGCAGGGCGGAATGCTCGGCGTCTCGTGGTGGGACTGGCTCGCCGGGCCGTCGATCGCGATGAGCGCCTACATCATGATGGCGGTGTTCACCACGTCGGGCACGTTCATGCTGCTCTTCCTCGCGGGTCTCCAGAACCTCGGCGGCGACGTCGACGAGGCGGCGATGATGGACGGCGCCAACGGCTGGCAGCGCTTCTGGAGGGTCACCCTGCCTCAACTGCGCCCGACGCTGTTCACCGTGCTGACGCTCGGCCTGATCGGCACCTGGCAGGTGTTCGACCAGATCTACACCGGCACCCGCGGCGCGCCGAGCAAGACCACGCTCACGCCCGCATATCTGTCGTACCAGACCGCGTTCTCGAATCAGGAGTGGGGCCAGGGAGCCGCGATCGCGTTCATCCTGTTCGTCATCATCGTCGTGTTCACCCTGCTTCAGCGATGGGTGCTGCGCGATCGGCCGGTGTCCAGGCGACGCATCCGCGCCTATGAGACTTCGACAAAGGGAGGCCAGTCATGAGGCTCTCCCGCACGCAGCTGACCTGGCAGATCGTGCTCTACGCCGTGCTGATCGGCCTCGCCATCGTCTACATCTATCCCTTCCTCGTGCAGGTCTCGACGAGCTTCAAGACCGATGAGGATGCGGCCTCCAGCGGCATCACACTCATCCCTCAGGTCTGGACCTTCGCAGCCTACGAGCGCCTGTTCGCACGCAGCGACTTCCCCTCCTGGTTCGTCAACAGCGCGATCGTGACGATCTTCGTGACCGCTGGCCGCGTGTTCTTCAACTCGCTCGCGGGCTACGCGCTCGCCCGACTGCACTTCCGCGGACGGAACGTCGTCTTCGCCGCTCTGATCGCCGTCATGTCAGTGCCGGCCGTCGTGCTGCTGATTCCCAAGTTCCTCGTGATCAACCAGCTCGGCATCTTCAATTCGTACGCCGGCATGATCCTGCCGCTGCTCGTGGATGCCGCCGGAGTCTTCATCATGAAGAACTTCTTCGAATCCATCCCGGTGTCGGTCGAGGAACAGGCGAGGATCGACGGCGCTGGCACCTTCCGCCTGTTCTGGTCGGTGGTGCTGCCGATGGCGACCCCCGCGCTCATCACCATCGTGATCCTGTCGTTCCAGGGGTCGTGGAACGAGCTCAGCCATTTCATCGTGTCGACCAACGACCCTGCACTGACGACCCTGACCAAGGGAGTCGCCTCGCTCGCGAGCGGCCAACTCAGTCAGGGAACGCAGTACCCGCTCAAGCTGGCGGCCGCGCTCATCATGACGGTCCCCGTCGCCGTGATGTTCTTCATCTTCCAGCGCCGCATCATGAACTCCACAGAAGGAGCCGTCAAGGAATGACCCCCACTCCCCCCGCCCTCCAGCCGCTGCTCGACGACGCGCTGATCGTGCTGCAGGCGCCGACCCAGGTGTGGTCGGACGCCACCGGCCGAATTGGCAGCGCCCCGATCCACGGCATCTACCACGGCGACCTCCGACACATCCGGGCTGTCGAGCTCTCGGTCGACGGCTCCGACCTCGAGTCGATCGGATGCTCGTCGCCGACGCCACAGCGGGCTCTTCTCACCGACCTGCTGCGCGGTCTCGACGATGAAACGGCGGACCCGAAGGTGCGGCTCGATCGGGAGCGCGTCGCGACCGCCGGCCGGTTCGAGGAGCGGCTGCGTGTTGTCACGCACCTCGACCATGCGGTGCCGGTCGCACTCGAGCTGCGGCTCCGCCCGGACTTCGCCCCGATGCAGGCGGTCAAGGCCGGTGGGACGTCCGACGCGCAGTGGACGTGGGATGGTCACGTCGTGCGCAGTGGCGAGGCCTCCTTCTCTCTGACCGCGGAGGACGCCGACGTCTCCGCCGACCCCGACGGCCTCACGGTGCGCTGGGAGATCACCGTGCCGCCTCGTAGCAGCGTCGAGGTGTCGTGGTCGGTCGGTCTCGACGATCGCACCCTCGTGGTCGCCGCCGCTCCTGCGTCTTCGTCCGCGACCCAGCCGACCGCCGACGATCCTCGGCTCGCGCGATGGGCCACCCGAGCGATGGCCGACCTGGCCGCGCTCCGGCTCACCCTCCCCGATCACCCGGAGGATGCGTTCTACGCCGCGGGAGCGCCGTGGTTCTTCACGCTGTTCGGGCGGGACTCGATCTGGGCTGCCCGACTCGCACTCGCCGCCGACCCGTCGATGGCCGCATCCACCCTCCGCGTGCTCGCCCGACTGCAGGGCACGGTGACGGACCCGGCGACCGCGCAGGCGCCGGGCAAGATCCTGCACGAGCTCCGCAGCGGGGTGCTGTCGCTCCCGAAGGAGGGCGTGCATCTTCCCCCGCTGTACTACGGAACCGTCGACGCGACCCCCCTGTGGGTGTGCCTACTGGCCGATGCGCACGACGCCGGCATGCCCGAACACGAACTCCGTGACCTGCTCCCGGCACTGCGGGCGGCGTTGGAATGGACGGTCGTGCACGGCGATGCATCGGGCAGCGGATTCATCGACTACGTCGACGAGACCGGGCATGGCCTCGCGAATCAGGGGTGGAAGGACTCCGGTGACTCGATCCAGTGGAGAGACGGCACGCTCGCCGAGGGTCCCATCGCGCTCAGCGAGGTGCAGGCCTACGCCTACGAGGCCGCGACCCGAGGGGCCGCGCTGCTCGACGAGCTCGGCGAACCCGGCGGCGAGCGCCTTCGCACATGGGCGGCTGACCTGCGGGAGCGCTTCCGTGCGACGTTCTGGGTCTCGACCGGTGAAGGTCGGTACCCAGCGGTCGCGCTCGACGCCCAGGGGTCGGCGGTCGACTCGCTGACCAGCAACATCGGCCACCTGATCGGCACCGGTTTGCTAGATGCCGACGAGGAGCGTGCGTGTGCGGCTCTTCTGACCGGAGCGACCATGTCGAGTGGCTTCGGCATCCGCACCCTGTCGTCCGATGCGCAGGGCTATTGGCCACTGAGTTATCACGGCGGCAGCGTCTGGACGCACGACTCGGCGGTCGCCGTGCACGGCATGCTCCGGTCAGGGCTCGTCGAGGAAGCCCGTGGGGTCGCTACCCAATTGCTCGACGCGGCCGAGGGCTTCGACTATCGCGTTCCCGAGCTGCATTCCGGCAACGGGAAGATCGATGGCGTCCGGCCAGTGCCTTACCCCGCTGCGTGCCGACCCCAGGCGTGGTCGGCGGCGGCGGCCGTCGTCTGTGCAGCGGCCCTGGCCTGAGAGCCCTCGCCGGGGAATGACGACGCGGATCGATACGATCGCTCCATGACCTCATCACCTCAGATCTGGATGATCACGGGCGCAGGCCGCGGGCTCGGACGCGCACTCGCCGAGGCCGCACTCGAGGCGGGGCACACCGTCGTGGCGACGGTCCGCGGCGAGCATGAGCTGCCCGCGCACGACCGCCTGACCGTCATGACTCTCAACGTCCGCGACCGTGGCGCCGCTCGCGAGACCGTTCGCCGCGCCGTCGAACGTCTCGGGCGCATCGACGTGCTCGTGAACAACGCCGGCTACGGACTGATCGGCTCCGTCGAAGAAGCCTCGGAGGACGACATCCGCGCGATCATGGAGACGAACCTGCTCGGTCCGCTCTGGCTCAGCCAGGCCGTCATCCCGGTCATGCGTGAGCAGGGCGGCGGGCACATCGTGCAGATCTCGACCGTCGGCGCGGTCGGCACGATGCCGATGCTCGGGCTCTACAACTCCACGAAGTGGGGGTTGGAAGGGTTCAGCGAGGCCATGGCCGCCGAGGTGGCACGCTTCGGCATCCGCGTATCCCTCATCGAACCGGGGGCGCTCGACACCGCGTGGGCAGGGCCGAGCATGCGGTTCAGTTCACCCTCCGACGTCTATGACGCTCAGCGGACGGAGTTGTTCGGAACAGCCGAGGTTCCGTGGCCAGCGGGCGACTCGTCCGGCGGCACGGCGCCGTCGGATGCCGCAGCCGCGATCCTCGCTCACGTCGCCTCCGATGACGGGCCGCTGCGCGTCCTCATCGGCGACGACGCTCCTGAACAGGTCGCCGCAGCGCTCGACCTTCGGCGACAGGACTACTCCCGCGATCCGCGCTTCCCGGGCGCGTAGCCCGCCAGACCCGCAGGTGATCCGCTCAGAGGAACAGCGGCAGCAGTGAGCCGACGAGACCGATCACGCCGACAGCCGCGAACACGATCCCCAGGGTCATCACGACCCGGCGCAGATGTGGCGGATCCCCCACACGTGCACGAGCAGGATCGTTCGCACTGACGACCCCTGCAGCCCAGCCCTCCTCCGGGGTCGCGAACTCGTCGCGCCGGAGCGGCCTCTCGTGGAAGTCGCCTCCGGCGAACCAGCGGGCGAACACGGAGCCGTCCCGTTCGACGATCGCGATCTCGATGCTCCGCCACGGTCCTTCGACCGCGCGGATCAGCATGGCCAGCAGGAGCAGCGGCAGCCCGATCCCCAGACCCACCCACGACAGCACCTCGCCGACGAGAGCGAGGGTGTCCAGCGTGTCCATGGCTCCATCGTAAAGTCGCCGACCGATGGCCCTGTGCGGTCAGCGGGTGGCGAGGGCCGCGAGCATCTCGAGCACGCAGAGGGCCGCGAGTCTGACCGTGCGCATGTCGTCGGTGTCGGCGGTCGCGTCGACCTCGGCGATATCGGCGCTCACCACGCGCGGATCCGCGACGACCGAGCGGACGAGAGCGCGCAGCTCCCACGCAGCCAACCCGCCGGGAACGCTCGCCGGGCAGCCGGGCGCTGCGGCCCGATCGGCCGCGTCGACATCGACATCCAGATGGATGCGGGCAGCCGCACCGCTTCCCGCGATGCTCGTCGCCTCGGCGACGACGTCGTCGATGCCCCGGCGCCTGACCTCGTCGAGGGTGAGCACGCGAATGCCCCACTCGGCGGCGCGCGCCGCGTAGGCGGCGGAGTTCGCGAAGTCCGCGATGCCGATCTGCACGATCTTCGTCGGATCGATGCGCTCCCCCTCGGGCGCGTCCTCGATCAGTCGCCGCACGGGCGACCCGTTCGAGATCCCGTCGCGCAGGTCGAAGTGCGCATCGACCGTGATCAGTCCGGTGGCCCCGGCTCCCCGCGCGACCGGGTAGGTCAGCGCGTTGTCGCCTCCGAGCGCGATCACGAGACGAGCGGATGCGGCGAGCTCATGCACGCGCGCGACGCTCGCCGCGATGCCGGCCTCGCCGTCGGGCTCGGCCACATCCCCTGCGTCGAGCACGCGCAGCGCCTCGCCGAGGTCGACCACAGGCGGACCCATGAGCGTCGCGCTGTACCGGGTCAACGCCTCCCGGATCGCCGCGGGGGTCGCATGCGCGCCGGTCGGCGACAGCGACGTGCGCCACGTGGGAACGCCGAGCAGTACGGCATCCGCGTCATCCCCCGCAGCGAACGAGGGCCAGGATCCAGCGCGCGGCCAGAGGTCATCGTGCGACAGGGCCATGGTTCTCCGCTCCTCGTGCCTTCGACGGTGCCGCGAAGACCGCGACGCCGTCCTTCCACACCTGATCGACCAGCGGCACTCCCGGTCGATACGCGAGATGGATGCGGGTGGGCGCCGTCAGCAGCACGAGGTCTGCGCGTGCTCCCACCGTGATCACGCCGATGTCGTCGCGGCGCAACGCCCGCGCTCCCCCGGCGGTCGCCGCCCACACGGCCTCGGCGGGGGTCATGCCCATATCGCGCACCGCGATCGCGATGCAGAACGGCATCGATGAGGTGAAGCTCGAACCAGGGTTCGTATCGCACGCGAGCGCCACCGTGACACCCGCATCGATCAGTCGACGCGCGTCGGGATACGGTTGCCGGGTCGAGAACTCGACTCCGGGCAACAGGGTCAGCACGGTGTCGGAGGCGGCGAGCGCGGCGATGTCGTCGTCGGTCAGATAGGTGCCGTGATCGATCGAGGCCGCGCCGAGCTCGACGGCGAGCCGCACCCCGTCGCCCGGACCGAGCTGGCTCGCGTGCACTCGGGGTACGAGTCCCCTCGCGACGCCGGTCTCGAGCACCCGGCGCGACTGCTCGACCGAGAACGCGCCGGTCTCGCAGAACACGTCGATCCATCTCGAATGGGGAGCACAGGCGTCGAGCATCGGGCCCGTCACCAGGTCGACGTACTCGTCGGCGCGGTCGGCGTACTCGGCCGGCACGACGTGCGCCCCGAGGAACGTGACCTCCGGCGTGACCTCGGCGGCGAGGCGCACAAGTCGCTCTTCGTCCGCGACGCTCAGCCCGTATCCGCTCTTGATCTCGACCGTCGTGGTGCCCTGCGCGAGCATCTCGTCGATGAAACCGCGCAGGCGCGCGCGCAGCTCGTCGTCGCTCGCCGCTCGCGTCGCGGCGACGGTCGAGCGGATGCCACCCGCGGCGTACTTCTGCCCTGCCATGCGCGCCTCGAACTCGGCTGCACGATCTCCGCCGAAGACCAGGTGGCTGTGGCTGTCGACGAACCCGGGGATGACCGCGCGGCCGCCGGCGTCGACGATCTCATCGGCCCCGGGTGCGGCATCCGCCGAGCCGACCCAGGCGATCCGTCCGCCGTCGACCAGCACGGCCGCATCGTGCAGCGTGCCGAAGCGGTCTCCGTCCGGTGAGCCGATGTTGGTCGTCAGCTCGCCGATGTTCGTGATCAGCGTGGTGGTCACAGCATCGGCACCTTCAGGCCGCGCTCGCGGGCGATGTCGCGCGCGTGCTCGTACCCGGCGTCGACGTGTCGCATGACTCCGGTGCCAGGATCGTTGGTCAGCACGCGTTCGAGCTTCTCGGCGGCGAGCGTAGAACCGTCCGCGACGCTGACCTGGCCGGCGTGGATCGAGCGTCCGATGCCGACACCGCCGCCGTGGTGCAACGACACCCACGACGCGCCGGATGCCGTGTTGAGCAGCGCGTTCAGCAGAGGCCAGTCGGCGATCGCATCCGATCCGTCCTTCATGGCCTCGGTCTCGCGGTACGGCGAAGCGACCGAGCCCGAGTCGAGGTGATCGCGGCCGATCACGATCGGCGCCGACAGCTCACCGGAGGCGACCATCTCGTTGAACTTGAGCCCTGCCAGGTGGCGCTCCTTGTAGCCGAGCCAGCAGATGCGCGCGGGCAGCCCCTCGAAGTGCACCTTCTCTCCGGCCTTCTCGAGCCAGCGGTGCAGCGCCTTGTCGTCGGGGAAGAGCTCGGCGATCGCGCGGTCGGTCTTGTAGATGTCCTCGGGGTCACCCGAGAGCGCCGCCCACCGGAAGGGTCCGCGGCCCTCTTCGAACTGCGGACGGATGTAAGCCGGCACGAAGCCCGGGAACTCGAAGGCGCGGTCGAAGCCACCGAGCTGAGCCTCGGCGCGGATCGAGTTGCCGTAGTCGAACACCGCTGCCCCCGCATCCTGGAATGCGACCATCGCGGCGACGTGCTGCGCCATCGATTCGCGCGAGCGGTGGGTGAAGGCCTCGGCATCCCGTTCGGCCTCGGCCTTCCAGTCGGCGACCGAGATGCCCACCGGCAGATAGGCGAGCGGGTCGTGGGCGCTGGTCTGATCCGTGACGATGTCGATCGGCACACCACGGCGCAGCAGCTCGGGGAAGACCTCGGCCGCATTGCCGACCACGCCGACCGAGAGCGCTTCGCCGGCCTGTTTCGCGGCGACGACCCGGGCGACGGCCGCGTCGAGGTCGGTCGTGTACTCGTCGAGATATCCGTGTTCGACCCGACGTGCGAGGCGCGACTCGTCGACGTCGACGATCAGCACGACGCCGTCGTTGAGCGTGACGGCGAGTGGCTGTGCGCCGCCCATGCCGCCGGCGCCGCCGGTGAGGGTCAGCGTGCCCTTGAGCGAGTCCCGCCCGAGCGAACGGGCGACGGCCGAGAACGTCTCATAGGTGCCCTGCAGGATGCCTTGGGTTCCGATGTAGATCCACGACCCGGCGGTCATCTGGCCGTACATGATCAGGCCGAGCTCTTCGAGCTTGCGGAACTCGGGCCAGGTCGCCCAGTCGCCGACGAGGTTCGAGTTGGCGATCAGCACACGGGGTGCCCACTCGTGCGTGCGGAAGACGCCGACCGGCTTGCCCGACTGAACGAGCAGCGTCTCGTCTGGCTCGAGCTCGTCGAGGGTGCGGACGATCGCGTCGTACGCCTCCCAGCTGCGAGCAGCCTTTCCGGTGCCGCCGTACACGACGAGGTCTTCGGGGTGCTCGGCGACCTCGGGATCGAGGTTGTTCATGAGCATCCGCTTTGCCGCTTCCGCGCCCCAGCTCTTGGCGGTGCGCTGGTTGCCGCGGGCGGCCCGCACAGTGCGCGGCCCCGCCGTGGTGATGCTGGGCGTCGTGGTGTCAGTCATTCGCGTGCTCCTTTGCGATGCGGGCGACGGCGCCGGACTGCACGAGTGCAGTCACGGCCTCCATGTCGGGTGAGAGGAAGCGGTCGGGTCCGGGACCTGCCGCGACCGTGCGGACGAGATCGCGGACCGCGCCGGTCGCGGGTCCCGCCTGCAGCGGCGCTCGCAGGTCGAGGGCGCGGGCACCGGTGAGGATCTCGATCGCCAACACGCGGCCCAGCCCGTCGATCGCACGGCGCAGCTTGCGAGCGGCCGCCCATCCCATCGACACGTGGTCCTCCTGCATCGCCGACGACGGGATCGAGTCGACGGATGCCGGAACGGCGAGGCGCTTGAGCTCCGACACGATGCCGGCGGCGGCGTACTGCGCGATCATCAGGCCCGAATCGACGCCCACCTCATCGGCGAGGAAGGGCGGCAGGCCGTGGCTGCGCGCGGGGTCGAGGGCGCGATCGGTACGACGCTCCGAGATCGAGGCCACATCGGCGACCGAGATCGCGAGGAAGTCCAGCACTGCCGCGACCGGCGCTCCGTGGAAGTTGCCGTTCGATTCGATGCGACCGTCGACGGTGATCACGGGGTTGTCGATGACACTCGCGAGTTCACGGTCGGCGATCATCGACGCGTACCCCATGGTGTCGCGCGCGGTTCCGTGCACCTGGGGCGAGCAGCGCAGCGAGTACGCGTCCTGCACGCGGCCGTCCTCGGGACCCTTGTGGCTGCGCACGATCGGAGAGTCTCCGAGGAAGGACCGCAGGTTCGCCGCGGACGTGGCCTGCCCCGCCTGGGGGCGGAGCGCCATGAGGTCGGCCGCGAACACGGCATCCGTGCCCAGCTGCGACTCGACCGACATCGCCGCGGCCATGTCGGCGGTGAGCAGCAGCGTCTCGAGATCGTGCAGCGCCAGCACCAGCATTCCGAGCATTCCGTCGGTGCCGTTGATGAGGGCGAGCCCCTCCTTCTCGACGAGGGTGAGCGGCTCGATGCCGGCGGCGGCCAGAGCATCGGATGCCGGGACGAGCGCGCCCTCGGCGTCGCGGACGTCGCCCTCTCCCATCGTCGCGAGCGCGATGTGGGCGAGCGGAGCCAGGTCGCCGGAGCATCCGAGCGAGCCGTACTCGCGCACGACCGGGGTGATCCCCGCATTGAGCAGACCGGCATACGTCTCGACCACGATGGGGCGCACGCCCGTGCGACCCGAGGTGAGCGTCTGCAGACGAAGCAGCTGAAGGCCACGGACCACCTCGCGCTCGACCTCGGCGCCTGTGCCGGCGGCGTGGGAACGGATGAGGCTGGCCTGCAGCTGCAGACGGCGGTCGGGCGCGATGAAGGTCGTGGCGAGCGCGCCGAAGCCGGTGGACACCCCGTAATGCGGGTGCGGGTCGGCCGCGAGTCCGTCGATGACCTGCCGGGTCTCGGCGACCCGCACCAGCGCTGCGGGACTGATGGTCACCGGGGCACCGTGTCGGGCGACCGCGACGACATCGGAATGGCTCAGGGGTGCATCGCCGACGAGGACGGAGGGCTTTTCGCTCATGTCTCGATTCCACACCCGACAGGTCGCGCGCGACAGACGAACGTGGGATCCTGTGTCTGTGATCCCAGACAATGCGGAGACCGGCGCCCAGGTGCCCGCTGCCCAGAACACGCTGCGGATCCTGAGCTATCTGGCCGGGCGCCCCGCGCCGGTCGCCGCCTCGGCGATCGCTCGCGAGCTCGAGCTGCCCCGGTCGACCGTGTACCACCTGCTCACCACCCTCGCGGCGCACGGCTTCGTGCTGCACATGAAGGAGGATCGGCGCTGGGGGCTGGGCACGTCGGCCTTCGAACTCGCCGGCGGATACGCGCGACAGCAACCGCTCGCACGCATCGGTCGCCCTCTTGTCGCTGCCCTCTCAGACCGCCTCGGCGAGAGCACGCACCTGGCCGTGATGAGCGGTGGTGACGTGCTGTACATCGTCGAGGAGCGCGCCCCACGCAGGCAGGCCCTCGTCACGGACGTCGGAGTGCGCCTCCCCGCGCATCTCACGGCATCCGGACGAGCGATGCTCGCAGCCCTCCCTCGTGAGCAGGTGCGTGCACTGTATCCGAGCGCCTCCGCGTTCCCCGACCGCACCGGCCTCGGTCCGCGAAAGCCGAGTGACCTGCGTGAGCTGCTGCGCACGGTGAGAGGGCGCGGCTATGCGACGGAAGACAGCGAGGTCGCAGACGGGCTGCGCAGTGTCGGCGCGGTCGTTCGCGATCACGCGGGGTGGCCTGTCGCCGCCGTCGCGGTGACCTGGGCGGGTGGGGAGCTCGACGAGCGCGCACTCGCGGATGCCGTGATCGAGACGGCCGCGGTGCTCGAATCCCGACTCAAGCGCTGAAACCCAGCCATGAGCTCACGCGCTGAACTCAATCGCTGACGCGTCATCGTGCCCGGGTGCGCGGCGCCCGGGTGCGCGATTCGCTCACGAACGCGTGACGCCATCGAAGCTGTCATCGTCGTCGTGCACGAACGCACGTTAACGCAGAAAAGCCACCCAACATTGGGTGGCTTTTCTGTTTAAAAGAAGTCCGGCGGTGTCCTACTCTCCCACAGGGTCCCCCCTGCAGTACCATCGGCGCTGTGAGGCTTAGCTTCCGGGTTCGGAATGTAACCGGGCGTTTCCCTCACGCTATGGCCGCCGAAACACTATTGATGTTTCAATCAAACACATAACAAAGTCATTGTCATGCGGTTCTCGACCGTACATCGAGAACCACTCAGTGGACGCGTAGCACCAACAAACGGTGTGTTATCAAGTCATCGGCTTATTAGTACCAGTCAGCTGCATGCATTACTGCACTTCCACATCTGGCCTATCAACCCAGTAGTCTGGCTGGGAGCCTCTCACCCGAAGGTATGGAAATCTCATCTTGAGGCCGGCTTCCCGCTTAGATGCTTTCAGCGGTTATCCATCCCGAACGTAGCTAATCAGCGGTGCTCCTGGCGGAACAACTGACACACCAGAGGTTCGTCCAACCCGGTCCTCTCGTACTAGGGTCAGATCCTCTCAAATTTCCTACGCGCGCAGCGGATAGGGACCGAACTGTCTCACGACGTTCTAAACCCAGCTCGCGTACCGCTTTAATGGGCGAACAGCCCAACCCTTGGGACCTACTCCAGCCCCAGGATGCGACGAGCCGACATCGAGGTGCCAAACCATGCCGTCGATATGGACTCTTGGGCAAGATCAGCCTGTTATCCCCGAGGTACCTTTTATCCGTTGAGCGACAGCGCTTCCACAAGCCACTGCCGGATCACTAGTCCCGACTTTCGTCCCTGCTCGACCTGTCAGTCTCACAGTCAAGCTCCCTTGTGCACTTACACTCGACACCTGATTGCCAACCAGGTTGAGGGAACCTTTGGGCGCCTCCGTTACTTTTTGGGAGGCAACCGCCCCAGTTAAACTACCCACCAGGCACTGTCCCTGAACCGGATTACGGTTCGAAGTTAGATATCCAGAGTGACCAGAGTGGTATTTCAACAATGACTCCACATGAACTGGCGTCCATGCTTCACAGTCTCCCACCTATCCTACACAAGCCACACCGAACACCAATACCAAGCTGTAGTAAAGGTCACGGGGTCTTTCCGTCCTGCTGCGCGTAACGAGCATCTTTACTCGTAATGCAATTTCGCCGAGTTCGCGGTTGAGACAGTTGGGAAGTCGTTACGCCATTCGTGCAGGTCGGAACTTACCCGACAAGGAATTTCGCTACCTTAGGATGGTTATAGTTACCACCGCCGTTTACTGGGGCTTAAATTCTCAGCTTCGCCTTGCGGCTAACCGGTCCTCTTAACCTTCCAGCACCGGGCAGGCGTCAGTCCGTATACATCGTCTTGCGACTTGGCACGGACCTGTGTTTTTAGTAAACAGTCGCTACCCACTAGTCTCTGCGGCCTCCAAACGCTTTCGGAGCAAGTCCTAATACGTCGAAGGCCCCCCTTCTCCCGAAGTTACGGGGGCATTTTGCCGAGTTCCTTAACCACGATTCTCTCGATCTCCTTGGTATTCTCTACCTGACCACCTGAGTCGGTTTGGGGTACGGGCGGCTAGAACCTCGCGTCGATGCTTTTCTTGGCAGCATAGGATCACCCACTTTTTATTCGCATCGTGTCTCAGCCTATGTGAACGGCGGATTTGCCTACCGTTCGGCCTACGCACTTGCACCAGGACAACCATCGCCTGGCTGGGCTACCTTCCTGCGTCACACCTGTTAATACGCTAACCGCACCAGAATGGGGTCGTGCGCTAGGCCCAGAGCGTCACCCCGAAGGGATCAGTCACTGGGATTCAGACACTTAGCACTACTGGATTAGCTTGGGCGGTTCTTCGCCGGTACGGGAATATCAACCCGTTGTCCATCGACTACGCCTGTCGGCCTCGCCTTAGGTCCCGACTTACCCAGGGAAGATTAGCTTGACCCTGGAACCCTTGGTCTTTCGGAGGACGTGTTTCTCACACGTCTTTCGCTACTCATGCCTGCATTCTCACTCGTGTAGCCTCCACGGCTGGTTTACACCGCCGCTTCGCTGGCCACACGACGCTCTCCTACCCATCAACACGGCTGGACCACGAAGGCCTACCAATAATGTCAATGCCACAACTTCGGTGGCGTGCTTGAGCCCCGTTACATTGTCGGCGCGGAATCACTTGACCAGTGAGCTATTACGCACTCTTTCAAGGGTGGCTGCTTCTAAGCCAACCTCCTGGTTGTCAAGGCAACTCCACATCCTTTCCCACTTAGCACGCGCTTTGGGACCTTAGTTGGTGGTCTGGGTTGTTTCCCTCTCGACTATGAAGCTTATCCCCCACAGTCTCACTGCTGCGCTCTCACTTACCGGCATTCGGAGTTTGGCTGACGTCAGTAACCTTGTAGGGCCCATCGGCCATCCAGTAGCTCTACCTCCGGCAAGAAACACGCAACGCTGCACCTAAATGCATTTCGGAGAGAACCAGCTATCACGAAGTTTGATTGGCCTTTCACCCCTATCCACAGCTCATCCCCTCAGTTTTCAACCTAAGTGGGTTCGGTCCTCCACGACGTCTTACCGTCGCTTCAACCTGGCCATGGATAGATCACTTCGCTTCGGGTCTAGGACATGCGACTGAATCGCCCTATTCAGACTCGCTTTCGCTACGGCTACCCCACACGGGTTAACCTCGCCACATATCGCTAACTCGCAGGCTCATTCTTCAAAAGGCACGCTGTCACAGCTACTAAGGCTGCTCCAACGGTTTGTAAGCAAACGGTTTCAGGTACTATTTCACTCCCCTCCCGGGGTACTTTTCACCTTTCCCTCACGGTACTTGTCCGCTATCGGTCATCTGGGAGTATTTAGGCTTATCAGGTGGTCCTGACAGATTCACACGGGATTTCACGGGCCCCGTGCTACTTGGGATACTCTTCGCGCCACGGTTGGCATTTCGACTACGGGGTTGGCACCCTCTATGACCGGCCTTTCAAGACCGTTCGTCTATACCATCGTGTAACGCCGCCACCTCGGCAGAGATGACTGAAAAGTCCCACAACCCCCAACGTGCAACGCCTGCCGGCTATCACACACGCTAGGTTTAGCCTGTTCCGGTTTCGCTCGCCACTACTAACGGAATCGCGGTTGCTTTCTCTTCCTGTGGGTACTGAGATGTTTCACTTCCCCACGTTCCCTCTACCCGCCCTATATATTCAGGCGGGAGTCACTAGGTCGGCACGCCGCCCAGCGGGGTTTCCCCATTCGGACACCCTCGGATCAAAACTTGCTTATCAGTTCCCCGAGGCTTATCGCAGATTGCTACGTCCTTCTTCGGCTCCAGATGCCAAGGCATCCACCGTTTGCTCTTAAAGACTTGAAATCACATGAGTTTGAATCAGAATCGACACCAGGCCCGAAAGCCTGGCATGAAATTGACTAATGATCTTTAAGATCATCTTGTGCAACCGATCCGAAGATCAGCTGCAAGATGCTCGCGTCCACTGTGTAGTTCTCAAAGTACGGGCGGTACCCCTTCTCACTTCCCCCACAGGAGAAACAACAAGAGGCCCAGAGGTACAGAAACGATCCGAAGATCGCATCCGGTCCCTCAGGACCCAACAGCGTGCAGGTGCGACATCCGAAACCCTCCCCGTTCCCACCGCAAGCGGTGTACTAAGAGAAACCTTCATCCTTCGCACCATGTCAAATGTTCCACCCATGAGCTCCCAGCGAAGAACGTATGCCTTCGAACTGGGTTCTGGACTCCGAAGAGTCAGATGCTCCTTAGAAAGGAGGTGATCCAGCCGCACCTTCCGGTACGGCTACCTTGTTACGACTTAGTCCTAATTACCGATCCCACCTTCGACGGCTCCCTCCACAAGGGTTAGGCCACCGGCTTCAGGTGTTACCGACTTTCATGACTTGACGGGCGGTGTGTACAAGACCCGGGAACGTATTCACCGCAGCGTTGCTGATCTGCGATTACTAGCGACTCCGACTTCATGAGGTCGAGTTGCAGACCTCAATCCGAACTGGGACCGGCTTTTTGGGATTCGCTCCACCTCGCGGTATTGCAGCCCTTTGTACCGGCCATTGTAGCATGCGTGAAGCCCAAGACATAAGGGGCATGATGATTTGACGTCATCCCCACCTTCCTCCGAGTTGACCCCGGCAGTATCCCATGAGTTCCCACCATTACGTGCTGGCAACATAGAACGAGGGTTGCGCTCGTTGCGGGACTTAACCCAACATCTCACGACACGAGCTGACGACAACCATGCACCACCTGTTTACGAGTGTCCAAAGAGTTGACCATTTCTGGCCCGTTCTCGTATATGTCAAGCCTTGGTAAGGTTCTTCGCGTTGCATCGAATTAATCCGCATGCTCCGCCGCTTGTGCGGGTCCCCGTCAATTCCTTTGAGTTTTAGCCTTGCGGCCGTACTCCCCAGGCGGGGAACTTAATGCGTTAGCTGCGTCACGGAATCCGTGGAATGGACCCCACAACTAGTTCCCAACGTTTACGGGGTGGACTACCAGGGTATCTAAGCCTGTTTGCTCCCCACCCTTTCGCTCCTCAGCGTCAGTTACGGCCCAGAGATCTGCCTTCGCCATCGGTGTTCCTCCTGATATCTGCGCATTCCACCGCTACACCAGGAATTCCAATCTCCCCTACCGCACTCTAGTCTGCCCGTACCCACTGCAGGCCGGAGGTTGAGCCTCCGGATTTCACAGCAGACGCGACAAACCGCCTACGAGCTCTTTACGCCCAATAATTCCGGATAACGCTTGCGCCCTACGTATTACCGCGGCTGCTGGCACGTAGTTAGCCGGCGCTTTTTCTGCAGGTACCGTCACTTTCGCTTCTTCCCTGCTAAAAGAGGTTTACAACCCGAAGGCCGTCATCCCTCACGCGGCGTTGCTGCATCAGGCTTGCGCCCATTGTGCAATATTCCCCACTGCTGCCTCCCGTAGGAGTCTGGGCCGTGTCTCAGTCCCAGTGTGGCCGGTCACCCTCTCAGGCCGGCTACCCGTCGACGCCTTGGTGAGCCATTACCTCACCAACAAGCTGATAGGCCGCGAGCCCATCCCCAACCAATAAATCTTTCCAGTAACTGACCATGCGGTCGCTACTCGTATCCAGTATTAGACGCCGTTTCCAGCGCTTATCCCAGAGTCAGGGGCAGGTTGCTCACGTGTTACTCACCCGTTCGCCACTGATCCACCCAGCAAGCTGGGCTTCACCGTTCGACTTGCATGTGTTAAGCACGCCGCCAGCGTTCATCCTGAGCCAGGATCAAACTCTCCGTAAAAAAGAAATGCATACGACACCGGGAAAACGGTGACGCAGCGAGTTTGATGCTGACCAAAGAGACAAATTCATTGCTGACTTCATCCGAATGCCAACCCCACAAGGAGGTTGGTCTTTGATCCAAAGGAATTCTCAACTAGCCGAAGCTAGACGAGGATAATTTGGCATTTGACAAGTGCACGCTGTTGAGTTCTCAAGGATCGGATGCTCCCACGACCCAGTCATCACAACCAGGCCCGAAGGGCAACTTCTCTATCTTA